>NZ_AEJB01000001.1 GCF_000331005.1 Streptomyces turgidiscabies Car8
CGGTGGGTACCACTGCCCGTTTGCCATGGGCGGAGGCTATGCCGTGGTGCGCGCATGTTTTGAGGTCGCGAGTGTGCTTTCGCCCCCGCCGCCCGTACCTGTCCCATCCTCTGGGGGCTGCGCCCCCCCAGAACCCCCGTTTCGCGCTGGACGCGCTCGTCCTCAAACTCCCCCAGAGGGGGGACCCTCAACGGGCTAGAGACCGACCAGCTCTACCTGGACCTCTACCTCTACCGGCGCGTCAAGCGGCAGTACCGCCACTCCGACCGCGCTGCGTGCGTGGACGCCCTTGTCACCCAGTACCTCGCCGAGGAGTTCGCTCGCGCCGTTGATCACCCCGGGCTGCCCCGTGAAGTCCGGCGCCGAGGCGACGAAGCCGACGACCTTCACGACGCGCGCGACCAGGTCGAGGTCACCGGCGACCGACTTGACCGCCGCGAGCGCGTTCAGCGCACACGTACGGGCCAGTTGTTTGGCCTCCTCCGGCGTGACTTCCGCGCCCACCTTCCCGGTGACCGGAAGTTTCCCGTCCACCATGGGCAGCTGGCCCGAGGTGTACACGTACACCCCCGACCGCACGGCCGGCTGGTAGGCGGCCAGCGGCGGCACGACCGCCGGCAGGGTCAGGCCCAGCTCGGCGAGGCGCGCCTCTACCGCGCTCACGCCTTCTCCCGCTTCAGGTACGCCACGAGCTGCTCGGGGTTGTTCGGCCCGGGCACGACCTGGACGAGCTCCCAGCCGTCCTCGCCCCAGGTGTCCAGAATCTGCTTCGTGGCGTGGACGAGCAGCGGCACGGTCGAGTATTCCCACTTGGTCATGGAGGCGACTTTATCCGCTGCCGCCAAGCGCCCCGCGCCCACGTTGTCCACAGCCTCCGGCGTAGGTTCGAGCCGGACTGGTTAGTCTCGAATACGTGAGCAGGTTCCAGGTCGTCAGCGGTAAGGGCGGGACCGGAAAGACCACGGTCGCCGCAGCGCTCGCGCTCGCCCTCGCATCCGAGGGGAAGCGCACGCTTCTCGTCGAGGTCGAGGGCAGGCAGGGCATCGCGCAGCTCTTCGAAACCGAAGTGCTGCCTTATGAGGAGCGGAAGATCGCCGTCGCTCCCGGGGGCGGGGAGGTGTTCGCCCTCGCCATCGACCCCGAGCAGGCACTGCTGGACTACCTCCAGATGTTCTACAAACTCGGGAGCGCCGGTCGTGCCCTGAAGAAACTCGGCGCGATCGACTTCGCCACCACCATCGCCCCCGGCATCAGGGACGTACTCCTGACCGGAAAGGCGTGCGAGGCGGTCCGGCGGAAGGAGAAGAGCGGGCGGTTCGCCTACGACCACGTCGTGATGGACGCCCCGCCGACCGGCCGCATCACCCGTTTCCTGAACGTCAACGACGAGGTGGCCGGCCTCGCGAAGATCGGCCCGATACACAACCAGGCCCAGGCCGTGATGCGCGTGCTCAAGTCGCCCGAGACGGCGGTGCATCTGGTGACACTGCTGGAGGAGATGCCCGTCCAGGAGACCGCGGACGGTATCGCCGAGCTGCGGGCGGCGAAGCTGCCGGTGGGGCGGATCATCGTCAACATGGTGCGGCCCGAGGTTTTGGACGAGGCCGAGCTGGAACTCGTACGGGCGGCCCCGCGCACCGCGCTCGCGCGGTCGCTGTCGGCCGCCGGGCTCGGCGGGGCGCGGCGCGGAGGGAACGCCGAGAAGCTGGTGGACCCCCTGCTGGCCCAGGTCGAGGAGTACGCCGAGCGGTACGCGCTGGAGCACGAACAGCGGTCCGTGCTGGGCGGGTTGGATCTGCCCTTGCACGAACTGCCGTTGTTCGCCGAGGGCATGGACCTCGCAGGTCTGTACGAACTGGCCAACGAGCTGCGGAAGCAGAGGATTTCATGAGCCCGGACCCGCACGACTCCGCCTCCCGCCACGGCCTGTCCCCCGCGCGCGTGCTCGAGGTGGACCCGCTGATCGACGATCCGAGGACGCGGATCGTGGTGTGCTGCGGATCCGGCGGGGTCGGCAAGACGACCACCGCGGCGGCGCTCGGACTGCGCGCCGCCGAGCGGGGTCGGAAGGTGGTGGTGCTGACCATCGACCCCGCTCGCAGACTCGCCCAGTCCATGGGCATCGACTCGCTCGACAACGTCCCGCGGCGGGTCAAGGGCGTTGAGGGTGGCGGCGAACTGCACGCCATGATGCTCGACATGAAGCGGACCTTCGACGAGATCGTCGAGGCGCACGCCGACCGCGAGCGGGCCGCCGCGATCCTCTCCAACCCCTTCTACCAGTCACTCTCGGCGGGCTTCGCGGGCACGCAGGAGTACATGGCGATGGAGAAGCTGGGTCAGCTGCGGGCGCGCGACGAGTGGGATCTCATCGTCGTCGACACGCCTCCGTCCCGGTCCGCGCTGGACTTCCTGGACGCCCCGAAGAGGCTCGGTTCGTTTCTCGACGGCCGGCTGATCCGGCTGCTGACGGCGCCGGCGAAGCTGGGCGGGCGCGCGGGGATGAAGTTCCTGAGCGTCGGGATGTCGATGATGACCGGCACCCTCGGCAAGCTCCTGGGCGGCCAACTCCTCAAGGACGTACAGACGTTCGTCGCGGCGATGGACACCACCTTCGGTGGGTTCCGTACCCGCGCCGACGCCACCTACCAGCTCCTTCAGGCGCCCGGCACGGCGTTCCTGGTGGTCGCGGCCCCTGAGCGGGACGCACTGCGCGAGGCCGCGTACTTCGTGGAGCGGCTGGCCGCGGAGGACATGCCGCTCGCCGGACTGGTGCTCAACCGGGTCCACGGCAGCGGCGCCGCCCAGCTGTCGGCCGAACGCGCGCTCGCCGCCGCGGAAAATCTTGAAGAGCCCCGCATTGTCGATCAGGAGGACGGGAAAGCTGGACTTCGTAACTCCCCCGACCCGTACGGCGGTTCAGATCGTCCGGACCAGACACCCCAGTCACCAGCACCTGAGGCGGACGTCGAGGAACACGTCGAAGGCTCCCCCACCGCCACCGACAGTGACCCGACCGCCGACCCGAGCGAACCCACCGTCCAGCAACTCACCGCCGGCCTGCTCCGGCTGCACGCCGACCGTATGCAGCTGCTCTCCCGCGAGCAGCGCACACGGGACCGCTTCACCGCGCTCCACCCGGAGGTGGCGGTCACCGAAGTCGCCGCACTGCCCGGCGATGTGCATGACCTCGCGGGCCTGCGGAACATCGGCGACCGGCTCGCGACCGACCGGCCAGAGCTGCCGGACCCTCCGGAGACGAGCGACTGAGACGAGATGTCGCTGGGACGAAAAGCTGACGAGACGGCGGTGACCGACCCAGAGGGGCAGTGACCGGCCGAGACGGCTCAGCCCACCGCCATGTAGTTCTCGTACACCTCTTCCTCGTCGAGGGGCAGGATCCCCGCCCCCCGCTCGTACTCCGTACGCGCGGTTTCGAGCAGCCGACGCCACGAGGTGACGGTGGGACGCCTGCGCAGCAGTGCGCGGCGCTCCCGCTCCGTCATTCCTCCCCACACGCCGAACTCGACGCGGTTGTCGAGCGCGTCAGCCAGGCATTCCGTGCGTACCGGACATCCGGTGCACACCGCCTTGGCCCTGTTCTGCGCTGCTCCTTGAACGAACAGTTCATCCGGATCGGTAGTGCGGCAGCCCGCCTGCGCACTCCAGTCGGTTACCCAGCCCATACCGGCGCCGTCCTCTCCCGAATCGAGGCTCCCCCACGGCGGCAGCGGCATATTCACCGCGCCAGTTGAGGACGTTACGGAAGGCGGGCACAGCGCAACACCCCCTTCGGGCCCAATCTTGAATGGCCCGAACGGACTATGGGTAAGCGGCAGATCACCCAGGGGAGTGAGCGACCGACATGCGTGACCATCCCGGCAAAGGGGGACAGTTCAGCTGGGTCACAACGGATACCTCGTGACACACGAGGTCAATCCGGGCACGTACTCCACAAAAATAGTTGGACTACATCCGAAACGATTCCGGTCTGAGGGACGTATTGATACGTGACCTCACAGCTGTGACAGTTGTGAGGAGCTTAGGCCAAGGCCTGTACGTGTGTCCGGCGAATGAGAACGTAGGCTGCCCTTATGCCAAACAAGCGCTCGGGCGGAGGCCTGTCGGTAACGCAGCAGGCCGCCAAGTTCCTCGGTGTCAGCGTGCTCGCGGGAGCCGTCATGGCGGGCATCGCCCTGCCCGCCGCCGGCGCGCTCGGTCTCGCGGCCAAGGGTTCGGTCGAGGGGTTCGACGAGATCCCGGCCAATCTCAAGACCCTGCCGCTGAGCCAGCGCACCACGATCCTGGACGCCAAGGGCGGCCAGCTGGCGACGGTCTACTCACGCGACCGCACGGTCGTCGAGCTCAAGGACATCTCGCCGTACATGCAGAAGGCGATCGTCGCGATCGAGGACTCCCGGTTCTACGAGCACGGCGCGATCGACCTCAAGGGCGTCCTGCGGGCGCTCAACAAGAACGCGCAGAGCGGCGGCGTCGCGGAGGGCGCCTCCACGCTCACGCAGCAGCTGGTGAAGAACGTGTTCGTCGAGGAGGCCGGTGACGACCCGACGAAGGTCGCGCAGGCCCAGCAGCAGACGATCGGCCGCAAGATCAAGGAGCTGAAGTACGCGATCCAGGTCGAGGAGGAGCTGGGCAAGAAGAAGATCCTCGAGAACTACCTGAACATCACGTTCTTCGGCCAGCAGGCCTACGGCGTCGAGGCCGGCGCCCGCCGCTACTTCTCCAAGTCCGCGAAGGACCTCACCCTCCCCCAGGCGGCCCTGCTGGCCGGCATCGTCCAGTCGCCGACCCGGTACGACCCGGTGAACGACCCGGCGGAGGCCACCAAGCGCCGTAACACCGTGCTCAAGCGCATGGCGGAGGTCGGTGACATCTCCCCGCAGGAGGCCGCCGCCGCCCAGGAGAAGCCGCTCGGCCTGAAGGTCAGCGAGCCCAAGAACGGCTGCATCGCGGCGGTCAAGGGGGCGGGCTTCTTCTGCAAGTACGTCGAGAAGGAGTTCCTCGCCAGCCCCGTCTTCGGCAAGACCCGCGCGGACCGGGCGAAGATCTGGAACCAGGGCGGCCTGACCATCCGTACGACGCTGGACCCGCAGTCGCAGGCGTCCGTACAGGCGTCGATCAAGGAACACGTGTACCAGTCGGACTCGGTGGCGACAGCGGTCACGCTGGTCGAGCCGGGCACCGGCAAGATCCTCGGCATGGGCCAGTCGAAGCCGTACGGCTACGGCAAGAACCAGACCGAGATCAACTACTCGGTCGGCAGCGACCGGGGCGGCTCCAACTACGGCTTCCCGACCGGTTCGACGTTCAAGCCGTTCGTGGCGGCGGCGGCCCTGGAGGAGGGGCGCCCGGCGATCCAGCAGTACTCGGCGCCGTACGAGATGGAGTACCCGAGCCCGGTCCAGACGTGCAGCGGCAAGCCGTGGACCAACCTGGAGAACGCGAAGCTGGAGAACGAGAGCGAGTCGGAGAAGGGCCCCTACCGCCTGAAGAAGGCGATGGCGCTGTCGGTCAACACCTACTTCGTGCAGATGATCTCCGACATCGGTCTGTGCCCGGTGATGAACATGACCGACGCACTGCACGTCAGGCAGGGCAACGGCGACAAGCTGCCCGAGGTGCCGGCCATCGCCCTCGGCTCCCGGGGCATCTCCCCGCTGACGATGGCGAGCGCGTACGCGGCCTTCGCCTCCCGGGGCATGTACTGCACGCCGATCGCCATCGAGTCGATCACGCAGAAGGCCAACGGCACGCAGAAGTCGCTGGAGGTCCCGAAGTCGACGTGCTCCCGTGCGATGTCGGAGACGACCGCGGACACGATCAACACCCTGCTCCAGGGCGTCATCGACTCCGGCACCGGTCAGTCGGCCGGCCTCACCGACGGCCGCGACAACGCGGGTAAGACGGGTACGACGGACGAGCGCAAGAACGCCTGGTTCGTCGGCTACACGCCGACGCTGTCCGGCGCCGTCTGGGTCGGCAGCGCCATGCAGAACGTGAAGATGCGCAACATCAGGATCGGCGGCGAATACTACGACCTCGTCTTCGGCGGCAAGGTCCCGGGCCCCATCTGGAAGGACGCCATGACCGGCGCACTCCAGGGCAAGGACTCAGGCAAGTTCAACATCATCCCCATCATCGAGCCGGCCCCCCCGAAGCAGGACGACAACGGCGGCAATGACGGCGACAACGGGGACGACAACGGCAACAACAACGGTGGCGCGACGGTCGGCAACAACGACAACGGCGGCAACACGACGTTCCCGAACCCGACCTTCTCCATCCCCGAGGGCTTCATCCAGGGCAACGGCAACGGCGGCAACAACGGGAACGGCAACGGGGACGGCGGCAACGGAGGGTTCCCGTAGAGGGTCCGCGCGCCGACGTGGAGCGAGTGAGTCGTAGTACGTGAACGGGGTGTCCAACCGCCCGGAACCTGGCGACGGACCCGGGCGTCTTAACCACCGACGGCCGTGTCCCATCCTCCCTTGGCGGAGGCGGAGAGAAATACGCGGGACGCAAAACGCCAGACTCCGCCACCCCGCGCCATGCCCATGCTTTTGCTGAACGCAGTATGGACGCGGACGAAGCCAACGCTCGGCGCTCGGCGCACAACAAGGGGGCTGCCCCTTGCCTCCCGCAGGTCGGGATGCGCC
>NZ_AEJB01000002.1 GCF_000331005.1 Streptomyces turgidiscabies Car8
AGGAACGGGATGGGACGGGTAGGGGCGGCGGGGGCGAGAACCCCCCTTACCTCCCGCGCAGCTCGCGATACTTGGCAACCAGCGCCGAGGTGGACGCATCCAACCCCGCCACCTCCACCCCCTCCGTCAACGCCGGCTCCACCCGCTTCGCCAGCACCTTCCCCAACTCAACCCCCCACTGGTCGAACGAGTCGATGTTCCACACCGCACCCTGCACGAACACCTTGTGCTCGTAGAGCGCGATCAACTGCCCCAGCACGGACGGACTCAGCTCCCCCGCCAGCACAGTCGTCGTCGGATGATCACCCCGGAACGTCTTGTGAGCGACCAACTCCTCCGGCACCCCCTCCGCCCGAACCTCCTCCGGGGTCTTCCCGAAGGCCAGCGCCTGGGTCTGCGCGAAGAAGTTGGCCATCAACAGGTCGTGCTGGCCCTTGAGTTCGTCGCTCAGCTCCGCCACCGGCTCGGCGAAGCCGATGAAGTCCGCCGGGATGACCTTCGTCCCCTGGTGGATCAACTGGTAGTAGGCGTGCTGCCCGTTGGTACCGGGCGTCCCCCACACCACCGGTCCGGTCTCCCACTCCACCGGCAGCCCGTCACGGTCGACCGACTTGCCGTTGGACTCCATGTCCAGCTGCTGCAGGTACGCCGTGAACTTGGACAGATAGTGCGAGTACGGCAGCACCGCATGCGACTGCGCCCCGAAGAAATTGCCGTACCAGACACCCAACAACCCCAGCAGCAACGGTGCGTTGCATTCCGCCGGAGCCGTCCGGAAGTGCTCGTCGACCAGCGCGAACCCGTCCAGCATCTCCCGGAACCGCTCCGGCCCGATCGCGATCATCAGCGACAGCCCGATCGCCGAGTCGTACGAGTACCGGCCGCCGACCCAGTCCCAGAACTCGAACATGTTCGCCGTGTCGATCCCGAAGTCGGCGACCTTCCCCGAGTTCGTCGACAACGCCACGAAATGCCGGGCGACCGCCTTCTCGTCACCACCGAGCCCCGCCAGCAGCCACGACCGCGCCGACGTCGCATTCGTGATCGTCTCGATCGTCGTGAACGTCTTCGACGCCACGATGAACAGCGTCTCCGCCGGATCCAGGTCCCGCACCGCCTCGTGCAGGTCCGCGCCGTCCACGTTCGACACGAACCGGAACGTCAGCTCCCGTGCGGTGAACGCCCGCAACGCGTCGTACGCCATCGCCGGACCCAGATCCGAGCCACCGATACCGATGTTGACGACATTCCGGATACGCCGGCCCGTGTGACCGGTCCACTCACCCGACCGCACCCGCTCCGCGAAAGCGGCCATCCGGTCCAGCACCGCGTGCACCGCCGGCACCACGTTCTCACCGTCGACCTCGACCACCGCGCCACGCGGCGCCCGCAGCGCCGTGTGCAGCACCGCCCGGTCCTCGGTGATGTTGATCCTCTCGCCCCGGAACATGGCATCCCGCAGCCCGAACACACCCGTCGCCGCGGCCAGTTCCTGGAGAAGGGCGAGGGTCTCGTCGGTGACGAGGTGCTTGGAGTAGTCGATGTGCAGGTCGCCGACCTGCAGCATGTATCCGGCACCGCGTCCGGGGTCGGTCGCGAACAGGTCCCGCAGACGGGTGTCCGCCAGCTCCTCACGGTGCTTGGCCAAAGCCGCCCACTCGGGCGTCTGGTTGAGCCTGTTACGGCTGTCTGCGTTCATCTCGGACTTCCGCCTCTTTCCTGCCTGGGCCCCCGCTGCCGGTCCCAACCTAATTGATCAGCCTGTTGGTCGAGCTGTCGTCCTACCGTCATCCGATCCGACAACAGATCCAACAACAGATACGTCCGACTTCAGCGCCGGTATCAGTGCGGCGACCGACAGGACGAAGAAAGCCGCGGCCAGCAACGCCGGGGTGTTGAGTCCCCACGCTGTCGCGACGGCCCCGCCCAGCAGTGCGCCCAGGGGTGCTCCGGCGACCGCCAGCGTCCGGAAGGCCGAGCTGATCCGGCCCAGCATCGCGGCGGGGCTGCGGCTCTGCATCAGCGTCGTCGTGTTGACGTTCCACACCATACCCATGAGCCCGAACGCCGCCAGGGCGGCCACCAGCGCGGCGAGGCTGCGCACCGAACCCATGACGACCAGCGCGCCGGTCTGCACCGTTCCGGCGAGCAGCACGGCCCGTATCCGCCCGAGTCGGCCGACCAGCCAGGCGTTCAGTACGCCGCCGGCGAGGCTGCCGACGGTGTACGCGGTCATCGCCGCCGCGTACCCTCCGTTGCCCGCGTCCAGCCATCGGGTCACCAGCAGCACCATCGTCGCGATGAGGGCACCCATGCCGATGTTGCACAGTGCCGTGGCAGCGCACAGGCCACGCAGCGGCCTGTCGTGCCACAGGGCGCGCAGGCCCGCCGCGATCTCCGTGCGCAGGGTGCTGCCCGCCGGTCTGGGCGTCCGCGCGGGCCCGTCGGGGCGCAGCGAGGCGACCAGGGCCGCCCCCGCCAGGAAGGTGACGGCATCGGCCGCGAACGGGACGGCCGCGCCCACCACGATCAGTACGGGCACCACCGGAGCGGCCAGCAGACCGCCCGCGACGCGCTGCCCGGTCATCAGTCGGGCGTTCGCGCCGCCGAGCGCCTCCTTGTCGACGATGCTCGGCAACAGGGCCGTCGAGGCGTTGTCGAAGAGGGTCTGAAGGGTGGTCAGTGCGAAGGCGAGCGCGACGAGCAGGCCGATCGAGGCGTGCCCGAGGCCGACGGCCACGGCGAAACAGGCGACCAGCAGCCCTCGCAGCGCATCGACCGTCCACATGGCGCGCCGCTGGTCGACGCGGTCCGCGACGGCACCGCCGAGCAGTCCGAAGACGAGCCAGGGCAGATAGCCGCAGGCCGTCACGGAGGCGATGAGCAGGGGGTTGTCGGTGAGTGTCACGGCGAGCAGGGGCAGTGCCGCCGTGCGCAGCGCGTCGCCGAAGCTGGAGAGTACGGCGGCGCTCCACAACCGCCCGAATCCCCCGCGCCACGCGGGCACACGCGCTCCCGCCATCTCGACCGTCGTCACCATTCCCCCTCGCGGTTCGCCGATTCACAAACCGTAGAGGGCACCACTGACAATCGGTCGGGGCGCCGTTGGCCGACGCCCCGTCAAACGGCTCCGGCCAGGCACCTTTCGGTGCCTGGCCGGCCGTCAACTCCTAGATCTCGCCCCGCAGTTTGGCGAGGGCCTCGGCGAGGATCGCCTCGCCGTCCGCGTCGCTGCGCCGTTCTCGTACATACGCCAGGTGCGTCTTGTACGGCTCGGTGCGCGGCGGGGCCGGTGGGTTGTCCCGGTCCTGTCCGGCGGGAAAGCCGCACCGCGGACAGTCCCAGGTGTCGGGGACCTGCGCGTCGCTGGCGAAGCTGGGCACCGTTTCGTGTCCGTTGGAGCACCAGAAGGAGATGCGCAGACGCGGCGCGGACTCGCCACGCTCGGCCTCGCCCATCGGCCCCGCCCCGACCCGGCTTCCTCGGATCGCGTTGCCACTTGCCACGGTCGTAACTCCCTGCGTAATGGTGCCGCGAAGCGAGTCGGCGTTTCGCTTCGTTGCGAGCGCCTCAGTCTACGTAAGGCCCAACGCGCGTCCAGTGCTTGGAGTTACAGGCCCTGCACCAAGACGCAAGCCCCATGATAGGCCGCCCTTGGCAGGGCGTACCGAACATGGGGCCTTACGTGCGGAATGTGCGTGCGTAATGTGCTGTCGTACCGGTATTTGACGACCGGTGTCAGCCGCTGATCAGTTGTTCACCTTCATCAGGATGCCGAGTACGACAATGGACGCGAACCACAACAGGCCGATCACCACGGTGATGCGGTCGAGGTTGCGCTCGGCGACCGAGGAGCCGCCGACGGACGACTGCATGCCGCCACCGAACATGTCGGAGAGGCCGCCGCCCTTCCCCTTGTGCATCAGCACCAGCAGCATCAGCAGCAGGCTGAAGACGATCAGGGCGATCGAGAACCCCAAAACCACGGCTGGACCAACTTCCTCGGATTCTGATGGACGACGGGGCCGGAACTCTCATTCGGAACGCTCGGCGCACCAAATACTAGTTTCGGCCCCGCAAGAGTACGACGGATCGCTCCTAGCGCATACTCACTGGTCGCGGAACCGAACGATCTTGACGAACTCGTCGGCGTCCAGCGAGGCACCGCCGACGAGCGCGCCGTCGATGTCGGGCTTCGCCATGATCTCGGCGACGTTCCCGGACTTCACCGAGCCGCCGTACTGAATGCGTACGGCGTCGGCGACGTCCTGGGAGTAGAGCTCGGCGAGCTTCGCGCGGATCGCCGCGCAGACCTCCTGGGCGTCGTCGGAGCCGCAGACCTTGCCGGTGCCGATGGCCCAGACGGGCTCGTACGCGATGACGACCGTCTCGGCCTGCTCGGCCGCGACGTCCTTGAGGCCGCCCTCGACCTGCGCGAGCGTGTGGGAGACGTGGTTGCCCGCCTCACGGACCTCCAGCTCCTCGCCGACGCACAGGATCGGCGTGAGGCCGTGCTTGTAGGCGGCCTTCACCTTGGCGTTGACGAGCTCGTCGGTCTCGTTGTGGTACTGGCGGCGCTCCGAGTGGCCGATCGCCACGTAGGTGCACTTGAGCTTGGCCAGCATCGGGCCGGAGATCTCACCCGTGTAGGCGCCGGTGTCGTGCGCGGAGATGTCCTGGGCGCCGTACTTGATCTTCAGTTTGTCGCCGTCGACCAGGGTCTGAACCGAACGCAGGTCGGTGAAGGGCGGCAAAACCGCGACCTCACAGGCCTCGTAGTCCTTGTCCGCGAGGGCGAAGGCGAGCTTCTGGACGTGGGCGATGGCCTCGAGGTGGTTGAGGTTCATCTTCCAGTTGCCCGCCATCAGGGGCGTGCGAGTGGTCATGTGCGGGGTCAGCCTTCCAGTGCGGCGAGACCGGGAAGCGTCTTGCCCTCGAGGTATTCGAGGGAGGCGCCGCCGCCGGTCGAGATGTGGCCGAATGCGTTCTCGTCGAAGCCCAGGATGCGCACGGCGGCGGCGGAGTCTCCGCCGCCGACGACCGTGAAGGCCGGGGAGTCGAGGAGGGCCTGGGCGACCGCCTTGGTGCCCTCGGCGTAGTCGGGGTGTTCGAAGACGCCCATGGGACCGTTCCAGAAGACGGTGCCGGCGTCGGCGAGCTTCGAGGCGTAGAGCGTGCTGGACTCCGGACCGATGTCCAGTCCCATCCGGTCCGCGGGCATCGCGTCGGCGGCGACGGTGGCCGGGTTGGCCGGAGCCTTGGTCTTCAGGTCGGGGAAGGCCGAGCCGGCCAGCACGTCGACGGGGAGGATCAGCTCGACGCCGTTCTTCTCCGCGCGCTCGATGTACTCGTTGACGGCCGGGAGCTGGTCCTCCTGAACGAGGGAGGCACCGATCTCGTACCCCTTGGCCTTGAGGAACGTGAACACCATGCCGCCTCCGATGAGGATGCGGTCGGCCTTGCCGAGGAGCTGGTCGATGACGGCGAGCTTGTCGGAGACCTTGGCGCCGCCGAGGACGACGACGTAGGGCCGCTTGACGTCCTCGGTGAGCTTCTTGAGGACGCCGACCTCGGTGGCGATGAGGTAGCCGGCGTAGTGCGGCAGGCGGGCCGGCAGGTCGAGGACCGAGGCGTGTCCGCGGTGCACGGCGCCGAAGCCGTCGCCCACGTAGACATCGGCGAGGGCGGCGAGCTGATCGGCGAACTCGCCGCGCTCGGTGTCGTCCTTCGATGTCTCGCCGGCGTTGAAGCGCAGGTTCTCGAGCACCGCGACCTGGCCGGCCTCGAGGCCGTTCACGGCGTCGTGGGCGGCGGGGCCGACGGTGTCCTGGGCGAAGGCCACAGGGGCGTCCAGGAGCTCGCCGAGGCGCTCGGCGGCGGGCCGCAGGGAGAAGGCAGGGTCCGGGGCGCCCTTGGGGCGGCCCAGGTGGGAGGCGACGAGGACTTTGGCGCCGGCGTCCGCGAGGGCCTTGACGGTGGGCAGGACGGCCCGGATGCGGCCGTCGTCAGTGATGGCTCCGTCGGCCAGCGGCACGTTCAGGTCGGCGCGGACGAAGACCCGCTTGCCGTCGACTCCTTCAGCGAGGAGTTCGTCGATCGTCTTCATGAAGGGGACTCCTAGGGAGGGCTCTTTGGTCCGGGAGGGGGCTGGATCGATCCGCACGCGCCACAGGGCT
>NZ_AEJB01000003.1 GCF_000331005.1 Streptomyces turgidiscabies Car8
ACCTCCACGCCGCCCGTCACCCACGCCTTCTGGCTCGCCGGCCGTCAGGCCACCGGCGAGACCACCTTCGACGTCACCTCCCCCTGGGACGGACGCCTCGTCGGCAAGGTCGGCGTGCCGACCGAGGCCCAGGTCGAGGAAGCCGTCGCCGCCGCCCACGCCGTCCGCGACGAGTTCGCCGCCACCCCGGCCCACGTCCGTGCCGCCGCCCTCGACCACGTCAGCCGGCGTCTCGTCGAGCGCACGGAGGAGATCGCCCAGCTCATCTCCGCCGAGAACGGCAAGCCGATCAAGTGGGCCCGCGGCGAGGTCGGCCGAGCCGTCTCCGTGTTCCGGTTCGCCGCCGAGGAAGCCCGGCGCTTCAACGGCGGCGAGGCGCAGCGCCTCGACACAGACCTCGGCGGTCAGGGCCGTCTCGCCCTCACCCGGCGCTTCCCGAAGGGCGTCGTCCTCGGTATCGCGCCCTTCAACTTCCCCCTCAACCTCTGCGCCCACAAGATCGCCCCGGCGATCGCGGCAGGCGCCCCCATCATCCTGAAGCCGGCCCCGGCCACGCCTCTCTCCGGCCTGATCATCGGCGAACTCCTCGCCGAGACCGACCTGCCCGCCGGTTCCTGGAGCGTCCTCCCGGTCGCCAACGACCGTATGCCCGCCCTCGTGCAGGACCCGCGGCTGCCGGTGATCTCGTTCACCGGGTCGGAGCAGGTCGGCTACGCGATCATGGACTCCGTGCCGCGCAAGCACTGCACCCTCGAGCTGGGAGGCAACGGCGCGGCCGTCGTCCTCGGCGACTACGCCTCCGACGCCGACCTCGACTGGGCGGCGACCCGTATCGCCACGTTCTCCAACTACCAGGGCGGCCAGTCCTGCATCTCCGTGCAGCGGGTCATCGCGGACACCGCCGTGTACGACCGGCTGCTGCCCCGTATCGTCGCCGCCGTCGAGGCGCAGGTGACCGGCGACCCGGCCGACGGCGCCACCGACGTCGGGCCACTGGTCAGCGAGGACGCGGCCAAGCGGGTCGAGGCCTGGGTCGACGAAGCCGTGAAGGCGGGAGCCAGCCTCCTCGCCGGTGGCAAGCGGGACGGTGCCTCGTACGCGCCGACCGTCCTCACCGACGTACCCGCCGACGTCACGATCTCCTGCGAGGAGGTCTTCGGGCCGGTCCTCACCGTGCGGAGGGTGGACGGCGAGGCCGAGGCCTTCGCCGCCGCCAACGACTCCAAGTACGGCCTCCAGGCAGGCGTGTTCACCCATGACCTCCAGGCCGCCTTCCGGGCCCACCGTGCCCTGGAGGTCGGCGGTGTCGTCATCGGCGACGTGCCGTCCTACCGCGCCGACCAGATGCCGTACGGCGGTGCCAAGCAGTCCGGTGTCGGACGCGAGGGCGTCAGGTTCGCGATGGACGACTACACGTACGAGCGCGTCCTCGTACTGACCGGCCTCGCCCTCTAGATAATGGGAACCGTTTCCACATACACTCGCC
>NZ_AEJB01000004.1 GCF_000331005.1 Streptomyces turgidiscabies Car8
CCGTGCTCACGCGCGTCCATGGGGGCATCGTCGCGTGCGTCGACACGGTCCGCCACCGGTTTTCGGGGCCGGCGCGGGGCCTTCCCCCTGTCGCCGACCGCCAGTTGTTCCCCATACTGCGCTTGGTGCACGATCTGGATCAGGTTGCCGCAGGTGTTGTCGAGCACAGCTGTGGTGACCGGGCCCATCTCCCGCGCCTCCTGGGTGAAGCGCACGCCCCCCCCGGGCAGCCAGTGCACATAGGGCAACCGGCCTGCGGTGGACGTCAAGTGTACGTCTTGTCCGATCAGCGTGCGCTGGAACTCAGCGTGCGTTGAAGTACTTCGCCTCGGGGTGGTGGATCACGATGGCGTCGGTGGACTGCTCGGGGTGGAGCTGGAACTCCTCGGAGAGGTGGACGCCGATGCGCTCGGGCTGCAGGAGGTCGGCGATCTTGGCGCGGTCCTCCAGGTCGGGGCAGGCGCCGTAGCCGAGGGAGAAGCGGGCGCCCCGGTACTTGAGGGCGAACATGTCCTCGACGTCTGCCGGGTCCTCGCCGGCGAAGCCCAGTTCGGAGCGGACCCGTGCGTGCCAGTACTCGGCGAGCGCCTCTGCCAACTGGACGGACAGGCCGTGCAGTTCGAGGTAGTCGCGGTAGGCGTTGGCCTCGAAGAGCTTGGCGGTCTCCTCGCCGATGCGGTTGCCCATGGTGACGATCTGGAGGCCGACGACGTCCGTCTCGCCGGACTCCTCCGGGCGGAAGAAGTCGGCCAGGCACAGCCGGCGGCCACGACGCTGGCGCGGGAACGTGAAGCGCGTCCGCTCGTTGCCCTGCTCGTCGAGGATGATCAGGTCGTCGTCCTTGGAGACGCATGGGAAATAGCCGTAGACGACGGCCGCCTCCAGCAGGCTCTCCGTCTGGAGCTTGTCCAGGAGGCCGCGCAGCCGGGGCCGGCCCTCGGTCTCGGCCAGCTCCTCGTAGGTGGGGCCGTCGCCGGCGCGGGCCTGCTTGAGGCCCCACTGGCCCTTGAAGAGGGCGCCCTCGTCGAGCCAGCTCGCGTACTCCTTGAGCTGGATGCCCTTGATGACCCGCGTGCCCTGGAAGGGCGGGGTGGGGACCGGGTTGTCGGTGGCGACGTCGGAGCGGACGTGGCCCTCCTCGGGACGCTCCTCGACCACCGTGTCGGCCGCGCTCGCGCGGACGCGGCGCTGCTTGAGCTCCGGCAGCTTGGCGCCGGGGACACCGCGCTTCACGCCGATCAGGGCGTCCATCAGGCGCAGGCCCTCGAAGGCGTCGCGGGCGTAGCGGACCTCGCCCTCGTAGATCTCGTGCAGGTCCTGCTCGACGTAGGCGCGGGTGAGGGCGGCGCCCCCCAGGATGACCGGGTAGTCGGCGGCCAGCTTGCGCTGGTTGAGCTCCTGGAGGTTCTCCTTCATGATCACCGTGGACTTGACCAGCAGGCCCGACATGCCGATGACGTCGGCGCGGTGCTCCTGCGCGGCTTCGAGGATCGCGGAGACCGGCTGCTTGATGCCGATGTTGACCACGTTGTAGCCGTTGTTGGTGAGGATGATGTCCACGAGGTTCTTGCCGATGTCGTGGACGTCCCCGCGCACGGTGGCCAGCACAATCGTGCCCTTGCCCTCGGCGTCGGACTTCTCCATGTGCGGTTCGAGGTGGGCGACGGCCGTCTTCATGACCTCGGCGGACTGCAGCACGAAGGGCAGCTGCATCTGGCCGGAGCCGAAGAGCTCGCCGACGACCTTCATGCCCTCCAGGAGGGTGTCGTTGACGATGTCGAGGGCGGCGCGGGTCGTCAGGGCCTCGTCGAGGTCGGCCTCCAGGCCGTTCTTCTCCCCGTCGATGATCCGGCGCTGCAGCCGCTCGTCGAGGGGCAGGGCGGCGAGTTCCTCGGCGCGGCCGTCCTTCATCGACTTGGTGTTGACGCCCTCGAAGAGGGCCATCAGCTTCTGCAGCGGGTCGTAGTCCTCGGCCCGCCGGTCGTACACCAGATCGAGGGCCGTGGTCACCTCCTCGTCGCTGAAGCGGGCGATGGGGAGGATCTTCGACGCGTGCACGATCGCCGAGTCGAGACCGGCCTTGACGCACTCGTCGAGGAAGACCGAGTTCAGCAGGATGCGGGCGGCCGGGTTCAGACCGAAGGAGATGTTGGACAGGCCGAGGGTGGTCTGGACGTCCGGGCGGCGGCGCTTGAGTTCGCGGATCGCCTCGATCGTGGCGATGCCGTCCTTGCGGGACTCCTCCTGGCCCGTACAGATCGTGAAGGTGAGGGTGTCGATGAGGATGTCCGACTCGCGGATCCCCCAGTTCGCCGTCAGGTCCTCGATCAGGCGCTCGGCGATGGCGACCTTGTGCTCGACGGTGCGGGCCTGGCCCTCCTCGTCGATGGTCAGCGCGATCAGCGCGGAGCCGTGCTCCTGGGCGAGCCGGGTGACTTTCGCGAAGCGGGACTCCGGTCCGTCGCCGTCCTCGTAGTTCACCGAGTTGATGACGGCGCGGCCGCCGAGCTTCTCGAGGCCCGCCTGGAGAACGGGAACCTCGGTGGAGTCCAGGACGATCGGCAGGGTGGAGGCGGTGGCGAAGCGGCCCGCCAGCTCCCGCATGTCGGCGACGCCGTCGCGGCCCACGTAGTCGACGCAGAGGTCGAGCATGTGCGCGCCCTCGCGGATCTGGTCGCGGGCCATCTCGACACAGTCGTCCCAGCGGGCCTCCAGCATGGCCTCGCGGAACTTCTTGGAACCGTTGGCGTTGGTGCGCTCACCGATCGCCATGTACGCGGTGTCCTGGCGGAACGGCACGGTCTGGTAGAGCGAGGCGGCGCCGGGCTCGGGCTGCGGGCGGCGCTCGACGGGCGTGGCGCCCTGCACGCGCTCCACGAGCTTGCGCAGGTGTTCCGGGGTGGTACCGCAGCAGCCGCCGACCAGGTTCAGGCCGTAGTCGTGCACGAAGGTGTCCTGGGCGTCGGCCAGGCCCTCGGGATCGAGCGGGAAGTGGGCGCCGTCCTTGGTCAGGATCGGCAGGCCCGCGTTGGGCATGCAGAGCAGCGGGGTGCGCGAGTGGCGGGACAGATAGCGCAGGTGCTCGCTCATCTCGGCGGGGCCGGTCGAGCAGTTCAGCCCGATCATGTCGATCCCGAGCGGTTCGAGCGCGGTCAGCGCGGCACCGATCTCCGAGCCGAGCAGCATCGTGCCAGTGGTCTCGAAGGCCATCGAGACCAGCAGAGGCACGTCGAGACCGGTGGCCTCCATGGCGCGGCGGGCGCCCACGATCGACGACTTCGTCTGGAGGAGGTCCTGCGTGGTCTCCACGATCAGGGCATCGGCGCCACCGGCCAGGAGTCCCTCCGCGTTCGCCTGGAAGCCGTCGCGGAGAGTGAGGTAGTCGATGTGACCGAGGGACGGCAGCTTGGTGCCGGGGCCGATCGAGCCGAGGACCCAGCGCTGACGGCCGTCGCGGGCGCCGAACTCGTCGGCGGTCTCGCGGGCGATGCGGGCACCGGCCTCGGACAGCTCGTACACGCGTCCCGCGATGTCGTACTCGGCCGCCGCCGTATGGTTCGCACCGAACGTGTTCGTCTCGACGCAGTCCACGCCCACCGAGAAGTACGCCTCGTGCACGCTGCGCACGATGTCCGGGCGGGTGATGTTGAGGACCTCGTTGCAGCCCTCGAGCTGCTGGAAGTCGTCCAGCGTCGGGTCCTGCGCCTGCAGCATGGTGCCCATCGCACCGTCGGCCACCACCACTCGGGTGGCGAGCGCGTCCCGGAGGGCGGACACACGGGTCCTGCTGTCGGTGGAAGGGGCGGACGACGAGGCGGCCATGTAAGGGCTCCCTGGAGTGCGACGGCTGTCGGCTTTGCGCCTTCCCGGGGAAGACGCACGCGGCCAGGGTAGCCCGGTGCGGGGCCGTATGGTCAGGGCGTCCACGGGACGGACGTACGTGGCGCGTGCGCCATGGCCGAAAAGGCCCCTGGGGGCGGGCGTGGCGTCGGCCCCGATGTGCGCGAGATGTACGAGGGATGTAACAGGTGTCGACGCACCATTGGCGGGTGGTCGACATGGACCGGTAGTGTTCGACATTGCCGAACGGTGGCAGTGAACGCCGCGCGAGCGGCCGAGGGGACGGAGGCAGGACGGCGATGGCACGGAACATCCAGTCGCTCGAACGGGCGGCGGCGATGCTGCGGCTCCTCGCGGGCGGCGAGCGTCGGCTCGGTCTCTCGGACATCGCTTCGTCCCTCGACCTGGCCAAGGGCACCGCCCACGGCATCCTGCGCACCCTCCAGCACGAGGGGTTCGTCGAGCAGGAGGCCGCCTCCGGGCGCTATCAGCTGGGCGCCGAACTGCTGCGTCTGGGCACCACCTACCTGGACGTCCACGAGCTGCGCGCGCGTGCCCTGGTGTGGACCGACGACCTGGCCCGTTCCAGCGGCGAGAGTGTCCACCTGGGGGTGCTGCACCAGCAGGGCGTGCTGATCGTGCACCACGTCTTCCGCCCCGACGACAGCCGGCAGGTGCTGGAGGTCGGGGCCATGCAGCCCCTGCACTCCACGGCCCTGGGCAAGGTCCTGTCGGCCTACGACCCGGTAGCGCACAGCGAGGTCCTGGAGGCCGAGCGCAAGACGTTCACCGACCGGACGATCAGTGACCTGGAAGGCTTCGAGGGCGTCCTGGACCTCACCCGCGCGCGCGGGTACGCGGCCGACGTCGAGGAGACCTGGGAGGGCGTCTCGTCCATCGCCGCCCCGATCCACGACCGGCGGCGGATGCCGGTCGGCGCGGTGGCCGTCACGGGTGCGGTGGAACGGCTCTGCCGCGAGGGCGAGCTGCGTCCCGAGCTGATCGCGGCGGTGCGGGACTGCGCCCGCGCGGTGTCCCGGGATCTGGGCGCGGGACGGTTCTGACCCGACCCGATCCAACCGACAGGTTCTGAACTTTCGTACGAGAACGGCCGGGACATCTTGGATGTTCCGGTCTTTTCGTGTGCGGGGCGTGTGCGGGCGGACGCGGGTCGCGACCGGCTCAAGATCGATAGCTCACAGCAATCAATAACGATCGTGTTTTCGATAACAGAGCTCTTGACGTGCATGTAACGCGGGGACAAGACTCCCGTCCATCGGTCGACATTGCCGAACACTGACCGGCAATAGGCGTTAGAGTGTGACAACGCCAAGGGCCGGCAGCTCTCCCTCTGGACGAAGGACAAAGGAGTCGCGGGTGTCCAGCTCCGACATCTTCATCGGCGAGACCATCGGTACCGCCATACTCATCCTGCTCGGCGGCGGCGTCTGTGCCGCCGTGACGCTGAAGGCCTCCAAGGCCCGCAACGCCGGCTGGCTGGCCATCACCTTCGGGTGGGGTTTCGCCGTACTGACGGCCGTCTACACCTCGGCACCGCTCTCCGGTGCCCACCTCAACCCGGCCGTGACTCTCGCGCTCGCCCTCAAGAAGGACGGCATCGACTGGAGCGACGTCCCGATCTACTGGGGCGGGCAGCTGCTCGGCGCCATGATCGGCGCCTCCCTGGTCTGGATCGCCTACTACGGCCAGTTCCTCGCGCACCTGACCGACAAGGAGATCGTCGGCACTCCGGCCGCGAAGGCCGTCGAGGCGCAGGAGAAGGGCGCCGGCCCGGTCCTGGGCATCTTCTCCACCGGCCCCGAGATCCGCGTCGCCTGGCAGAACGTGGCCACGGAGGTCATCGGCACGATCGTGCTGGTGCTCGCCGTCCTCACGCAGGGTCTCAACGACAGCGGCAAGGGCCTCGGTGTCCTGGGTGCCCTGATCACCTCGCTCGTCGTGGTCTCCATCGGTCTGTCCCTCGGTGGTCCGACCGGCTACGCGATCAACCCCGCCCGTGACCTCGGTCCGCGCATCGTCCACGCTCTTCTGCCCCTGCCCAACAAGGGCGGCTCGGACTGGTCCTACGCCTGGGTCCCGGTGGTCGGTCCGCTGATCGGCGGCGCGATCGCTGCAGGCATCTACAACGTCGCTTTTGCTTAGAGCAGCCAGAACACCTGAGGCAGCCTTGAGCACCAACGCCGTAAGCCAGCCCCTCACCCACGGACCTTTCAGGAGCACACAGTGACCGACGACGCGCACACCGCCGGCCCGTTCATCGCGGCCATCGACCAGGGCACCACCTCCAGCCGCTGCATCGTCTTCGACCGGGACGGCCGGATCGTCTCCGTCGACCAGAAGGAGCACGAGCAGATCTTCCCGAAGCCGGGCTGGGTCGAGCACGACGCGACCGAGATCTGGACGAACGTCGAGGAGGTCGTCGCCGGAGCCATCTCCAAGGCCGGCATCACCCGCGACGACATCAAGGCCATCGGCATCACCAACCAGCGCGAGACGACGCTGCTGTGGGACAAGAACACCGGTGAGCCCGTCCACAACGCCATCGTCTGGCAGGACACCCGTACCGACACGCTCTGCAAGGAGCTGGGCCGCAACGTCGGGCAGGATCGTTTCCGCCGTGAGACCGGCCTCCCGCTGGCCTCGTACTTCGCCGGGCCCAAGGCCCGCTGGCTGCTCGACAACGTCGAGGGTCTGCGCGCCCGCGCCGAGGCCGGGGACATCCTCTTCGGCACCATGGACAGCTGGGTCATCTGGAACCTGACGGGCGGTGTCAACGGCGGTCACCACGTCACCGACGTCACCAACGCCTCCCGCACCATGCTGATGAACCTGCACACGCTGGAGTGGGACCCGAAGATCGCCGAGTCCATCGGCGTACCGCTGTCGATGCTCCCGGAGATCCGCTCCTCCGCCGAGGTGTACGGCGAGGTCACCGGCGGCAAGCTGGGCGACCTGCTCGGCGGCATCCCGGTCGCCTCCGCACTCGGCGACCAGCAGGCGGCCCTGTTCGGCCAGACCTGTTTCGCCGAGGGCGAGGCCAAGTCGACGTACGGCACCGGCACGTTCATGCTGATGAACACCGGCGACAAGATCATCAACTCCTACAGCGGCCTGCTGACCACGGTCGGCTACCGCATCGGCGACCAGGCCCCGGTCTACGCCCTGGAGGGCTCGATCGCGGTCACCGGTTCGCTGGTGCAGTGGATGCGCGACCAGATGGGCCTGATCTCCACCGCCGCCGAGATCGAGACGCTCGCGTCGTCGGTCGAGGACAACGGCGGCGCCTACTTCGTGCCGGCCTTCTCCGGTCTGTTCGCCCCGTACTGGCGCTCCGACGCCCGCGGTGTGATCGCCGGTCTGACCCGGTACGTCACCAAGGCGCACCTCGCGCGCGCCGTGCTGGAGGCCACCGCCTGGCAGACCCGTGAGATCACGGACGCCATGACCAAGGACTCGGGCGTCGAGCTCGCGGCCCTCAAGGTCGACGGCGGCATGACCTCCAACAACCTGCTGATGCAGACCCTCTCGGACTTCCTGGACGCGCCGGTGGTGCGTCCGATGGTCGCCGAGACGACCTGCCTCGGTGCCGCCTACGCCGCCGGTCTCGCCGTCGGCTTCTGGACCAACACCGACGACCTGCGCGCCAACTGGCGCCGGGCCGCCGAGTGGACCCCCAACATGGACGCGGAAAAGCGCGACCGTGAGTACAAGAGCTGGCTCAAGGCCGTCGAGCGGTCCATGGGCTGGCTCGAAGACAGCTCTGTCGAGGAGTAAGAAACACATGACCAGCCAGTCCACCCTGCAGTCCGTGCCTGCCCTCGGTACGCACCCGGCCTTCGGCACGAACCCGAGCCGCGCCGAGACCCGGGAGCAGCTTTCCAAGGCGACGTACGACCTTCTCGTGATCGGCGGTGGCATCCTCGGCATCTCGACGGCCTGGCATGCCGCGCAGTCCGGGCTGCGGGTGGCTCTGGTCGACGCCGGCGACTTCGCCGGCGCCACCTCCTCCGCCTCCTCCAAGCTTCTCCACGGCGGTCTGCGCTATCTGCAGACCGGCGCGGTGAAGCTGGTGGCGGAGAACCACTTCGAGCGCCGTGCGGTGTCCCGTCAGGTGGCTCCCCACCTGGCCAATCCGCTCACGTTCTACCTCCCCGTGTACAAGGGCGGGCCGCACGGCGCGGCGAAGCTCGGGGCGGGCGTCTTCGCCTACTCCGCCCTGTCGGCCTTCGGTGACGGCGTCGGCCACCTGCTGTCGCCGGCCAAGGCCGCGCAGGACGTGCCCGAGCTGCGCACCGAGAACCTCAAGGCCGTGGCCGTGTACGGCGACGGTCAGATGAACGACGCGCGCATGGCGCTCATGACGGTCCGTGCGGCCGTCGAGGCGGGCGCTGTCGTGCTCAACCACGCCGAGGTGTCCGGCCTGCGCTTCACAGGCGGCCGGGTCACCGGCGCGGACCTGCGCGACCGGCTCTCCGGTGACGACTTCGGCGTCAACGCGCGGCTCGTGCTCAACGCGACCGGCCCCTGGGTCGACCACCTGCGCAGGATGGAGAACCCCGACGCGGCGCCGTCCATCCGGCTGTCGAAGGGCGCGCACCTGGTCCTGAAGCGGACGTCTCCGTGGAAGGCCGCGCTGGCGACCCCGATCGACAAGTACCGCATCACCTTCGCCCTCCCGTGGGAGGACATGCTGCTGCTCGGCACGACCGACGAGGAGTTCGAGGGCGACCCGGCGGACGTCTCCGTCACCGAGAAGGACACGGCGCAGATCCTCGACGAGGCCGCGTTCTCCGTCCGCGACCAGCAGCTGTCGCGCGACCTGATCACGTACTCCTTCGCGGGTCTGCGCGTGCTTCCCGGTGGCCCCGGTGACACGGCGAAGGCCAAGCGGGAGACGGTCGTGACCGAGGGCAGGGGCGGCATGCTGTCCGTCTCGGGCGGCAAGTGGACGACCTTCCGGCACATCGGCCGTACGGTCATGGAGAAGCTGGAGACGTTGCCGGGCCGTCCGCTGGGTGACGACTTCGAGCCGATCTCCCAGCTGCCGAAGAAGATGCCGCTGCCGGGGGTCGCGAACCCGCGTGCGGTCGCTCACCGGCTGCTGGTGGACAGCCCGGCGCCCGGGCCGCGTATGGGTGCCGACACGGCGAAGCACCTGGCGACGCACTACGGGTCGCTGGCGTTCGACATCGCGCGTCTCGCCAATGAGAACCCTGAGTTGGGTGAGCGGGTGCATGCTGATGCGCCGGAGATCTGGGCGCAGGTGGTTTATGCGCGGGACAACGAGTGGGCCGAGACCGCGGATGATGTACTGCGGCGTCGGACTACGTTGACTATTCGGGGGCTTGCGACGGACGAGGTCCGTTCCAAGGTTCAGGATCTGCTCGACAAGAAGTAGGCGGTACGGCGTTGAAGGGGCGGCTCCTCTTGTTGGGGGCCGCCCTTCTTCGTTGTGTTTTGTCTGCGGGTGCGTTGTGGCTCGTCGCGCAGTTCCCCGCGCCCCTTCAGGGCGCTTCCACTACCGCCCTTACATCGTTCGGGTTGTTCAACTCGCCTCTACGGACGATCAGTTCGCGGCCGATCAGTAGTGCTCGGCGGGAGGCTGGCACCGGGTCCGGGAGTGTCGTCAGGTCGGTCAGGTGGGCGAAGCCGATGATTCTGCGGATGATCTCGGTGCCCGCGTAGCCCACCGATTCCGTCCAGATTCGGCCGAGGAAGCGGTCCAGGTACGCGTCGTCGAAGAAGGTGTCGGTTCGGGTTCGCCACAGGTGGCGGAACTCGGACTCGAACGCGGTCCAGGACAGGGCCAGTTGGTCGGCGTGGTCGGTCAAGGAGTCGAGCGCGCGGGCCCGTTCCGCCGAGACCAGGGTGTTGGCCCAGTAGAGGCCGAGGTCGTAGCCGATCGGGCCGACGAAGGAGAACTCGGGGTCGAAGACCCGTACCACCGGGGTGCCTTCGCGTTCGCCGACCATGACGCTGCCGGTGTGCAGGTCGCCGTGGAGGAGGGCCTGGGCGCTGGTCATGAAGGTGTGGCGGAGGTCGGCGACCTCCGTGCGGAGCCTCGCGTCGGCGCGGAACTCGGCAGCCAGGTCGTCCAGGCCCTCGTGCCAGTGGTTGTGTTCGTGTTCGATGTACGGCTCGGCGAGGACCACGTCCTCCGTGATCTTGCACAGCTCCGGGCTCACCGAGGCGGCCAGCAGCGCCTTGCGGTCCGCCGTCTCCATGCCGAAGTCGCTGGTCGCGAACGTCAGTTGGGCGACGAACTCGCCGATCCGGGCGGAGGTGTGCGGGCCGTACGAGGCGCCCTCGTTGAGGAGGGTGCGCAGGACCTCCAGGTCCGACATGTCCTCCATGACGAGGGCGTAGTTCTCCGGGTCGTACCCGAGGATCGCCGGGATCTTGTCGGGGGCGACCTTGGCGACCTGCTCGTACGCCCGTGCCTCGGCGTCGGCGCGCTCGGGGCTCATCGGCCAGGACGGGCCGGCCACCCGGACCCAGGGCAGGGCCTGCTTGACGGCCAGGCTGCGGGTGCCGTCGGTGGACCTGGCGAGGAACACACGGTTCATGTTGCCGTCGGAGACCTCGCGGACCTCGATGTCCGCCGGGTTCGCCCAGTGGCCGCGCTCGTTCAGGTACGCGGGGACGTCGGCCGGCTCCAGGATGCGGTAGCCCATCGTGAACCTCCTTATGCGGTGCGGCGCTTGGACAGGGTGAAGCTGAAGACCAGGGCGAGGATCAGGACGGCGCCCTCGACCACGTCCTGTGTGTAGTACGGCAGGCCCTTGATGGTCAGGCCGGTGGTGATGATGCCGATGAGGACCGCGCCCAGGGCGGTGCCCCAGACGTTCGGGCGTCCCCGGCCGAGGACCGAGGTGCCGACCAGGGCGACGGCGACGGCTTCGAGGAGCTGGGAGGTGCCCGCGGAGACGTCTCCCTGGCCGATGCGGGCGGCCAGGATCAGGCCGCCGATCGAGGCGAGGACGCCGGAAAGGACGTACGCCAGCCCCCGGTACGCGCCGACGCGGATGCCTGCCAGGCGGGAGGCCTCGGGGTTGGCACCGATCGCGTACAGCACGCGGCCCCAGCGGGTGCGGGCCAGGAACACCCAGGCGACGACCGTGAGGGCGCCGAAGATGACCACGGAGACGGGGATGCCGAGGATCGTGCCCCGGTCGATGCGCAGGAAGCCCTCGGTGAACCTGCCGGGGGCCGTCGTGCCGTCGGACCGGGTCATGCCGGGGGTGATGGACTGGCCGTCGACCAGGATGAGTTTGGTGCCCTGGATGACGAACATGGTGCCCAGCGTGGCCAGCATGTCGGGGATCTTGAGGACGACGATGAGCAGGGCGTTGAGCAGACCCGCGAGCGCTCCCGCGACGATCACCGCGATGATCGCGACCACGCCGACCTGGTTGTAGCTGACCATCGTCTTCGCGGCGACGGTCACCCCGAGCCCGGCCACCGCGCCGACCGACATGTCCATTCCGCCCACGGCCATGGTGAGTGTGACCCCGAGGCCGAGGATCGCGGCGACGGAGACGTACCTGAGGGTGTCGAGGAGGGTCGCTGAGTCACGGAAGGACGGCTCGCTCAGCGCGAAGTACGTGAAGAGCGTGACGGTGACGAAGACGAAGCCGTACTTGATGACCGCGTTCTGGATGCGGGGGCCTGCGGCGGCGAGCGTGGACGGGGTCGCCGTCTTCGCCGGGGCAGCGCTCTGGGTGGTGGTCATGGGGTGCTTTCTGGGGTGGCGTGGGGAGTGGCTGGCGTGGAGTGGACGGTGACGAGTGGCGGGGCCGGGAAATTCGGGTGCGCCGCGGCGCCCCGACAGGGGCGCGGGGAACTGCGCGACCAGCCCCCACCGGCCCGCAGCCCACGAACCACGCCCCCCGCCGCCGACATCAGACCGACGCCGAGATCGTCTGGATCACACGGTCCCGTTCCGCGTCCTCGCCGTACGCGTCCAGGTGGATCTCGCCGGCCGCGAGGACGACGACCCGGTCGGCGACCTCCAGGATCTCGTCCACATCGGCCGACAGGACGAGTACCGCCGCCCCCTCCGCCGCCAGCGCACGCGCCCTGCGGCCGATGTCGCGCCGGGCGCCGATGTCCACGCCTCGGAACGGCTCGTCCAGGATGAGGACGCGGGGGCGTTCGGCGAGCCAGCGGCCGACGACGACCTTCTGCTGGTTGCCGCCGGACAGTTCCTCGACGGTGCTGTGCTCGTCCCGGGCGACGACGCCGAGGGCCTCGATGGTGTCGCGGCCGAGGGTGTCCTCCTTGGAGCGGTTGACCAGCCCGGCCGTCGAGAGGGATTTGAGGAACGGCAGCGAGATGTTCTGGGCGAGTGACCAGCCGGGGACCAGGGCGTCCGCGTGCCGGTCCTCGGGGACCAGGTGGACGCCGGCCCGGATGGCGTCGGCGGGGCGGCGGGGCGCGTAGGCCTTGCCGTCGAGTTCCACGGCGCCGGTGGCGAAGGGTTCCGCGCCGAAGAGGCCGCGGGCCAGTTCCGTCTTGCCGGCGCCCAACAGGCCGACGACGCCGGTGACTTCGCCCGCTCGCAGGTCCAGGTCCTGGGGTGTACGGCCGTCCAGGAGCCGCACGCCGCGCAGGGAGAGGAGGGTCTCGCCGGGCGCCGACTCGGCGCGGGGGCGGGCGGTGGTCGCTTCCTGGGCCTGGGCGAGCATGGCGCGCAGGGCGCTGTCCCAGTCGAAGGGCTTGACCTGGTCCTCGGTGAGACGGCCGTCTCGAAGAACGACCAGGCGGTCCGCCAGTGCGTCGATCTCGCCGAGGCGGTGGGAGACGTAGAGGACCGCGATGCCGTCGTCGCGCATTTTCTGGACCAGCGCGAACAGGCGCTCCGCTTCCGCCGCGGAGAGCGCGGAGGTCGGTTCGTCGAGGATCAGGAGCCCGGGGCGGGTGGCCAGGGCTCGGGCGAGGATCAGCAACTGGCGGTCGGAGATGCCGAGTTCGGTGACGTCCCGTTTGAGGAGGGCGTCGCTCCAGCCGAGGTCGAGGGCGGACTGGATCTCGCGGGCGCGGGCCAGCACGCGGCGCCCGTTGAGGAACGGGTTGCCGCGCGCCTGGGCCAGCTCTTCGAAGACCAGGTTCTCGGCGACGGTGAGGCCGGGCACGATGCCCTCGCCGATCCGCTGGTGCACCGTCTGGATGCCCAACTGGCGGGCGGCGAGCGGCGACTGGAGGGCGGCCCGCACCCCGTTCACCGTCACTTCGCCGCCGTGGTCCGTGTGGACGCCGGAAAGGATCTTGATGAGCGTGGACTTGCCGGCCCCGTTCGCGCCGAGCAGCGCGACGACGCTGCCCGGTGCGATGTCCAGCGAGACGGACTCCAGGACCGTTCTGCCGCCGAAGGCCATGCTGACGTCGCGCAGCCCGACCGCCGGCGGGGCCGGAGAGGCGTGGGGCGCCTTGGACGCCTCGGAGGGCTCCGACGCCTCAGTGGGCGACATTGGCGATCCAGTCGGCCGTGCTGACCTGGGAGAGGTTCAGCGCGGGCAGGGCGGCGCGCAGCTGGTCCATGTTCTGGATGTTCTTGCTCTTCAGGAAGTCCTGGGTGATGGCGACGGCCGGGAACTCGACGGAGGTCTTGTTCAGCTGTCCGGCCAGCTCCAGGGCGGCGGTACGGACGACCGCGGCGCCGACGGCGGACGGGTCGGTGCCCGCGGTGGCGACCCAGGGGCTGCCGGCGGCGGTCATGTTCTGGATGTCGGCGTTGGAGACGTCCGCGCCGAACACCTTCACCTTGTCCTGGAGCTTCTTGTTCTGGACGGCGAGGACGGTGCCCTTGGCCAGTTCGTCGTAGGGGGCGAAGATGCCCGTCACGTCCGAGTGCTGGGTGAGCGCGGCGGAGACCAGCGGCACGTTGTCCGTGGCGGTGGAGTCGGTGACCTTGCCGACCTTGAAGGCCTGCTTCCAGCCGTTGGCGTCGACCGCCGACTTCCAGACGCTGTCGCGCTTGTCGAGGGCCGCGTAGCCGGCGACGTTGACGTAGCCGACCTTGGCGTTCTCGCCGAGTTCCTTCGCCATCACGTCGAGGACGGCCTTGGCCATGCTCGCGTCGTCCTGCTCGGTGCTGACGACACCCTTCGTCGCGGTGTCGACGTCGTAGACGACGACCTTGACGCCCGTCTTCACGGCCTTGTCGATCTCGGGCTGGATCGTCGACGGGAAGCCGTGGTCCACGATGATCGCCTGCGCGCCGGAGTTGATCGCCGAGGACAGGTCGGTGGCCTGCTTGGCGTTGTCCGCCTGGGCGTCGTACACGGTCAGGTCGATGCCGAGTGCCTTGGCCTGCGCCTTGGCGCCGTTGCCCCACTGCTCGAAGTAGTCGCCGGCGCCGCTCTGGCGGACCAGCGCGACCTTGACCGTGCCCTTGTCGAAGGGGGCGGGCTTCGTGCCGGTCGCGGCGGAGGCGGAGGCGCCCGTGTCGCCGGTGTTCTCGGAGGCGTTCGTCGACTGCGAGCAGCCCGCGAGGAAGAGCGCCGAGACGGAGGCCAGCGAGAGCGCGGCGAGGGGAAGACGGGTGCGGGACATGGCGGGACTCCAGATGCGGGGCGGTACGAGAGGGAGAGAGGGATGAAGGAGCGCGATGGCCTGAAGGCGTAGGCGCGGGAGTGTCCGGCCCCGGGCGCGGGACGGCGGCGTGGAGTGGAATCCAGGCCAGGGCCGGGGGCGCCTCGGGTACTCCGGGTCAGGTCAGCGACAGCGGGCTGTGGTCGACCGGAGCAAGTCCACGTACAGCCGCCGCACGAGCAGCAGCGTCTTCATAGGGAGATCATGAGAACGTTTCCAGCCATTCGTCAAAGTCTTGGACACTGGATCTCAGCATATGGAACGCCGGATTCGTCACACTCTGACGACCAGCCGACGGGAGTTACCATCACGGAACCGGCATCCGACCCGGGACAGTGAGGCCTCCGATGATGACGACACCCTGCGCGACAGCGGTACGACGCTGTACCGACGCGCCGTGTCGCGGCTGTCGCGACTGACGACCGGCCCGTCACCGCCCTCCTGGCCCTGCCTCTGCTCCTCCCCCTTCGTCTCGCATTCCTCTCGCACGCGTTTCGCCCGTGTTCCCCCACCCCCCTCGCAGCCAACTGGAGTTGCTCCCATGACCCTGCTGACGACCTGGCCCGAGTCCGGCCCGGAGACCGTCGTGCGCCGTACCTCCGACCCCGCGGAGATCGCCGCCGCGCTGGCCCCGATCGGAGTGCGCTACGAGCAGTGGCCGATCCGCGAGGACGTGCCCGCGGACGCCGACAGCGACACCGTGTTCGCCGCGTACGGCCCGGAGATCGACAAGCTGAACGCCGAGGAGGGCTTCACCACGGTCGACGTCCTCGGTCTGCACCCGAGCGACGACCCGGAGTTCCCGGCGAAGGCGAAGGCGGCCCGCGCGAAGTTCCTCCAGGAGCACACGCACGACGACGATGACGAGGTCCGCTTCTTCGTCTCCGGCTCCGGCATCTTCTATCTACACGTGGACGGTGAGGTGCACGCCGTGTACTGCGAGAAGGGCGACCTGCTGGGGGTGCCGCGCGGCACCACCCACTGGTTCGACATGGGCACCAGCCCGGCCTTCACCGCGATCCGCTTCTTCCACGAGGAGGACGGCTGGATCGGCAACTTCACCGGCTCGCCCATCGCGTCCCGCTTCCCGGACTACGACACGATCGACGCCGGGCTCCAGCAGGACAGGGCCGCCGCGTGACGTCGCACTACGCCGTGGACGCCGTGGACGCCGTGGTGCTCGACATCGAGGGCACCACGAGCGCCACGGGGTTCGTCGTCGACGTGCTGTATCCGTACTCACGCTCTCGTTTCGGAGCACTGCTCTCGGAGCGGAGCGGTGATCCGGAGGTGGCGCGGGCGGTCGCGCAGGTGCGCGAGCTGATCGACGAGCCCGACGCGGATGCCGTGCTCGTCGAGAAGACCCTCAACACCTGGCTGGACGAGGACCGCAAGGCGACGCCCCTCAAGACGCTCCAGGGCATCATCTGGTCCGAGGGCTTCGCGCGCGGCGACCTCGTCTCGCACTTCTACGACGACGTCCTGCCGGCGTTGCGTGCCTGGCACACGGCGGGGCTCCGGCTCTACGTCTACTCCTCCGGGTCGGTCGCCGCGCAGCGCGCGTGGTTCGCGTCCACCCCGGAGGGCGACCTGCTGCCGCTCGTCTCGGGCCTGTACGACACCGAGAACGCGGGACCCAAGCAGGAACCGGAGTCGTACCGCCGTATCGCGGAGGCCACCGGCACCACCGACCCGAGCCGTCTCCTCTTCCTCTCCGACCGGCCGGGCGAGCTGGACGCGGCGCGCGCCGCCGGGTGGCGGACCGTCGGGATCCGGCGGCCCGGGGAGCCGTACTACGAGCAGGGCGTCGGGGACCACGCGCAGACGGGGTCGTTCGACGGGATCAGCATCACCAGTTCAAGGAGCACCAAGTGACCACCGACATCAGCACGCTCGACCTGGAGGAGGCGGGGGCGGTACTCGCCGCCGAGTCCGCCCGCTTCGCCTCCTTCGGCTGGATGCGGGGCACCTCCGGGAACCTGTCCGTGGTGCTGTCCCGCGATCCGCTGCTCCTCGCGGTCACCGCGAGCGGCCACGACAAGGGTGAACTTACGCCCGCCGACGTGGTGTTGGTCGATGCGCGGGGCGCGGCCGTCAACGGTGGCAAGCCGTCCGCCGAGGCCGAGCTGCACGCCCGGGTCGCCGCGCTGACCGGGGCCGGTGCGGTGGTGCACGTGCACACCGTGGCGTCGGTGGCGATGGGCCGGCGTGAACCGGGCGGGATCGTGTTCAGGGACATCGAGATGCTCAAGGGTGTCGGCCAGCCCGCCCACGACGTCGAGGTGAACCTCCCGGTCATCACCAACAGCCAGGACATGAAGGTGCTCGGCGACCGCCTGGAGGCGGCACGTGACCCCCGGATGCCGGCCGTGGTGGTCGCGGGACACGGGCTCTACGTGTGGGGGGACGACCCCCGTCAGGCCCGGCACCACACCGAAGTCGTTGAGTGGCTGCTGGAGTTGGAACTCTCGCAGCGCTGACGTCCGGCAC
>NZ_AEJB01000005.1 GCF_000331005.1 Streptomyces turgidiscabies Car8
GGCGGGGGCGGCGCTGTGCGGTCGTACCACCGGCGCTTCGGGCGTTTCCGGCGCTTCGGAGAATGCCGGGAAGTTGCTTTCAGGTAAAAGCAGTTGATCTGTGGCCGATCCAACTACCCCTGAGTCGAGTCATGTTGCAACCATTTCGCAGGCAACTCTAGTCTCTTGACGTCAAGGCAGTAGCGCGAGTCGACGCGGTACCCGATCCCGAGGAGGGAACGATGGCAGGCAACGGCCAGCAGTCCAATGAACAGGCGACCCGCAACGGCATCCAGGCGCTCGAGGCCGCCTTCAGCGGCATCCTGAAGTCGAAGCAGGACGTCGACAACACCCGCGCCACGCTCTCCAGCGGCTACCAGGGCAGCGACGGCGGCCAGTTCGGCTCGCTGCTGAAGCAGTGGGACGACCAGGCCACCAGCATCCTGCGGAGTCTTGAGGACATGGTCGACAAGCTCAACCAGAGCCTGAGCCAGCACGGCAAGACGCAGGGTTCGTCCAACGAGTCGATCAACGCGGCCTATTCGCAGTCGCAGGCCGCCTTCGACCAGCTCGCGGGCTGACCCGCCGACCTGCTGACCGGTCCGTAACCCGTTCAAGCCCCACATCCCCCCAGCGCAGAAGAGGTTCCCATGGGTGACATGACAGACGGTTACATCTACGTCGACTACAACCACATGAACAACGCCGCCGACGACATGGTCCAGCAGACCAAGGCGATCGCGAACACCCTTGCGTCGCTGGAGTCCGAGCTCAACGAACTGGTGAAGTCCTGGTACGGCGAGGACGCCAGCATGTACCGCCAGAAGCAGCAGGCGTGGGACGCGGCGGTCAAGAACATGGAGACCCTGCTCACCTCGCACTCCACGCTGCTGACGGACATCTCCGACAGCTACCGCTACAGCGAGAACTCGCTCTCCCAGCTCTGGTCCGAAGTCCAGATAGGCCGCTGACGCCGGACGAACCGGGCGGACGGCCACCGGGACCGTAGCCCGTCCGGTTCCACCGCCGTCCCCGACAACCCAGCAGGAGGAAGCCATGGCGGATCTGACCCGTCTGGACGCGACGTCACTGGGCACGTTCAGGACGCACGCCCTGGCCGAGTTCATCACCGATCTCAAGGCCATCATGAAGGACGACACGAACGGTGTGCGCTCGGTGCACAGCGTCGTCAAGGGCCTTGTGCCGGCTGAGCACTTCGGGGAGAACGCCGTACTGGGCATCGGTCTCATGGGGGCCGACGACGTCACCTACGGCAAGACCCTGGTGTCATCGGTCCTGTCGGCCGCGACGTCGATCGACACCATTCTCGACGCCCAGGGCGACCTCTTCGACGACATCGACGACAACCTCGAAACCACCATCCGCACACTGCTGAAGACCCAGGGCACCACCCTGGAAGGCATCAACGGCGAGCAGTTGCTGGACATCTGGTCGGACATCGACGGCGATCTGTCCGGGGGCGAGGACGACTGATCCGGGCGGCCCCGCGCCACCCCACGCCGCACGTCCCCTCTCCCCCCATCTCACCCCGCGGAGCCCGCCATGCCGGCCAAGCACGACCCCGACGACACCTGGGGCCAGGCAGTCACCCTCCTCACCGGCTACGCCGTACCCAGCCGGAAGACGCTCTTCGACACTCTGAGCAGCAAGGATCACATCCCGCTGATGCGCGGCGGTCTGGAGATCCTCGTCTCGACCGAGCTGACCGCGAACAACTTCACGGCCCTGGTCGGCTGGCACACCCAGGAGGGCGAGGACTACGACCTGGCGTTCGTCGACGCCGGCGGTGACGGCAAGCACGACTACGGCACCCTCTACCAGGCCACCCTGGTCTTCATCGGCGTACCGGTGGACGGGAACGGTCGGGCCCGGCTGCTGGACGCGGGCGAGTCGATGGGCGGCGGCAAGTTCACCGGCAGCCAGGGCGACGAGTGGGACTTCACCCCGCTCGGGCAGTACGCGGGGGGCTCCAGGGCCGCGCTGCAGAAACTGCTCAACGACGGGACCACCCGCGGCTTCTCCTACAACGGCTACGACGTGCAGAACGCCGAGGCCGTGGACGCCAACTCCTTCGAACGCACGGGGCTCGCCTTCGACCGGACGATGACGTTCTTCAAGACCCACGCCACGACGCTGGCCCAGTGGGAGACCTCGCTCGGTGAGGAGAACGCGGCGTGGCGGGGCCAGGCGGCGGGCCTGTTCTGGCATCTCGTCCACCAGCTCCGCACGAACTACGACGACTACGTGGACCAGCTCGGCGGCACCGCCTTCACCGCGTCGCAGAACTTCAGCAGCGGCCACGCCCCGCAGTCGAAGCTCAGCGAGGCACTGGCCAAGGCCCAGCTGGCCCTGCGGACCGCGGCGACGGATCTCAACACCGCGTGGACCACCTGGGCGAGCGACGGGCGGCACGACCCGCACCGCATCCTGATGGAGATCCTCGACAAGGTCTCCGTGTGGGTGCTGGAGAACAACATCAAGCAGACCACCGTGTACGCGGACGAGTCGACCTACTCCTACCGGACCAGCGACAACTTCAAGCAGAATCACCCCACTTACGGAAACCTCAAGGACTACCCCGGGGCCTGGAAGAAGATGGCCGACGACGCCGTCAGCGTCTGGGACAAGCATGTGCAGGACGTACTGGTCACCGCGGCGAGTACGGCGCTGACCAACCTCAAGACGGCGTGGAGCGATCTGGAGGACGCCTTCGAGGAGCTGGAGACCAAGGACACCTCCACGCTCACCGAGCAGTACGAGGAGGACCGGCGCGACATCCTCGAAGAGCAGGCGAACCAGAACCAGCAGAACCTCAACAACTCGCTCAACAACCTCGGCCAGAACCTGAACAACCTGGGGGCCGGGCTCGGGGACGGCCTGAACAATCTGGGCGACAACCTGGGCAACAGTCTCAACGGGCTGGGCGACGGACTCGGGAACAGTCTCAACAACCTGGGTGACGGACTGGGCGACAGCCTGGGCGGCCTGGGGGACGGGCTAAACGGTCTGGGTGACGGACTGGGCAACAGCATCAACGGTCTCGGGGACGGCCTGAACGGCCTCGGGGACGGCCTCGGGAACAGCCTCGGCAACCTGGGCGACGGTCTCGGGGACGGTACGGGGCTGGGCACCGGCCTGGGTACGGGTCTGGGCCCCGGCCTCAATCTCGGCGGTGGCGACGACGGCAACGACGCCACCAAGGGGTCCACGCTCACCAACCCGGACGGCAGCACCACCACCCTCAACCCCGACGGCACGCTGACCACCCGCTACCCCGACGGCACCACCCAGCTCCTGGACCCCGAGACCGGCATCATCACCACGACCGCCCCCGACGGCACGGTCACCACCGGCGACCTGACCGTCCCCGGCGGGCACACCAACCCCGACGGCAGCACCACCACCCTCAACCCCGACGGGACCCTCACCACTCGGTTCCCCGACGGCACCGTCACCACCATCGATCCGGACACGGGCAAGCTGACCACGACCAACCCCGACGGTTCGGTCGATACGGGCAACATCGGCACGAGCGGCCTCGGCGACGGGCTCGGCGACCTCGACCTGACCAGCCCCACCGTCATCCCCCCGACCACCAGCAGCAGTTCCCTCGACGGTCTGAGCAACCTGGGCAGCCTGGGCGACGGCCTGACCGGTGCCGGCAGTGGCCTCGGCTCGTCCCTCGGCGGCGGCTCGGGGCTCGGCTCCAGCAGCCTGCTGGGCACCTCCGGCAGTTACGACAGCGGCGACTACGCCAACTACGACGACGGCGAGGACAGCACGAGCGACCTGCTGTCGGGCGGCGCCCTGGGCGCCCCGCTCACCGTGGGCTCGGACGGTTCGGCGGACAGCTCGGGGTCGGCGGGCTCCGGCGGGACACCCCTGTTCCCCGGCATGGGCGGTATGGGGGGCATGGGCGGCGGTGCCGGTGGTGGTGGGGGCGGCAACGGCTCCTCGGAACGGGTCCGCAACGTCCTCACCGAACCCGGCGGGAGCGGCGGCAGGCGCGGCGGCCGGTCCGGGAGCCGCACGGGCGCCAGGGAGGACGAGGACCTGGCCGTCGCCCGGGGGCGCGGCACGTCCACGAGTTCCGGCTCCGCCTATCCGGTGGGCGGCCCCGGGGGCGCCGGGCAGGGCAACCGGTCGACCGAGAGCGGCAACCGCGACCGGCAGAGCTGGATGGCCGAGCCAGAGGACGAGGACGTGTGGGGCACCGACGAGGGCGGCGCGCCCGCCGTGATCGGACGGTGAGCGCGCTGGGCGTGCTCAGGGTGCTGCGGAAGCTGAGCGAGATGAGACGGGCGAGCGGGGAGGCAGGGGCATGAGCGACATGCGGGAGACGATCGAGCAGCGGCTCGCCCGGGCCGTCGCCGATCTGGAGACGACCCGGACCGAGGTGGCACGGGCGGAGCGCGAACTCGCCGACGCCAGCGCCACCGTACGTTCCCCCGACCGCGCGGTGCAGGTCACCGTCAGTGCGCAGGGCGATCTGACCGAGCTGAAGTTCCTGGACGGCAAGTACCGCACCATGTCCGCCACCCAGCTGGCGGCCAGCGTCCTGGAGGCGGCCCAGGAGGCCCGCGCGGTGATGGCGCGCCGAGTGATGGACACGTTCGAGCCGTTCACCCGGCCCAGCGACGCGGTGCCCGAGATGACCGGGGTCAACGTCGACTGGCAGAAGATCTTCGGCCCGGGGGTGCTCGACGGCCCCCGGGGCGGTGAGGGCCGTTCGTCGTCCAGCCGACTGCGGGACGAGATCAACGAGGACATGGAGGACTGATCGGTCATGGCCGAGGGAAACGCGTACTACGCCGAGCCGGACAGGCTGGCGGCGGGTGTCCGGCAGATCAACGCGATCAGCTCGCTCGCCCACGAGATGCTCCGTGACTTCACGACCACCGTGAACGACACGCGCGGCTGGCCGGGCAGGGACGACAGCTTCGCGCAGGAAGTGATCCCGGCGGAGCTGAAGGAGCGTGAGACGGCCGTCCAGACCGGGTCGTCCCTGGTCGACGCGGTGGTGAGCGTCGCCGACGGCACCATGAGCAACCTGTCGAACATCCGCAGTACCCAGATGGGTGTCATGGACTCGATCAACTCCGCGGGCAGCCGCGGCGGAAGGCACTGACACTGCCATGAGCATCATGGTCTCGCCCGAGCTCAACAACCTGCTCTTCGTGCTCATCGGCGAGAAGATGCTCCAGGCGGACGAGGACCTCGCGTACGCCAGCCACAAGCCCTACAAACGGCTCGGCAAGAACGTCCGCAGCCTCTCCGACCTGATCGAGGAGTCCGTCAGGGGCGTCGGCACCGCGCTGCCGCCCCAGGTCGGGCAGCAGTACGTGCGGGCCATGCGGCTGTTCGTGGACAACGGCGGTACGAACTATCTGCGGGAGTTCGCCAGGCAGTTGGACGACGTCGGCAACGGCCGAGTGAAGACCTCCATGGACATCATGGAGTCGAAGTGGCAGATCATCGCCGAACTGGTGCGACTGCTCATCGAGTTGGCCATCATCACGGCGCTGTCCTTCTTCACCGGCGGTTCGTCGGCCAGTCAGATCGCCACGGCGAAGGCCCGCAGCCGTGTCTCCATCCTGACCACTCTGGACCAGTTGCTCAAGCGCACCCATGTGCTGCCGAGTCTGTCGGAGGCGTTCGACGAGGCGTTCCAGACGTTCGTGGTCCGGCTCGCGATGATGACGATGGCCCCGGAGGGCCGCCGTCCGGACGGCTTCGACTGGAACCAGATCATCCAGGACGGTGTCTTCGGCGCCTTCACCGGCATGTTCCACGGGGCGTTCGACTCGATCACCAAGAACCTTGGCAAGAACCTCAAGAACTGGCTGGACGGCCCCGGGACCAACCCCTTCGGCAAGTCGAACACCAAGAACATCACCGACGACATCACCTCGAAGTTCAACAATCCGCCGAAGCCGTCCCTGGGCGACAGGTTCGGCCGGGGCGTCGGCGGCGGCGCGAACGAGTTCGTGGTGGCCGGCGGTGCGGAGGCGGTCGCGGAGATCTTCGTCAACGGGATCTTCAACGGTAAGTGGGAAGGGAGTTGGGAGACCTTCGTCGGCGCGGGCATGAGCTCCGTGGTCACCTCGGCGCTGTTCTCCGGGGCGTCGTCCCTCGGCGGCAAGTTCGGCTCCAACTTCGACTTCGGCAGTGTGAACGTGCTGCCGGTCACCGGGGACGGCGAGGGTACGGGCAAGGGCGGCAGGGGCGGTAGCGGCGACTCCGACAGCGGCGCCACCAGGGGTATCGGGGCCGACGGCGGGAACGGCACCGGGTCCGTGAACCTGGCGAACGGTGATTTCTCCGGTGCGGAGGGCATCGGCGGTGTCGTCGGTTCGGGAGGCGTCGGGGCTCTCGGCGGTGTGGGGACGGTGTCCACCACGTCCTCGGGTTCCACTGCCACACCGTCCACCGGAAGCAGCGGCTCCTCCTCCCCCGGCGGT
>NZ_AEJB01000006.1 GCF_000331005.1 Streptomyces turgidiscabies Car8
CGGCCACAATCACGTGGTTTGCCGGTCCACTAGTGGACCGCCAGGTTCACGCGGATCAGGCGGGGAGGATGTTCTCCGCCTGCGGGCCCTTCTGACCCTGCGTGACGTCGAACGTCACCTTCTGGCCCTCGTGGAGCTCACGGAAGCCCTGGGTGGCGATGTTCGAGTAGTGGGCGAAGACGTCGGCGCCGCCGCCGTCCTGCTCGATGAAGCCGAAGCCCTTTTCCGCGTTGAACCACTTCACGGTACCGGTGGCCATGTCAAATCTCCTTGGGGCATGCTCGGGGGCCCGCACCGTGCGGACCCCGCGTCGCCGCAATGATCGCCCCGCCGGAACTAACACCGGAAATCTTTGGGAACCACAACTGCAACTGAAAACTACGCTAGCACAGAACCTGGCCCCACGGACGTGCGGCAATGTCACACGTCCGGCGGGAATAGCCGCGCAAGCTCACCCAGGTCAGGGGCCATGGGGACGTCCTCGCGGGTGCCAAGGGTGAGCGCGGCCATCCGGTGCCCCAGTCGTAGCCCCGCCGTGGCGTCCCGATCTTCGAGGAGGGCGGCGAGGTATCCGGCTGCGAAGGCGTCGCCCGCGCCGACCCGCTCGACGACGCGGGAGACGGGGGTGGGTACGAAGGTCTCCGTGCCGTCCTCCCCGTACGACGTCGCTCCGTGTCCGGCGTCCTTGACGACCATCACGCGGGCCGGGCGCAGCAGGTCCCGGATCTCCTCGGGTTTGCCGGTGTCCCAGAGCGTCTCGGCCTCGTCGCGGCCGACGAAGACGATGTCCGCGGCGCGGGCCGGCTCCAGCAGGGCGGCGGGGGCCGCGTCGGCGGGGCGGTGGCGCCAGAGGGCGGGGCGGTGGTTGACGTCGAAGGAGAAGAGGGGGCCGGGTGCCGCCCGCCGGACGACGAGGGCGGTGAGCAGTTCGGCGCAACTGTCGGAGAGGGCGGCGGTGATGCCGGAGAGGTGCAGCAGCCGGGCCGAGGCCAGCAGGGGGAGGCGGGCCAGGCCGGGGCCCATGAGGGTGGCGGCGGAGTCGCGGCGGTAGTAGTAGGAGCGGGTGCCGTCGGCGGTGGGGTCCTTGAAGTAGACGCCGGTGGCCCGGTCGGGGTCGATCTCGGCGGCGGACACGTCGACGCCCCGGCCGGCGAGGTCGTCGAGGACGCGCCGCCCGAACGGGTCCGACCCGACCCGGCCCACCCAGGCCGCCCGCTGCCCGAGGGCCACGAGCCCACAGGCCACGTTGGACTCGGCCCCACCGACGCCCAGGGAGAGATACGTCTGTTGGTCGAGCGGCGCCGAAATGCACGAGGAACTGGCCCGCATCCGGGCCGACGGCTACGCCGTCGACGACGTCGAGAACGAGCAGGACATCCGCTGCGTGGCGGCCCCCGTGTACGACCACAAGGGCGAGGTCTCGATCGCCGTGAGCATCTCGGGCCCGGCGGCCCGCGTCACCCGCGACCGCCTCCCCGAACTGGGCGCGCTGCTGTCGGCGGCCACCGGGACGATCACGGAGAGCCTGGGCGGGGCGGTGCGAGCAGCGGAGGCGTGAGAGTACCGCGGGGCGGGGACCGGGGAGGGGCAGGATCTTCCCGGCCGGTGCTTCAGGGCGAGGCCCGGTGCGAGTCAGGTCGTGTTTCCCACCTGTCGACCGGTCTCGGGCCCACGGATCTCGGGCGGTTCGCCGGACGTCCTTGCGCCTCCCGGTGCAGGGAGCGGGGCGACAATCCCGTCAGGAACCGTCGTCCCCGGAGTCCTGCCCGCTCGAATTACGGCTGGAACGGGACGACTTGCGCAGCACCTCACCCGCCGTCAACGTCACCTGGGCCACCCCCCGCACCCAGCGCGGCCCGCCCCGCGACGCCCACACGACACACACGCATCCGCCGGCGACCAGCACGAGAATGCCGATCAGTACGAGTATCTCCACGTTCTTCCCCCGCTCCAGGGCCCTCGGTGTCCGGGCCCGCGACACCCGACATCCTGTCAGTTCATGACACCGACGGGATCCGGCTTCATGGCACACCTTTTGCGCAGGCCATACGGAGACGAAAGGTTCCGGCCGCCGCTCCTCGCCGTATAACTCCTCGACGACTCCCGTCGCTTCAGGAGGCAAGGTGCGATTCACCCGGAGATCGACCGGCACCCTTTTCGTGGGTGGCGCGCTGGGTCTGACCCTGGCCGCGCTCGCCTATCCCGCGATGCTCGGTGTCCAGACCGTGTCCAGTTCTCCCACCCGGATCATCGCGCAGACCTCGGCCGGCCCGTTGACGGAGGCCGATCGCGACTTCGTGGTGAAGGTGCGGGCGGCCGGGCTCTGGGAGTACCCGGTCGGGCAGATGGCGATCGCGAAGGGGACCTCACCCGCGGTCATCACCGCCGGGCAGCATCTCGTCTCCGGGCACGCGGCGCTCGACGCGACAGTGCGGCGGATCGCTCCGCAGCTCGGGATCACCATTCCCAACCTGCCCAGTCCGCAGCAGCAGGGGTTCATCGCCACGCTGACCGGTGACAGCAAGGGAACGCAGTTCGACAGCGACTTCGCCAACATCCTGCGCATCACCCACGGGTCGATCTTCAACACCGTCGCCAAGATCCGGTCGACCACCGAGAACACCCTGGTCCGCGCCCTCGCCGATCAGGCCAACGTCACCGTCTCGACCACATCACGGTCATGGAGAAGACGGGGCTCGTCAATTCAACACGGTGCTCTTCCAGGAGACCACCCCGCCGAAGCTGCCCGCTCAGACGTCACCCCGCCCGTCCCCGTGCCGGGCGCCCCGACCGTCGTCCTCACCCCGCCGCCGGACGTCGCCGGTTATCCGGCGCCCAGTCCCACGGCGGGATGAGCGCGGTCGACTAGAACAGATCCTGGCGGCCGCCGAGCCAGACCGTGGTGTCCGGGCCCAGCCGGCCGTCCGGCTCCAGTGGCGCGCTGCTCAACAGGACGTCCCCGGGCGGTAGTTCGACCGGCGTCGCCGTCAGGTTCGTCACGCAGCGCCAGTCGTCCGTGCGAGTCAGGTCGAGGACACCGGGGGCCGATTCCGCGGCCCAGGTCAGGGCCTCGCCGTCCAGCAGACGGCGGCGCAGGGCGAGGGCCGTGCGGTACAGCTCCAGGGTCGAGCCCTCGGCCCCGTCCTGTGCCTCGACGGCGTACGACGCGAAGACCGGCGGCTGCGGCAGCCAGGCGCCGCCCGCGCCGAACCCGTACGACGGGCCGGTCGTCGTCCACGGCAGCGGCACCCGGCAGCCGTCGCGGCCCTTGCTCGTGTGCGCCGTCTGTTCCCAGATCGGGTCCTGGAGGGCCGCGGCGGGCAGGTCGGCCACCTCGGGGAGGCCCAGTTCCTCGCCCTGGTAGACGTACGACGAACCCGGCAGCGCCAGCATCAGCAGCGTCGCCGCCCGGGCCCGGCGCAGGGCGGCGGCCTCGTCGACCGGCGGGGCGGCGCCGTCCGACAGGAGCCAGGCGTTCAGGTCGGTGCCCGCCGGGAGCGCGAGGCGGGAGGCGTGGCGTACGACGTCGTGGTTGGAGAGGACCCAGGTGGCCGAGGCGCCCGCCGAGCGGGCCGTGGCGAGGGAGTCCGTGATGACCCGGCGCAGTTCCTCGGCGTCCCAACCCGCCTGCAGGTACTCGAAGTTGAAGGCCTGGCCGAGTTCGTCCGGGCGGGCGTACAGGGCGCGGCGGGCGCCCGGGACCCAGGCCTCGGCGACCGCCATGCGGGGCGGGCTGTAGGCGTCGAGGATCTTGCGCCAGTCGCGGTAGATCTCGTGGACCTCGTCGCGGTCGAAGAAGGGGTGGGTGCCGGGCGGGAGAGCGGCGAGGGCCTGCTCGCCGCTCAGTTCCGGGGCGCCGAGATCCCGTAGCGGCATGTCGAGGTCCTTGGCGAGGGCATGGGCGACGTCGATGCGGAAGCCGTCCACACCCCGGTCGGACCAGAAGCGGAGCGTGGTGCGGAAGTCGGCGCGGATCTCCTCGTTGGCCCAGTTGAGGTCGGGCTGTTCGGGTGTGAAGAGGTGCAGGTACCACTGGCCGTCGGGCGCCTGGTCCCCGGTCACCCGCTGCCATGCGCTGCCGCCGAACACGGACTGCCAGTCGGTGGGCGGCAGCTCGCCGTGCTCACCGCGCCCGTCCCGGAAGACGTAGCGGTCGCGGGCCGGGGAGCCGGGCGCCGAGCGCAGTGCCTCCTCGAACCACACATGCCGCCGGGAGGTGTGGTTGGGGACGATGTCGACCATCACCTTGAGGGCGAGACGGTGCGCCTCGGTGACCATCGCGTCGAAGTCGTCGAGGGTGCCGAGCCGGGGGTCGACGTCACGGTAGTCGGCGACGTCGTAGCCGCCGTCGGCCAGTTCGGAGGGGTAGAAGGGGGAGAGCCAGAGGGCGTCCACGCCCAGCGCGCTCAGATGCGTCAGACGCTGGGTGACGCCCTTCAGGTCGCCCAGTCCGTCGCCGTCGGCGTCGGCGAAGCTGCGCGGGTACACCTGGTAGAAGACGGCCTGACGCCACCAGTCGGGGTCCCGGGAGGAAAGGTCAAGAGTCGGTTCGGGCACTCGTCGTCTCCTAGCTGTGGCTCTTCTCCGACGGACCTCCAGCGGATCCCCGACGGAGATCCGGCGGAGATCCGTCGGACGACAAACCCAAACTGTCCACTTCGCCGGGAACGTGAACCCACGCGCCCCCGGAACACACCCTTCCTTGTGTGGCGAAATGGTGATTAAGCGCGAACATCCTTTGCATTCCACCAAGTTGACACCCCGGTCCGCACGATTCACGATGTGCAAACGCTGTGGCGCATGTGACCAATGGGCCTGGCGTTCCTTCGACCACACTCCCCCGGTACTGCCCGGCAGCAACGCGCTGCCCTCCCGCCGTACCCGGGTTCTCGCACACGCGAAGATGGGATCCGCATGTCCATACTGAGTCGTGTCACCGCCCTCCACCTCCTGGGAACGGGCGCGGCCACACTCGCCCTCTGCGCGGCCTCCGCCTCGGGGGCCTGGGCCACCGGCACGCCCGGCGGTGACGGCTGGGGCTCCAAGACCGGCGGCTACAAGCCCGGCGCCGGCGCGGGCACGAAGACCGAGACCGACCGCTGCCAGTTCTCCCTCGACGGGAAGAACTTCTTCGACTCGGTCCGCGTCGACGACCAGAACCTCAAGCCCACCGAGGACGGCAAGATCCACGTCCAGGTGCGCACCGCCGGTGACGCCAGCACCTGCACCGCCTCCCTCGCCTCCTACATCGCCCACGGTCCCACCTTCGCCACCTCCGGCCTCCAGGTGTTCGTCGACTTCGACACCGTCACGGTCATGCAGGGCCAGACCGACTCGCTCGACATCGCGGTGCCGGACGCGGGCTGCTTCGCGCAGATCGACCTCTACCGCGGCAAGGTCAAGTTCGACGGCGACCTCGACGCCAACGACGGCTTCGAGCACGGCGACCTGCCCAAGGGTCCGGACCGCCCGGTCATCAAGGACAAGCTGATCGCCGCCTGGAACGGCGGTACGAAGGACTGCACGACCACGCCTCCGCCGGCCGAGGAGACCCCGGGCACCCCGACCCCGACGCCTCCGGTCGAGGAGACCCCCGGTACGCCGACTCCCTCCGAGCCGGTGTCCGAGACGACCCCGCCCGCCTCCGAGACGCCGTCGACCCCGACGCCGTCCGAGTCGTCCCCGGAGTCCACCCCGCCGGCCACGCCGGCCAGCCCGGACAGCAGCCAGCCCCCGCTGGCCGAGACCGGCGGCGGCAGCGCCACCGGCCCGATCGCGGGCGGCGCCGCGGCGCTGCTGATCGGCGGCGCGGCGATCGTGATGGCGACGAAGCGACGCAAGGCTGGTCGCGCCGGTTCGTGATCACCCCTACAGGCACGCGTGCCTGTAGACCCGTAGGCCCGTAGGTGTACGTCCGCCCCGGTGTCGCTCCTCGCGAGCGGTACCGGGGCGGCGTCGTTTCCCATGCCTAGCGGATCTCCACCGTCTTCAGATACAGCTCCACGTACCGGTCCACGTCGATGTCCAGCGCCACGTCCACCAGCGGTCGCGCACGGACGCCGTGGTGGATCTCGGACTCGCCGGGGCGCGGTCTGCGGTCGACGATCGTCTGTCCCCGGGCCGGGCCTGGGGCGAGGGAGACCTCGACCGGCAGCAGGCTGGTGGTCAGCCCGGCCGGGTCGGCGACGGCGCAGACGGCGCCCGCGTCGCCGAGGCCGCCGGTGGGCGTGGGGTCACCGGTGACGGCCGGGTCGCGGTGGGCGAGCAGCTCACCGGCGAGCCGCGCCCCCGGTTCCGCGCTCCCGCGCAGCCGCTGGACATCGGCCCACGGCACGACGACGCGCCGGAAGACGTCCAGGCCGTACATCGTGATCGGCACCCCGGCGGTGAGGAGCACGGCGGCGGCCTCCGGGTCGTGCCACACGTTGAACTCGGCGACGGGAGTGGCGTTCCCGACCTCCACCGCGCCGCCCATGAAGACGATCCGCTCGATGTTGGCCGTCACCTCGGGGTGCGTACGCAGGAGCAGGGCGATGTTGGTGAGCGGGGCCATCGGAATCAGCGTGACCGGGCGCTGCGAGCCGAGGATCTCGCGGCGCAGCAGGGTCACCGCGTCCACGTCGACGGGCCTGCGGGTGGTGGGCGCGGTCAGGCCGAGGTCGCCCAGGCCGTCCCGTCCGTGCACATGGGCGGCGGGCCGCGCGGGCTCGATCAACGGCCGCTCGGCCCCGCGCGCGACGGGCACATCGGGGGCGCCGGCCTGGTCGAGGACGGTGAGGGTGTTGCGTACGACCTGGTCGACGTCCGTGTTCCCGGCGACACAGGTGACGGCGCGGAGGTCGATTCCCGGGTGCCGTACGGCGAACAGCAGGGCCAGGGCGTCGTCGACGCCGGTGTCGCAGTCGATGATGACGGGCACGGGGAGATCTGCACTCCCTTGCGCGGCAAGGGCATGGGGCTCGGTGTGGGTGTGGGTCGTGGGTTCCGCAGTCGTCACGGTGAGGGCTCCTTTCCCGGCTGCACAGGTTCGCAGAGTTCGGGCCGTTCGCCGCCTCGTTCCGCGCCCCCGGAAGATCGTCGTCGCCATGGGCGGACAGCGCCTGGGCCGCCGGACTCCGCAACCCGGCCATCCGCTCACCCGTACGGCCCGGCTCACTGGCGGTACCGCGCGCGCAATGGTGCCGTCGGGGGGAGACCTGATGTACCGGCACCTCTGGAGGAACCGTTGCTAAAGACTGAGCGGGAGTGAGTCCTGTTGCCAGATCTCATGCTCGGCCGAACGCCCCGGACGGTGTTGGGCGTTCTGGTTGCCCGCGTTCGCTCCGCGTCCGGGCGGCACGGATCGTGTCCGTGGTCCGGGAATGCGGGGGCGGGTTCCCTCACGCCCAGGAACACCTGGTCCGGCCTGGACGGTCCGATGCCCCACCGCATCACTCCGGTGCTGTGGGGGCGGTGTCGTCCGTCGCAGGATCGGGTGTCCCTGGGCGCGCCTTCCGATCGCCACGGCAGCAGCATCATGGCGAGTCGTCTTACGGGTGGTCGTGGTGAGGGGTTTCTGCCAGTGCTGGGCACCCCACCGGCTGGTGTAGGCGGGGTCGACGGCGATGACCGCGATACCCGTCTGGTCGGCCATCGAGGCCAGCCGGGCACGCAGTTTCCCGGTGGGCATGCCGGAGATCAACTGCCGGAAGCGCTTCCTGCGCCCGTGCTTCTCCCGGGTCTTCTCCGCCGTGAAGTCCAGATCCTCGACCGCGATCGCCTTCACACCACACGTGCGGGCCCAGTACAGGAGACCGGTGAGGGCGTGGCGGACCTGCGCGTCCCGATGCTCGGCGGTACCGGACAGGTCGTAGAAGAAACGGCGCGGGCTGCCGGTCGGGTTGCCATGGGTGTCGAGGCGCCAGGCGGCGAGGTGATCGGCGTTCATGTCGACACCGATCACGCCGTGGGCGAGCGCGGCCTCCATCGGCACGGTCGGGGTGGGCGGGATCTGCCAGGACGCGGTCAGGTACCAGCGGTCCCGGCCGGTATCCAGGTGGATGCGGTAGGCGATCGCCCGGTTCGCCGCGACACGGTCCGCCCACTCGCCGCCCCGGTGCGCGAACGTGACCCGGCAGGCCAGGACGTACCGGCCGCGCGGGGCGTTGGCCAGATGTGCGAGCGGCGCGGGGAGTTTGATGCTCACCTCGCCGTCGGGGCTGATATGGATCGTCTCGTTGCCGTAGCGCTTGCCGGACTCCCCGTCCGCCTGACAGAACCAGCGCTCCGCCTCCCAATCCGTGCGCCACTCCTCCTCGGCGAGCTGGGCGGTGTCCAGGTGGTGTCGGCTGCGGGCCAGTCGCTTGCCGCCGCGCACGACGTGCACGACTCCGGCCTCGCGGTCGGCGCGGGCAGCGGCCAGCCGGTCTTCCAACACACGCAGCCGCCGGGACTTCGCATGCCACTCCCGCCGCGACCGGTAGCCGCCCGGGGCGTGTTTCATTCCCTTCTGCCCGATCGGCAGCGACAGCCGGTGCCCGATGATGCGGACGCCCGCTTCCAGAGTCTGGAGGTGGGCCAGCTGGCTGCGGCGGGCCAGCGCCCACTGATCGTGCGTGCCCTTGGTGATACTGCCCGCCCACCGCGACGACGAGAACGGCGTCAACTCCCGCTTACGCACCGCCCACGCCTCACCGGAATGCTCCAGGCCATTCCGACAGCGGGCGTTGAGGTCCTTCGAAGCCAGCGACCCCAGATGCGCGCCGACCAGGCGCAGCACCTGGTCATCGTCCGGAGTCAGGTCCTTGAGGCGGGTTCGGACTGCCACGCCACTCGGACCGGACACGACGAACGGCGCCGCCATACTCCTCAGCTCAGCCATCCCGCCACCCCCGCCCAAAACCCACCCGCCGATCCCGTCGATATGGGAACGAGCACCACTCGCAAAGGTCACGCATTCGATGAAAGAACGTCAGTTCCCCACTTCATTCGCGGTACGTCTGCTCGCCTCGGCCCTCGGAATGGGCACCCTCCTGACGATGGCCGCGTGCACGCACGACGGGTCCCACGCCGGGGGCGGCACGGGACTCAGGCAGGCCAGAGCCGCCGCCTCGCCCACCCCCGCGCAGCACGCCTCCGCCTCCCCGACCGCCCCGCAGGCCCTCACCGACGCCCAGGCCCGGGGCGCCCTTCTCACCGACGCCGACCTCGGGGCGCCGTGGACTCCCAGCGAGGGCGCCGCGCTCTGGCGGGACGCGCTGCTCAAGGCGACGGCTGACAACGCCGACTGCGGACGTCTCCTCGACGCCGTGTACACGGAGGAACTGGTGGGCGAACCGGCCGGCGCCCGTGCCGTCGCCGGGTTCGACGACTACGACGAGGGCTCCCAGCTCCGCTACCAGGTCAGCGCCGCCCACCGCGCCGACGTCGACGAGCGGCTCGCCTGGCTGAGGACGATGCCGCAGAAATGCGCCCGCTTCACGGCGGTCGGCCCGCGCGGCGCCCGCCAGGAGGTGCGGGTGAAGGAGGTCCGGCTGCCCGATGCGGGGGACGCCAGGCAGGGGCTGCGGCTGTCGACGAGGGGCGAACTGGACGGCGCCCCGGCCACGCTCACCCTGGATCTCGCCGCCGTACGGGTCGGCGACGACGCGATCGTCCTCACCAACGGCGGCCTGGCGGAGCCCCGCACGAAGTACACGGCCCGCGCCCTCCAGGTCGGCGCCGAACGCCTGAAGCAGACCAGGAAGGACACCCCGGTCCCGCCACAGACACCGGTGCGGGACGAGAGCCAGAGCCCCGGTCCCAGCCAGAGTCCGACGCCGACGCCGAGCCAGAGCCCGACGCGGGGGCCGGTCCAGCCCGCGCCCCGGCCTCAGCCCCAGGAGCGGCAGAGCGAGGGCAACGGGCAGGGACAGGACTCGGGGCAGGCACAGGAGCAGGAGCAGGAGCAGGAGCAGGGCCAGAATCAGGATCTGGATCTGGACCAGGGGCAGGAGACGGACGAGGACCTGTACTGACCCGCGCCGCGGACGCCGACGCCCCCCCACCTCGCCCCACACCACCCCTGCGGCCTACCCCCTGTCGAGCCGCCTCCGTCGTCCCACCACCTCCCGCGCCACCGCGAGCACCGTGCGGCCGTGGGAGTAGGCGTGCGCGCGAAGACGCGCCAAGGCCTCGCCGGCGTCGACGCCGAGCTGGACCATGATCATCCCGGTGGCCTGGTGGATCTCGTCATGGTCCGCGACCAGGCCGCCCAACCGGGCCGTCCTGAACAGGTCCGTCAGCGACACCGTCACGATCCTCGCCACACGACCGGCCGTCCCCAGCTCGCCGGGTGTCAGCTCCCCGACGGTGTCGCGGTAGAGGTCCAGCGTGCCCACGCAGATCCGGCCACTGCCGAGGGGCAGCGCGTACACCGCGCACACGCCCAGTTTGCTCGCCTCCTGGGCGAAGACCGGCCAGCGGCGCACGTCCCGGCCGGACGTCAGATCGGACGCGAGCACGGGAACGCCGGAGGAACCGGCACGCTGGCAGGGCCCGTCGCCCAAGGTCGCCTGTATCTCGGCCAGTTGGGCAGCCCGCGCGTCGGTCTCGGTCAGCCGTACGGGCACGCCGTCGGCGCGCAGGGACACACTCGCGCCGGTCACCGGCAGCAGTTCGACGGCGACATCACACAGGCGCCGGGGAATGTCGCCGGGTCGGGAGCCCCGTACCCGCTCGACGATCGCGTCAGCCGTCCGCCCAAGATGCCGGTCATGCCCGTCGTGCCGACCGTCCCCGAACCGCACGGTCATCGCCTCCCGTCGCCCTTCGAGTCCGTCAGGCGTCCCGGGTACCCACGGCAGCTTCTTTACGCATGCACACGCTGTTGTAAATGGATCACCCTCCATCCCGCAGGGGGTGGGAAGGGGCGGCGGGGTGTACGTAACACCACCCCACATCGGCCGCTCAGGCCCAGGGACGAAGCGCGCCGCGACCGGCACGATCCCTTACATGAACGAGACGACGAAGACACAGCAGTCAACCCAGCAGACCGCGCGGCAGACCACGGGCACGCCCCACGCGACCGGCATGAGCGAGCGGACCGCGCGTCGCCTGACCGGCGTCGCGGGTATCGCCACCGCCGTCGCCCTGATCGTCGAAGTGCCCCTGTACTTCGTCTACTCGGGCCCACCCCCGGACGCGAACGTCCTGGCCCGCCTCCTGGTCGGGATCATCGCGCTGGCGTTCCTGATCGTCTTCGTGACGAGCTTCCGCGAACTGGTGAGGAGGGTGAACCCGGCCTACGAGTGGGCGGCCTCGCTGGCCTACTCGACGGGCCTCGTCTACGCGACGATCACCCTGGTCTCCATGGGCCTGGAAGCCGGCGCGGTGATCGCCACCGACCACTCGATCGACCCGACGATCGAGGTGAACGGCACCTACATCCTCTACGGCTCGATCAGCCGCCTCCTGCTCGCTCTCTTCCTGGCGGCGACCGGATACACGATCGCCCGCACGAACCTCCTCCCCCGCTGGACCACCCGCTCGGCGTACGTCCTGGCAGGCATCAACCTGGCCTTCGTACCGTCCCTGTTCTTCGGCAACACCCCGGCCCACTTCTACGCGGCGAACGGCTGGGGCACGACAGCCCTGATGGGCGCGATCCTCAGCTACTGGCTGCTCGCCCTGGGTATCTCGACATACCGCAGCGGCGCGAAGCGCTGAGACTGGGGTTCTTGGACTGAGACTCCCTCAACTGCCTTGCCCCGTAAGGACATCGCGGCGCCCGCCTCCCTGGCAGGGCGCCGCGGCACGTACGGGCGTGCGTCAGTTCGCAGGGGCCCCGAAAGCCTGCTGGAACATGGTCCTCGTCTCGGCCGTGGCCACGCTCGTGCCGCCGCAGATCGGGACGGCGCCGTCGTCCGCGGTCACCAGGTACTGGGTGCCGACCTCGAAGATCGTGGCCTCCGCGTTTCCCTCGTCGCTGGTGAGGCGGACCTCGTCGGGGCGGTCGGCGGTGCCGGTGGTGGCGCGGTACCAGTGGTCGACCGTCAGATCGACGCGGTCGCCGCGCTTGGCGGTCACGGTGCCCTCGAAGGCGAGTTGGTGGCTGAGCAGGAACTGCAGCGTGGGTGCCGCGCACTTGGCCGAACCGCTGTCCGCCAGCGTGAGCGTCAGGGGCTGGGACCGGGTCCGGGGCGCGGCCGTCACCGTCCCTGAGCCGGTCGTGTCCCTCGTCGCGTCTCCGCCGTTCGCGGCGACGCCCCAGGTGACACCGCCTCCCACCACCAGCAGTGCGGCGAACGCCAGCGCCGGGACGAGCCGGCGGCGCGGCCCTGCGCCCGCCGTGCTCGTACGCGTGTCCGTAGATGCGGTGTCGGTGTTCATCGTGGCCTCCACAAGACGGGTGACGTCGGGTCGCGGAGCCTTCGAGGTCAGTGCCGGGTCCGTGGCCTTCAGGTGGGCCAGCAACTCGTCGTCGTTCATCGACTGCTCCTTCCGGGTCCGTTTCCGGTACCGGTTCCTTGTCCTTCGTCCGTCTCATGTCCGGGGTGCGGGCGGGTCTTTCGCTCCAGCTGGACCGCCAGTCTCTTCTTCGCCCGGTGCAGCCTGATGCTCACGGCGTTCGCGCTCAGACCGGTCACCTCGGCGATCCGGCTCGGTGTCAGTTCCTCGTACGCCCACAGGAGGACCACCTCCCGGTCCAGCGCGCGGAGTTGGGCGAGCGCCGCGTGCAGAGCGGTGTGGTCGGCGTCCCCCGTCTCCACCGTCTCCCGCGCCGTGCCCGCCGCCGTCCACGTCAGGCGTTCCAGGAGGGAGCGTCTACGCCGGTCCGCGCGGCGGGCGTTGGCCAGGCAGCCGCGGGCCACGCCGTAGCACCAGGGCAGTACGGCGTCGGAGTCGGGGACGCGCCCCGACGCCTCCAGACCCGGTACGTCCTCGATACGGCGCCACAGCACCAGCAGAGTCTCCGAGAGGACGTCGTCGACCTGGTCGGGCTCCGCGCGCCGCAGCAGATAGCGGTGCAACGGCTCCGTCACGACGTGCGCCAGCGCCTCGAAGCGGGCCCGCTGATCCCGGGTGGCCCTCTGTTCCGTCTCCGTCATGGATTCCACGACCTGCCTTGTCCGGCACCCGTGGAATCCTTTCACCACGGCTCAGTCCCGCGCCGCGGTCATCGTTTCTCGTACGGATTCGACGGCTCCGCGACCGTCCGTACCGACCCCGCGTCCAGCACCGGTGGCCAGGCCGCGTCCGAGCCCAGCTTCCCCTTGGGCACCCAGGTTCCGGTGACCGTGACCCAGGTGTCCGTCACCGGGGCGTCGGCGTCGCGTATCTCGACCTTGCCCGTCGAGGCGTCGGCCGCGCAGCAGGAGACGAGGAGGCGGGTGACGTACCAGGTGCCGTCGTCCCCGTGGGTGACGAAGCCGGTCAGCCGGACGGTACGGCCCTTCAGGGACCGCCCGCTGTCGAAGATCGCGCGTGAACCGAACTCGCCGACCGTCAGCTCCAGCGGATCCCCGGCGGGCAGCGCGGGGAACGTACCCACGCCCTGCGCGGCCCGCTGAGCCGCCTCGCGGTCGGCGCTGTACGAGCCCAGGGCGGGCGGCGGGAAGAGGAGCAGCGCGAGGGCGGGAAGCGTGAGCAGCCAGGCGACCCGGGGGCCGTGTCCATGCCGGTGACCATGACCGTCGTGATCCCGGCCGTCATCGTCACCGTCGTGCTCGTCGTGTGCGTCGCGCTCGGGATCCTCCGTCTCGCCCCGCCCCCGTGCCACGGCGGCCACCACCCCCAGCACCACCAGCGCCACCCCGGACACCACCAGGTACGGCCGCAGCCCCTCCTGCACGTATCGCAGATACAGCTCGCTGAACAGCGAGATCCGCAGCACCGCGCCGCCCGTCAGCAGCAACAGCACGGCACCCCCGTACCGCCTCACCACAACCACCACCCGACGACGACACTGCTGCTCACCGCGACCACCCACGTCACCGACGAGAACCGGACGGCGAAGGACCGGCCGAAGGTGCCCGCCTGGAGGGCGATCAGCTTCAGGTCGACCATCGGGCCGACCACCATGAAGGCGAGCCGGGCCGTGGGGGAGAAGCCGCTCAGGGAGGCCGCCACGAAGGCGTCGGCCTCGCTGCACACGCACAGGACGACGGCCAGTACGGCGAGCAGCAGCACGGCGAGCCACGCCGAGCCGGTGAACACGTCGAGCACGGACCTCGGGACGACGATGTTGAAGGTCGCCGCGGCCCCCGCGCCCAGTACGAGGAAGCCGCCCGCGTGCAGGAAGTCGTGCTGGAGGCCGGCCGAGAACCCGCGCCAGCCGGAGGGCTCGGAGGCCGACGACCCGCCCACCGGTGTGGGCTTCCGCAGCCACTCGTCCCGCCCGAACCTCGCCCACAGCCAGCCCATGACCACCGCCGTGACCAGGGAGGCCACCAGCCGCCCGAGCACCATCCTCGGCTGCCCGGGGAACGCGATCGACGTCGCGACCAGCACCACGGGGTTGATCGCCGGCGCGGAGAGCAGGAACGCGAGCGCGGCGGCCGGGGCGACCCCGCGCCGCATCAGGCTCCCCGCCACCGGCACGGACGCGCACTCGCAGCCGGGCAGGACGACCCCGGCAGCGCCCGCGATCGGCACGGCGAGCGCCTGGTTGCGCGGCAGCAGCCGGGTGAACACCCGCTCCGGTACGAACGCCCCGATCGCCGCCGACACCACCGTGCCCAGCAGCAGGAAGGGCACTCCCTGCACCACGACCGCCGTGAACACCGTCCACCAGGCGGCCACGGGGGGCGTGTAGAGGTCGAGGGCGAGGGTCGGCCCGAGTACGGAGGCGACGGTCGCGATGGCGAGCAGCGCGGCGCCGCCCACGACGGCGTACACGAACGCGCGGACGGCGAACCGCAGCCCGTCGGCGACGCTCCACCCGCCGCCGGACTCCCCGTACCCTCCGCCGTGCTCGCCGTTCACGCGCTCGTACCGTCCCGGTCGAAGACCCACATAGCCAGATGCCCAAATGCTCACAGTTCCGGCCGAAGGCTAACCGCCCGCGCTGTGCGCTGCCCCCGATCGGTCAAAGAGGAGGCTGTGCGGGCGCCGGGCCCAGGGTCGTGGTGCCGGGGGCCGTACGATGCCCCAGCCCTGTCCGGTACGCGTCGAGCGCCGCCTCCACCCGGCCCGTCCGGCGCAGCAGATCGCCGAGCAGCCGGCACAGGTCGGCGAGGTCTCCGGCGGCGCCCGCGCGCTCCAGGACGCTGAGGGCGCGGACGTAGTGCTCCTCCGCCCGGTCCGTGTCGCGGGCGTCCTCGGCGATGATGCCGAGCAGCCGGTGGGCGGCGGCCGAGTGCACGGCGCCGCGCTCCGACGACAGGTCCCCGAGTACGTCGTGCAGCAGCGCCGCCGCCTCGTCGGACTTGCCGCGCCGATGCAGTACGTCGGCCAGCTCGACCGTGACCTGACTGCTGTAGAGGGCGGCGCGCTTGGCGGACAGCATGGCGTGCGCCTCCCGCAACTCGGCTTCGGCGCGGGCGAGTTCGCCCTGCTGGGCGTAGAGATACCCGCGCATCCAGTGGCAGTTGGCCAGCTCCGTACGGATCTGCAGCTGCCGGTACAGCTCGGCGGCCTTCGCCAGCGAGGCGTCGGCCTCCGCGTACCGTCCCTCGGCGAGCATCGTCCGGGCCACCTGTCGGTGCATACGGGCGATGAGCGCCGGATCGCGCACCTGCGGCGCGAGCGCGAGGGCCAGTTCGGCGGCCTGGGCCGCGCGCGCGTGGGCGCCCATGTCCATGTAGGGGGCGATGGAGCTGGCGTAGAGGGGGAGGAGAGCGTCCGGGTCGTGCAGACCGCTGCGGTTCAGCTCGTCGATCGTCGACTCCAGAAGGTATACGGAGTAACGGAGTTCACCGGCGAGATAGTGCGCGACGGCCCGTCCGCGCAGAGCGGGGACCCGGCCGGTGAGGGGCTCGTCGGCCAGACACCGTTCGGCCTGCTCGAAGTACTCCTGGGCGGCGCCGAGATCCCCGGTCTCCACTCCGCACTCGCCGAGCCCGAGCAGTGCGGCGGCCTCCTCCGCGAGGAGCCCGAGCCGCGCGGCCTCCTCCCTCAGCTCCCGGTACTGCTTGGCCGCCGCCTCGGTCTCGCCGGTGGCGAGGGTGCGCTGGGCGTCGGTGAGCCGGAGTCGGACGTCCGTGGCCAGATGGGCCGGACGCCCGGTCACGATCTCCTCGTACGCCACCCCGAGCCGCTCGGCGATGTGCCGCAGCGCCTCGTCGGAGGCCCGCACACGTCCGGCCTCCAGGGTGGAGATGTAGGCGGGTGTGTAGGCGGGCTCCGCCAACTGCCTCTGTGTCAGCCCCTGCTCGATACGCAGCCGCTGCACCCTGCGCCCGATGACTTCCGGGTCGTCGCGCTCCACCATCGCCAACTCCCCTGCGCCCACTTGCCGTTGAGGTCCGTCAAGCTCTACGTTAAGCCACGGGTTAAGCGTGCTTAATACGTCGCTGTCATTGCAGGGTTGCGAGGTTGCCGTGTTCTCACACGCCAGAGCGATCTGCGCGGCGATCGTCGCCGCCGCCACACTCATCCTCGCCGCGAACGCGGGCCCGGCCCGGGCGGCGGAGCCACACCGGACGGGGCCCGTGCACGAAGCGGAGTGGGCGCAGGGTCGGCCCGGGTAGGGAAGCGTCGGTTCCGGCCCGTCAGAACGGCTCCGGCACTACTTTCAATCGACTACTCAGAACTCAGCCGTGTCCAGCTCGAACCCCAGGGGCGCGGGCAGGGGCACGGTCAGGCCCAGCTTGTGCTTCAGGCTCTTGGCGTAGTCGTCGCCGGACGGCTCGGAGTACACCAGCACCTCGCCCTCCTCCCGGTCGATCAGCAGATAGACGGGGATGTCGGCACGGGCATAGCCGAGGATCTTCTTGTCACGGTCGCGTGCGGCGGTCGAGGTCGAGGTGACCTCGGCGACCAGAAGCACGGAGGCCGTACCGTGCCACTCCTCCTCGTCGTCGAAGCTGCCCTTGGGAGCGACGACAAGGTCGGGGATGACATGTCCGGTCTCGGAGGCTCCGGGAACATTCAGGCCGATGCCGGTGTAGCGGCCCAGCCCCTTGTCATGGTCCCGGACCTGCCCGCTGAGCTCCGACACGATTTCCTCGTGCTCCCCATTCGCCGGTGGCACCACGTAGATCTCCCCTTCGACCAGCTCCACACGCCAGCCCTCAGGGGCAGCCGTACTGAACAGCTCGAAGGCCTGCTCGACGCTCGCGCCGCCCAGGTACTCACGCATGCGTGCCTCGTAGCGCTCGCCGTCGGGATCATCAGGATCGTCGTACGGGCCGTGAATGGCCTCGCCCTGGTAACCCGGCATGATGATCGGCTCCGCCGTCGCCATGTCAGACCTCCTTCGCTCAGCGCGACAGTCCCAGAGTAGACCGGCGGCCCGAATACGGAATCCGGAGCCATTCACTCGAACGAGCGTGCTGTTACGTTTCCGCAGGCCGCCCGCTGTCAGACCGCGGGCTCCTCGGAAGCCACCAGCCGGCTCCTCCCACCGCTGACCCCGAAGTAGATCGTCCCCGCGACCAGCACCCCGATGAACCACGAGTACGGTCCCAGCGCCGCCCCGTAGCCCGCGGGCCCGTATGTCGGCAGGATGCTGGAGAAGATCGCGCCGACCGCCGCCGCCGCGAAGGCGCGGATGTTCCAGCCGCCCTGGAAGCGGAACTCGCCGTCCTCCCTGTAGAGGTCGGGGACGTTCAGCTGGGCCTTGCGGAGAAGGTAGTAGTCGACGACGACCACGCCGAAGATCGGGCCCATGGTCGAGCCGATGGCGTTGACGAAGCTCGGGGCGTTGTCCCAGGGGTGGAGGGGGTAGAGGAGGAGGGCGATGACTGCGGCGATCAGGCCGCCGCGCTTGAAGGTGATGTGCTTCGGGGCCACGTTGGCGAAGTCGAAGGCCGGGCTGACGAAGTTGGCGACGACGTTGATGCCCAGGGTCGCGACGGCGAACGTCAGAGCGGCCAGCAGGACGAGGAACGCGCTGTCGAACTTCGCCGAGATCGCCGCCGGTTCGAGGATGACCTCGCCGTACACCTTGCTGGCGGAGGCAGTTGTCATCGCCGCGACCAGCGAGAACAGGATCAGGTTGACCGGCAGACCCCAGACGTTGCCCTTCTTCAGGGTCTTCTCGTCCGGCGCGAACCGGGCGAAGTCCCCGAAGTTCAGGAACAGCGCGGCGAAGTACGTCACCCAGGTCGCGGCGATGGCCGCTATCGCGGCGAACGAACCCGGCGTCACGTCCAGGCCGGTCGCGCTCTTCGCCAGGGCCGCGAGGTCCTTGGCCGGCATGTCGACGGTGAAGGACAGCGTGCCCGCCTTGACCGACAGGACCACGGCCAGCACCAGCATCATCAGCCAGACCGCCGGGCCGGCGAAGTCCTGGAAGCGGCGGACCGTCTCCATGCCCTTGCTGATGATCAGCAACTGGGCCGCCCAGACGGCGAGGTAGCAGATGACCTCCAGCCCGCTGTGGTCGAACAGGCGGGTCGTCTCGTGCAGGTGCTTCGGACCGTCGTACCGCACCAGGAACGCGACGATCGCGCCCGCCGCCGCGCTGGTCTGGGCGCCGTACCAGAAGGTCGCGACCACGGCCCGGACGAGGGCGGGGACGTTCGCGCCGAAGGTGCCGAAGGAGGCGCGGGCCAGGACGGGGTAGGGGACGCCCGTCCGTACGCCGGCCTTGCCGATCAGCGTCATCAGGTAGTAGATGACCAGCGATCCGACGCCGATGCCGATCAGGAACTTGAAGGTGTTACCGGCGACCAGGAACAGACTGGCGGCGAGGAAGTAGCCGTAGAGACTGTGTACGTCCGAGGTCCAGACGTTGAAGATGCTGAACGCGCCCCACTTGCGCTCGGTGGCCGGGGCGAGGTCCTCGTTGTAGAGGCGGGGGGAGTAGTCCTCCCTGCCCGTGCTCTCCGTGGGTCTGACCGTGTCCGTCATCGGGGTCTCTTCCTGCGCGGGTCGCCACGATGGCGCCGGATGGCCTAAAGAGAACGGGCCGGATGTTTCCCCCAAATGCCACGCACGTAACTGCCCTGTCAATGGAAGTTCCCTTCCACTGAGCGAAACGGGACCGTACCGATGACCCCCCATGTCCGGCCGTAAGGGGCGATGTCAGAATCGGCCGGACCAGGAGGGGGATCAGGGGCGGATCAGAGGCGGACCAGGGGGACGACGGCATGAACGAGAAGAACGAGAAGAACGTGCAGAAGCAGAGGCACAGGATTCCGCTGGCCCTCGTGGCCCTCACGCTCTGCTGCGTAGCCGTCGCCCGCTTCCTGGTCACCATGATCTTCGACTTCTCCGTCGACAACCTGATCGACGGGCTGGTGAGCCTGGTCGTCCAGACGGGGGTGACCACCGCGCTCGTCATGGTCGTCGTGCTGCTCCGGAGACGGAGGCAGAGGCAGCGGGGCGTGCAGGGCTGAGCCGCACAAACAAAAAAGCAAGGAGTCCTGAACTCCTTGCCATAGTCAATGTATAGCGCACCGGGGGGCTTGCGGCAAGGCCCCCGTCGTGCCGCAGAATCTCCGGCCTAGGCCGGAATTCGCGGAAACGGGGAGTCTCGAAGTGCGTGTTTTGTTGTCGACCTACGGGTCGCGCGGGGATGTCCAGCCCATGGCCGCGCTCGCCCTGGCCCTGCGGGAACTCGGTGCGCGAGTGCGGGTGTGCGCGCCCTCGGACGACGAGTTCGCGAAGCTGCTGGCCGAGGTCGGCGTGGAGTTCGTGCCGGCCGCCGAGCCGGTGCGCACGCTGGTCACCGGGACGGCTCCGATGACACCGGAGGCCCTGCCGCAGCGCGCCGCCGCGTTGACCGCCGCGCAGTACGAGGCTGTGGTGGCCGCCGCCGAGGGATGTGACGCGGTGGTGGCGACAGGGCTCGTCCCGGCGGTGGGCGCGGCCCGGTCGGTGGCCGAGAAGCTCGGCATCCCCTTCTTCTACGTGGCCTACTTCCCGACCATGCTCCCGTCGCCCCACCACAGGCCGCACGCGCTGCCCGGCCGCCCGTTCCCGCCGGACGAGACCGACAACCGCGTGCTGTGGGACCTGACCGCCGAGAGCTTCGACGTCCTGTACGGGCCGGGACTCAACACCCACCGGATGTCGATCGGCCAGCCCCTCGTCGACGACACCCTCCGCCATGTCTTCACCGACCGGCCGTTGTTGGCGGCCGACCCGGTCCTGGCTCCGTGGCCGAAGTCCGACCGCCCTCCGGACGCGGGCGATCTGGACGTCGTACAGACCGGCGCGTGGATCCTGCCCGACGAACGGCCCCTGCCCACCGACCTGTCGGCGTTCCTGGCGGCCGGCGAACCGCCCGTGTACGTGGGCTTCGGCAGCATGCCCATGCGGGAGTCGGCCGATGTCGCCCAGGTGGCCGTCGAGGCGGTGCGCGCGCAGGGGCGGCGCGTCCTCGTCGGGCGGGGCTGGGCCGACCTCGCCCTGATCGACGACCAGGACGACTGCCTCGCCGTCGGCGACGTCAACCACCAGGCACTGTTCCCCGGGTGGCCGCCGTCGTGCATCACGGCGGCGCGGGTACGACGACGACTGCCGCCCGCGCCGGGGCACCCCAGGTCGTCGTACCGCAGCTCGTGGACCAGCCCTACTGGGCAGCCAGGGTCGCCGAGTTGGGCATCGGCACGGCGCACGACGGTCCGACGCCGACGTTCGCGTCCCTGTCCGCCGCGCTCGGTGTCGCCCTGGCCCCCGAGACCCGCGAGCGGGCCGCCGCCGTCGCCGCCAAGATCCGCACCGACGGCGCGACGGTTGCCGCGAAGCTGCTGCTCGACACGGTCGGCCGGTAGTCAGGACGCCGCACGAACACCTGCACACCTGATCGCCTGATCGCCTGATCGCCTGATCGCCTGATCACCAGCGCCTCGTAGCACCGGAGTTGATGACGTGACCCCCCTGACCACCACCAGCGTGTTCGACCTTCCCGACCGTCTCTCCGCCAAGGCCGACCCGAAGCTGATCGCCCGCGACGAGCGGCACTTCGCCGCCATCGCGGAGTGCCTGGAGCAGACGATCGCCGAACTGTCCGACCGTCTCGACGCGGAGCGCAAAGCACCGGGCGGCACCGGCCGCGACGCGATGGACCGGGACACCGAGATCCACCGCATCACCTCCCGTCTGCGCGCCCTGCGCCGCTTCGGCCTCGACCTCTGCCTCGGGCACATGGTCGACGCGGACGACCCCGAGCAGTCCGTGTACGTCGGACGGCTCGGCCTCACCGACAGCACCGGCCGGCGGCTGCTGCTCGACTGGCGCTCCCCCGCCGCCGAGCCGTTCTTCGGCGCCACCCACGGCAACCCGATGAGGCTGGCGAGCCGCCGCCGGTACCGCTGGACCGACGGCCGGATCAGCGACTACTGGGACGAGGTGTTCACCCCGGACGGGCTGGACGGGCACGCCGCCGCCCTCGACGACCAGTCCGCCTTCATCGCCAGCCTCGGCAGCAACCGTTCGCCGCGCATGCGTGACGTGCTCGGCACCATCCAGACCGACCAGGACGCCATCATCCGCGCCGGTTCGCGGGGCGCGCTCGTCGTCGACGGCGGCCCGGGCACCGGCAAGACCGTCGTCGCCCTGCACCGCTCGGCCTACCTCCTCTACGCCGACCCGCGGCTCGGTCACCGCCGTGGCGGCATCCTGTTCGTCGGCCCGCACCGGCCGTATCTGTCGTACGTCGCCGATGTGCTGCCCAGTCTCGGTGAGGAGGGCGTGCAGACGTGCACCCTGCGGGACCTCGTCGACGAGGGGGCCACGGCGGGGGTCGAGGCCGACCCGGACGTGGCCCGTCTGAAGTCGTCGGCGGAACTGGTGCGGGCGGTCGAGAAGGGCGTCCGCTTCTACGAGGAGCCGCCCACCCAGGGGATGACGGTCTCGACCCCCTGGTCCGACGTCCGGCTGACCGCCGGGGACTGGGCCGTCGCCTTCGAGGCGGCACCCGGCGTCCCGCACAACGAGGCCCGCGACCAGGTATGGGAGGAACTGCTCACGATCCTGGCGGACAAGCACGACGACGCGTTCCAGGACCCTGACAGCGACGACGGCGACGACACCACCCACGGCGTCCCGCCCGCCCGGCTCCGCAAGGCCCTCGCGCAGGACCGGGAGTTGGTCGCCGCCTTCAACCGTGCGTGGCCGCTGCTGGAGGCGACGGACCTGGTCGGCGACCTGTGGTCCGTACCCGCGTACCTCCGCCTGTGCGCGCCGTGGCTCACCCCTGACGAGGTACGGAAGCTGCAGCGCGCGGACGCCCGGGCCTGGACGGTGTCCGACCTGCCGTGGCTGGACGCGGCCCGGCTGCGGCTCGGCGACCCGGAGGCGGCCCGGCGAAGGCACCGGCACGAGAGCGTTCTCGCCGCCCAGCGCGAGCGCATGGACCAGGTGGTCGACAACCTGATCGAGGCCGCGTCCGCCTCCGGCGCCGACGGTGACGAAGGGGTGGGCCTGGTACGGATGCTGCGCGGCCAGGACGCCAGGGTCAGCCTGGTCGACGAGTCCGAACTCGCCCTCGCTGCCCAGGACTTGCTCGTCGGCCCGTTCGCGCACATCGTGGTCGACGAGGCTCAGGAACTGACCGACGCGGAGTGGCAGATGCTGCTCCTGCGGTGCCCGTCCCGGAGTTTCACCATCGTCGGGGACCGCGCCCAGGCCCGGCACGGGTTCACCGAGTCGTGGGAGGAGCGCCTCGAACGTGTCGGGCTCGACCGGATCACCCTGGCGTCCCTCAGCATCAACTACCGGACGCCCGAGGAGATCATGGCGGAGGCCGAGCCGGTCATCCGGGCCGCCCTCCCCGACGCGAACGTACCGACGTCCATCCGTAGCGGCGGCATCCCCGTCACCCACGGCCCGGCCTCGGACCTCGACCTGATCCTCGAAACCTGGCTCACCTCCCACCCCGACGGCATCGCCTGCGTCATCGGCGCCCCGAACTTCCGGCCGACACCCCGGGTCCGCTCACTGACCCCGGAACTGTCGAAGGGCCTCGAATTCGACCTGGTCGTCGTCATCGACCCGGCGAACTTCGGCGAGGGCATCGAGGGGGCGGTGGACCGCTATGTGTCGATGACCCGGGCCACTCAGCAACTCGTCGTTCTCACCAGCTAGTCGAATCCCTCTTTCAGCCCCTTGGTGCCACGCGGATACGGTTCCCGTCAGGATCAGCTGCGAGGAACGTCAGCCCGAACCCCGGATCATGAGGCTCCTGCAGGATCGTGACGCCCCTGGACTGCCACCGCTTGAAAATCGCGTTGACCTCGTCGGGCCCACCGTCGGTGGCCAGACACACCTCACTGGTACGCGGGACATCCGCTGACAGATCCTCGAACTGGCCGGACCACAGAGCGAGATCAGCGCCTGGCCCGAGGTCGAAGGTGATGAAACCCGGAGTCTCGAACGACGGCCTCATGTCGAGGAGGTCGCCGTAGAAGCGCGCTGCCGCGGGAGCGTCGTTCACATAGACGATGGACATGACGGATGTGGACATGGTTGTTCCCTCTCACAGGGGTCGTAGGGGTCGTGGGTACGCGTCCACCAGCCTGACCGGGATATGCGCCGCATCATGGCGCAATTCCTGAAAACCTCGGTGTATGACCCCAGACCGCTTCTTCTCCCTGATGCTGCTCCTCGCATCAAGGGACGCCGTGACCACACAGGAACTCGCCTCGGCGCTCGGAGTGTCCCTTCGGACCATCACCCGGGACCTGAACTGGCTCCGCGACGCCGGTCTGCCGGTGACCGCACAACGGGGCCGCCTCGGAGGCGTGACCATGCTGCCCGGGGCCGGGCTCGACCTCACACGACTCACGCCGGGCGAGCGTGATCATCTGTCACTCACCGGGCTGGACGAGAAGCAACGCGCGGAGCTCGACGCATCCGTCGAAAGCCGGCGCGCGCTCTCCAAGATCGCCGCTGCACAGCCACGCCGAGCGCATGAACTCCTGCCGCTCACCGACGTCGTGCACGTGGACAGCCGTCCCTGGCTCCGGGCCCGTACTACCGGCACGACTCCGGCTTCGCTGATCGACCCGGTGCGGCGAGGTCGCCGACTACGGATCGAGTACGACAGCCCCCGCGAATCACGCCCACGCGACCTGGTCGTGGATCCCTACGGACTGCTCGCCAAGGCCGGTACCTGGTACCTCGTCGCCGACCGTGCCCGAGTGCCACGGATGTACCGACTCGAACGGATCACGACGTGGAAGGAAGTCGACCAGCCACGACGGATCCGCGAGAACCAGACCCTGGCCACCGTCGCCGCAGCGCTCGTCGATCAATGGGAGCACAACCACGCGACAGAGGTCAGCGCCACCATCGACCACACCCAGATCGAGCGAGCGCAACGGATCTTCGGCCAACGACTCGTCCGGGACGACCACGAGGAATCCGCCACCGGCCACAAGGTGACCATCCGCTTCCTGCACCTGGAGGACGTGCGAACACTACTGCCGTTCGGGAACACCATCACTGTCCACGGCCCCACCGAAGCCAGAGCTCACCTCAGCGCCCTCGCCACCAACCTCGCCCACCACTATGCGCCGTCACCAACGACCTGACCCACAACACCTGGCCCGGTGCCAGTCCTAAAACCCGTTGATGGGCGCTCCGCCCACTCCCGACGATCAGGCGCATGTCTGACGCCCTGGCACCTCTGCGCCATCACGCGTTCCGTCACCTCTTCATAGGTACGACGGCAAACCTGCTCGGCAACGGGGTGGCGCCGATCGCCCTGGCCTTCGCCGTACTCGATGCCACTGGCTCGGTCGGCTCGCTCGGGTTGGTGGTCGGCGCCCACTCCCTCACCAGCATCCTCTTCCTGCTGTACGGCGGGGTGTTGGCGGACCGGCTGCCGCGCGGCCCGCTGCTGGTCGGCAGCAGCATGATCAGCGCCGCGAGCCAGGCGGTGACCGCCGCCCTGGTCCTCACCCACAGCGCCGCCATCCCCCTGCTCATGGTGCTCGCAGCGGTCAACGGGGCGTCAAGTTCCTGCTACCAGCCCGCGGCCCAGGCCCTGCTGCCCCAGACCGTACCGGCCGAGTCCCGCCGCGGCGCCCTCGCGCTCTCCCGGATCGCGGGCAGCAGCGCGATGATCGTGGGTGCGTCTCTGGGTGGCCTACTGGTCACCGCAATCGGCCCCGGCTGGGGCCTGGCCGTCGACGCGCTCAGCTTCGCACTCGCCGCCGCATCCTTCGCGCTGCTCCGCGTCCAGGTCGCGCCGCCCGCGCCCAGCCCCGGCCTGTTTCATGAACTGCGCGTCGGATGGAGGGAGTTCACCTCCCGCAGCTGGGTGTGGGTGATCGTGGTGGCCTTCTGCTTCCTCAACGCCGGCCTCACCGCCTCGTACACCGTCCTCGGCCCGGCCGTCGCCGACACCACCGGGATCGGCCGCACCGGCTGGGGCCTGGCCGTCGCCGCGGGCTCGCTCGGCGCGGTCGCCGGCGGCGTACTCTCGCTGCGATGGCGGCCCCGGCGCGCGATCCTCGTCGGCTGCGCACTCATGGGCCTGACGGCGACGACCCCGCTGCTGCTCGCGCTGGCCCCGTACACCTGGGTGCTGGTCGTGGCCAACTTCGTGGCGGGCGTGGGTATCGAGCAAGCCGGCGTCGCCTGGTACTCGACCCTCAACGAGCAGATACCCGAGGACCGCCTTGCCCGCGTCTACGCCTACGACGACCTCGGCTCCTACCTCGCGCTCCCACTCGCCCAGTTCGCCGCCGGACCCGCCGTACTCCTCCTCGGCCTCCAAGCCACCCTCTACGCGGCCGCCGCGCTCATCCTCCTCGCCACCCTCACCATGGTCGCCACCCCCTCCGTCCGCGCGCTCTCCCCGAAAACCGCAGAAACGCTGCCCGCCTCCGAAGATCCGGTGCCTGGCTGAGCCCGATTCTGTGCGTACACCGTCTAAGCGCTTGCTCAGCCTATGTCAGTCGAAGTTACTCATCGGTCACTCGGTCTGTCCAGAGTCCGAGTCTGTGATCCAGCGCCCTTCGGCGGAGTCGTGCACGTACGCCGACCTCCCCCTGGTCCCGCTCGTGCGGAACGGCTTCCCGCCGTCCGTGATCCGCACCGTCCCCGTACGGCCCCCGGCGCTCCACTCCAGCTCCAGGTACCAGCGGCAGTCGCAGCCCGCCGTCCGCGCGGAGACCAGCAGCTCCTCGGGGTCGGAGGAGGTGACCTTGTACGGGAAGGAGACGGCCGGGATCTTCCGGACCTCGGCGCCGGAGGCGTCAAGGCCGTCGACGGGCCTCGCGAGCGGGCGCGGTCGGTCGAGGTCCACGGCGAAGTGGCGCGGGGTGACGGCGCCGCCACAGCCGTTGTCCATGCGGTACGCGTTCCACGGCAGCGGCGCGGCGCGGTGGACCACGCGCACGTGCAGGGCATGGAGGACGACGGCGTCGGACGGGGACCGGCCCTGGACCGTGATCCGCACCAGCGCCTCCCCGCCGTGCACGGCACCGTGCGTCCCGGCCCACGCCCCGGAGTCGGCCGCGACCGGCGGCGGGGCGACCGCGCGGGGGGCCCGGTCCACGAGGTAGGTGTGCCCGCAGCCGCCCTCCCAAAGCTGGGAACCGATGCTCCAGGTGAAGGGGAGGGGGGCCGCGGTCCGCCCCGGAGCGGTGGAAGCGGGAGCGGGGGCGGAAGCCGTACGGGTGGGGTGGCCGAGCAGGGCGGCGACGAGGGCGAGCACGACGAGGGCGACGGCGGCGGCGACAAGGAGGGGAGCGGGGGCGCCACGACGGGGGCGGGCGCGGGCGCGGGCGCGGGGCGCCTCCGGCGCGGACGGATCCGCGGCGGACGGGTCCGGCGCGGTCGGGTCCGGGGCGGGGCCGGGGCCCGGTTCCGGCGCGGACGGTTCCGGGTTCGATTCCGGCGCGGCCGACACGGCCGGCACAGGCGTGGGCGCGGGCGAGGCCGCTCGGCGGCGGGCGCGGTCCGCCTCCGTCCAGGCCGCCTCCAGGGCCCGCCGTTCCTCCTCGTCCGCCCCGCACAACAGGGCGAGGCGGTCGACCACGGCGAACTCCTCCGGGACGGTCGCGCCCGAGCAGTAGCGGTGGAGGGTGGACGCGCTGACGCTCAGCCGCCGGCCCAGCGCCTCGTAACTCCTCCCGTCCCGCGCCTTCAGCGCGCGCACGAGCCCCGCGAACTCCTCGACGGCGGCGTCCTTCGGCATTCCATCCCCCTCGCCCCTGCGTCCCATCCTTCACGTCCTTGCACGTCAGCGGGGGTGGAATGGTTCCGGGACGGCTGGTGGGCGCGTGATCGTTGCAGCTGGCGGGCGCCGACCCCACGCTGGTCGAGCACTGACCGAACGAACGACCCGACGGGGGATCCACCACCATGAACAAGCTCCGCACCGCACTCGCCACCGCGGCCGCTGCCGCACTGGGCCTCGCGGCCCTCGCCGCAGCCCCGGCGCAGGCCGCTGCCCAGCCCGCCTTCCTCGCCGCCTCCCAGATGCCGCCGTCGTCGACGCCGTGGACCGCCACCCAGGTCTTCAACGGCGTCCCGGAGAACGGCGGCGTTCTCTGCGCCCCGTACAAGATCCCGGCGCAGAACACCCGCTACCGCGAGTTCAGCACCGAGCTCGACACCAACGGCGTCCAGGTCACCACCGTCGCCCGTACCGAGGCCGACGCCGTGAAGCTGGTCGACACCCTCCGCGGGGCCCTCGCCGGCTGCGGCCCCCGGCTGGAGCAGCAGAACCCGGGCCTGCAGGCCGTCAGCGCCTCCCACGGCAAGCTCGCCGTCGAGGAGGGCGCCTGGGTCTACAGCCTGGACACCGCCGACCCGCAGATCGGCATCACCGACATCCACCTGTTCTCCGTCGGCCGCGACGGCCGCACCGTCACCCTCGTCCGCTGGGGCCAGATGGGCGACCTCAAGGACGCCCCGCTGACCGCCTTCCGCACCACGACGAAGACCGCCGTCAACAAGCTCCACTGATCCGGGGGCTCCCCCGAGGGCTGACCACAGCTCGACAGCGGCGCGGCCGGAACCCGGGCGCGCCGCTGTCGTGCCCACCTGCTCCGCCGGCGACGACCACTTCCTGGCCTTCACCAGCATCGCCTGCACCCTCATCTGCTACCGCAGACTCGCCAAATGAGATGGTCTCTTACTCGCGCTCTTTGCTCCTCTTTCCCATCCAGGACCTACAGATCCATCGAGTGAGCGCTCCTACCAGGAAGGCGACGATGATCGCCCCCGTTATGTTCCCAGTACAAGACCCGCTGCGAACGCGGCGACCCCAGCCGACCGCTGTCGCGCCTCCCCGAATTGTTCCCGCCCTTGCTGCTGATCGATCATGAACGGCTCACTTCGTGATGTGGTGGCACTGACTCGCACGCCGTACCCCATTGACATAGAGATCTGCACACGCCTTTCCATAACGAGGCAGCGTCTGGGGAGAGTTGTTCCTCATCGGATCAATCTTGCACTCTTCATGCGTTCGCCCTCGGGATGTCCGATAGGGCTTGTTGTTGGTGTTGATGTACGTGAAGTCGATCCACCAGTTAAAGAACCCACTGCTCAGCGCGCCGACAAAGGCACAGTCGACGCCCCCGTTCTGGTACGTGATCTTTTTTTCCGCCGCCTCGGATGATGTGTGTGAACATGCAGCCGGTCGGAACCTTCATCGCCATGCCGCCAACGGTGTACTCGAAGGTTGGACAGGAGTCGACCCGACAGCACCGGCCTGCGCCACCGAGGGACTCGTCAGCACGAGAGCGCACGCGGCAGCAAGGGCCGTGAAAAGACTGGATCGATATAGCGCGACCATGAACAATCCCCATCTGCCGGAGAATTTATTCCGACCGAAAAGAACTCTGTCGCCGCTATCAGGTTTCTGGCCGATGGATTGGTTCACCGACTTGAGTGATCAAGAGGTAGCGAGCTGCATGTCAGATACCTCAGGCAGAGCCCGTTTCCCGCGACTCAGGCGTGGGTCCACGGCCGGATCGCACAGAGCTGCCAGGCGAAGCGGCGCAGTCGGGCCTGCTGGACGTACATGGCCGTGTCGCCGTAGCTGACGTTGAGGTGCCGCCCGAGAACAACGATGGCCACGCTTCCCGCTCCGGCGACCTTCAGCGCCGTGGACGCGGACTGGGCGTGGTTGCCGGTGGTCCAGGTGTCGTCAATGAGCAGCACGTTTTCGCCCCAGAGCGCCGACGACGTGTAGCGCCCTGCTGAAGCGGTGCGGCCGAGCGCTGATGCGCCGGGCGTCGGGGTGAGCAGGTCGCGGTAGCGGTCGCGGGTGACGCCGACGATGTCGGCGACCATCTCGCGGAGCGGATGGTCTGCGCGGCCGCTGGTACTGGGCACGGTGGTGACGGTGTCGAAGCCTGATACCGCGCAGTGGTCCGCGACGCAGTTTTCATGCAGGGCGAGAAAGCGCCATAGGACAGCCGCCAATCCCATGCGGAAGTGCTGCTGCTGGGGGCCGGCAGCGTTTTTGTACCGCCATAGCTCGTTGGCGTACTGCTCTCCCTTCAGGGCCAGGCTCAGGGGTACGACGACATCGGCGACACCCTCGCCGAGGATGTCGCCGGTCGTCTGACATTGCCGACAGCTGGGGTAGCCGGCGTTCGCCGTGCCACGGCAGACCTGACAGACACCGGGGCCGGGTAGCAGGGGATGAACGAGGAAGTTGGCATAGCGGGCGGACAGCCCGACGACGGTTGTCACCCGAGTCCGCCTGTTACGCCCAGGTGAGCTCGCCCGTGGCGGGGACGAGAGAGTCGAGTTCGTCAAAGACGTCGTCAGGACCGTCGACGACGGTGGTGTTGGGCCTGGTCGCGTACTCCCGTGCCCATTCGTGGGTCATCAGCGAGCGCATGAGGAAGACCCGTCGACCGTGCTCCAGAGCGAGGCGGGCCTGCATGCGGGCCCCGCTGCGGTACGCCGCCTCGACCACCACAGTGGCGAGACTGTAACCACTCATCACAGCATTACGCATGGGAAACGAGACCTTCGAGGGTGGAGCGTCCGGCCAGAACTGGGAGATCAGCATCCCCCGCTCGGCGATCTCCTGTTGGAGTCGTGCGTTCTGCGCCGGGTAGGAGCGCCGCAGGCCGGTGCCGATGACGGCGACTGTCCGGCCTCCGACGGCGAGAGCGGTTCCGTGCGCGGCGGTGTCGATCCCGGCGGCAAGGCCGCTGACCACCGTGACACCGCGCTCAGCGAGCCCTCCCGCAATAGCCCGTGCATGGCCGATGCCCTCCGGAGACGGAGTGCGCGTCCCGACGACCGCAACCCGGAGATCGTCACTGACAGGGGTACCGCGCAGGAACAAGAAGGGCGGCCTCTGGTGGACCAGCCTCAGATAAAGCGGATAGTCCTCGTCCAGGATCGTGACCAGCCGCATGCCCTCGTGCTCCCAGGCAACGATCTCGGCGGCGACAGACTCCAGGTCCGCGGCGGGTTCGGTGTCGAAGAGGGCGCCCTGCCCAGAGGCATCGAGCGCGTTCTCAAGTACGTCGCGTGCGCTTCCGACGGTCTCGATCTGGTCGGTGAGCTCGGACCAGGGGCGATCACCACGTCGCAGAAGTGCGACGAGGGCGGCTCGCTCCAGCTCCTGGTCCATGTCGCAAGTATAGGAAGAGCACCACGCCACTCCACCCTGGTGACGTGAATCACGTAGCTGACCCGGGCGACAGCCCCCGTGGGCCGAGGTACGGCCCACGTACACCGGGAAGACCGTCTGGTTCGAGTGTGACGCCAAGAACGGCAACAGCCCTGACTGACGCCGAGGTCAGAGAGCCGGGTCCGACGGTCCCACGATCGCCCGCAGTGCAGCCAGGTGGCCCCGGTACGCGGCGCGGCCTCGGTCGGTCAGGTGGAGCCATACGCGTTGGCGGGTGTCGCGGACGGCCTTGCGCTGCTCGACGTAGCCTGCGTCCATCAGGACGGTGACGTGCTTGCTCAACACGGAGGCGGAGAGGGCGAGTTGCTTCTGGACCAGGCCGAACTCCGCCTCGCCCGCCGCGTCCAGCAGGGCGCAGACGCGCAGCCGGTTCGGGGCGTGGATGGTGGTGTCGAAACCCGCCGGCCCGTCGTCGGCCTCGGCGCTCACGCGGTCTTCCGGTGCAGCCGGACGAAGGCGAGGTGGAAGCCGACGGACACGGCGGCGCCGATCAGCGAGGCCGCGATCAGCCACGCCGGCCGTCCCGTGACCCGGAACGCGAACGCCGACCCCACCAGCAGCGACGGCAGGCCGGCCATCAGCGGCACGGTCACCCGCTTCGGCAGCACGTCGAACCGCAGCGCCACCCCCGTCCTGTCACGCCAGGACCGGGCCGCGACGGCGAGGAGCGCCCCGTACACGGCGGTGATCGCCAGCATGACGCCGAGCCAGGCGAGGCGCGGCAGCAGCCAGTCCGACTCGGCCGCGATACCTCCGTAGGTGATCGGAAGCGCGGCGATGTAGAGCGTGAGCGTGACGAAGAACCAGGTCGGCCATGGTGTGGCCGACAGCGCCTCGGCGGAGACCCGGACGTGCTCGGTGTTGGCCAGAGCGGCACGGGCCTGTTCCGGTGTCAGACGTACCCCGTTTGTTTCCATGACGGAAAGAGTAGCCGTTGGTTTCCAGTATGGAAAGAGACGGGTTTCCGATGCGGCAACTGACCGCCGTGATCAGTACCGAGATCAGCACCGTGATCAGTACCGAGATCAATACGTTCAGGTCCCGCACACCCGCCGGAACCCCGCGTCCGGGATGTACGTCCGCCACTGTTCCCGCGTCAGGCCGTGGCCCCCCGCCCGGCCGCAGACCTCCCGTACCGCGCCCGCCGGGTCGATCGAGTAGCGCTGGAGGGGGACATGGGCGCTCCCCGCGTACAGCGTCGCGCTGTCGGGGGCGAAGGCCAGGGTCGTGATCGCGTCGCCGGGGGTGGTCAGCGTGCCGCCCAGGGGCTGGCTGGTCGGGATGTCCCACAGCTGGAGGGTGCCCTGGTCTCCGGCGACCGCCAGAGTGCGGCGGTCGGGGCTGACGGCCAGCGCGCCGACTCCCTCCGGGCCCCCTTCGAGCGCCGTCGGGAACACGCTGCGCAGGACGCCCGTGCTGCGCCGGAGTTCGCCGTCCCACAGGGCGACGCGGCCGGACCAGTCACCCGCCGCCAGCAGGGAGCCGTCCAAGGAGAAGGCCAGGGCGCCGATCCGGGCGCCCTGGACGAGGCTGGGCGTCGTGACCTTGCCGGAGGGCGGGCGGACCGCGCGGTTGTCGCCTACGAGGAGCCGGCCGTCCGGACGGACGGCCAGGGGCATGCCCTCCAGCCCCTTGAGCACGCCGGTCCTGCGGTGCCGGGCGACGTCCCAGACCTCCTCGTCGAGTCTGCCGAGGTCCGATATACGGGTGGCGTAGAGGCGGTGTCCGGCCGGGCCCGGATGCAGTCCCACGACCACGTCGACAGAGCCGGCGTTCGGCAGGGACAGGGTGGTGCGGGCAAGGTGGCGTCCGACGTCCCAGACCGTGATCGGCTGCGGCGCCGTCGCGACGCCGGGTGCGGAGATCCCGTACGCGAACGTCGTGCCGTCGGGGCTGAATCCCGTCAGGGAGAGTGTGCCCTGCGGGTCCACCGGCGTGGAGGGGTCGTCGGAGACGGGCGCGGGCGGGGACGGCAGGGGGCCCAGGTCGTGACCGTCTCGGGTGTCGAGGAGCCGGAAGCGGTAGTTGGCGCCGGTCGTGCGTTCGGCGGTGGCCAGCGTGTGACCGTCCGGGCTGAGCAGGACGCTGTCCGCCGGGTGTGCGCGCCAGACGGAAGTGGCCACCGGGCCGAGGTCGAGGGTGTGGACCGTGCGCTCCTCCAGATAGCGCAGGGCCGGACGGCGGCCGGGGACCCAGCTGAGGCCGTCCGAGACGATCTGGTTGTTCAGGGCGTGCCGGAAGACGGGGGCCGTCGTCGTGCCGTCGAGGCGCCAGACCCGGACCTCGGTGTCGTCGGCCGTCGCCAGCAGCGCCCCGTCCGGGCTGAACACGGCGGAGTCCACCCCCAGCGACGGGATGTCGGCGACCTGGCGCCCGGTGCCCGTGTCCCAGACACGCAGGCCGGTGTTCCCGCTCGTCCCGGTGGATCCGTTGCCCTCGGGGCGCCGACCGGTGTCCGAGAGAACCGCGAACCGGCCGCCGCCCCCACCCCCGCCCGCGCCCGTGCCGCCGCCCCCTCCGAACACCACCGTCGAGTTCTCGTCGCAGAGTTTGCGCGAGCGCTCCCATGAGCCGTGCACGAGACGCCGGTCGTGGAGGTCCCACAGCTGCGGTGCCCGGCCGTTCGGGCAGAGGGCCACCAGCCGGCCGTCCGGCCCCGATGCCACGTCGGACAGGTCGGCCGCGCCGTGCGTCGTGTAGAGGAGGCGGCCGTCCGCGACCGACCGCAGCTGGACCCTGCCCGCGGCGGTGGTGGCGAGGAAGGTGGCACCGTCGGGGCTGAAGCGTACGTTCGTCCAGTCCGCCGCCAGGGAGGAGCCACGGGTCCGGTGCCGGGTCGCGGTGTCCCACAGCTGGATGCTGCTCGTCCCGCCGACGGCGAGCACGCGGGCACCCGGCCCGGCGGTGACGAGGGTGTCCGCGCCTTCCCCGGGAATGCGGCCCGAGGCGGTGCGCCGGCCGGTCGCCAGGTCCCAGGTCCGCCAGTCACCGCCGTCCGAACTGAGCAGCGTACGGCCGGAGTCGAGGAGGAACCGGACGGTGTCGTCGGCCGTCGCGGGGTCGGTGAAAGTGCCCCGTTCGGGCTGGGCGAGGGAGCCGAGGAGGGCGCGCCGGGCCTCGGGCAGCGGCGAGACGCGCCAGGCCGCTACGCCCAGCAGCATCGCGGTGCGCGGGTCGGTCGTACGGAGGCCGTCGGCGACCTCGGCGATCCGGCGGGCCGCGTCGTCGGTGCGCCGCTCCTTGTTGTCCTCGGCCTGTGTCCAGGCGGCGAGGCCGATGAGGAGCGCCACCGCCAGTACGGCGGACAGCGCGCCGATGAGGGTGCGGGAGCGGCGGGCGGTCCGGGTCACGGCCCGGCGTTCCGCCTCGCGGGCCGCCAGGGCGGCCGTGAGGAACGCGCACTCCGGTGCCGTCAGCCCGCTGCGGTCGTCGGCGAACAGTTCCTCGGCGCGGACCAGGCGGCTGCCCCGGTAGAGGGCGCCGGGGTCTCGGTCGTGCTCCAGCCAGGCGCGGGCGGCCTCGGTGAGGCGCCGGTGGTGGCGCAGCCGCTCGCGGTCCTCCTCGATCCAGCCGCGCAGCCTCGGCCAGCAGGTGATCAGTGCCTCGTGGGCGAGCTGGACGCCGTCCTCGTCGACGGTGACGAGGCGGGCGTGGGCCAGCCGGTCCACCACCACGGGCACGTCGTCGCCGTTCCAGTCGTCGAGTTCGGCGCGGACCAGGGGGCGCCGGGTGTCGGCGTTGCCCTGGCCGGGCTCGATCAGGCGCAGCAGCAACTGGCGGGCGGTGCGCGCCTGGGCCCCGGACAGGCGGCCGTACACGTCCTCGGCGGTCGCGGCGATGGCGCCGAGGACACCGCCGACCGCCTCGTACCCCGCCAGGGTGAGCATGCGGCTGCGGCGGCGGCGCCAGGTCTCCAGGAGGGCGTGGGACAGCATGGGCAGCGCGCCCGGCTGGTCCTGGACCTCGTCGACGATGCGCGCGGTCAGCTCCCGTTCCACCAGCAGTCCGGCGGCCTGGGCCGGTCCGACGACCGCCTCGCGCAGCTCCTCCGCGTTCATCGGGCCGACCAGCAGACCCGCGCCGCGCAGGGCGTCGGCGAGTTCCCGGTGTTCGGCGCAGCGGGCGTAGAAGTCGGCGCGTACGGCGATGAGCACCCGCAGTCGGCTGTCCGGATTGCGGGCGGCGAGCAGCAGGTCGATGAAGTGGGAGCGCTCCCGCGTGTCACGACAGAGGGTGAAGACCTCCTCGAACTGGTCCACCACGACCCAGCTCTCCGGCTCGCCGTCCTTCGGGGTCAGCAGGTGGCCGTACGTCTGGGCGGGCCTGGCCCCCGGGGTGAGCACCCGAAGCGCGGCCGGGGCTCCGCGCCGCGCGATCTCCGCGCGCAGGTGGGGTATCAGTCCGGCCCGCAACAGCGACGACTTCCCGCTCCCGGACGCCCCGAACACGACGGCGAACCGGTGGGTGCACACCAGCTCCCGCGCCTCCTCGACGAGCCGGTCCCGGCCGAAGAAGAGGGCGTGGTCGTCGGGTTCGAAGCGGGCCAGGCCGCGGTACGGGGGTGCCGCGTCCGACGCTTCCTCGCGCGGGGTCCCGGCGGCTTCCGCGTCGGCGTCCTTCCACCGGGGTTCCCACTCGCCGAGGTCGCCGCCACAGGCCCGTACGTAACCCTGGAAGACGGTGAACGAGGGCAGTTTCCGCCCGGCCGCCGCCTCGGACAGCGAGGTCACCGAGCAGCCGGCCACCTCGGTCATCGCCCGGTACGACGGCCCGCCCGCCGCCCTGCGCAGCTCGCGCAGGTCGTGCGCGAGCCGCTGCACGGGACCGGCGCCGGGGTCCAGCGGTCTTTCGGGACGCCCCACGGGATTACCACCATCCGGATGAAAACGATGTTCAGGTGGCCAATTTACGATTCGTACCCCGGCGTCGTAAACCGCCCCTGATGTGGCGTTCACGACAGCGCCCGAAAGCAACCTTCCTGGTCTAGACCTTGACGTGCTCCGTTCACGGGAGCAGCCTGAGAGCGCTCTCAGAACGATTGGCGGAGCGACACGAGGAGGACGAACGTGTTTGCCCAAGAGAAAGTGCGGAGCGTACTGGTGCCCCTGGTCGCCGCGGCGGCCGTCGCGGCGGGGCTCACGGTGGCGGCCCCTGCGGCCCCCGCGTCAGGCGCGGAAGCCGCGGAAGCCGCGGTGCCCACGACCATCCCGCTCCAGTTCCGGAACAACTCCGGGCGCGGTGACCAGGTCTACGTCTACAACATCGGGACCCTGCTCTCGACCGGCCGGCAGGGCTGGGCGGACGCGAACGGCACGTTCCACGCCTGGCCCGTCGGCGGCAACCCGCCGACGCCCGCGCCCGACGCGTCGATCGCCGGACCGGCGAACGGGTCGTCGATGACGCTCCGGATGCCGAAGTTCTCCGGCCGCGTCTACTTCTCCTACGGCCAGAAGCTCGTGTTCAAGCTGACCACCGGCGGCCTGGTCCAGCCCGCCGTGCAGAACCCCTCCGACCCCAACGCGAACATCCTCTTCAACTGGACCGAGTACACCCTCAACGACGCCGGTCTGTGGATCAACAGCACGCAGGTGGACATGTTCTCGGCCCCCTACGCCGTGGGCGTCAGGAACACCGCCGGCACCGTCAAGAACACCGGCCATCTGAAGGCGGGCGGCTACGCAGGGTTCTTCAACGCCCTGAAGGGACAGCCCGGCGGCTGGGCCAACCTCATCAGGACCCGGTCCGACGGCACGATCCTGCGCGCCCTCTCGCCGGGCCACGGCATCGAGTCCGGCGCCCTGCCGAGCACCGTCATGAACGACTACGTGGGCCGCGTGTGGACCAAGTACGCCGGCTCCACGCTGACGGTGACCCCGTTCGCCGACCAGCCGGGCACCAAGTACTACGGCCGGGTCTCGGGCAACGTCATGAACTTCACCAACGGTGCCGGCACTGTCGTCACCACCTTCCAGAAGCCCGACGCCGACAGCATCTTCGGCTGCCACAAGCTCCTGGACGCCCCGAACGACCTGGTGCGCGGCCCGATCTCCCGCACCCTGTGCGCCGGTTACAACCGTTCCACGCTCCTCACCAACTCCAGCCAGCCCGACACGAGTTCGGCCGGCTTCTACCAGGACGCGGTGACCAACCACTACGCCCGGAAGATCCATGCCCAGATGGCCGACGGCACCGCGTACGCCTTCGCCTTCGACGACGTCGGCCACCACGAGTCGCTGGTCAACGACGGCTCACCGCAGACGGCCTACATCACGCTCGACCCGTTCAGCTGACGCACACCCGGCGGTACGCCACGTCCGGAACGTATGTCCGCCACTGCTCCCGCGAGAGCTCGGCCCTCGTGCCCGCGCGGGCGCACACCCCGGCGATGGCGCGTTCCGGGTCGACGGCGTACCGCTGGAGCGGGACGTGCGCGCTCCCCGCGTACAACGTGCCGCTGTCGGGGCCGAAGGCGAGGGTGTCGACCGGCTCGCCCGGTGTGGTCAGCGGTCCGCCCAGGGGCTGTTGGGTGGCGATGTCCCAGAGCTGGAGGGTGCCGGCGCCGCCGCCGACCGCGAGGGTGGCGCCGTCGGGGCTGACGGCCAGCGCGCTCACCGCTTCCGGTTCCGCGCCCAGGGGAGCGGGGAAGACGTTGCGCAGGATGCCCGCACGGTCGCCCAACTCCCCGTCCCACAGGGCGACCCGGCCGGTCAGGTCGCCCGCGGCGAGGTGCGAACCGTCGGGGGAGAAGGCGAGGGCGCTGATCTGTTCGCCCTGGACCAGACCCTTGCCGGTGACCTTCCCCGTCTGGAGATCCGCGGCGCGGTTGTCACCGACGAGGAGGCCGCCGCCCGGGTGCACGGTGAGGTGGCCGCTGGTGAGTCCGGTCAGGACGGTGGTCCTGCGGCCACCCGTTCCGGTGTCCCACGCCTCGTCGCGCGGGGCGCCCAGGACCGGCATCCGGGCCGCGTACAGGGTGGAGCCGCCGGGGCCCGGGGCCAGTGTGATCACCGGGGCGGCGGACTCCGGGGTCGCGAGTTCCAGGGTCGCCCGGACCCGGTCACGGGTGACGTCCCACACGGTGACGTGTTGCGGGGACGCCTCCCTGCCGAGCGCGGAGACACCGTACGAGAGCGTCTGGCCGTCGGGGCTGAACGCGAGGAGGGCCAGCGTGTCCTCGGGGACCACCGGGGTGGCGGGGTCGGCCGAGACGGGCGGGGGCGGGGAAGGGAGGGTGCGCAGGAGGCGGCCGTCGGAGGTGGCCCGGAGTTCGAAACGGTAGCGGGCGCCGGTGGTGCGTCCGGGGTTGAGTTCGGCGGTGGCGTACGTACGGGCGTCGGGGCTCACCCGTACCGCCGCACGCGCGTGGTGCCAGGCGGGGGTGACCGCCATCCCCAGTTCCAGGCAGTGGACGGCGCCGCCTTCGAGGTAGCGCAGGGTGGTGCGGCGGGCCGGGTCCCACGAAATCCCGTACAGGTGCTGGTTGTTGAGGGAGTGCCGGAACACCGGGGCCGCCGGGTCGGACAGCCGCCACACCCGGATCTCGGCGCCGCCCGCCGTCGCGAGGAAGGCGCCGTCCGGGGTGAACGCGGCCTGCCCCGCGCCCGGTTCGTCGAGGTGGGCGATCTCGCGGGCGGACGCGGTGTCCCACACCGTCACGCCGGACTCCGAGAGCGCGGCGAGCCGGTCGCCGCCGGCGCCGAACAGCAGGGCCGCCGCCTCCGCCTCCTCGCACAGGCCTCGGGCGCGGTCCCAGGGGCCGGGACGGGTGCGGTGGCGGGCGATGTCCCAGACCTGCGGGGAGCCGCCCTCGGGGCAGACGGCGACCAGGCGGCCGTCGGCGCTCACGGCCGGGGTCACCAGGCCCGCCGCCCGGCCCTCGAACAGCGTCCTGCCGTCGGTGACGGACCGCAGGCGTACCCGGTCGTCGTCGAGGTCGCTCACGACCTGGGCGCCCGCCGCGATGTCCGTGACGGAGGTGAGGGGGAGGGGGCGCGGATCGCCGGTCCAGCTGCCGGTGGCCGTGTCCCACAGGCGGATTCCGGTGTCCCCGGCGACCGCGAGGACCCGGGCGTCGGGGCCGGCCGCGACCACCTCGCCGGCCGGGAGCGGTCCGGAGCCGGTGCTGCGGGCCCCGGCAACGTCCCAGGTCCGCCAGGTGCGGCCGTCGGCGCTGAGCAGCGTACGGCCGGAGTCGGCGAGGAACCGCGCCGGGCCGTCACCGGGCGCCGGGTCGGTGAAGACGGCGTGTTCCGCCTGGGCGAGGGAGCCGAGCAGCGCCCGGCGGGCCTCCGGGAGCGGTGAGACACGCCAGGCGGCGACGCTCAGCAGCATCGCGGTGCGCGGGTCGGTCGTCCGCATCGCGTCGGCGAGGTCCGCGACCCGGCGGGCGGCGTTGTCGGTGTGGTGGCGCGCGTTGTCGGCGCCCAGGTGCCAGGCGGCCAGCCCGCCCAGCAGGGCCAGCGCCAGTACGGCGGACAGCGCGGCGACCAGCACACGGGAACGCCGGGTGGTGCGGGCGGCGGCCCGGGACTCCGCCCGCCGGGCCGCGAGCGCCGCGTCGAGGAACTCCCGCTCGGGCGGGGTGAGTCGGCCCCTTTCTGCGGCCGGTTCCCCGGCGAACAGTTCCTCGGCGCGGGCCAGTCTGCTGCCCCGGACCAGGGCGCCCGGGTCACGGTCGTGCTCCAGCCAGAGCCGGACCTCCTCGGCCAGCCGCCGGTGGTGGCCCAGCCACTCCCGGTCCGCCTCGATCCAGTCGCGCAGCCTCGGCCAGCAGGTGATCAGCGCCTCGTGGGCGAGCTGGACGCCGTCCTCGTCGACGGTGAGGAGCCGGGCGCGGGCCAGCCGTTCCACCACCACGGGCACGTCCGGGTCGGACGTCGACTCCGCCAGTTCGGCGCGGGTCAGCGGGCGCCGGGTGTCGGCGCTGCCCTGCCCCGGCTCGACCATCCGCAGCAGCAACTGCCGTGCGCAGCGCGCCTGGTCGGGAGTCAGCTGCCCGTACACCTCCTCCGCGCTCGCCGCGATCGCCCCGCGCACCCCGCCCGCCGCCTCGTACGCGGCCAGCGTCAGCAGCCGGCCCCGGCGCCGCCGCCAGGTCTCCAGCAGCACGTGCGACAGCATCGGCAGCGCGCCCGGCCGGTCGAGGACCTCGTCGACGATCCGCGCGGTCAGCTCCCGTTCGACCAGGAGCCCGACGGCCGCCGCCGGTCTGGTCACCGCCTCCCGCAGTTCGTCCGCCGTCATCGCCCCGACCAGCAGCCCGGCCCCGCCGAGCGCGTCCGCGAACTCCCGGTGCTCGGCGCAGCGGGCGTAGAAGTCGGCCCGTACGGACACCAGCACGCGCAGCCGGCTGTCCGGGGCGCGGGCGGCGAGCAGGAGGTCGACGAACCGGGCCCGCTCGGCGCGGTCGTGGCACAGGGTGAAGACCTCCTCGAACTGGTCGACCACCACCCAGCTCTCCGGCGCGCCCTCGGCCGGGCTCAGCAGCTGCCCGTACGTCTCGGCGGGCCGCTCCCCGGGCGTGAACACCCGCACCACGGCGGGGCCGGACCGCTGCCGCACCTGGCAGGCGCTCTCCTGCTGGAGGCGGGGTATCAGCCCGGCCCGCAGCAGCGACGACTTCCCGCTCCCCGACGCCCCGAACACCACCGCGAACCGGTGTTCCCGCACCAGCCGCAGGAGTTCGCCGACCAGTTCGTCCCGCCCGAAGAACAGGTCCCGGTCGTCCGAGCCGAAGGGTGCCAGCCCCCGGTAGGGCGCCGAGGCCTCCCCGTCCTCGGCGCGGGCGGCGGCCGCCACCTGTGCCTCGGCGTCCTTCCAGCGCGGCTCCCACTCACCCGGATCACCCCCGCACGCCCGTACGTATCCCTGGACCACGGCGAGGGAGGGCAGCCGCTCCCCGCGCGCCGCCTCGGACAGCGTCGCCGCGGAGAACCCGGCGGCCTCGGCCATCCGCCGGTACGAGGGTGCGCCCGCCGTCCGCCGCAACTCCCGCAGCTCATGGGCGAACCGCGGTACGGGACCGGCCTGCGGGTCCACAGGTCTCTCGGGACGCCCCATGAGCTCCACCCTCCCCATTCCTGGCCGGCACAGGAGCCACATCACAGGGAAAAACGGTCCGAGCGCCATACCTGTTCACAACAAATACGGGCGGGGCGGTGAAGACGAACTCCCGACGACGGAATTGAACAGCCTGATGAAAGGGGTGCCAGTCAACTTTCCGGCTGCCACTGTCTGTCCTGCCACGCCGGACGCACGGCTCGACCGACCGTATTCCGGCACGACAAAAGTGGAGAGCACCCGCACATGTTCAAGGCATCCACGCACAGCGGCAGGGCTTCCCGTCTCGGCCGCGCGGCGCTCGTCGCGCTCAGCGCCGGCGCACTCACCGTCGGCATCTCGACGAGCGCGTCCGCCGCGATCCTGACGCCGCTGAACGAGAACGCGGCCACCTTCCAGAAGAAGTACATGCCGCTCTTCGACTACGACTCGGACAGCTGCTTCCCCGCGGCGGCCGTCGACGCGAGCGGAAAGCTCAACGGCGGTCTCGACAACACCGGTTCGATCACCGGCGGTTGCCGGACCAACCACCTCGGCAAGGCCAACACGTACTCGCAGGGCTGGTGCAAGAACGGCTGGTGCGCGTACCTCTACGCGCTCTACTTCGAGAAGGACCAGACGCTGAACGGCGCCGACGCCTTCGGTCACCGCCACGACTGGGAGTGCGTCCTGGTCTTCCAGAAGCAGGGCGACGAGCGGCCCAGCTACCTCGCGGCCTCCCGGCACGGCGGCTTCAGCACCCACCCGATCAACGAGGTGCCGATGGACGGCAACCGCGTCAAGATCGTCTACCACAAGGACGGCGCGAGCACGCACGCCTTCCGCTTCGCCCAGTGGGGCGAGACCGCGGAGGCGTGGGGCGACGGCGGCTGGGACATGCCGGCCCTGGTGACCATGGAGAACATGGACAAGACGCCGCGCGACCAGCTGTGGAACTCCAAGTGGGGCAGCGCCAACTTCCCGCTGACCGGCAACTTCCAGAGCAACATCAACAAGGCCCGCGACGCCGACAGCCGGGCCGCCGCCGCCATCCCCGCGTTCTGACACCCGAGTTCGTGACGTCCGGGTTCGTGACACCCGGGCCGTCCTGAGCAGCCGCCGGTGGGACCAATGCTCCCCCGCCCCGTCCCACCGGCGGCACCCCCTCGTCCCTGTCCGGCTCCCGGCCACGGGCATACGCTGCCCCCGTGACCTCTCCCGCAGCCCGCACCGCGCTCGACCTCACCGCCGACCTGCCGGCCCCGGCGCTGGAGGACCTCTACCGCGACCTGCACCGCCACCCCGAACTGTCCCTCGCGGAACACCGCACGGCGGGCCTGCTGGCCGGGTCCCTCCGCGCATCCGGGTACGAGACGACGGAGGGCGTCGGCGGCACCGGTGTCGTGGGCGTCCTGCGCAACGGCGACGGCCCGACGGTCCTGCTCCGCGCCGACCTGGACGCGCTCCCCGTCCCCGAGGAGACCGGCCTCCCGTACGCCTCCACCGTCCCCGGCGTGATGCACGCCTGCGGCCACGACCTGCACGTGACCTGGCTGGCCGGCGCCGCCGAGGCCCTGTCGGCGGGCCGGGACACCTGGAACGGCGCGCTTGTGCTGGTCGGCCAGCCCGGCGAGGAGACCGGCGAGGGCGCGCGGGCGATGCTGGCGGACGGCCTCTACGACCGTTTCCCGCGCCCGGACGCCCTGCTTGCGCAGCACGCGGCGCCCGGCCCGGCCGGCCTCTACCCGCACGTCCCGGGCCTGATCATGTCGGCCTCGACGGACGTCGACGTGATCGTGCACGGCCGGGGCGGTCACGGCTCCCGCCCGGAGACGACGGTCGACCCGGTGGTGACGGCCGCCTACCTCGTCACACGGCTCCAGTCGGTCGTCTCGCGCGAGATCGCGGCCCGCGACTCCGCCGTCCTGACGGTCGGGGTGATCGAGGCGGGCACCCGGCACAACATCATCCCGGCGACGGCCCGTATCGCCCTGAACCTGCGCACCCAGTCCGACGACGTACGGGACCGCATGCTGGCCGCGATCAGGCGTATCGCCCAGGGCGAGTGCCTGGCGGCGGGCTGCCCGAGCGAGCCGGAGATCCACGTCGGCGCGACCTTCCCGCTGACCGTCAACGACGCGACGCTCGACGAGCGGGTGGCCTCGGTCCACCGTGAGGTGTTCGGCGCGGGCACGGTCTTCGACCCCGGGCCCGCCATGGGCAGCGAGGACTTCGCCCACCTGGCGACGGACCAACTCCCTTACTCCTACTGGTTCGTGACGACCACACCGGGCGAGGTGTGGAACGCGGCGGAGGGCGGCGACGACCTGATGGCGAAGCTCGCGGCGGTCCCGAGCAACCACAGCCCCCTGTTCGCACCGGACCTCTCGACGGTCGCGCCGGGGGTACGGACGCTGGTCTCGGGTGCGCTGGCGGTGCTGTCGGCGACCTAGAACCCGCCCAGGACCGGCCGAGGACCGGTCCGGATGCTGTCTAACCCGGCACGTGCTGGGCGGTCCGCGCCGCCCTCGCCGGCCTCGCGGGCTCCCCGAGCCTCTCCAGCTGCCGCTCGGCATGCCGTACGGCACCTTCGCGCCGGCCGGGCACGCGACGCCGCAACTCGACGACCACCGGCCCCAGTTCACGCGCGTCGGCGCTCTCACCGAGGCTCGTCCACTGGTGGTGGGCCCGGTCCACGGCAGCCTCGACAGCGGGCGCGTCCGGCGCCTGCCCGGCGCTGAGCCGCGTACCGGCGACGGTCAGCCACGCCCGGCAGCTCCGGGCCGGATCCCCGGCGAACATCGCGAGATCGGCCCGGACCTCGGTCCAGTGCAACGCCTCCTCGGAACCGGGCCCGTGCTCCCGAAAGGCGGCCTGCTCCCACTGGGCGGCGAACGCGTCGGCGTCACCGTGCTGTCCGGCCTGGACGGCGGAGGTGATGAAGGAGTGCGGGTCGGTGCCGTTCCCGGCTCCGGCTCGGCGTGGTGATTCCTCGGCTCCGGTAGGCATGCCCGGCCCGTCCGGTGCCTGTTCGGCTCCGGCCCACATCTCCAGCCCGTCCGGTGCCTGTTCGGCTCCGGCCGGCATCTCCAGCCCGTCCGGGGCCTGTTGAGCGCCGGTCCGCATTTCCAGCCCGTCCGGCGTTTGAGGACGAGCGCGTTCAGCGCGAACCGGGGGTCTGGGGGCGGAGCCCCCAGGTACGGATGGGACGGGTAGGGGCGGCGGGGGCGAAACCGGCCCGGCGCTCCCCGCAGCCGCCCCGGCCAACGCGTCCCAGGCCAGCACCACATCCCCGTAAGCCGCGCCCTCCGACGACAACCGCCCGAGCGCCTGCTGATGCAACTGCCCGGCAGCAGGCCGGTGCCCGCTGCGCAGAATCGTCGCGACCGTCTTCATGTACGTCGGTACGGCCACCGCCCGCCGGGGCGGCGGCGGAGCGACCCTCCCGTACACGCTCACCCCACGCCCCGCGGCGAACGCCCGCCCCGTGACGTACTGCCACGCGGCGGCGTCGGCGTGCAGGTCGAGGAAGAGCGTCGTCGTCCCCGGCGCCCGCAACCGCAGCTCCTCGGCGATCCAGTGCCAGGGGAACGCGGTGTAGCGGACCGTCGCGGGGGTCGTACGGGCCAGGGCGAGATGTGGAAGGTGCTGTTTGCGGTCGAGTTGGAGCTGCCCGGTGAGGAAGACGGTGAGCGGCCCGGGGGTCACCGCGGCGGCGCGCAGCCGGGTCAGCACGGCCTGCGGCTCCAGCGGGTCGGCGAGTTCGACGACGTTCGCCGTGTCGGTGCCGGCCAGCACGGCGGGGGCGACGGCGGCGAGGACGGGCAGCACGGACGCCGCGTCCACGAGACATCCCTTGCCCACGGGCGAGGCGGCGAGCAGCAGCGCGGTTCCGGTCGTCGAGCCGGGCGAACCCGTTGATCCGGCCATGGTCCCTCCCCTCACGTCGGTCACGCCTAGACAGCACCGTAACCGGTGCGACTGCGAAGGGGGATTGGCGGGGGATCGACGGGGGATCGACGGTACGGCTATGGCCGCCTATGGACGGCTTGTACCGGAGACAGGGTCTCCCGCCCGCACGGCGAACACCGTCGTGTCGTCGGCGAGACGCCCCCCGCTGTGCCGGAGCGTGCCGTCCCGGACGAACGCCACCAGTCGCTGCGGGTCGGCGGTGCGCGGATCGGCGGCGACGGCGTCGGCGACGCGTTCGCGCAGCGGGAAGAACGTGCCGTCGGCGTCCCGGGCCTCGGTGACGCCGTCGGTGACGAGGAGCAGGGTCTCCGTGGCTCCGAGCGGCACCCGGACCACGGACGCCAGCCCGCCGTCGCCGGGGGTCAACTCGCTGAGCCCGAGCGGAAGTCCGTCCCCCGGCGGCAGGCTCCGTACGCCGTCGGGTGACACGATCAGGGAAGGCTCGTGCCCGAAGTTGACGACCTCGACCTCGCTCTCGGCGACGAGCCCGCCGGCCGTCGCCCGCCGCTCCTCGGGGAAGCCGATGAGGACGGCGGTGGCGAACCGGTCCCCCTCGTCACGCCCGCCCTTGTCCCGGCCGCCCTTGTCGCGGTCACCCTTGTCCCGATCACCCGCGTCCTGTTCACCCTCGTCCTCGTCCCCCTCACGGCCGAGGGCGGCCCGGTAGCGGACGTGCCGCAGCATCCGTACCTCCAGGCGTTCCGCGACGGTCGCGAGTGACGGTTCGTGGTACGCGGACTCCCGGAACGTGCTGAGCAGGGCCGCCGCCGCCTCCACCGCGTCGAGCCCCTTGCCCTGTACGTCACCGATGAGGACCCGGGTGCCGTGCGGGCCGGGCTGGATGTCGTAGAAGTCGCCGCCGACCCGGGCGACGGCGTCGGCGGCGAGATACACCGCCGCGTGGTCGAGGCCGCCCCAGCCCGGCGGCAGCGGGCGCAGCACCGTACGTCGGGTGGTCTCGACGACGTCCCGCATGTGCAGCATGCGCCGCTCACCGCGCACCCGGACCATGCAGGCGAGGACGGCGAGCAGCCCGCCGATGCCGACGAGGATGAAGTCGGGCAGCCCGGTCTGGTACTGGTGGGGCCAGGCACCGTCGACGAAGACGTAGGTACCGAGGGACAGGACGGCGAAGGCGACGGTCCCGGCGACCCGGCAGAGCGCGGCGGCGATCCCGGGGACCAGCACGATCCAGGAGATGATCCGGAACTCGCCGGTGGTGTTCCAGTCGAGGACCGCGATCACGACGAGCAGCACCAGGGGCGGCACCCAGCCGACCCGGCGCCCGGCGAGGACGGGCGACGAGAAGGCGGGACCCTCGTCCGTACCCACCGGACCCACTGGGCCCACCGGCTTCATGGAATTCAGCGAAACACGGGCGGCCCCCGCTGTCGACTTGCCGGTCGACTTGCCAGGGGACCTCTCCAGGTGTGCTCTGGAGGGCGGGGGCGAGGAGAGAGGAACGACTCTCATGGCTCAGGCAACGTCCGGCATCCCCGGCAAGGCCGGGACTCCCGACATCTTCAGCGCGCGGGCCCACCTGGCCGCGAACCGGGTCCTGCCCGTCGTACTCGGGCTGGTCTACGGCTTCTGGGCCGCGGCCAACCGGCGCGGCGGCGGTCCCATCACCGGCTGGAACGTCCTGTTCGGCTTCGTGAGCGCGCTGGCGTTCATGGTGGTCCTCATGGGCGTACAGGCGGTGGCGCCGCGACTTCGGCGCGAGTTGCACGCGATGACCTGGGGCGCGTTCGCCGGGGTCGCGTTCGGGTTCATCTACAGCCAGACCGGGGCGAGTGTGCTGCGGTCGGTCGGGAACTCGCTGGTGGTCGCGGCGTCCGTGACCGCGGTGCTGTTCTATCGCTACTACACGCACGAGGACGCGGCCGGTCACCGGGTCAGCTGACCCGATGACCGGGTGATCGGGTGATCGGGTGATCGGCTCGTCTGATCAGCTCGTCTCAGCCGAAGGTGACGTTCCAGTTGAAGCTGAACGTTCCGGAGGCGCTCCAGTGGCCGTCGTCCTTCCACTCCGGGCACGGGTCGGTGCAGGTCGGCACCGACCGGTGCCCGGTGTCGATGTAGACGGCGCTCGCCCAGGCGTTGACGCCGGGCAGCCAGTACCAGTACGGGTTCCCGCGCACGGTCTGCCCGAGGACCGAGCACTCGACGCGCCCGTGGCTGCCCGGGGCGAGCCGTGCGACGACGCGCGAGTCGGTGGTCGGCTGCTGCCGCAGGTTCAGCTCGCCGGCGGAGACGACGGTGCCCCGGACCCCGGAGCGGTCGGAGCCGTGAGAGCCGTGGGAGCCCGCAGGCGCGGCGGCCATCGCCGTACCGACGGGCACGGCCAGGAGTCCGCCGGTGAACAGGGCCGCGGTCAGGGTCCGCAGAGCCGGGGTGGTGCGCATAGGTGCCTCCTCATCCCCGAAACCCCCCGTGTCGCCCGATGTCTCCCTCTCCCCAAAACCAGGAAACACCCGTTCGGGTGAACGCTCCACCGGAGGCTCCCCCGCCGAGGCTTGTCCCGCACGCCCATATGCAGTCAACCGGCTCGCGCTCCCGGCCCCCGGGCCCTTGCCTGGAGGGGTGACCCACCGTCTCCGGAGCGCCCTGTCGGCCGTCCTCATCGCCCTCGCGTGCTTCCTGCTGCCCTTCGGCGCGCTCTCGGCCTGGGCGGCGTACGGGCTCGCCGACACCGACCGTTACGTCACCACGATGGCGCCGCTCGCCCAGAACCCGTACGTCCAGGACGCCATCGCGGACAACGTCGGCGCCGGGATCGTGCACGCCGTCGACGTCGGCCCGCTCGAAGGCACCGTCAACCACTTCGTGCAGGACGCGGTGCACTCGTTCACCCGCACCGAGGCGTTCCGCACGGCCTGGGACACGGCGAACCGCGCCACCCACGAGGCCGTGCTGCGCGCCCTGCGGAACGACCCCGACAGGCAGCGCCCCTACGGCCGTTACGGCGGCGAGGCAGCCGTCACCATCGACCTCGCGCCCGTCACCGCCCAGGTCAAGCGGCAACTCACCGTCGACCACGTGCCGTTGGCGAGCCGTATCCCCGTCGCGCACACCGAGGTCGCGGTCCTGCCCGCGCAGGATCTCGTGCCGCTCCGGAAGGGTTTTCGCGTGCTCGAAGTCGCCGGTTTCTGGCTTCCGGTGGCGGCCGGCGTCCTCGCCGTCGCCGGGATCGCCCTCGCCGTCCGGCGCCGCCGGGCGATCACGGCGACCGCTCTCGGCACGGCCCTCGGCGGGGCTCTGCTGGGCGTCGCGCTGGCTGTCGCCCGCCGTCTCACCCTCACCGACCTGCCACCGGGCGTCTCCGCACCCGCCGCCGGCGCCGTCTACGACGCCCTGACGGCCACCCTCCGTACCGTCTCCTGGCTACTCCTCGCCCTCGGCCTCGTCGTGGCCCTCGGCATGTGGATCACGCAGCGCTACGCCCCCGCCGCGCGATCGCGGCGAGCGTCCGCACCGCCCGTACCAACACCCCTTCCGGAACCGACGCAAGCCCAAGTCTGACGGCATCCGACACCCGCTGCGGACCCACGGCGAAGGCGTTTCCCGGCGTGAGACCCGAAACGTGAATCACGTAGCGCTACGCCCCCGCCGCGCGATCGCGGCGAGCATCCGCACCGCCCGTACCAACACCCCTTCCGGAACCGACGCAAGCCCAAGTCTGACGGCATCCGACACCCGCTGCGGGCCCACGGCGAAGGCACCCCCCGACCTGAGACCCGAAACGTGAATCACGTAGCGCTACGCCCCCGCCGCGCGATCGCGGCGAGCGTCCCCAACGCCCGTACCAACACCCCTTCCGGAACCGACGCAAGCCCAAGTCTGACGGCATCCGGCACCCGCTGCGGGCCCACGGCGAAGGCGTTTCCCGGCGTGATGGCGATGCCGTGCGCCGCCGCCGCTGCCGTGAAGGTGTCCGCCCGCCAGGACGCGGGCAGCTCCCACCACGCGTAGTAGGCGCGCGGATCGGACCGGACGGCGCCGCCGAAGTCCGCCAACTCCCGTGCCAGCAACCGCTGTCTACGCGCCGCGTCCGCCCGCTTGGCGGCCACGAGGCGCGTCACGGTCCCGTCCTCGACCCACCGCACACCTGCCTCCAGCGCGAACCTCCCCGCGCTCCACCCACCCGACCGCACAGCCGTCGCGACGGCTTCCGCCCGGTCCGGCGGGACGACGAGAAAGCCCACGGTGAGCCCGGGCGCGACCCGCTTGGACAACCCGTCGACGACATGGGCCAGTTCGGGGACAAGGGCGGCGAGAGGCTCTCCTGCGGCGGCCGTCTCCGAGCCTGCGAGGAACGACCAGATCCGGTCCTCCACCACCGGCACGCCCAACTCCCGCACCACACCCGCGAGTTCATGCTTCCGCTGCTCACCCATCGTCACCGACGTCGGGTTGTGCAGCGTCGGCTGGACGTACAGCGCGGACAGGGGAGCGGCGCGGTGGGCGGCGGCGAGGGCGTCCGGACGCAGACCGTCCTGGTCCATGGCCAGCGGGACGAGGGTGATGCCGAGGCGGGCGGCGATCTCCTTGACCAGCGGATATGTCAGCGCCTCGACGCCGACCCGGCCCCCCGGCCGGACCAGGGAGGCGAGGGCGGCGGCGATCGACTGCCGGGCGTTGCCCGTGAACAGGACGCCGTCGGGGTCGGGCCGCCAGCCCGGGGTCGCGAGCAGCCGGGCGACCGCCGACCTGGCCTCGGCGGTACCGGTGGCGGGCGCCGGGCGGAGCGCCTCGGTGAGCACGTCTGGGCGCAGAAGGGGCGCCAGGGCCGGGGCGAGCAGCTCCGACTGGCCGGGCGCGGAAGGGTAGTTGAGCTCCAGGTTGACCGCCGTGGCCTCGGTGTTCACCGCCGGCTCGGCGAGCGCCCGCCCGGCCGGTGCGTGCGGTGCGGCCCGGACGAACGTGCCGCGCCCGACCTCTCCGACGACCAGCCCGCGCCGCACCAGTTCGCCGTACACGCGCCCGGCCGTCGAGCCCGCGATACCGCGCCGGCGCGCGAACGCCCGTTGCGGAGGCAGCCGTTCGCCGGGGCGGAGCCGTCCGGTGACGATGTCGTCGGCTATGCGGTCGGCGAGGCGTCGATAGTCGTCGTCCATGTGTCCCCCGTACCCGTTCCCTTACATTGCACCGAGCGCAAAGAGCTTATTGCACCGAGGGGTTGAGCCGATCTAGGGTCGTCCACATGCCCACCTCAACCCCTCTCGCGGCGAATACCCCTCTCACCCCTAATACCCCTCTTTCCCCGCTTGCTCCCCTTGTTCTCGTTCACGGCCATCCCTTCGACCACACGATGTGGAACCCGCAGATCGAGGCGTTCTCCTCCTCCCGCCGGGTGATCGCCCCCGACCTGCGCGGCTACGGCACCTCCCGGATGCCCCTCGACGCCGCCACCCCGCTCTCCCGGTTCGCGCACGACATCGAGGAGTTGCTCGACGAGGCGCGGGTCGAGTCGTGCGTGCTCGCCGGGCTGTCGATGGGCGGCCAGATCGTCATGGAGTGCTGCGCCCGCTTCCCGGAGCGCGTCCGGGGTGTCGTCCTCGCCGACACCTTCCCCGCGCCCGAGACACCGGAGGGACACCTCGCCCGCAACGCGACAGCCCACCGTCTGCTCGCCGAGGGCATGCGCGGGTACGCCGACGAGGTGCTGGAGAAGATGGTGTCCCCGTCCGCCGACACGGCCGTCAAGGCCCACGTCCACCGCATGATGACGGCCACGGACCCCCGGGGCGCGGCGGCGGCGCTCCGGGGCCGCGCCCAGCGCCCCGACTACCGCCCCCTGCTGACCCGGCTCACCGTCCCCGCCCTGGTCGTCGTCGGCGCCGACGACGAGTTCACCCCGGTCTCCGACGCCGAGGCCATGCACGCGGCGCTCCCCGACTCCACGCTCCACGTGATCGAGCACGCGGCCCACATGCCCAACCTGGAACGCCCGGCGGAGTTCAACGAAGCCCTGGCCGGCTTCCTGGCGGCACGCATCGACACGGCCGCCTGAAACCGGCCCGGCGATAATGGGGCCATGCCCCGAGAGTTTCCCATCGGCCTCACACCCCCCGACTGGCTGGTGCGGAACCTCCGGCCCCAGCCGGCCCCGCCCGTCAACCGCCCCGCCGTGGCCCGCGCCGCCATCGCCATGTCGCTGCCCCTGGCCGTCGGCCTCGCCACCGGCCACGCCGCCTACGGCGCCCTCGCCTCCATGGGCGCCCTCTCCGGCGTCATCGGGGACACCGCCGACGCGTACCGGATGCGCATCCTCAACATCGCGATCCCCCAGCTCTTCGGCGCGCTCGGCGTCACCCTCGGCTCGCTCGTGTTCGGCCACGGCTGGACCGCCGTCGTCACCGTCACCGGCGTGGCCCTCGTCTCCGGGATGATCTCGACGATCGGCGCGGTGGCCTCCGTGTCCGGACTGCTGCTGCTCCTCAACTCCCTGATCGGCGCCGGGCTGCCGCTGCCGGGGGCGTGGTGGCTCGCGCCGGTGCTGATGTCCGGAGGCGGACTGCTCGTCCTCGTACTGGCCCTGCTCGCCTGGCCGCTGCGGTCGGGGGTGCCGGAACGGACGGCGGTCGCGCAGACCTACCGCAAGGTCGCCGAACTGCTCGCCGCCAACGCCACCGAGGGCTACGAGGACGCCCGGTACGCCGTCACCCAGTCCCTCAACCAGTCGTACGACCTCGTCCTCGCCCGGCGCGCCCGCCACCACGGCCGCAGTCCCGAACTCGTGCGCCTGCTGGCCCAGTTGAACGCGATCACCCCGGTCGTCGAGGCCGCCCCCGCCGCCCACCAGGCCGGCCGCCCGCTGCCGCCCGAGGTCCCGCAGGCGGTCCGTCACCTCGCCGACGCCGTCGAGACCGGCTACGGCGGTCCCCTGGGGCTGGACATCCCCGCCCCGGCCGACCAGACCTCCCGCGCCGTCGAACAGGCACTGCGCCACGCCGCCGAGGTGGTCGGCAGCCGCTCTCCCGACCTGCGGACCGCCGTCGCCGACGACGACCGTCTCGGCCGCCCGGCCACCCTGCGCGCCCGCGCCGTCCGCTCGGCCCGGGACGTCGTCCTGTCGGGCGGTTCCTGGCGCTACGGACTGCGCCTCGCCCTCTGCATCGGCCTCGCGCAGGTGCTGGTCTCGATCGTCCCGGTGCCGCGCTCGTACTGGGTCGCGCTGACCATCACCTTCGTCCTGAAGCCCGACTTCGGCTCCGTCTTCTCCCGGGCGCTGCTGCGCGCCCTCGGCACGGTCGCGGGGCTGGTGATCGCGGCCGGGGTGCTCGTCCAGGTGCCGCGCGGCTGGTGGGACGTACCCGTGATCATGCTGCTCGCCACCCTGATCCCGGCGCTGACCCCACGCGGGTACGGCTACCAGACGGCCGCCATCACGCCGGTGATCCTCCTGCTCTCCGACGTCCTCAACCACCAGGGAGCCGCCCTGCTGCTGCCCCGGCTCCTCGACTCCCTCATGGGCTGCGGCATCGCCCTGGTCGCCGGGTACCTGCTGTGGCCGGAGAGCTGGCACACCCGCGTGGGTGTCCGTCTCGCCGACGCGGTCGCGGACACGGCACGCTACGTCGAATCGGCGTTCCGCGCCGACACCGAGGGCGCTGTCCGGGCCCGGATGCGGCGGCGCCTGTACCGCGATCTCTCCGTCGTCCGTACGGAGTTCCAGCGCGCCCTGACCGAACCGCCGCCCACCGGACGGCGGGCGGCGGCGTGGTGGCCCCTGGTCGTCGCGGTGGAACGCATCGTCGACGCGACGACGGCGGCCCGGGTCCACATCAAGCAGGGCGCCGAGCCACCGTCCGTGGCGGAGATCGACCAAGTCGTCGCACAGCTCCGGGAGTTGTCGGACGGACTGCGCCGGATCGAGACGCTGTACGCGGTGCGTACGGACCTCAGCGGACCGGCGGACAGCGTGCTGGAGCCACTCCGGCAGGAGGTGGCGGCGGCGAGGGCGATCACCTCACCCAAGTGATCCGCCGGGGAAAAGCCCGCGCGGACCGTCCCGTGCAGGGGGACGGTCCGCGCCCGTGGGGGGTGGGACCGGGGGTGGGATCGGGAAGTACCGGGGGTGCTGTGGGGGTACCGCGGTGCCGGGGCCGGGGACTAACGCATGGCCGTCGCGAGGCCGTTGGCCCACAGCTGGTTCACGCGGGAGCGTTCGGCCGAGTTCGGGTTGGCGTTGGTGCAGGAGGTGCCGGGACCACCGCCCGACATCAACTCGCTGCACGGGCCCGAGTAGTGGTCGGGCAGCCCGAGCACATGGCCGGTCTCGTGGGCGGTGATACGGGTCGGGTTGTACTGCTGGCTCTGCGCGTAGTCGATGAAGATGTAGCCGCTGCCGTGGCCGTCCGTGGAGGCGTACGACCCCTGGGAGCTGTTGCCCTCGCGGTAGGTGAAGTCGGCGGCGGACGCGGAGCCCGACTGCAGCTTCACGTTCGTCACCGAGCTGTTCCAGATCGAGGTGGAGCGGGCTATCTCGGCGCTGAAAGAGGGCGCGCGGGACGCGTTGTAGATGACGGTGACGGCGGCCGCCGAGCGCGGGTTCGCGGCACGCTTCTCCGCCACGGACTTCAGTACGGCCTCGAAGAACGCCTTGTTGGCGGAGGCTTCCTCGGCCGACCCGGCGTACGCGGCCTTCGCCGTGGTCACCGTGGTCGAGGTGGTCTCCGGTGCGGGGGCGGCGGATGCGGGAACCGCCGTACCCAGGGCGAGAGTTGCCAGGCTCAGGCCTAACGTGGTCGCCACGGCGGCAGACATGGGCTTTCTCATCGATGACTCCTTGTGTGGGGGATGAGTCAGTCGGTCGTATCGTGAGTGTCGGCGCCTGTGCGGCGGCTGTGATGATGGCAAGTGCCGATAGCCCGGCCCTATCACCGGCCTTGCCGGCGCCCTGGTGCGTCTGTCGGAACGCGGGATTCCGGCTTAGGCTGCGACGGCATGGACATGTGCATGCGCATGAGGCGCGGCGCGGAGCTGGTCGCATGGAGCTAGAGGTGAGGCACCTTCGGGCGCTGTGCGCCATAGCCGACACCGGCAGCCTGCACCGCGCCGCCCGCCAACTGGGCGTGGCCCAGCCCTCGTTGAGCACCCAGTTGCGCCGGATCGAACAGGAACTGGGCGGCGAGCTGTTCACCCGCACCCGGACCGGCTGCCGTCCGACACCGCTCGGCCGGGTCGTCCTGAGCCGGGCCCGTCCCCTGGTGGCGGAGATGCGCTCCCTGGTCACGGAGGCGAGGGCCGCCGCGACGGAGGGACCTCAGCTGCGCATCGGCTCGACGGCCAGCCGGGCTCTCTCGGGCTGGCTGCGCCGACTCCGACAGCGCCAGCAGGAACCGGCCCTCCGTATGGACGTCTCCGCGAACGCGCTGCTGCGCATGGTCGCCGACGGCAGGCTCGACGTGGCGTTCGTACACGAGGTCGAGGGCTGTCCGCTCAGCATCCCCGACGGCCTCCGGCTGCGCGTACTGGTCGACAGGGAACCCCAGTTCGTGTCCCTGCCCGCCGACCATCCGGCCGCCGCGAGACCCGTCGTCCACCTCTCCGAACTGGCCGACGACCGCTGGATGGCGGACGAGACGGTCGACGGCGAGTTCGACGCCGTACTGCGCATGCTGCACACCGCCGGCCTCAACCCCCGTGTCCTGCACGGCGATTACCACACCACGGCCGCGCTGGTGGCTACCGGCGAGGTCGTCACCGTCTGCCAGGCGACCTGTCTGCCCCGCCCCGAGATGGCGGTACGCCGACTGCACGGCGACCCGCTCGGCGTACGCCTGCTGCTGGCGGCCCGTACGGAGACGGAGCTGGACGGGGTGCATCCGGCGCTGGCGGAGGCGTACGAGGAGGTGGCACGACAGGCACCGGCGTACCGGGAGTGGCTGGCACAGAGGGACACGAAAACCCCGGTGCCGGCCCTCCCCTGAACCGCTTGAACCGCTGCCCGAACCGACCGGCTCAGACGCCGATGTCGCAGCCGTCCGTACGCCACACGGCGACGACCGCCGGGCGGACGATCTTCCCCGGTCCGTCGGGCCAGGTGCTGGCGGGCTTCTCCACCGAGGCTCCGTCGATCTCGCCCGGGTGCTGCACGGCGACGAGCACCTGCCGCTCCCCGATGACCGGCCCGCAGGTCTCGGCGCCGGTCGGCACGGTCAGGAACTGCTTGAGCTCACCGCGCCGAGCGCCCTTCGTCGCGACCCCGAACAGCCCGTCGTGTGAACCGAGTTGACTGCCGTCCGTGGAGATCCACAGGTTGCCGTGGCGGTCGAAGGCGACGTTGTCCGGGCAGGAGATCGGACTGACGTCGTCCTTCGGGAAGCCCGCGAAGTAGGTGGCGGGGTCGTTCGGATCACCGGCGACCAGGAAGAGCGACCAGGCGAACGAGGTGCTCTCGGCCCGGTTCCACCGCTCGGTGAGTTCGAGGACCTGCCCGTGCTTGTTGGAGTTGCGCGGGTTGGCCTCGTCGGCGGCTGCGAAGCCGGCCTTGCCCCGGTTGGTGTTGTTGGTGAGGGCGACATAGACCTTGCCGGTGACCGGGTTGGGCTCGATGTCCTCGGGCCGGTCCATCTTGGTGGCGCCGACCTTGTCCCCGGCGAGCCGCGTGAAGACGAAGACCTCCTCGGCGGTCATGCCGTCGACGTGCGAGACGGCACCCTTGGCGGTGGCGGTCGCCAGCGGGATCCACGTACCGCCGCCGTCGAACTCACCGTCGGCGGGCAGCTTCCCGCTCCCGTCGATCTCGATGGCGGGGGAGTCACCGGTGAGCTTGGCGACGTACAGCGTCCCTTCGTCGAGAAGGGAGAGATTGTGCTCGCGGACAGCGCGCGAGGCCCCGTGCCGCATCCGCTTGCTGCTCACGAACTTGTAGAAGTAGTCGAAGCGCTCGTCGTCGCCGGTGTAGACGACGGGACGCCCGTCGGAGGTCAGCCGGATGGTGGCGGCCTCGTGCTTGAAGCGGCCGAGGGCGGTGTGCTTGCGGGGCGTGGAGGAGGGGTCGTAGGGATCGAATTCGACGACATAGCCGAACCTGTGAACCTCGTTGGGCTCCTGGGCGACGTCGAACCGCTTGTCGAACCGCTCCCACTTGCGCTCGGTGGCGCCGGTACCGATGCCGTACCGCTTGTCGGTGTCCCGGGAGGCGTTGGCGAAGTACTGGTTGAAGTTCTCCTCACCGTGCAGGGTCGTCCCCCACGGCGTGGTCCCCCCGGAGCAGTTGTTGAGCGTGCCGAGAGCCTTCCGCCCGGTCGGATCGGTGGAGGTCCTGAGGAGATCCGACCCGGCGGCCGGCCCGGTGATCCGGAACTCGGTGGTGGCGGTGACACGGCGGTTGAGCGGGTGGCGGAGTACGGGGGTGAGCCTGCCGGTACGCCGGTCGCCCTCGACCACGACGGCGGACAGCCCGTGCGCGGCCCAGGCGACCTCGACCTGCTCGCGGGTCGGGTTGGCGGGGTCGTAGCCGCGGAACATCAGGATCTCGTCGGTGTACTCGTGGTTGGCGACCAGGAGCTGCTGGTTCCCGTGGAGGGGGAGCAGGGCGAGGAAGTCGTTGTTGTACCCGAACTGTCCGGCCTGCGCGGCGGCGGTCTGCTTCTCCGGGTCGAAGGCGGGGGCACCCCGGAGGATGGGCTCGCCCCAGCGGATGACCACGTTCTGGCCATACCCGCCGGGGACGGTCACGGCGTCGGCGGTGTTGGGCGCGACGGGACTGAAGCGCAGGCCACGCGGCACGGCGGAGTGGGGGGAGTGGGGGGAGTGGGGGGAGTGGGGGGAGTGGCTGGAGGGGTACGCGGCGGCGGTGGCCGCTTCCGCACCCTGGGCGCCGACGACGTTCACGGCGGTACCGGTCGCGGTGGCCACGGTGACGACAGCGGCGGCGCGCATCACGGAACGGCGACCCAGGGCACCGGCGATCACATCGCCGACGTACTCGTTGGCGCTGGTGTTGGGAACCTCGTGGAAGCAGGCGTCACCACACCGGAAACGGCAGGTCATCGCGGACCGCCCGCCGGGATGCGATCCGGACGGCGACCCGATCAACGGCAGCAGCTTGCGCACTTTACTCTCCCCTGGACTTCCCTATACGTGCCTTTGGTGTCAGCGCGACGCTAGGGGGACGGGGGTGCGAGGGTGGGGACGCCGAATGAACGAAGAGTGAACCCGTGGGAGCGGTAAGGGGGTTGGGGGTGCGGGGGAGATGTGGAAGCGACCCCCTGCGGGCCCTGGGGATGCCTGGTCGGGGGTGGGGCGCGAGGTTGGCGAAGGGGCGCCCTTGACGACCGCCGGGTTCCGTGAAAGACCCTGCCCAAGATCGCCGACTCGGCCCGCTAACCTTACGTGTCCGTCCTGGCCAGGGATTGACGGCTACAACTCACGTGAAGGGTTGCGCACATGGGCATTCTCACTCTCCTGCGGAACGCGTTCGGCAAGTCACGCAAGGGGCGTGACGCCGAGGCGGCGCCCGCGCGGGAGGCGGAGTCGTCGGTACCTCAGCAGGAGGCCACCGAACCGAAGATTCCGGCACCGTCCCCTGAACCGACCCTGACCCACTCCCCGACACCGAAGCCCACCGAGACCCCCTCGGTAGTGGACGACCTGGTCTCGGCGGCCTTCGACAACGTCACGGTCCCCAAGCCGTCAAAGCCGGTGGACGAACCGTCGACGCCGGCGACGGCGGAGGCCCAGGCTGCGCCGGCGACCGAGCCGGTGGCGGAGGTCGAGGCTGAACCGGTGGCGGAGGTCGAGGCTGCAAGCGTGGCCGAGGACGAGCCGGTGGCCGAGGACGAGGCCACGCCGGTGGCCGAGGACGAGGCTGAACCGGTGGCTGAGCCTGTGGCCGAGGCCGAAGCAGCACCTGCGGCCGAGGCCGAGCCGGTGGCCGAGGTCGAGGCTGAACCGGTGGCTGAGCCGGTGGCCGAGGTCGAGGCCACGCCGGTGGCTGAACCGGTGGCCGCCGAGCCTGTGACCGAGGCCGAGGCAGCACCTGCGGCCGAGGCCGAGCCGGTGGCCGAGGTCGAAGCTGAACCGGTGGCCGAGCCTGTGGCCGAGGCTGCGAAGGAGACCGAGCCGGAGCTGGTAATTGAGGCCGAGCCGGAGCCGGTGACTGAGGTAGAAGCAGAGGCCAAGGCTGAGCCGGTCGCCGAAACCACGCCGGAGGCTGAACCTGTCGCCGAGGTGACACCGGAGCCCGAGCCGGAGCCTGTGGCCGAGAAGGCCCCCGAGGCCGAGCCGGTCGCCGAGGAGCCGACTCCGGAGCCGGAACCGGTCTCAGAGGTGGCTGAGGTGGCCCCGGCTGCCGAGGCCGAGCCGGTCGCCGAACCCGCACCCGAGCCCGTCGCGGAGGTGACCCCGGAGCCGGAGGTGACCCCGGAGCCGGAGTCCGCACCTGAGGCTGAAGCTGAGGTCCTGGAACCCGCAGCCGCCGACGCGGGCGTCACGGGTGGTACGGGTGGGAACACAGACACGGCCGACGGCGCAGCCGAGGCCGTACCCGCCAGCCTCCTCACCGCGTACAACTCCGCCGCCGCCACCCTCAAGGCTCTCGACCTCGACACCACCCCCGCCAAGGTCTACCTCGTCCTGGACCGCTCCGCGTCCATGCGCCCGTACTACAAGGACGGTTCCGCCCAGGCCCTCGGCGAGCAGACCCTCGCCCTCGCCGCCCATCTCGACCCGGAGGCGACCGTCCACGTCGTCTTCTTCTCCACCGAACTGGACGGCACCGGCGAGCTGACCCTCCCCGACCACGAGAACAAGATCGACGAACTCCACGCCTCCCTCGGCCGCATGGGCCGTACGAGCTACCACGCCGCCGTGGAGGAGATCGTCACGCACTACGAGAAGTCGGGCACCAAGCACCCGGCCCTCATCGTCTTCCAGACGGACGGCGCCCCGGACGCCAAGACCCCCGCCACCCAGTCCCTCACGGACACGGCGGCGAAGCACCCGGCCCTCTTCTTCTCGTTCGTCGCCTTCGGCGAGCAGGAGAACAAGGCCTTCGACTACCTCCGCAAGCTCAAGACGGACAACACGTCCTTCTTCCACGCGGGCCCGACCCCCCGCGAACTGACGGACACGGAACTCTACGAGGGAGTACTGGCGAACTGGCGCCCGTAGAGATCGACCCGAGAACGACCGACAGGGCCCGGCCGTACGCCGGGCCCTGTCCCCGTTAATCGGCGTGAGCCGCTCTCCCCTCGGCCAGTAGGCTTCCGACCATGGCGGCCACGGAATCCGAGAAGCAGGGCGGGAAGGCGTACTACGTCTCCACCCCCATTTACTACGTCAACGACGCTCCTCACCTGGGCCACGCCTACACGACCGTCGCAGGCGACGTGCTCACGCGCTGGCACCGTCAGCGCGGCGAGAAGGTGTGGTACCTCACCGGCACGGACGAGCACGGTCAGAAGATCATGCGCACCGCGGAGGCGAACGGCGTCAGCCCGCAGGAGTGGGCGGACAAACTCGTCGACGAAGCCTGGAAACCCCTCTGGGAACACCTGGGAATCGCGAACGACGACTTCATCCGTACGACGGAGAAGCGCCACACGGACCGCGTCCAGGAGTTCGTCCAGGATCTCCACGACAAGGGTGAGATCTACCAGGGCGGCTACGAGGGCCCGTACTGCGTGGGCTGCGAGGAGTACAAACTCCCCGGGGACCTCATCGAGGCGGAGGACGGCACGAAACTGTGTGCCATCCACAAGAAGCCGGTGGAGATCCTCAAGGAGGAGAACTACTTCTTCAAGCTGAGCGGGTACGGCGAGAAACTCCTCGCCCACTACGAGGCGAACCCGGACTTCATCCAGCCCGAGTCGGCGCGCAACGAGGTCGTGAACTTCGTGCGCCAGGGTCTCCAGGACCTCTCCATCTCCCGTTCCACCTTCGACTGGGGCGTCCCGGTCCCGTGGGACGACAAGCACGTGATCTACGTGTGGGTCGACGCGCTGCTGAACTACGCGACGGCGGTCGGTTACAACGAGAACCCGGAGAAGTTCGGGAACACCTTCCCCGCCGATGTCCACTTGGTCGGCAAGGACATCCTGCGCTTCCACGCGATCATCTGGCCCGCGATGCTGATGGCGCAGGGTCTGCCGCTGCCCGGCAAGATCGCGGCCAACGGCTGGCTGATGGTCGGCGGTGAGAAGATGTCGAAGTCGAACCTGACGGGCATCAAGCCGCAGGACCTGACCTCTCACTTCGGTGTGGACGCGTACCGCTGGTACTTCCTGCGGGCGATCGCGTTCGGCCAGGACGGCTCGTTCTCCTGGGAGGACTTCTCCGCCCGCTACACCAGCGAGCTGGCGAACGACTACGGCAACCTCGCCTCACGCCTGGCCGCGATGGTCGGCAAGTACTTCGGCGGCACGCTGCCGGAGGCGACGGCGGCGGGCGAGGCCGAGAAGGCCGTCCAGGACGGCATGGCCAAGGCGGTGGCCGAGGCGGACCGCCGGATCGGCGACGAAGTGGACTTCCAGGGCGGCATCCTGGCGATCTTCGACTTCGTGAAGCAGGTCAACGGCTACATCACGGAGCAGGAGCCCTGGAAGGTCGCGAAGGACGACTCTCCGGAGGGCCGGGCCCGCCTGGCGACGATCCTCTACACGGCCGCGGAATCGCTGCGCGCGGTAGCTGTCCTGCTCAACCCGGTGATGCCGGACACCTCACAGAAGCTCTGGGACTCCCTCGGCGCGGACGCCGTCCTCGGCGCACTCCCCGACCAGAGCATCGCCGACGCCGCCACCTGGGGCCGGCTCCCGGCAGGCGCGACGATCACCAAGGGCGCGGTGCTGTTCCCCCGCCTGGAGGAGAAGCCGAGCGCGTAGTGAGAGACCGGAGGGCGAGGGGGAGGAAATGGGCCGAGCGCAGCCGTCTCCCCCCACCCTCACACCTTCAGGACTCGGACTCGGGCTCGGGCTCGGGCTCGGCCAGCCAGACGGTCGACGAGCACCTGCTGCCGTCGCTCGTCGCGCATCGCTCCTGAGCAGGCGCCGCGCTCCCGTCTCCCAGAGCTCAGCCCTTGGCCTTGGTGCCCAGCAGTCGCTGAGCTTCTGCCAATGCCTCGTCGTCGACCTCGATGAGCAGCTTCGACATGGCAGGCCTTTCCGTACAGATGCGTGACGCTCTGTATCTACGAAGGCGCGGGCGACCTCCGTCGGCGCAGCCCTACGAGGATTCCCGGTGGCGCCCGTCGACTACGATTCCAAGGTTCGTACGACGGGCCCGGCGCCACAGCCGACACGGCGCCCGTCACCCCACGCAGCGACTCGGGAGCAGCCCGCAATGGCTCGACACCTCATCACCAGCGCCCTTCCGTACATCAACGGGATCAAGCACCTGGGCAACATGGTGGGGTCCATGCTCCCGGCGGACGTGTACGCCCGTTACCTGCGTCAGCGTGGTCATGACGTGCTCTACATCTGCGCGACCGACGAACACGGCACCCCGGCCGAGCTCGCGGCGAAGGAGCAGGGCATCCCCGTAGCGGACTTCTGCGCTCAGGCGCACGACGCGCAGAAGGCGGTGTACGACGGTTTCGCGCTGGCCTTCGACTACTTCGGCCGGAGTTCCAGCCCGCAGAACGTGGAGATCACCCAGCACTTCGCCCGCCGCCTCAACGAGAACGGGTTCATCGAAGAGCGCGCGATCCGCCAGGTGTACAGCCCCGCCGACAGCCGCTTCCTCCCGGACCGCTATGTCGAGGGCACCTGCCCCCACTGCGGTTACGACAAGGCGCGCGGCGACCAGTGCGAGAACTGCACCCGCGTGCTCGACCCCACCGACCTGATCGACCCCCGGTCCGCGATCTCCGGTTCCACCGACCTGGAGGTCCGCGAGACGAAGCACCTCTTCCTCCTCCAGTCGAAGCTCCAGCACGAGGTCGAGGAGTGGGTGACCGCCCACGAGGGCCAGTGGCCCCACCTCGCCTCCTCCATCGCCCGCAAGTGGCTGACCGAGGGCCTGCACGACCGCGCGATCACCCGCGACCTGGACTGGGGCGTCCCGGTCCCGGCGGACACCTGGCCGGAGCTGGCGGCGGAGGGCAAGGTCTTCTACGTCTGGTTCGACGCCCCGATCGAGTACATCGCCGCGACGAAGGAGTGGGCCGACGCCACCGGCGGGGACTGGAAGTCCTGGTGGTACGAGGCGGACGCCGGCGACGACCCCGTCCGCTACACGGAGTTCATGGCGAAGGACAACGTCCCCTTCCACACGGTGATGTTCCCGGCCACGGAACTCGGCGTCCGTGAACCGTGGAAGAAGGTCGACGTCGTCAAGGCCTTCAACTGGCTGACGTACTACGGCGGAAAGTTCTCCACGTCCCAGAAGCGCGGCGTCTTCACCGACCAGGCCCTGTCCATCCTCCCCGCCGACTACTGGCGCTACTTCCTGATCGCCAACGCCCCCGAGTCCGACGACTCCTCCTTCACCTGGGAGCACTTCACCGCCACGGTGAACAAGGACCTGGCGGACACCCTCGGCAACTTCGTCAACCGCGTCCTCTCCTTCTCGAAGAAGCGCTTCGGCGACGAGGTCCCGGCGGGCTCGGCGGCCGGCGAGGCGGAGACGAAGCTGGGCGAGCAGATCGCCGAGCTTCTCGCTGAGTACGAGAGCCAGTTGGACGCGCTCCAGTTCCGCAAGGCGGCGGCGGCCCTGCGTGCCCTGTGGTCGGCCGGCAACTCCTACCTGGAGGAGAAGGCGCCCTGGCTGGAGATCAAGACCGACCAGGATGGCGCGGCCCTGACCCTGCGTACGGCGATGAACCTGATCCACCTCTACGCGGTGGTCTCGGAACCCTTCATCCCGGCGACGGCGGCGACGATGCGCGCGGCGTTCGCGCTGCCGGAGACTGCATCTGATGAAAAGCGTCGCACCTGGGTTTCGGCCGACGAGGCGAAGTCCCTGTCCGCCGTTCCCGCCGGCACCGCCTTCACGGTCCCGCCGGTGCTGTTCGCGAAGCTGACGGACGACGACCTGGAGACGTACAAGGAGCGCTTCGGCGGCGCTCCCGAGCAGCCGTAGGGCACAGCCATAGGGCAGCCGTGGGGAGCTGCAGACCTCAGGCCGTCACACCGAACCGCCCGTTGGCTCCCCGGAGTCGACGGGCGGTTCCGTCGTTCGTGTCGTCGGCATCCGCATCACCATCGGCGCCCTGCGGTGCGGGCTCGAGCCCGAGGGCGCTGCGGGCGGCACGGACGTACCGGAGACCCTCCACAGCGGTCTGCCTCGCGACGGCGTACTCGGCGGGGGTGCGGGCGGTGGCCAGTTGGCCCCGAGCCGCGCGATGCCGTCCGGCGGCCTCGGCCAACGCCTGCGCGGCGGCTTCGTCGGCCCCCGGGCGCAGGCCGGCCAGGCTGCCGCCGAGCCGCACCACCCACCGGTTGGCCTCGACCTCGGCGTCCAGCCCGGACATTCCGGAGAACCCCGACGGAACCGCGTACGCCCCGGACTGCCTGCGCAGCAGGACGACGGAAGCCACCGCTCCCACGATCAGCAGCAGCGTGAGCGGAACGACGATTCCCATGACTTCCTCCAGCGAACGCGAGCGGAACATGCCGTGAGGTGCGAGTACCCCCTTGCGACAGTTCCCATGGAACGCCCGCCCACTGTGCGCATCCGACGAGAAGTCTGTGCGCCGCCTGCGAAGCTCCCATGTGCGTACGGAACCTGTAACTCCTCTGGGCAGGCCCTCTGTCGGCCGATATACAGGACGAAGATCATGTGAAGCCAATGGCTTGCAGTGTCCTACTGAGACCTATGGGTCATCAGTGGATACGCACGTCCACTCAATGGGGGATCAACCATGGCACTCTTCGGCAACGCGCACACCGTCGATCCGGCCGCCGCACAGCAGGACTACGCCCGGCTGCTCGGCCAGAACGAGCAGGTGCACGCCGCGTACCAGCTGATCCGCGACACCATCCTGTTCACCGACCGCCGGCTGCTCCTGGTCGACAAGCAGGGCATCACCGGCAAGAAGGTGGAGTACCACTCGGTTCCGTACCGCAGCATCACCCATTTCGCGGTGGAGACGGCGGGCACCTTCGACCTCGACGCCGAGCTCAAGATCTGGATCTCCGGGTCCGCGACCCCGGTCCAGAAGACGTTCACCAAGGGCGTCGACATCTACGAGGTCCAGGCGATCCTCACGCAGTTCGTGGCCAAGTAGGCACGCAGGGCGCCGGCGTTCACCCGGGCGATCATCTCGGGCGTACGGTCGGCGGCGCTGTCGTCCGAGTCGTCGTGCTCGAAGTGGGCGATCAGCGGGAGCACCGTCAACAGGCTGCCCAGTGGTGCGGCTGCCGCCGCGCGCTCCGCGAACTCGGTCGCGAGCTGCTTCGAGCCGCGCCACTTCTTGCACCAGTACTGCAGCGCCGAGAAGTGCGCCTCGTAGTGGTGCGGGTCGCGGGC
>NZ_AEJB01000007.1 GCF_000331005.1 Streptomyces turgidiscabies Car8
CCTGTCGTGCCCGCCGGTCAGGACGCGGTGGCCGGCTTCCCGAAGCGGCCGTTGACGAACAGCAGCTCGTCGCCCGCCGCCCCCTGGCCCGCCGCCAGCACCGTACCGATGAAGATGGTGTGGTCGCCGAACGAGTGCGCCTCGGTCAGCTCGCACTCCAGCCACGCCACCGAGTCGTCGAGCAGCGGGGCGCCCGTGTGCTCGCCGGCCCGCCAGTCCACCGGCTCGAACTGCGCGGCCCCCAGAACGCGGCTCTTGTCGGCGAAGTGCCGGGCGAGCGCCTCCTGGTGAGCGCCGAGTATGTTCACGGCGAAGTGCCCGGCATCGGTCAGCGAGTCGTGCATGACCGCGCTGTGGCCGATGCCGCACAGGACGGACGGCGGATCGAGGGAAACCGAACTGAAGGCGTTCGCCGTCATGGCGTGGAGGTGTTCCCCACCCACGGTGAGGACCGTGACGCCCGTGGCGAAGCGGGACATCACCTCACGAAGCCGGTCTGGCCGCACCGGCCCGTGACCGGAACGCATGGCAGCGTGATCGAGTTCGACGGACGCGGAATTCATGCCACTCTCCGATGGGTCACACGGGACACGTCAGTGCCGTCCGCGCGGAAGGGCAGTCGGCACAATCAACGTATCCGTGGCGTCTCGCGGTTCTCCCACGCCCGGGTAACCGCCGTGACACCTGTGCCGGGACATGCCCAATGACCTTCCAGTGACCGGACGTTGACCCTGGCGCCGGACCCTGAGGACATGAATGAGAACTTGACCAAAGCCGCGGAGCCCGAACTCGCCGAACCCTATCTGCGCCAGATACTCGACATGGCCGGACTGGCCGTCGAATACGTACGGGCCGAGGCGAACACCCTGTACATGCGCGACGAGGACGGCACCGAGATCCCGGTCGTGGACTTCGCCGGTGGATACGGCTCGGTGCTGCTCGGCCACAACCACCCGGAGATCACCGCATACGCCCGGGACCTGCTCGCCGAACAGACGCCGATACACGCCCAGTTCTCGCGCCATCCGTACGCAAACCGGCTCGCCGCCGAACTGAACCGCATCATCGCGCGTGAACTCTCCGACGACGAGCCCTATTACGCCATCTTCGGCAACAGTGGCGCGGAATCGGTCGAAGCCGCCGTCAAGCACGCGGAACTGGACCGGGGCATACGGATCTCCGCGCTGCTCGACACCGTCGGGACCGAACTCGACGCGGCACGCACGGCGGTCTCGGCGGGGACCGCCACCGTCCACGGCGAGACGGCCGCCCGCCTCGGGATCGCCCTCGCGGCCGACGACAACGATGCCTTCCGCCTTCTGGAGGCGGAGATCAGGCGCCGCAACAGCGAGACCGTCGCGGCGCCACCGCTGTTCCTCGCACTCGAGGGCGGCTTCCACGGCAAGCTCGCCGGCAGTGTGCAGCTGACCCACAACGAGAACTACCGGCTGCCCTTCAAGTCCCTCGCGGCCCAGGCACGGTTCGTTCCGCAGGACCGGCCCGAGGCGCTGCGCGCCGTGCGGGCGCAGGAGCGGCGGGTCCTGCTCGGCCTGAGCACGGAGCGCGGAAGAATCACGGTGACGGAACACGAGTTCCCCGTGTTCTGCGCCTTCCTGGTCGAACCCGTCCAGGGCGAGGGAGGAATTCGTGTCCTGTCCCCCGAATTCGCCCGGGAAATCCAGGAGTTCTGCGCCGCGATCGACTGCCCGGTCGTCGTCGACGAGATCCAGAGCGGAATGGGCAGGACGGGCACGCTGCTCGCCAGTTCCCGGATCGGCCTGCGCGGTGACTACTACACCCTCGCCAAGACGCTCGGCGGAGGCATCGCGAAGGCTTCCGTGATGCTGGTGCGCGAGAAGCGTTATCGCCGGGATTTCGAGGTCGTGCACAGCTCGACCTTCGCGAAGGACAGCTTCTCCTGCCACATCGCGCTACGGGTCCTGGACCTTCTCGAAAGAGACGGCGGAGCGGCGTACCGGCAGGCCGAGGAGCGCGGTGCGGCGTTGCGCGCCAGACTCGACGCGGTGCGGGCGGAATTCCCGGACGTGGTGCTGGACGTGCGTGGCCGTGGGCTGATGCAGGGCCTGGAATTCCGTGACCAGTCCGACGCGTCGTCACCCGAACTGCGCGAGATCGCGGGCAGCGGTCTGTTCGGCTACTTCCTGGCGGGCCATCTGCTGCGCCGGCACCGGGTGCGGACCTTCCCGACGGCCAGCGCGGTCAACACCCTGCGGTTCGAGCCGTCGATTCATGTCACGGACGCGGAACTGGATCAGCTGTACGACGGTCTTCTTGATGTGTGCACACTGTTGCGCAAACAGGCCGGCGACGAGTTGACCGCCGCGGGCCGCTGACCCATCCCTGGGTGAGTACGTCGCCTCCCCCCACCGGCGGACGGACCCAGGGCAGTCCGACACGTGCCGCCCGAGACCAGGGCAGGCACGTGCGACCGGAAGCAGTGCGGGAAACGGAACGCGCCGACAGCGCCGTCACGCGGAACACCGGTCCCGGCAACGCGCCACGCAGGAGCGAGCGGAAACGGGGATCTCATGCAGTTCCGATTACTGGGCCCACTGGAAGTCGAGAACGACGGGGACTTGGTGGACCTGGGCGGGCGCAGACAGCGCGCGGTGTTGGCGTATCTCCTGCTGCACGCCAACCAGGTGGTGTCCACCACCCAGTTGCTGTCGGCCCTGTGGCCCGACGACGCGGCGCCCATGACCGCACGCAAGATCCTGCAGAACGCCGTCTGGAAGCTGCGTGGCGTTCTGGCTCGGCCTCCGCGGTCCGAGCACACCGCCGAGTTGCTGACCCGCCCGCCCGGCTATCTGCTGCGCGTACCGCCGCGGCGCGTCGACCTGCTCGACTACCGGCAGCGGGTGGCGGCGGGCCGGGCGGCCCTGACGGCGGGACAGGTGGAGTCGGCGCACAAGTCCCTTCGTGAGGCGCTGTCGCTGTGGCGCGGACCCGTGCTCGCCGACCTGGTGGAGGAGGGGATCTGCTGGCCGGAGCTGACGGCCGTGCAGAACAGGCGACTCAATGTCATGGAGGATCTGTTCGAGGCCGCCCTGGCCTGTGGCCGGCACCAGCTGATCCTGCGCGACCTGGAGAACCTCGTGGCCTCCGAACCGCTGCGGGAACGCGCCTCGGGGCAGCTCATGGTGGCCCTGTACCGGTGCGGGCGGCAGGCCGAGGCGCTGGCGGTGTTCGGCCGGGTGCGCGCCGCCCTCGTGGAGGGGCTCGGGCTGGAGCCTGGCCGCGAACTGCACCGGTTGCAGCAGGCGATCCTCACCCACGATCCGTCGCTCGAGGCGCCGCGTTCGGTGGTCGGCCGGAACACGGTCAGCGGCCTGGAGACGGTGGACAGCCGGGACGCGGTGGACGGCCGGGAGACGGTGAACGTCACGCCCGCCGCCCCGTCGGCGAATTCCCCGGCAGCGCCCGCCGCCTCCCCCGCCACCGTCGAGGACCCCTGCCCCACCGGCCCGCACGAGTCCCGCACCGCCAGCGTGGTCATGTTCCGCTTCCGCCTCGGCGAGGAACTCGGCAGGGTGCTGGTCGAGGACCGGGACCGGGTGCTCGACGCCCTGACACAGGTGGCCAGGGAGAAGGCCGAACTGCACGGCGGCCGGGTCACGGCCGTGCTCGGCTCGACGGTCCTCGCCGTGTTCGCCGGGACCGACCCGGCCGAGGCCGCGGAGCACGCGGTCCGCACCGCAGCGGCCGTCCGCGACAGCCTCAGTGTCCCCACCTCCACCCTCGCTCCGCCGCAGGCAGCGGTGCGCGGTCTCACCGTGCACGCGGCCGTGGTCTCCGGCGAGGCTCTGCTGTCGCGTCCGCCCTCGGAGCACGTGCTGCCGCCGTGGGTCGGCGGCAGGCTCGTCGAGACCTGCCGGACGATGCTGGACCAGGTACAGCCCGGGGAGATCCACGTCTGCGAGGAGACGCGCCGGCAGAGCGAGGAGGCGGCCACGTTCCGCCGTGCCTGCGCCTCGGCCGTCGCCCCCTGGGAACTGCACCTGCTGAAGGGCGATGTCCCGGAGCTCTCCCACGGCTGGGCGGGCGCGGGCGACCAGGTCAGCGAGCTGGAGCTGACACAGCACACTCTGCTGCGCACGCGGCAGCGCTCGGCCGCGCATCTGATCACCCTCATCGACGACTCGGGCCGGGCCAGGACACGGCTGCTCATGGAGTTCCAGCGGCGGGTCGAGGAGAGCCACGGAGGACGGGTGCGGGTACTGGCCGGCACGGTCCCGCCGCCGGGGACGGGTTCCGCGCTGTCGGTGCCCGCGGAGATGCTGGCCGCGTACTGCGGCATCGATCCGGGCGGTCCCGAAGCCCACGCCACGGCGCGGCTGCGGGCCACGCTCGACCGGCTCGGCGGCGACCCGGGCGGAGGGGACCTGTACGCGTCCCTCGCCTCGCTGCTCCGGCCGGGGCGGACGTCGTTCGGGCCGGCCGTGCCGGGCGATCTGCTCCGCGCGTGGACGACCTTCCTCGCGAGGGCGGCACGCGAACAGCCGCTGGTGGTGATCTGGGACGATCTGCAGTACGCCGACGACGCGCTGTTGGACGTGGTGGAGCAGCTGACGCAGACACATGCGAACGTGCCGCTCCTCAACGTCGTCGGCGCGGACGGCCGGCTGCCGGAGCGGCGCCCCGGCTGGGCCACCGGCCGCCCCCGCACGGTGACCATCAGTCTCACCCCGGAGCCCGGCGACGACCTGAACCGGCTGCTGGAGTCCCTGCTTCCTCCGGTCCGGGAGCCCGAGGTCGTCTAGAGCCTGCCATCGGATTCTCGTCGTCGGATTCCCGTCGTACGCCCGGAGGGCGGGCCCGGGGCCCGTCGGGTCAGCGTGGGAGCCTGCGTCGCTTCGTCAGGCAGGCGGGAATTCGACGGCAGACCCTGGAGCGGCTCGCCGGTGCCGGTGAGGCGTACGGCACGGGCGAGCGCGCCGATGGCCTCCGTGACGTCGGGAGAAGCGGCCGGCAGGACATCCACGGCCGTTTCGATGAGCAGGGACCCCGCGAGGGCCTTCCACGGGGCCGTGGCGCCGACGCGCTCCGCCCCCGTCGGCCCGGCTGCGCCGAGCACCTGCCGCGCCCACACGGTGACGCGGCCCCGTTCCGGGGCGGTGACGCCCGGCGCGTCGTGAAGCCGGGCGCCGAAACGGGCCAGGATCTCCCCGGCGTGCGCGGCGAGGAGGGCGCCTTCCCCCGTCGTCGGACAGGCCGGCGAGGGGACGGCGGGCGCGGTGGCATCCGGCCGTGCCGTGCCGGTGCCCATGGACCGCCGCAGCCCCTCTGACAGGGCCGCGGCGAACTGTCTGCCGACGAAGACGGCCAGGGGCGCGTCCATCTCACCGGCGACGGGGGGTCGCACCGGCAGGGGTGAACCGTGCGGGGAACGACGGGCGTGTGCGGCTGCGGTTTCCATGGGAACAGCACACCAAGTCCGGCACACCGGCCGCCCATTCGCGGCTCTCCCCGGTGGTCATCACACGGCCCTGCGGCCCGGCCGTGCCTCGACCGGCTCGGCCGCCCTGCCCCGGAACCCGCCGTGACCGGTGTGGGCCCGGCCGGTCGCCCAGGGCTGCTCCCCCGGTTTCCTGGGGCGGCGCTCCGGGACCGGTCCGATGCGCCGCGGCATCGGGGCGGGCTCCCACAGCCGCGGCAGGGTCAGCATGCCCGCGTGTCGCCGGCCGCTGCCCCAGAAAGGGCGCCGGCCCAGCAGGTCGGAGTGACCGCAGGCCACGACGAGCAGCGAGGACCGGGTGGTGCCCCGGCCGAGGGCCTCCGCCCAGTCGAGCACCTCCTCGTCGGCCAGGTGCAGATCGTCCAGGCACAGCACCAGGGGGCGGTGGCGGGCCTGATGCTCGATCACCTCCCCCCAGGCGGCGAGCACATCGGCCCAGTGCCCCGGCCGGGCGGAGTCCGGCGAGGACGACAGGACGCGCAGCAGCCGTACGGCGTCGACGTCGGAGCCGACCGCGGAGCGGACCACGGCCCTGAGCCGGTGCTCCGGCGTGTCGAGCGCTGCCCGGTCGCGCGGCGCCCATGCCTCGAGCAGTGCGCCCGCCAGGCCGGCCGCGTCCGGGCCTCCCTCCGGCACGCGTGGCCGTACGACCCGCACTTCCTCGAAGTCCTGTGCGATCCGGCGCTCGAACTGGGCGAGCAGGCGTGTCTTGCCGACCCCCCGGTCGCCCAACACCGTCAGCATGCTGGGCACGTCGTGGTGACGTGAGTACTCCAGAAAGCTTTCCAGCAGGGTGAGTTCGTGCCGGCGTTGCCCGCGGGCGTCGGTGGCGCGCTCCGTCGGCACGCCTGTGCGCAGGGCCTGCGCCGGACGGATGCCGGCCACCCCGTCGGCGGCGTGCGTGGTCTCGCCGTACCGGACCCAGGCATCGGTGTCGCCCGCGACTTCCTCGCTGACGTACAGCTCACCCGCCGGGACGTTGGTGAGCAGCCCGTGCGCCCTGTCGAGCAGCGTGCCCACCACGGAGACCGCGGCCC
>NZ_AEJB01000008.1 GCF_000331005.1 Streptomyces turgidiscabies Car8
AGCGGGCTGTGCTGCTTGCCCGGAATGATCGCCTTGGCCAGCAGACCCAGCACGAATCCCACGATGATCGCCCACAACCAGCCCATGGATGCCTCCTCGTACGGCTCTACGTGAGCATTACGCCCAGTGTCGGCCCGTTCGCGCTACGGCGCATGTCGGGGACCTCGGTACGCGGTACGGCGCAGTCGGGTCACCCCGTCGGAAGGTGCCCCGGTCTCGTAGGCGGCGCAGGCGCGGCGTAACGTGGAAAGCGTCCGGGCCTGGTTCCCCGACCTTGGTTCGGTGCGGGTACGGCCCGGGGCGGGTCCGATTCGGGTGGATGGTGGAACGTGATGCGGAAGCAGAGCAGCAGCGGCGGTGCCCAGGTCTTCCGGATCACCGGGGCCCGGCAGGGGCTCGCGGACGATGTCCGGGCCAGACAGCGCAGGTACGTCATCTCGATGTCCGTGCGCACGGTGGCGGTGGTCCTCGCGGCGACGCTCTGGAACGTCGAACGGCACGTCGCGTTCGTGGCGCTGGTACTCGGCATGATCCTGCCCTACATCTCCGTGGTGATCGCCAATGCCGGCCGGGAGAACGCGCCGGGGCTCCCGTCGACGTTCGTGACGGCTCCGGTGCGGCCGATGATCGCGCCGCCCGAGCCGCGAGAGGGTTTCGCGGAATCCGCGGCGGAAGACGATGGGGGCGATCGGACGGCCGGTACGAGGGGTAATCCGCGCGAGCGGGCCTGACCAAAAGTCAGTGCGGAGGGCGTCCCCAAGCTCAAGAAAAGCTCAGATCAATCATGCTGTTCCATTGCCGGGCGGACGGTCACCCGTGACATACTTCGTACGCGCTCCGCATCCCCCGTCGGAGCGACAGACCGACGCCGGGCAGCTCCCCCCGTGGCTGCTCGGCGTCGCCTTTTTGAGCGCTCTTCGCGCCGGGTTAGGGTCGCAGGATGATCGGCCCTGACCCTGACTCCCCCATCTGTTCCGCCAAGGCATGCCGGGCGGACGCCGAGTGGGTGCTCGCCTGGAACAACCCGAAGCTGCACACGCCCGAGCGGCGCAAGACATGGCTGGCGTGCGAGGAGCATCGCGAGCACCTGTCCCAGTTCCTGGGGGTGCGGGGGTTCCTCAAGGATGTGGTGAGGCTGGCGGAGTGGGAGTCCTCGGACACCTGAGCCGCTTCAGCCGCCGATCGCCGACATCGGCCTGTTGGGCTGGACGAAGGTCGGGTCGTCGAGGCCTGCGCCTGCTTTCTTGCCCCACATCGCCTCGCGCCAGATACGGGCTATCTCCTCGTCGGGGGCGCCGGAGCGGAGGGCGGTTCGCAGGTCGGTCTCCCCGCGGGCGAAGAGGCAGTTTCGTATCTGGCCGTCGGCGGTGAGGCGGGTGCGGTCGCAGGCGGCGCAGAACGGGCGGGTGACGGAGGCGATGACGCCCACGCGGTGCGGGCCGCCGTCGACCAGCCAGCGTTCGGCGGGAGCCGAGCCCCGTTCGCCGGAGCCCTCCTCCGTGAGGTCGAAGCGGGTGCGCAGGGAGGTCAGGATGTCGCCCGCGGTCACCATGCCGTCGCGCTTCCAGCCGTGCTGGGCGTCCAGCGGCATCTGCTCGATGAAGCGCAGTTCGTAGTCGTGCTCGACCGCCCAGGCGAGGAGGTCGGGGGCCTCGTCCTCATTGAACCCCGGCATCAGGACCGCGTTGACCTTCACGGGGGTCAGACCGGCCTCGCGGGCGGCCTCCAGGCCGGCGATGACGTCCTTGTGGCGGTCGCGGCGGGTGAGGGTCTTGAAGACGTCGGGGCGCAGGGTGTCCAGGGAGACGTTGACACGGTCCAGGCCCGCCGCCTTCAGGGCGGACGCCGTACGGCCCAGGCCGATGCCGTTCGTCGTCAGGGACATCTGCGGACGCGGGGCCAGGGCGGCGACCCGCTCCACGATGCCGACCAGACCCGGGCGCAGCAGCGGCTCGCCGCCGGTGAAGCGGACCTCCTCGATACCGAGGGAGGTGACCGCGATGTCGATGAGGCGGACGATCTCGTCGTCCGTGAGCAGGTCCGGCTTGGCCAGCCACTGCAGGCCCTCCTCGGGCATGCAGTACGTGCACCGCAGGTTGCAGCGGTCGGTCAGCGAGACGCGCAGATCGGTGGCCACTCGGCCGAAAGTGTCGATGAGCACGTGGGCCCCCTCCCTCGTAGCGGATCGCATGGACAGAAGTCCTTCTGTACCTGCGAGCCTACGTGACCCCACTGACAACAAGGCAGGCCCGATGCCACAGGATGCGGCGCGGGGCCGCCGTAGATCCCTACGACGGCCCCGCGCGATGCCTTGCCGGCGAACGGACGCCCCGTGCTAGTGCGCCCCGGTTCCCGTGAGGGACCGGACCTCGAGCTCGGCGTACTTGCCGGTGTCGGGCTCTTCCTTGGAGAGGACCGTGCCGAGCCAGCCCATGAGGAAGCCGAACGGGATGGAGATGATCCCCGGATTCTTCAGCGGGAACCAGTGGAAGTCGACGCCCGGGAACATCGCCTTCGGGTCGCCGGAGACCACCGGTGAGAACAGCACCAGGCCGACCGCCACGATCAGGCCGCCGTAGATCGACCACAGGGCGCCCTGAGTGGTGAACTTCTTCCAGAACAGGCTGTAGAGGATCGTGGGCAGGTTGGCGGACGCGGCGACCGCGAACGCCAGCGCGACCAGGCCGGCCACGTTGAGGTCGCGGGCGAGGGCGCCCAGGGCGATGGAGACGATGCCGATGAAGACGGTGGACCAGCGGGCCGCCTTCATCTCCTCCTTCTCGGTGGCCTTCCCCTTGCGGATGACGTTGGCGTAGATGTCGTGCGCGAAGGACGACGACGAGGCCAGCGTGAGGCCTGCGACGACGGCGAGGATCGTCGCGAAGGCGACCGCCGAGATCGTCGCGAGCAGCACCGCGCCCCAGGTCGAGTCGACGCCGCCGATGTGCAGGGCGAGCAGTGGCGCGGCCGTGTTGCCCGAGGGGTTGGAGTCGGTGATCTCTTTCGGGTCGATCAGCGCGGCGGCGCCGAAGCCGAGCGCGATCGTCATCAGGTAGAAGCCGCCGATGATGCCGATGGCCCAGTTCACGGACTTCCGGGCGGCCTTGGCCGTGGGCACCGTGTAGAAGCGGATCAGGATGTGCGGCAGACCGGCGGTGCCGAGGACCAGGGCGATGCCCAGCGAGATGAAGTCCAGCTTGGTGGTGCCGCTGGCGCCGTACTGCAGACCGGGCTCCAGGAAGGCGTCGCCCTTGCCGCTGCGTTCGGCGGCGGTGCCGAGGAGATCGGAGATGTTGAAGTTGAACTTCAGCAGCACCAGGAACGTAATGAGGATCGTGCCGCTGATGAGCAGCACGGCCTTGACCATCTGGACCCAGGTGGTGCCCTTCATGCCGCCGATGGAGACGTACACGATCATCAGGACGCCGACGAGGGCGACGATGGCGACCTTGCCCGCGTCCGAGGTGATGCCGAGGAGGAGCGAGACGAGGACGCCCGCGCCGGCCATCTGGGCCAGCAGGTAGAAGATCGAGACGACGATCGTCGACGTGCCGGCGGCCGTGCGGACCGGGCGCTGGCGCATCCGGTACGCGAGGACGTCACCCATGGTGTAGCGGCCCGAGTTGCGCAGCGGTTCGGCCACCAGGAGCAGGGCGACCAGCCAGGCGACGAGGAAGCCGATGGAGTACAGGAAGCCATCGTACCCGAAGAGGGCGATCGCGCCCGCGATGCCGAGGAAGGACGCGGCGGACATGTAGTCGCCGGAGACCGCGAGGCCGTTCTGGAAGGCGGTGAACTGGCGTCCGCCGGCGTAGAAGTCCGCGGCGCTCTTGGTCTGGCGGCCTGCCCAGACGGTGATGACGAGGGTCGCGACGACGAACACCGCAAACAGGGAGATGATCAGCGGCCGGTGCTCGCCGGCCTCCCCGGCCGCGAGAACACTCTGCTGTACGGGGCTCATGCGTCGCCCTCCATCCGGGACTTGATCGCCTCACCCTTGGGGTCGAGGTTGGCGGCGGCGTGCCGCGAGTACCACCAGGCGATGAGGAACGTGGTGACGAACTGGGCGATGCCGAGGACGAAGGCGACGTTGATGTGGCCGACGAGCTTGGTGCCCATGAAGCCGCCCGCGTAGTTCGACAGCAGGACGTACAGCAGGTACCAGGCGATGAAGCCGAGGGTCAGCGGGAAGGCGAAGGAGCGGTGGGCGCGGCGCAGTTCACCGAACTCGGCGCTCTGCTGGACCTCGACGAACTCCTCCGTGGAGGGGACGTGGCGCTCTGTCTTCGAGGGGGGCGGTGCGTCGGTAGCCACGGAGTCTCCTCGCGTTGCGGGTGCGGTCACGACAGTGGACGGCGGTGCGTGGTCGTTCGGGGACGGGGTCGGGCTGGGTACGGACATGGCTCTTCTCTGACCTCGCGGTGATCTGGATCACAGGGGGTCGGCTCGCGATGGTAGGGCCCCCACGCGTGATCCGACAGGGGCCCGATGGTCCTCGTGCTCCCTGCCCAAGGTCACGGCGCCACGCGAGGACCGGTTCAACTCGCCATGCTTCTTTCCGAACTGGTTTCCGGAAGTCATTGATGGCCAGCGACGATGCGGGATAGCTTCGCCCTGTACCACCCGTCATGTACCTGCAAAATCGGAGGTGCGGGCCATGCGCCCGTGCCCGCTTTTTCGCGCGTACACAACTGTTGTCCGTCCCTGCTACGCGCTTGCCCGGCAACCATCCTTGTCCGGGCTTGCATCGTTTCCGGATGATGTGGAGAACCCATGGCTCATCTGCGCTCCAGACGCCGGCTCGCTCTCGCGGTGCCGGTCGTACTGTCCCTGACCGCCTCCCTCGGCTTCCTGCCCGTGGCCGCTTCGGCCGCCGAACCGGCCGCCTCCGTCACCCGCGCCGCCGACGGTCCGAACCTCGCGTACGTCGTCAACACCAAGAGCACCGACCGTCACACGATCGGGGCGGTGACGAAGGCGATCTCCAAGGCCGGCGGCACTGTCGTCGTCACGTACGGCAAGATCGGTGTGATCGTCGTCCACTCCGCGAACCCCACCTTCGGGGCGGAGATCCGCGCGGCGCGCGGGGTGCGGTCCGCGGGTGCCACCCGGACCACGCCGCTGGTGGCCGCCGGGACGACCGACGAGGGCGCGGCGGACTATCTGACGGCCGCGGAGGCAGCCAAGGTCGAGGCCGTGTCGGCGAAGACCCCCGAGAGCGAGCCCCTCGAAGCCGACCAGTGGGACCTGCGGTCGATCGGCGCCGACAAGGCAGCGAAGATCAACCCGGGCAGCCGCAAGGTCACCGTCGCCGTGATCGACACCGGCGTCGACGACACCCACCCCGACCTCGCCCCGAACTTCTCCGCGTCCCAGTCGGCGAACTGCGTCGGCGGCGTCGCGGACACCAGCGCCGGTGCGTGGCGCCCGTACACCGCCGAGGACTACCACGGCACCCATGTCGCCGGTGAGATAGCCGCCGCCCGCAACGGCATCGGGGTGGCCGGGGTCGCGCCCGGCGTGAAGGTCTCCGGCATCAAGGTGAGCGACCCGGCCAACGGGCTCTTCTACCCGGAGAGCGTCGTGTGCGCCTTCGTGTTCGCCGCCGACCACGGCGTCGAGATCACGAACAACAGCTACTACGTCGACCCGTGGCTGTACAACTGCCTGGACGACCCCGATCAGCTGGCCATCGTCGACGCGGTCAACAGGGCGCAGCTGTACGCGACGAAGAAGGGCACCCTCAACCTGGCGTCGGCGGGCAACTCCGCCCACGACCTCGACTCCGACGCGATCGTCGACGAGACCAGCCCCGACGACTCGCCGCCGGTCACGCGCACCATCGACCCGCACGAGTGCTTCGACGTGCCGACCCAGCTCCCGGGTGTCGTCACGGTGAGCGCCACGGGCGTCGACAACGTCAAGTCGTACTACTCCACCTACGGCAACGGCGTCATCGACATCGCGGCCCCCGGCGGCGACCGCAAGTACCAGATACCGGACACGCCGTCGAAGAACGGCCGCATCCTGTCCACCATGCCGAACGGCGAGTACGGCTTCCTGCAGGGCACCTCGATGGCCTCGCCGCACGCCGCGGGCGTCGCCGCGCTGCTCAAGTCGAAGCACCCGAAGGCGACCCCGGCCCAGCTCCAGGCGCTGCTCAAGGTCCAGGCCAACAACCCCGGCTGTCCCGTGTCGTACGACCAGGACGGTGACGGCACGCAGGACGCGGTGTGCGAGGGCGGCAAACGGGTCAACGGATTCTTCGGGTTCGGAATCGTCGACGCGCTGCGTGCGGTCAAGTGACCCGCACGTTCTGCCACGTTTTCCAGGTTTTCCGCACAGTCCGCACGGTCCGCATGTCCACGAACGAAGGAACTGGAGACCCTCTATGACAGCCCCCCACTCGCGCTCCCGTCGCGCCGTGGCGATCCCGGTCGGGATGGTCATGGCGTCGGCGTTCGCCTTCCTGCCGAACATCCAGGCCGCCGCCGCGGCCGACGTCGAGGCGGCCCCCGCCGCGGCTGTCACGGCCGACGCGACCTCGCTCAGCTATGTCGTCAACGTGTTCCCCGGGTTCGGTCCCTCCCAGCACGTCAGGAAGGCCATCGCGAAGGCCGGCGGCACGATCGTGACGTCGTACGACCGGATCGGGGTCGTCGTCGTCCACTCGGCGAACCCCGACTTCGCCAGGCTCATCCGCAAGGTGCCGGGCGTGCAGTCCGCGGGCAACACGCGCAACGCGCCGCTGCCCGCGCAGTCGACCACCGACGAGGGCGCCCCGAAGGTGCTCTCCGCGGCGGAGATAGCGAACGCCACCGCGGGCGCCACCGCGGCCCAGGACCCGCTGGAGCCACTGCAGTGGGACCTGCCCGCCATCAAGGCGGACAAGGCGCACGAGAAGACGCTCGGCAGCCGCAAGGTCACCGTCGCCGTGATCGACACCGGCGTCGACGACACCCACCCGGACATCGCGCCGAACTTCGACCGCGCCGCCTCGGTCAACTGTGTGACGGGCAAGCCCGACACGACCGACGGTGCCTGGCGGCCGACCACGGGCGAGAGCCCGCACGGCACGCACGTCGCCGGCGAGATCGCCGCCGCCAAGAACGGCGTCGGCGTCACGGGCGTCGCGCCGGGCGTGAAGGTGTCCGGCATCAAGGTGTCGACCACGGCCGGCTACTTCTACACGGAGGCCGTCGTCTGCGGCTTCGTGTGGGCGGCCGAGCACGGCGTCGACATCACGAACAACAGCTACTACACGGACCCCTGGTACTTCAACTGCAAGAACGACCCGGACCAGAAGGCCCTGGTCGACGCCATCACCCGGGCCACGCAGTACGCGGAGCACAAGGGCGTCGTCAACGTCGCGGCGGCAGGCAACGAGAGCTACGACCTCGCGGCCGACGAGATCACCGACCCGGTCTCCCCCAACGACGCGACGCCCTCGGACCGGGTCGTCGACCCGTCCAAGTGCTACGACATCCCGACCCAGCTCCCGGGTGTGGTGACGGTCTCCTCGACCGGCGCCAAGGGCATCAAGTCGTCCTTCTCCAACCACGGCCTGGGGGTCATAGACATAGCCGCCCCCGGCGGGGACTCGACCCGCCTCCAGACCCCGGCCCCGCCGGCCACCAGCGGCCTGATCCTCGGCCCGCTGCCCGGCGGCAGCTGGGGCTACATGGCGGGTACGTCGATGGCGACCCCGCACGTCGCGGGCGTGGCCGCCCTGATCAAGTCGACGCACCCGCACGCGTCGGCCGCCCTGGTGAAGGCGCTCCTGTACGCCGAGGCGGACGCCACGCCGTGCACGGACCCGTACGACCTCGACGGTGACGGCAAGGTCGACGCGGTGTGCGAGGGCCGGAAGAACTACAACGGCTTCTACGGCCACGGCGTCGCCGACGCCCTGGACG
>NZ_AEJB01000009.1 GCF_000331005.1 Streptomyces turgidiscabies Car8
GGCGCGGGCCGCCTCGGCGGGCGGCACACCGGCGGACGTGAGCCGGCACATCGCCTCCAGCACGGCCACATCCGGCGGGGCCCATCGGCGGTGGCGGCCGTCGGGGCGGATGGCGGGCCCGATGCCGTAGCGCTGGTCCCAGGAACGCAGCGTGGTGGGCGACACCCCCAGCCGGCGGGCCAGCGCGCCGGTGGTGAGACCGGTCGTGACGCCCTGGGGTGCCGGCTCGATCCGGGCCACCGCCCCGTCACCCGAAGTGCCGTCCATGGGCCGACTGTACGACCCCCGCCACCCATACGACGCACAATCGATGCGAGTTGCTCCCCTCTGCCTGGGCCTCGGACGATGACGGAACCGCCGTACGCCGGATCGCGGCGGCCAATCAGGTCCCGCACGAGGAGCCCGTCATGAACATGTCCGAGTGCACCGCTCCGGCCGACGCGCCCGCCGTGTCGCCGGACGACGAGGAGTTGGTCCGGGGCCTCGTCGCGGGCGAAGAAGCGTGCCTGGCGGCCGTGTACCGGCGCTGGTCGGCGCTGGTGCACACCCTGGCCTGGCGCTCCCTGGGGGACGCGAAGGAGGCCGAGGACGTCACCCAGCAGGTCTTCCTCGCCGTGTGGCGCGGTCGGCGGGGCTACCGGCCGGAACGCGGGCCGCTCGCCGGGTGGATCGTGGGCATCGCCAGGCACCGGATCGCCGACGCGATGGCCGCCCGCACCCGCCGCTGCCGGCCGCTCGCCACGGCGGACAGGTGGCCGGCGCTCGCCGATCCGGTGGACGACCGGCTGGAGGGGGCCCTCGACCGGATGGTGGTGCGCGCCGAGATCGCCAAGCTGGCCTCGGCGCAGCAGCGGGTGCTGCGGCTCGCCTTCTACGAGGACCTCAGCCAGAGCCAGATCGCCGAGCGCACGGGCTGGCCGCTGGGCACCGTCAAGAGCCACGCACGACGCGGGCTGTACCGGCTGAAACGCGAGCTCGAAGTCGCCTTCGACGCGTGATCCGACGCGGAAGCGTCGCGACGACCCGCGCCGTCGGCCGTCGGAGCCCGGAGGTGGTCCGTCGCGGCGACCGGTGCCCGGGAACAGCAGCGGCCCCGCCCCGTGTTGCGGCAAGCATGACGACCAACACACCGAGGCCCGAGGTGCTGCGCTACACCGCCTTCTCCACCTCACCCGCCGGCGGAAACCCCGCAGGCGTTGTCCTGGACGCCACCGGCATGGACGACAGCGACATGCTGGCCATCGCCGCAGACCTCGGATACTCGGAGACCGCGTTCCTGACCGCGCCGCCGGAGAGCCTCGGCAGTAAGGACAGCAAGGCGTACGGCATCCGCTACTTCAGTCCCCGGGCCGAGGTGCCGTTCTGCGGACACGCGACCGTCGCGACCGCCGTCGCACTCGCCGAGCGACAGGGCCCCGGAGAGCTGGTGTTCGCGACGCGCGCCGGAATCGTGCCGGTGGTGGTGGCCGAGGAGGGCGGGACCCTCCGCGCCACACTCACCAGCGTCGAGCCACGGATCGAGGAGATCACCGACCCCGACCTCACGGAGGCCCTGGCCGCGCTCGACTGGCCGGCCCTCGATCTCGACCCGGCCTTCCCGCCCCGTATCGCCTTCGCCGGCGCCCGCCACCTCGTTCTCGCGGCGGCGACACGCGCCCGCCTCGCGGATCTCGCCTACGACTTCGAGCGCCTCGACGCCCTGATGCAGCGCTTGGACCTGACCACGATCCAGTTGGTGTGGCGGGAGTCGGCCACCGTCTTCCACGTCCGTGACCCGTTCCCCGTCGGCGGCGTGGTGGAGGACCCGGCGACCGGCGCGGCAGCCGCCGCGTTCGGCGCGTACGCCCGTGAGCTCGGCCTGGTCCCCGAGGACACCGTCCTCACCCTGCACCAGGGCGAGGACCTCGGCCGCCCCGGCGAACTCACGGTGACGCTGCGCGCGGGCGACCCACGCGTCCGGGTCGGCGGCGCCGGAACACGCATCGGCTGAAACGCCTGCCATGACGGCCACGTAAGCGGCGGCGGCGACAACTGCTGCCGCCGGTAAGGGAGTTGCTGCGACCCCCTCGGGTGGCGGGGCGCCGAGCACCTCCTCGTACGCGAACCGGATTCGAGTTCTGGCCAATGAATTCTCCCGAAGCCGTCAAGAATGGTTCAGTGTTTGATCATGATTCAGCAACCCGTACGGGGGTGCGCCCGGTCGGACATACGTTCCCTTCCGTGAACTCTCAAGCAGCACCCCACACTGCCGTCCACCCGCAGCGGACGGCATCCGTCGCCCCGGTCTCCGGCGCGACACCCCCCGCTCGGCGCTCTCTTCTGCGTGCCGCGCTCACCGGAACCGCGGTCCTCGGCACCGGCCTGGCCGTCGGCGTCGAACCCGCGGTCGCCTCGCCCTTCACCCCCGCTCCGCGAAAGCGGCCCACGACTGCCGAGGAGGCCCTGCGGGAGCTGTCCGAGGGCAACCGTCGCTGGCGCACCTTCCGGCAGCAGCATCCCGACGAGTCCCCCACCGTCCGGCAGGCGCTGACGACCAGTCAGCACCCCTTCGCACTGGTGCTCGGCTGCATCGACTCCCGGGTACCTCCGGAGATGGTCTTCGACCAGGGCCTCGGCGATCTCATGACCATACGCAGCGGGGGCCAGGTCCTCGACGAGGCCGTGCTCGGCTCCCTCGCGTACGGCGTGCTCGAACTGGGGATCCCCCTGCTCATGGTGCTCGGCCACCAGTCGTGCGGGGCGGTGAAGGCCACGGTCCAGGCGGACCAGTCGGGCGAGCGGCTGCCCGCCCACATCCAGTACCTCGCCGACCAGATCACCCCGGCCATCGATCGCGGCAAGGAGGGCGACGCGCGCGTCGACGCGACGATCGACGCCAACATACGGCTCATCCGGGCGCGGCTCGCAGCGGAGCCCGACCTCGCCGCCAAGGTGGACTCGGGCGCTCTGTCCATCGTCGGCGCCCGCTACGAGCTGACCACCCAGCGAGTGCACCGCATCAGCTGACGTACGCGGAGAAGTCGGCCTCGGGGGACGGCCCCGGAGGCCGACTTCCGCCGTTTCCGCTCACCGCCCCGTACCCGGCCCCTCGGGTGGCCTGTAGGGTCCAAGAGGGGGGTGATCATGGCTGATCGTGGCTGGTACGACGACAGTGACCATGACGAGGCGGTCCAACGGGCCCAGCGGGCAACGCGGTTCGGCTGGGGAATGATCGCCGGGAGCGTGGGAGCGCTTGGCTGTGCGGTGCTGGCCATGGCGGTCGTTCTTGTAGCCGCGGTTCTCGGGGGACTGTACGTGGTGATGTCTATCGGGAGGTAGCCGTCGGCTGAAATCGCGATGTACTCCATGGCGGTTCGCCACTAGGGCGGCGCCCGTGTCGACGAACGCCCGGCCCCCGTCCGCGTATACCCCGTTGAACGTGCGGGTGCACACGCCCCGGCTGTCCCTGCTGGGGGCGACGGAGCAACTTCTGGAACGTCTGATTCCGACAGTGGGCAGGGGGGCACCGAGGCTCCCTGGCCCTTCGACGATCCGATGTCTCTCTACAAGGAGGGGCCGGAGCGCGAGTGGGCCTGGCCGCGAGGGGTGTGGGCCGGCCGCGGCCGGGTCAGCGCCGGCTTCTGGCGCCTCTACTTCGTGGTGGTCGTCGACGGTGAGCCGAGAGGTGTGCAGGACCTGATCGGCTCCGACTTCGCCACGTTCGGAACGGTCTCCACATTCTCCTGGCTCAGCCCCGACGTCCGGGGCGGCGGGCTGGGAAAGGAGATGCGGCAGGTGGTGCTGCGTCTGGCTTTCGCCGGGCTGGGGGCTCTCGTGAGGCGAACAGTGACGCGTTCGCCGACAACCATGCCTCGAACCGTGTCTCCGCAGTGGTGGGGTATCTGCCGAACGGCGTCACCTGGGACACCAGGCGCGGCGAGCCGGTGGAGATGAACCGCTGGAGGCTGACTCGCGAGCAGTGGATCGAAAAACGGCGCGACGACATCGAACTCGTCGCTGTTGAGGACTGTCTGCCCGTTCTCGGGATCCAGCCCTCACCACGCGACTGAACAGCTCACCCACGGGATCAGGTGATGCACACCAGCCCGAGCAGACAGATCCCCGTTGGCGACGACGCGGACGAAGAAGAGGAAGCCGGGGGATCGGACGGCGAGGGCGTCGCCGACGATGTGTCCGTGGCCGTGTCTGTGCCCGACGTGCTGGTGCTGGTGCTGGTGCTGGTGTTGTCGGTGGCTGCGGGTGCGGGAGTGGACGCCGTCCCTGCTGCCGTGTCCGTGGTGTCGGACACGGTGGAGGCCACCGCTGACACGTCCGAGTTCACCGCCGTGAGGGGACTCGTGACGTTTTTCTGCTGAACCGTCCGTGTCTGTGTCTGTGTCTTCGGCCTGGCCTGGGGCGCGGCGGCGGCCTGTTCGCGCGGCGTGCCGGTCGTGGCGAACCGGTCGGCGGCGGGGGAGGAGGCGTGCCTCGCCCGATACGAGTCGGTCGGCGTCGAGGAAACCGGAGTGGGGTCCGTGACCTGCTCCTCGGCTGCCCCCATCACCTCCCGGTCCGGCGCGGACGCCGCCTGGGTCCGGTCCGGGGCCTGGCGGTTCACCGAGGCGACGGTCATGCCTCCGCCGACGAGCGCGACCGCGGTGGCGACCAGGGCCCTGCGCTGTGTCTTCTTCCAGCGCTCCCGTTGCCGGCGCCGTGCCGCCCGACCCGTAGGGGTGGGGGAGGGAGCGTCCGGGCCGTCGTACGGGCGCTCCTGCGGCACCTGGCCGAGATCCTCGGCGACGGAATCCACCTCGCTCCACAGGTGGCCAGGGTCTTGCACGGCTGGTGAGGCCGCTACGGAAGACGGTGCGGGCGTTCCGTCGGCGAGAGGAGCGATGTCCGGGGCGTACGCGCCGCATCCGGGACACACAAGGGCGCCGTTGAGATGCCGACGACACGTGGAGCAGTAGTCCATCTACGGTCTTCCTGTGTTCACTTTCGCACGGGTGAGCGAGCCGTGAGCAAAGGTAGCGACCCTTTCGATAAAGTATGTGCAGCCTGTGTGACGCTCCTGCGCAGATGCATCCGGGGCGTGACGGCTACGAGATACCTCTGCGTACCTCTCCCGCTGTTTGCATGCATTTGTCGGTGTACGCGCGAACGCGGTCAGTCACATCGGTCGTGGGGTCTGCTCGACGAGTCCGTTCGAAAGGATTCGAAGTCAGCTCACGCCTGCCGTGTCGAGCAAAGTGGTCACGGTGGGGGTGATGAGTCCGGAGAGTTCGTCGGCTCCGATTCCCGCGCGGCCGCTGGCTCCGTCGAAGACCAGGCTGAGCTGCCGGGCCAGCAGGTCGGGGTCGTTCGCCCCGCCCTGTTCGGCCTCGGAGCGGAAGAAGGCTGTCAGGTCGGACTTGATCCGGTGGGCCACCTGGCTCGCGGGGTGACTCTGGTCCTTCAGTTCGATCTGGACAGCCAGGTAACGGCAGCCGTGGAATTCCGGTGCACCCGCCTGTGACTCCATCCGCTCGAACACGTGCAGGATCCGCTCCCGGGGAGAGCGGCCGGCGTCCGCCGCGGGCAGGAGGGTCGCCTTGAAGGCGGAGGCGCGCTCCCGCAGGCTCGTCGCCAGCAGTTCGTCCTTGCTCTCGAACAACTGGTACAAGGAGCGTTTCGACACACCCGCCGCCTTGCACAGGGCCTCGACGCCGATGCTGACGCCCTCCGAGTAGGTGAGTGCGGCCGCCGCCTCCAGCAGTCGTTCCCTCGTGCTTGCCTTCACTTCGGTGGTCATACAGGGAGGTTAACCGATATCGACGCGCCAGAAACCGATCGGTTTCTGGCGTGCGGCGGCTCGCGGTCCGGGCTGTGGCGATCAAGGGGCGGGAAGGGATTTCGTCGCCGTCAGCCGTACCCGGACTGCTGTTCGGTCAGGGCCCGGAACGCCTCGTGCGCGGCGGAGGGAAGAGAAGCCCGTAGGCTCTCGTTTAGTTGGGAGACTGGCCGTTCGGGTTTACGGAGACCGTATCGCCCGAACCGCCCGTACCCTTCATTAGTGTCTACGGCGTCACATAACGGGCGCCAAATCACTGGAGGCAACACCCCGTGCTGATTGCTCAGCGTCCGTCCCTGACCGAAGAAGTAGTCGACGAGTTCCGCTCCCGGTTCGTCATCGAGCCCCTGGAGCCGGGCTTCGGCTACACCCTCGGCAACTCTCTGCGCCGTACGCTCCTCTCCTCGATCCCGGGTGCGGCGGTCACGTCCATCCGCGTCGACGGCGTTCTGCACGAGTTCACCACCGTGCCGGGCGTCAAGGAGGACGTCACCGACCTGATCCTCAACATCAAGCAGCTCGTCGTCTCCTCGGAGCAGGACGAGCCGGTCGTGATGTACCTGCGCAAGCAGGGCCCGGGTCTCGTCACCGCCGCCGACATCGCGCCGCCGGCCGGTGTCGAGGTGCACAACCCCGACCTCGTCCTCGCCACGCTCAACGGCAAGGGCAAGCTGGAGATGGAGCTGACCGTCGAGCGCGGTCGCGGCTACGTCTCCGCGGTCCAGAACAAGCAGATCGGCCAGGAGATCGGGCGCATCCCGGTCGACTCGATCTACTCGCCGGTTCTCAAGGTCACGTACAAGGTCGAGGCCACGCGTGTCGAGCAGCGCACCGACTTCGACAAGCTGATCGTCGACATCGAGACCAAGCAGGCCATGCGTCCCCGTGACGCCATGGCGTCGGCCGGTAAGACGCTGGTCGAGCTGTTCGGGCTTGCCCGTGAGCTCAACATCGACGCCGAGGGCATCGACATGGGCCCGTCCCCGACGGACGCCGCCCTCGCCGCCGATCTGGTGCTGCCGATCGAGGAGCTCGACCTCACCGTCCGCTCGTACAACTGCCTGAAGCGTGAGGGCGTCCACTCCGTGGGCGAACTCGTCGCCCGCTCCGAGGCCGACCTGCTGGACATCCGCAACTTCGGTGCGAAGTCCATCGATGAGGTCAAGGCGAAGCTGGCCGACATGGGCCTGGCACTGAAGGACAGCCCTCCCGGATTCAACCCGACCGCAGCTGTCGACGCCTTCGGCGCGGACAACGACGCGGATGGTGGATTCGTCGAGACCGAGCAGTACTGAAGGCTGCGCTCCGACAACCGTCACCCCGGTCTCGACCCGGGCGTGCGGATCGGCGCGGATCTTTCATGAGGTGCACCCCGGGCAGACCGGGGTGCCCCGCC
>NZ_AEJB01000010.1 GCF_000331005.1 Streptomyces turgidiscabies Car8
ACGCTCGTCGATCGAGGTGGCCGGCCGACGTGCCCCCGACGGCGAGGAGGAGCTGGCCCTGCTCTCGGACGCGGTGGTGCTGGCCTGTCTCCATCGGGGGACGAGGCTGGAGCTGGCGATGAGCGACGACGCGCTGACCGGTTTCCTCGCCTGGCTGGAGGCGGCGCCTCCCGGGCAACAGGTGAACGTGGCCTGACCCTGACATACGAGGGCG
>NZ_AEJB01000011.1 GCF_000331005.1 Streptomyces turgidiscabies Car8
TCGCGGGTCCGTCACGCGAGCCAGGCGTCCTCCGCCGCGTAGTCGAAGAGGTCGCCGTACGTCGCGAACATCTTGGGATACGCCTCCCGCCAGTCCCGCCCGGCCAGCCGATCCTCGATCCAGGCGACGGTCTCGGGCAGGCTCTCCGCGTACGTGATCACGGGCCGGTACCCCAACTCCCGTTCCGCGGCGGACATGTCGGACACCACGGGGACCGGTACCGACCAGGGGGTGTCACCCACGGTGGGCGCCGGCGGCGGACCGTCCACGAGAACGTTCTCCCCCTCGACCCCCATCACGGCGTCGATGGCCCCCGCGATCTCCGCCACCGTCGGCGCCTCGGCATCCACGGCGTTCAGGGCCCGGGTACCCGGACGTGCGGCGGCCAGCCGGATCAGCTCGGCGATATTGTGGACGCTCGCCGGATGGAAGCGACTCGCGCCTCCGTAGGGAAGGACGCGTCGGCGCCGCCCGTCCAGGTTGCGCTTGACGAAGTACAGCTCGCGCGGGGTACGGCAGTACGGCCCGTGGATCGCGCCCGCCCGCAGCAGCGTGGTCGGCAACTTGTCGCCGACGGCGAGGAGTTCACGTTCGAGGCCGGCCTTCCGGGCGCTGTACGAGTCCTCGCCCGGCCGCACCGTGCGCTGCTCCTCGGGGATGGGCACGGGGTACTCGGGGAAGCCGTCGGGCTCCTCCTGCGTGTCGAAGTTCCGGCCCTTGGCGTCCTCGTACACGGACACACTGGAGATCACCACGGCCGACCCGACCCGGCCCGCGAGACCGGTCAACTGCCGTGCGTGCTCGGGCCCGTAGGCCACCATGTCCACGAGCACGTCACATCCGTCGCCCACGACAGCCGCGAGCGCCGCGTCGTCGGCCCGGTCGGCGGCCGTGACCCGCACCTCGTCCGGCCACTCCGCGTCCCGCCCACCGCCCCGTGAGACGGCGGTCACCTCCCACCCGTCCCGGGCGAGCGCCCTCACGGCCACCCGCCCGATCTGCCCCGTCGCCCCGATCACCACAGCTCGTCTCATGGAGCGACGGTAACCGCTGGGCCCGGCAGTTCCGGCGGGTATTAGCTACGAGCAGACCACGGCCACGGCCGAGTACCCGGGCACTTCACCCAGGCGTTTCAACTGAGCGGCATACGCGGGAACTTGCGCCCCCGCTGTTCCTTCTCCGCCTTCTTCTCGGCGGCCTTCTTCTCGGCCTCCTCCTTTTTGGCGACGGCCGCGTACTGGTCGACGTACTCCTGCTCGGAGAGGGAGAGGATGGCGTACATGATCTCGTCGGTGATGGCCCGCAGCACCGCCTTCTCGCCTTCCATCCCCTCATAGCGGGAGAAGTCGAGGGGCTTGCCGAAGCGGATCCCCACCGGATGGATGTTCGGGATGACCTTCCCAGGCGGCTGCGCCTCGAACGTGCCGATCATCGCGCACGGAATGACGGGCACCTGGGCCCTGAGCGCCATCACGGCGACCCCGACCTTGCCCTTGTACAGCCGCCCGTCGTGCGACCGGGTGCCCTCCGGATAGATGCCGAGCAGCTCGTCCTTGCTCAGCACCCCGAGCCCCTCCCGGATCGCCGCCTGCCCGGCCTCCTTGCCGGACCGGTCCACCGGGATCTGCCCGGCGCTGCGGAAGAAGTACGCGGTCAGCCGCCCCTTGATCCCGGGCCCGGTGAAGTACTCGGCCTTCGCGAGGAAGGTGATGCGCCGCTTGAGGATCGCGGGCATGAGGAAGTGGTCCGAGAACGACAGATGATTGCCGGCGACGATGGCGGCGCCCGACGACGGCACGTTTTCGAGCCCCTCGATCCGGGGCCGGAAGACGAGTCTCAGCAGCGGCCCGAGCAGCACGTATTTGAGTACGTAGTAGAACAAGGGGGTCGCTCCTCAGATCAATGCAGGTCAACGCAGGTCAACGGGGTGCGCGTCGGGACGTCAGTGTATGTGCCGAGGCGGCCGCCTGTAACGGGGGTGATCAGCCTCAGATACTGTCCGGAAGGACCTCGTCGAGATGCTTGAAACCCACCTCCACATGCGGTCCAGCTCCGCGAAGCCGCCCTAAGCAAGTGCGCTCCGCCAGGCAAGTGCGCGTCAGCCCGCTGCCTGCCTGCCTGCCTGCCTGCCTGCCCGGACGGCACGGCGGCAGGACCGCCCGCCGCCCGGGTGAGGGCTGGGCAGAGCCGCCGCCGTGCCGTCCGCTGTCAGGCTCCCTGCGTCAGCACCCGCTCCAGCGTGCCCAGCGCCGTCTCCAGTTCCTCCCCGGTGACCGTCAGCGGCGGCGCCAGCCGGATCGTCGAGCCGTGGGTGTCCTTGACGAGGATCCCCTCCCGCATCAGACGCTCACTGATCTCCCGCCCGGTCCCGATGGCCGGGTCGATGTCGACGCCCGCCCACAGCCCGCGCGCCCGGAATCCGACGACGCCCTTGCCGACCAGCCCGGTCAGGCCGTCGCGCAGGACGATTCCCAACTCGGCCGCCCTGCGCTGGAATTCGCCGGTCTCCAGCAGTTCGACGACCGCCTGGCCGACCGCCGCGGCCAGCGGGTTGCCGCCGAACGTCGAGCCGTGTTCGCCCGGGCGCAGCACGCCGAGGACGTCCCGGCGGGCGACCACCGCCGACACCGGCACGATGCCCCCGCCCAGGGCCTTGCCGAGGAGCAGCATGTCCGGGACGACGCCCTCGTGGTCGACCGCCAGCGTGCGCCCGGTGCGGCCCAGGCCCGACTGGATCTCGTCGGCGATGAAGAGGCAGCCCTTGCGGCGCGTCAGTTCGCGTACGCCGGTCAGATAGCCGTCGTCCGGGATGAGGACGCCCGCCTCGCCCTGGATGGGCTCCAGGAGGACCGCCGCCGTTGTCTCGTCGATCGCCTCCTCCAGGGCCGCCAGGTCGTTGTAGGGGACGATCCGGAAGCCCGGCGTGAACGGGCCGAAGCCCGCCCTCGCCGTCTCGTCGGTCGAGAAGCTGACGATCGTCGTCGTACGGCCGTGGAAGTTGTCCGCCGCCACCACGATCGTCGCCCGGTCGGCGGGCACGCCCTTCACGTCGTACGCCCACTTGCGGGCCACCTTGACGGCGCTCTCGACCGCCTCCGCGCCGGTGTTCATCGGCAGGACCATGTCCAGGCCCGTCAACTCGGCCAGGGAGGTGGCGAACTGGGCGAGTCGGTCGTTGTGGAAGGCGCGGGACGTGAGGGTGAGACGGTCCAGCTGGCGGTGTGCCGCCTCGATCAGCGCGGGGTGGCGGTGGCCGAAGTTGAGGGCCGAGTAGCCGGCCAGCATGTCCAGGTAGCGGCGGCCCTCGACGTCCTCGACCCAGGCGCCCTCGGCGCGGGCCACCACCACGGGCAGCGGGTGGTAGTTGTGCGCGAGGACCGGTTCCTCGGCGCGGATCAGATCCGCGGAGCCGGGTGCGCCCGTGCCCGTGCCTGCGCCCGTGTTCGTGTCCGTGAGTGCGGTCATGAGCGGATCTCCTGAGTGCAGCACTTGATGCCGCCGCCGGCCTTGCGGAACTCCGACAGGTCGACGGGGACGGGAAGATAGCCGTGACGCGCCAGTTCGGCGGCGAGGGCCGTGGCACCCGGGTCGATGAAGACGTGGTGGCCGTCCGAGACCGAGTTCAGCCCGAAGGTCATCGCGTCCTCGCGGGTCGCGACGACCGCGTCCGGATACAGCCGGGCCAGCACCTCACGGCTGCCCGGCGAGAACGCGTCCGGGTAGTACGCGATGTTGCTCTCGTCGAGGACGAACAGCGCGGTGTCCAGGTGGTAGAAGTACGGGTCCGTCAGCTTGAGGCCGATCACCGGGACACCGAAGTACTCCTGCACCTCGTGATGGGCCTCACGGGTCGTACGGAAGCCCGTGCCCGCCAGGATCCAGCGGCCGGCCGGGATCAGGTCGCCCTCGCCCTCGCACACCGACTCGGGGCGGTACACGTCGAAGCCCGCAGACTTGAACCACGTCTCGTACGCGGTCGACTCCGGGCGGCGCTCGGGGGCGTGGAAGGAGGAGCCGAAGACACGGCCGTCGACGACGACCGCCGAGTTCGCCGCGAACACCATGTCGGGCAGGCCGGCGACCGGCTCCACGGTGTCCACGGTGTGGCCATGGGCGCGGTAGGCGCTGATGAGTGAGCGCCACTGCTCCTGGGCCAGGTCCACATCCACCCTGGTGTCGGGGTTCATCCAGGGGTTGATCGCGTACTGCACGGCGAAATGTCTGGGTTCACAGACGAGAAAGCGCCGGGGGCGCGGCACACGGCTTTCGGGCACAGAGGGGTTCCTCCGCTTCCTGCAATGTTCCAGTGGGATGACACCACGGTAGGAACTGAGCCCGACGCTCGACAAGCGACAACGATTGCGTGTCCGCGCAGGAATCCTGCGTCTTTGGCGGCGTCAACGCAGGTCTGATGCGTTTCCCGAAGCGTTG
>NZ_AEJB01000012.1 GCF_000331005.1 Streptomyces turgidiscabies Car8
CCCCCCCACCCACCCGCGCACCCAGAAAAACCCCTTTACCCCCCATGGGATACTGACCCCATCCACACGTACCCACCAGGAGAACGGCACCCACTCCTATGGCCCCGGTCAAGTCCCTCACCGCCACCGTCCACCAGCGCCTCGCGGACGCCCTCTCGGCCACCCTGCCGGAGGCACACGCGGACCCGCTGCTGCGACGCAGCGACCGTGCGGACTACCAGGCGAACGGCATCCTCGCCCTCGCCAAGAAGGCCAAGGCCAACCCCCGCGACCTGGCGGCCCAGGTCGTCACCAACGTGGTGTCCGGCGACCTGATCAAGGACATCGAGGTCTCCGGCCCCGGCTTCCTGAACATCACGCTCACCGACAAGGCGATCGTCGAGAACCTCGCGGCCAGGTCCGCCGACCCCGACGCCCGTCTCGGCGTACCGCTCTCCGCCCACCCGGGCACGACGGTCATCGACTACGCCCAGCCGAACGTGGCGAAGGAGATGCACGTAGGCCACCTCCGCTCCGCGGTGATCGGCGACGCGGTGGTCCAACTCCTGGAGTTCACCGGCGAGAACGTGGTGCGCAGGCACCACATCGGCGACTGGGGCACCCAGTTCGGCATGCTCATCCAGTATCTGGACGAGCACCCGCACGAGCTGGACCACAAGTCCGCCGAGGACAGCACGGCCACCGGCGAGGAGGCGATGTCGAACCTCGACCGTCTCTACAAGTCGGCGCGCAAACTCTTCGACTCCGACGAGGAGTTCAAGACGCGGGCGCGGCTGCGCGTCGTGGACCTCCAGGCCGGCGACCCCGCCACTCTCGCCACCTGGCAGAAGTTCGTGGACGAGTCGAAGATCTACTTCTTCTCGGTCTTCGAGAAGCTGGACATGGAGATCCGGGACGCGGACATCGTCGGCGAGTCGGGCTACAACGACATGCTGGACGAGACGTGCCGCCTCCTGGAGGAGTCCGGGGTGGCGGTCCGTTCGGAGGGCGCCCTCTGTGTGTTCTTCGACGACATCAAGGGCCCGGACGGCAACCCGGTCCCGCTGATCGTCCGTAAGTCCGACGGGGGCTACGGCTACGCGGCGACCGACCTCTCGGCGATCCGCGACCGTGTCTTCAACCTCAAGGCGAACAGCCTGATCTACGTGGTCGACGCCCGCCAGTCCCTCCACTTCAAGATGGTCTTCGAGACGGCACGCAGGGCGGGCTGGCTCAACGACGAGGACGTCAAGGCGTACCAGCTGGCCTTCGGCACGGTCCTCGGCAAGGACGGCAAGCCGTTCAAGACGCGTGAGGGCGAGACCGTACGCCTGGTGGACCTGCTGGACGAGGCGGTCGACCGCGCGACGGCCGTCGTACGCGAGAAGGACACGCAGGGTCAGCTCTCCGACGACGAAGTCGCCGAGCGGGGCACCCAGGTGGGCATCGGCGCCGTGAAGTACGCGGACCTGTCGACGTCGGCGAACCGGGACTACAAGTTCGACCTGGACCAGATGGTGTCGCTGAACGGCGACACGAGCGTGTACCTCCAGTACGCGTACGCCCGTATCCAGTCGATCCTGCGCAAGGCGGGCGAGGTACGCCCGCAGCCGCATCCGGAGCTCGAACTGGCCGACGCGGAGCGGGCGTTGGCCCTGCACGTGGACGCGTTCGCGGAGACGGTGGCGGACTCGGCGGCGGAGTACGCCCCGCACAGGATGGCGGCGTACCTGTACCAGCTGGCGTCGCTGTACACGACGTTCTACGACAAGTGCCCGGTGATCAAGCCGGCCCCGCCGAAGGACGTCGCGGAGAACCGCCTGTTCCTGTGCGACGTCACGGCGAAGACCCTGCACCAGGGAATGGCACTCCTGGGCATCAGGACACCCGAACGCCTCTGACCAGTGCGCGTTCAGGGACCGGCCCGGCGATGCCGCGGCCGGTCCTACGCGATGTGATCCTCCTGAAGTTCCGCCGTGTGGCGGTTGGCGAAGCGGTTGACCATGCGGTCGGCTTCGCGCAGCGGGAGCTTCGTACCGAAGGTCGCTTCCACATCGCCCCTGAACTGGCCCGAGGTGGGATAGTTGCCGTCTATCGAGTTCTTGAAGACCTGGTAGTAGTCCTCCTCAGTCGGCCGAGGCTCCCCGGCCGTGATCCTCTCGATCTCGGCATTGATGTCCGTGCGGCGGCGATCGAGGATCTCCAGTTCTCTCTTGCGCTGCTCCACCATGCGTCGTGCCTCGGCCTTGCGAGCCTTCTCCACCAGGGAGTTGGCCTCGAACGCCCCCTTGGACTCCAGCCGGGCGGCCTCCCAGCGGGCCCGCAGGACAATTCCATCCGCCTGCGCCTTCGCGCTCGCAGCGGTCCGATCCGCCTGCTGGAACAACTCCCACGCGCGATTCAGGAGCCGCCCCGACACGGCATGGTTGTGGCCCAGGCCCAGTTGCGAGACGTCCAGGATGCTTTCGGCCGCCCGGCTGGCGGCGTGATCGGCGAGCAGTGCACTCAGAGCGTCGTAGACGATGGCGGCATCCGCCGGGCGGTCCTCCGGGCGCTTGGCGAGCAGTTTCAGGATGAGGTCGTTCAGGAGGACTGGGAGCCCCACGACATGGGACGCGGGCGGCTCCGGGGCGTCCTGCATCTGCTTGCGCAGCACCGCCAACTGGCTGGAGCCCGTGAACGGCGGCTGCCCGGTCACCGCGTGGTAAAGGAGGCATCCCAGAGAGTAGAGGTCACTGCGGTGGTCGATCTTCGTGTCGCCGTCGGCCTGTTCCGGGGACATGTACGACGGCGAGCCGACCGGCGTTCCCGCGACGGTCAGTTCACGGGCCCCGATGGTCTCCCCCATGAACTTCGCGACACCGAAGTCGAGGACCTTCACCATCCCTTCCGGCGTGAGCAGGGCGTTGGCCGGTTTGATGTCCCGGTGGACGACGCCCTGGCTGTGCGCGGCGTGCAGCGCCTCCGCCATCTGCGCGGCCCACCCGACGGCGAGCGGCCAGGCCGGCGTGGACTCCTTGAGCCGCCGGTGGAGGGGCACGCCGTGCACAAGCTCCATGACGAGGAAGAGGGTCGGGCGCCCGTCGACCGTCACCTCGCCCCAGTCGTGCATGGTCACGATGTTCTGGTGGGACAGCCGCCCCGCCAACTGCACCTCGCGCTGGAACCGCGCCTGAGTCTCCGCCTCGTCCATGCCGTACTGCGGATGCACGACCTTGACCGCGACATCCCGCCGCATCCGCTCGTCCTGCGCGGACCAGACCTGCCCCATTGCGCCGGCACCGAGCCGGTGGCCGATCCGAAACCGTCCGTCAAGCAGTACGCCCTGCACCGGTCCCCTCCCCCGCCGGCGGACTGCCACCGTCGTACGACGGTCCGGCTCAGCACGCCGTTACGCGTAACGAGTATGGCTCCTTCAGGGGCCCGACGAGTCACCCGAGCTGCCGTACGACCCACCCGCGGAGCGCCGCAGTCGACGTGCCTCCTCCTCGACGCGGCGCACGACATCACCGATGCCCGTGCTCTCCTCCAGCCCACTGGACCGGAGTTGGGCGGCAAGGGTGGTGAAGTAGTGGGCGGTGGTGAGGAGATACTCGTCGACGTCGACGTATGCGGCGGACCCCGGAGGTATGCCATTGGCCTCGACCAGGACACGGTTGATCTGCGTCGTGATCTCGTCCCGGACATCCCGCGTCAGGGCCACCGCGCGTCCCACCTGTGCCAGGATCGAATGACAGGAGCGGGGGACCTGCATGAGCAGCCGGTCGTCGCGGTTGACGGAAGAGGACGCGAACGCGCTGGAGCTGAAGTTGCCTGACGACATACGCGCGTCGACGAGCTGGGGCTCGTAGCGCCGCAGGTCGAAGGCGGTGGTCGCGCCCAGGGCGACCCGGAAGCAGGGGTGGACCTGGAACTCCGTCTCGTGCGGCTGGACCGGCAGCCCGTCGTCGCCGACGAACACCACATCGTTGCCGCGCCGCACCCCGAGGAAGCCGGCCCCGTACAGCACGTCGATGACTCCCGGCAGCGTCAACGCGTTGGCGTACGCGGGGAAGTCGTGGTGGAGCGTCTCGGCAGCCGCCTCGAAGCGGCGGGTGAGAGCGGCGCGTGTGACGACGTACCCGGTGTTCTGGAAGAGCGGGAAGAGGTTCTTGAGGAAGGGGTGCGCAACCAGGTACTCCGAGGTCAGATCCTTGAGCTTCCACTCCGAGAACTGCCGACCCGCCTGCTCCACGTCCGCCTCGGTGATCCGGTCCCGTTCATGGTCCAGCCATGCCTTCTCCTGGCAGGCGTTGAGGAACTGGATGGCATCGCGTGGCCGGGGCAGACAGCGGCGGAAGAGATGGGCAGTGATCTCCTCTCCACCCACTGTCTGTGGGAACAGCTCTGTCCACAGCTGTTCCTCGGTCAGTTCGCCTCCGACGGAGGCCCGCGCCCGTGCCAGGGCGAGGGCCCTCAGCGCCTGTTCCGTCCAGGTGATCCTGAGTTCGTCTCCGTGGAACTTGTCACCCTCCCCGAAGGACAGCGAGTCGTAGATATCGGCGCGCAGGAACAACAGGAACCGCACGGACCGCCCGTACAGACTCGCCGCGTGCTTCGCCGCCAGCAGCAGACCGATCACCATGGAGTTGCTGTCCGGCTCGGCGGACCACACCTGCTCCAGCTGGTCGACCATGAGCAGCAGCGGAGGATGGACGACGCCGTCGCAGCCGAGATCGGCGAAGGCCCGCACCACACCTTGCTCCACGATCTCCAACTGCCGTGTGGCGCGCGCTCCTTCGGACGGCGACTGGGCGAGATCCACGCTCGCCTTGACCATCCCGAGCGCCTCCAGCGACAGCGTGGTCTGCAGACCGCGCGCGCCTTGCGCCACCCGATCCACCAGTCGGCCGCCACCACCGCCCGCTGCCTCGCCGTTCTGCTTGAGGAACCGGGCCAACACCTTGACCGAGTCGGTCCTGTGGCCGCCGTCGTGTGCACCCTTGGCATGTTCGACGAGATATCGGGCCGCGTGCACAGCGAACACGTACCGCCAGATCAGCGCCTTGGCCGAGTCCCCCGGCAGCCCCTGCAACTCGAACCGCCGGATCTCCTCCCCGGCGGCCTCGTCAGGAGTGACGAGCGCCTTGCCTCCGGGGTGACCGCCCTCCCCGTCGGCCATCAACTGCATGCAAACAGCGCTCTTCCCGGACCCCTTGCGCCCGATGATGAGCATCTTGCGCCCGCTGAGCGCGCCCCGATACGCGGCGTTCGGTAAAAACCCGCCCCGGAGCAACAGCCCCTCGGTCACGTCCCGTTCTGCATCCTCACGCCCGAAATGCAGGTCGGCGAGCAACGGCCCATCGGCCATGACGTCCCCCTAGTACCACCACGCCATCACTCCCCCAACGGTATCCGTATGAACCGACAACCCGTCCACAGCTGACCACTCCCCCTACGGCAACCACCCGTTTACATACCCTCTAGGGGTATGTACGTTCAAGCGATGACGAACCCTTCAGAGCATCACCCGGAGACCACCGTCACCGCAGGGCCCGCCCCTCGCCCGGGCATCGCACACCACTGGCCCGTACTGGCCGGAATTGCGGCAGCCGCACTCATAGGCCTCGACATGTCCGAGGGCATCGACGCGGCCCCGGCCCTGGCGGCCTCGGCGCTCGTCTACTTCGGCGCCGCGGCGCTCCGGAAACCGTCCTCCGTCTGGCCGCTGTTCTTCGGCTCGGTCGTCGTCATCTTCGCCACCGAGTTACTGGGCGGAGGCGATGTGGACCCGACGTGGGTGATCCTCGCCCTGGCCGTCGTCTTCCTGGCGTACGGCCTTCTGCGCGGCCGACACCCCAACACCCCACCCCCGCACGGCGGCTGGCTCTACCATCTGGTCGCCATGGCCGTGTTCGGCGCCGCCGCGGCGACGGCCCTGGGCGTGACGGAGACCGTGGGCGCGTACTTCGTGGCGGGCGGTCTGCTGGCGCACGCCGTGTGGGATGCGTACCACTACCGGATCGACAAGGTGGTGACGCGCTCACTCGCCGAGTTCTGCCTGGTCCTCGACACCGCCGTGGCCACGGTCATCGTGATCGTGACGGCAACCGGCTGAACGCCTCCGCGGCCACCTGGTCCACCACATCGATCGGCACATCCCACTCGCACCACACCACCTTGCCGAGCTCCCGTTCCCCGACCCCCCACTTGTCACTGAGCGCGGCGACCAGCAGCAGCCCACGCCCGCCCTCGTCGGCGGACTCGTCGACATGCTCCGCACGCTCGGCGATGAACGGCTCCCCCGGCCCGCTGTCGTGCACGGCGACCCGCAGCGTCCTCCCGTCGTACCGCAGGAACAACAGGAACTGCCGTCCGGGCGGTACGCCGTGCACCAGCGCGTTGGTCGCCAGCTCACTCACGCAGAGCAACACGTCGTGGCCACGCTCGGTGTCCGCGAGCCCCCAGTCCGCGAGGAACTCGTAAGCCAACTTCCTGGCAGCGGGCACAGAACGCCGCTCACGCCGGAAGAACCTCTCGCTCAGCGGGCGGGGTTGGACCGTCTCGTTCACGGGACGAGATGGGCAAGCAGCTGCAGGCGGCCCGTAAGGCGGCGGGTTACACGCAACGCTCCCTGGCCGAGAAACTTTTTGATCGCCGAGGAGACGATCGCGTCGATCGAGCAGGGCCGCCGCCCGCTGATGAACGACCTGGCCGAGCAGATCGACCAGCTCCTCGGCCTGAAGGGGATGTTGGTGGCCGGTGTCACGGAACTCCCGGAGATCGACCAGTTCCCCCCTGTTCGCGGAGGAGTACATGGAGCACGAACGTGAGGCCATCAGCCCGTCCTGGTACGACAACGCGGTCCTGCCGGTCCTCCTCCAGACCGCGGCGTACGCCTACGCGGTGATGAGCGAGCGCGTACCGGCGTACGACGGGGAGGAACATACCGCCACCCACCAGACCTGGGCGGCGTTCACGGCGTACGCGGCCCACTGATCGCCTCGCTCACCCCTCTCCGGAGGGGTGACGCACATACGCGACCGGCCCCCCGGATTCCGAGTCGAGGCGTCGACCCAACAGGCGCCGAGCCTCGTCCGCGCCGGGTACGTCCGCGCGTACGACCTGCACGGGCGTGACCAGGTCACTGGTGAACCCGGCCAGCCGCGCCGAGAAGCGGTGGCGGCCCGTGCCGTCCGACTCCGCGCCCCTGAACCCGGTGAGCACCGCGACGACGTACGGCCCGACGGTCACGGCCAGCACGCCCGCGCTCAAGACCCGTTCCGGGTCGCAGCGCCACCAGCCGCGCAGGGCCTCGTACATGTCCTCCGGCGCGAGCCTGGCCGCGTACCCGATCCACGCCCGCTCCGGGTCCTGCGGCACCGGCTCGGCGGGCCCCACCCGGAGCACCGGCAGTTCCGCACCGCCCAGCGCTTCGAGGTCGACCGCGTCGCGCCGGGCGAGCGCACGCACGTCGGCCGCCGGCACCACGGTCCGGTTGCCGCGCCTGCGGACGTCGGGCAGCAGCCCGGCCGCGACCAACTTCTTGAAGGTGTTGGCTGATACGCCGAGTTCCTCCGCCGCGATGCTTGTCGTGATATCCGTCAAGGCATCTCCGTCCTCAACAAGTGAGAATCAGCAACTACGAACGGCCAACTGGCATTCGCCATGCGGGCCACCGTACTTATCAGTCAAGGCATTTGCGAGCAGCAAGGCCTCTTCGGTACCGTCTGCGTCATGCCGGACACTCCACGCCACCCTGTACGGTTCACCGACGCAGCCGTGAGCGACCTGGCGGATCTGCACCGCAGGGATCCGCAGATCGCGCGTGCCGTGCTTCGGAAGGTTCTGCTGCTGGAGCGCGACCCGTATGCGGGCAGGCCACTGGTCGGCGACCTCGTCGGCTGGCGAAAACTCGTGGTCGGCGACCGGCATTGGCGCATCGTGTGGCGCGTGGTCGAGGAAGCGGACGGCACGACGAGCGTGGAGGTCTCCGAGGTGTGGGCCGTCGGCCCTCGCGAGAACTCGGCCGTCTACGACGAACTTCGGGCCAGGCTCTCGCATCTGTCCGACACGCAGGCCGCTCGGGACCTACGAGACCTGCTCGACAGGTTCGGCCTCGACACGGGTGCCGCCACACCCCCGCCTGCGGACCCCGTACCGGACTGGCTCAGCGGCCGACTGACCGACAAGGCGGGCCTTCCTCAGGAGCGGGTCCTGACCATGAGCCTGGAAGAGGCGATCGCCGCCTGGGAGGACTGGATGAGCCAACCGCGCGACTGACCGCGCGGCGGCACCCCCTTCCAGGCTACCGAGCAGCGGGTTCAGGGGGCCGGGAGCTCCGCGTCGAGGCTCTCCCGGTCCACCCCGAAGCGGCGCAGCACATCATCGAGCGAGCTACGGCTACCGCTGTCCGTCTCGGCCCGGGTCAACACGAGCAGCGCGTCCAGCAGGTCCTCCTCAAGCTCCTCCAGCTTGCGCAGTCGCTCCACACCGATCACCGCGGCCACCGGCTTGTGGTGCCGCTCGACCATGATGTCCTCACCGGCCTCGGCCGCCTTGACCAGCCCGGCGACCCCTTTGCCCGTGGCTTCGGTGACGGAAAGCACGGTCGGGTTCTCGCAGAGGATAGACATGGAAAAACTATACAGTTCACCGAGAGAACCTGTACAGATTTCCGGAAGGGCTCACAACACACGAAGGCCGCCCGGAGGAATCCGGGCGGCCGAAGCGCGTGGGCACGGGGACTATGCCCTCGCTGCGAACGTCAGACGTGCGCGGGGCCGAACTTCGGGTTGGGGCCGTACTTGTTCTCGCCCTGGTCGCCGTCGAGGCAGGTGAAGACGATCAGCGTGATGGCACCGACGAGCGGGACGAGCGCGATCAGGACCCACCAGCCCGAGCGGTTCGTGTCGTGCAGTCGGCGCACGGTGACACCGAGGCCGGGCAGGAAGACGGCCAGGGTGTACACGATGCCGAGGATCTGGCTGCCCATGGCGTTGTCGATGATCGCCAGCACGATGCTGATGATGATCGAGAACAGCGCGAACATCCAGTATTCCTTGCGGCGCGAACGCCCGCTGAACACGGCGTACTTCTTGAGCACGTCGAGGAAGTAGTTCATGGGATCCCCCCAGGGAACGATGTGAGCCCGCCGAGCGGATCAGGCCAGTGGCAGAAGTTACGGAAACTGGCGGGAACTCGTCAATAGGGTTTGACGTTGCAGGTCAGGGGCATCAATCTGCCCAGTACACGGGATATTCGACGCCCCGAGGGCATCGATTTCTGGACAGATCCACGCAAGATCGTCGAGAACCGCGCCCCGGACACCGGGAGTTCACGGCACCGAGACCGTCCGGCTGCCCAACCATGTCCGTTCCATTGCCAGTTCTACGCCAGTCCGACGCAAGTTCGAGGCCGCACCGACACCGGACCGATCTCGAACCGTTGCCCGCTCGCCCTCCCCCACAGGACTCCCGGGCCTGTTGTCAGTGGCAAGCCCTAAGGTCACGGACATGGCGACACTTCCCAACCCGCTGCCCCACCTCGCGACCGACCCGACCGGCAGCGCGCTCGGCCTCGCTCTCCCCGCCGGGAGGCTGATCGACGCGACGCACGACGGCCCGTGGCACGAGCCGCTCCTCTGGCACGCCGACGCGCCCTACGCCCCCGGCGACTGGGCCGCGCACCACGACGCGTGGCGGGCCGCCGGTCTCCTCCCGGTGGTCATAGAGGTGGGCGGTGGCCAAGGCGGCCCGGAGGAGTGGGAGTTGATGCCCGCCGACATCTCCTACCCCGGAGACCACGACCCCGAGGAGGTCCTCACCGGGTTCTGGGAGGAGTACGCGGCGGAGGGTGAGGACTGGCCCGGGCTGGCCCCCGGTACAGATGCCGAATCCTCGCAGGCCGACGCCGACGCCCTGGTCGCCTGGTTCGCCGACTCGACCCTCGTCGTCGGATCTTCCCTCAAGGAACCGCGCCTCGCCCTCGTCCCCGCCCGCCGCTCCGCCGACATCCCGGCCGCCATCGGCTGGTCCGGCCCCGCGAACTACGAGAGCGACACCGCCCGCCTCTGCGCGGTGCTCCGCTCCTGGGAGGACCGCTTCGGCATACGGGTCCTGGCGCTCACCTTCAACCAGCTGGTGCTGTCCGTGGCCGCCCCGCCGACCACCCTCGCCGAGGCCGAGGCGACAGCCGCCGAGCACTTCGCGTTCTGCCCGGACAACATCACGCAGGGAGCCCACACCACTCTGCGCGCATACGCCGAACACGAACTGCTGGCCAAGCCGACCTGGTCCTTCTGGTGGGACTGAAGCGCGTTGTCGGAGCGTTGTCGGAGCCTTATCGCAACCCCGCCCCCAGCCGCCGCAGCCCCTCCCGGATCTCCTCCGGCGTCTGGGTGACGAAGCACAGCCGCATCGTCGCCCGCTCGCCCCTTCCCACCTGGCCCGCGTAGAAGGACGCCCCCGGGACGTACGCGACACCCCGCTCCACCACACCCCGGAGCAGGGCGGTGGTGTCGTACGACTCCGGAAGCCGGGCCCAGAGGAACATGCCGCCCTCCGGACGGGTCCAGGTCGAGCCCTCCGGGAGGGCGTCCCCTATCCCGTTGAGCATGGCGTCGCGCCGCTCCCCGTAGACGCGGGCCACACGCAGCACATGGGCGTCGAGATCGCGGTCGGCCAGATAACGGGCGGCGGCGAGCTGGTTGACAGTGGGAGTGTGCAGGTCGGCGGCCTGCTTGGCGACGGTGCACGCGCGCAGCAGCTCCGCCGGCGCCCGCAGCCAGCCGAGCCGCAGCCCCGGCGCCATGACCTTGGAGAAGGAGCCGAGCAGGACCGTACGATCCTCCGCGCCCGGGAAGGAGGCGATCCACGGCACGCGCTCGCCCTCGAAGCGCAGCTCGCCGTACGGATCGTCCTCGACCATCCACAGCCCGAGCCGCGCGGCGACCTCCGCCACGGCGGCCCGGCGTTCGCCCGGCATGGTCTGGCCGGTCGGGTTGCGGAAGGTGGGGACGGTGTAGAGCAGCTTGGGCCGGTGCCGGACGACCAGCTCCTCCAGCGCCTCCGGAACGATCCCGTCCTCGTCCCCGGGGACGGCGAGCACGCGCGCGCCGGCCAGCCCGAAGACCTGAAGTGCCGCGAGATAGCAGGGCGTTTCGACGAGGACGACGTCCCCGGGGTCTATCAGCGCGGTGGCGAGCAGCGACAGCGCCTGCTGGGAGCCGGTGGTGACGAGGAGGTCGTCGGCGTCGGTGGGCAGGCCGCGCCGGGTGTGCCGCAGGGCGAGCGCCTCGCGCAGAGCGGGCTCGCCCTCGGTGGTGGCGTACTGGAGGGCCCGCGCGGGCGTGTCCGCGAACACGTCCCGGAACGCGGCGGCCACGCCCTCCGCGTCGAACAGCTCGGGTGCGGGCAGCCCGCCCGCGAAGTTGATCACGTCGGGCCGCGCGATGACGGCCAGGATGTCCCGTACGGCCGATCCTCCGACCGCCCGTGCCCGCGCGGCGAGCGCGGGCACGGAAGCAGAGGCAGAAGCAGAGGCAGAAGCAGAGGCAGAGGAAGAGGAAGAGGAAGAGGCGGCTGTCACTGAGGCGGTCATGCGCGGCTCCTACAGGCAGGTGGACGGACAGACGGGACACGTCTCCTGCCCACACCCTAGGGAAACGGGTGGTGCCTACAACCGCTTTTCACGATCCGGACGCCGCCGCCGGACTCAGACCTTGCGGCCACTCGCCCCGTACACGTTGATGTCCGCGTCCGTGACGTCGTTGATGTCGCGGTAGCGGACCTTCTCGATGTCGTCGAGCGAGTCGAGGTACGAGGCCTCGACCTGCTCCGGGAGCGGGGCGGCGCCGTCGGGACGCCAGTGGTGGGCGGGCACGACGCCCGGCTCGTCGAGGGCGAGCCCGTTCTCCTCGAAGAAGCGTGCCACCTCGGCCCTGGAGCGGAGCACGAAGGTGAACCCGCGCTCGGTGTAGGTCCGTTGCACCGCGCGGATGTTCTCGGGGTTCAGATCCTCGGTGAGGTGACTGAGGACGAGCCGGCTGCCGGAGGGCAGCGCCTCGACCAGCTCGCGCACGATGTCGTACGCCTCCGGCTCCGCCACGAAGTGCAGGACCGCCGCGAGGACGAGCGCGATCGGCCGGTCGAAGTCGAGGGTCTTGCGGGCGTGGTCGAGTATCTGGGCCGGGTCGGCGAGGTCCGCGTCGACGTAGTCGGTACGGCCCTCGGGCCCGCTGGTCAGCAGGGCGCGCGCATGGGCGAGGACGATCGGGTCGTTGTCGACGTACACGACCCTGGTGTCCGGGGCGATGCGCTGGGCGATCTGGTGGACGTTGTCCCGCGTGGGCAGTCCGGTGCCGATGTCGAGGAACTGCCGGATGCCCTCCTCCCCCGCCATCGTCGTCACCGCACGCCGCATGAAGTCGCGGTTGTGCCGGACGTCCAGGTACCCGCGCGGATTGGCGGCGAGCGCCGCGGCCGCCGCGTCGCGGTCGGCCGGGTAGTTGTCCTTGCCGCCGAGGAAGACGTCGTAGACCCGGGCCGGATGGGCCTTGGTGCTGTCGATCCTCCTTCTCAGCTCGGCGGGGTCCTGACTGAGAGCATCGCCGCTCATGTGGCCTCTCCCTGGGGAGCCTGGGGTCCAAACCTCTTCAACGGACAACAACCTATCCGCCGACCGCAGTTGAGGTTCGAAAATCGAAAACAGACCGCCGACCCGTCCCGGAACCCCACTCCCGCCGTCCCTCAACCGGCTCCCACCGTCCCGGACCGTCCCCGAACCGGACGACATCCCAGCAGGTCAGCGCACCGATGGGCCGATCGGCGTCCCGGATTCGCCGGGAAGCATGGCGTTGGGACGGATCACGGCACAAGCTGTAGCAGGTCGAACGGCTCCGCTTCCCGTTCCCTCCCCCTCACACCGGAAACCGGAAAGGGCACACCCATGTCCGTACGCAGGTCCCGTACGCGTCTGTTCGCCGCCACGGCGGTCGCGCTCGTCGCCCTCACCACCCTCACGGCGTGCGAGGACGGAGAGGGCGTACGCGACGAGGGCCCGTCATCGACGTCCGCCCGATCAGAACGTGAACCCGGACCCGCGCTGCCCGAACCCGGGTCCGCGCCGGGGCAGGCTCACAGCATGCGGGCGGCCTCGGTGGCCCAGTAGGTGAGGATGTTCTGCGCGCCGGCGCGCTTGATCCCGGTCAGGGTCTCCAGGATGGCCCGCTCCCGGTCGACCCAGCCCTTCTCCGCCGCGGCCTCGACCATCGAGTACTCGCCGGAGATCTGATAGGCGGCGACAGGCACGTCCACGGCGTCGGCGACCCGGGCGAGGATGTCGAGGTAGGGCCCGGCGGGCTTCACCATCACCATGTCGGCGCCCTCCTCCAGGTCGAGCGCCAGCTCCCGCAGCGACTCCCTGACGTTGGCGGGGTCCTGCTGGTACGTCTTGCGGTCCCCCTTCAGCGAGGAACCGACGGCTTCCCGGAAGGGCCCGTAGAAGGCGGACGAGTACTTGACGGTGTAGGCGAGGATGGCGACGTCCTCGCGCCCGATCTGGTCGAGGGCATCGCGCACGACCCCGATCTGGCCGTCCATCATCCCGCTGGGGCCGACCACATGAGCCCCCGCGTCGGCCTGCACCTGGGCCATCTCGGCGTACCGCTCCAGGGTGGCGTCGTTGTCGACGCGCCCCTCGTCGTCCAGTACTCCGCAGTGCCCGTGGTCGGTGGTCTCGTCGAGGCAGAGGTCGGACATGACGAGCAGGTCGTCCCCCACCTCGGCCCGCACATCACGGATGGCGACCTGGAGGATCCCGTCCGGGTCGGTGCCAGGAGTCCCGAGGGCGTCCTTCTTGCCCTCCTCCGGCACGCCGAACAGCATGATCCCGGAGACTCCGGCGGCGACGGCGTCCGCGGCGGCCTTCTTCAGACTGTCCCGCGTGTGCTGCACGACCCCCGGCATGGAGGAGATCGGAACAGGCTCACTCACCCCTTCCCGCACGAAGGCGGGCAGGATGAAGTCGGCCGGGTGCAGTCGGGTCTCGGCGACCATGCGCCGCATGACGGGCGAGGTACGCAGCCGCCGAGGACGCGTACCGGGAAAGGATCCGTACTTCGACATACCCACACGCTACGCCCGCCCCACAGCCCCCTTTACCGACGAGACGTCGGGGGCACTTTCAGCACCGGCCCGCACCTCCAGCCCGTCCGGCGTTTGAGGACGAGCGCTTTCGGCGCGAAGGGGGGTCTGGGGGCGCAGCCCCCAGTGGGGGTCCCCCCTCTGGGGGAGGGATGGGACGGGTAGGACCCGATTCGCCCCCGCCATACGGGTATTGGCGCTGCTGGGCCTGACCTGGCTGCTCGTCGGCATGCCCGTCGGGACGGCCGAGGCGACGACATGCGTCTCCGTCTCCACCGGCTCGGGCAGCGACACCTCGGTGACGGTCACCGGGAACGGCGCCACGGTCACGGTCGGCACCGGTGTCCCGGTCGCCGCCCCGGACGGCTGGTCGGTCAGCACGGGCAACGGTGGAGCGGCCGTCACCGGGAACGGTACGGCGGTCGTCGT
>NZ_AEJB01000013.1 GCF_000331005.1 Streptomyces turgidiscabies Car8
AGCGTCTTGTCCGAACTGCTCGCCACCACACGTCAGTGACGTCAGCGATCACGTGTTGCGACGACCTCTGGAACTCCCCCAGCGGGCAAGGGGCGTTTCGGTGGGCCTGAACCGCCGTCTCGGGTCAGCGCTGCAGGGTGAGCAGGCCCGGCCGGTACGGCAGGCTCAGGTAGCCGGTGTTCGGCGGTACGTCCTTGAGGAGGCCCTGGTAGAGGAACTGCAGGTTGCAGGGGTCGATGGTCATGGTCTGGTCGGGGTTGGCGCGGATCAGGTCGCCGTGGCTGACGCCCTGGGCCCAGCTGGAACCGCTGTTGGCCTGGCCCGCGAAGGGGCTGCTCTCGCTGCCGGCCTGGACGGTCCACGGACCGTTGAGGCTGGAGGCGGTGAACGAGCGGAAGTAGCGGTTCGAACCCTGCGCCTCGACCATCATGAGGTACTGGTTCTGGCCCTGGACCTTGTAGACCTCCGGCGCCTCGAACAGAAGGTTCGCTGTGTCGCTCATGACCGTCGTGTACGAGGAGCCGAAGCTGCTGGGGAAGTTCCCGATCGGCATGCTCGCCCGGTAGATCTTGCCGTTGTCACCGGCGAAGAACAGGTAGATGTTCTGGTCGTCGGCGATCATGGTCGGGTCGATCGGGCCGCCGCCGTCGCCGGCGGGGAGGCTGCCGGTGAACAGCGGCTGCCGGGCGGACCAGCCGTTGGGGTCGGTGGGGTCGCTGGCCGTGCGGTAGTAGAACGGGTACTGACCCCACTGGTCCACCATCACCCAGATGTTCTTGGGCGCGAAGTAGAACAGTTCGGGCGCCACCGCCACGGGCTCGTTCATCGCGGTCTGGGTGGCCGCCCCCATGTCCGACCAGTTCGTGAAGGGACTGAACGCCGTCGAGCCCCACTTCGTTCCGTCGGAGGTGGTCGCGTAGACCAGGTTCTTGCCGTTGTACTTCACGGTGGCGAAGTCCTTCAGCGCGAGCTGCCCGTTCGCCGGTTGCGCCAGCGGCGCCGACGAGGTCCACCGGTAGGTCGACGGAAGTGCACACGCGTTGCTCGCCCCGGACAGGCCGGTCCACTTCTGGTTGGCGCCGCCGGTGCAGGACCAGAGCCGCACCTCGGTGCCGTTGGCCTTGCCCCAGCCCGAAGCCTCCAGGCACAGTCCGGACCGCACGCCGACGATCGTGCCGTCGGGGTTCACCCGCCACTGCTGGTTCTCAGTGCCGGTACACGTCCAGATCTGCACCGGGGTCCCGGCCGTGGTGCCGCCGCCCCGGGCATCCAGGCACTTGTTGCCGTACACGGTCAGTCGGCTGTTGTCCGTCAACGTCCACTGCTGGTTGGTTCCGCCGTGGCAGTCCCAGATCTGCACGTTCGCGCCGTCGGTCTGGCTGACGCCCGACACGTCGAGACACCGGCCGGAATCAACACCGCGCACGTCGCTGGTGGTGGCCGCCTGAGCCGGGCCGGCGACGAGCAGCGCCGCCAACGCGGCCAGGGCCGCGACCACGGCGGCGAGCACTGCCGACGGACGTCTGTGGGTGAAACTACGTCTGCGCATGAGGACCTCGTCATCCCTGAGCAAGCGGCGTCCGGTCTTCCCCGTCAGAGGCTGTCCGGATGTCGGTGTGGTGCGACCCTCACTGTTCGATATAACGAACAGTTGCCGAAGTTCCGATCGGGAGAATGCTAGACATCCCATGAATGACGTCAATACTTCGCGCAAAATCCGCAGCGAGAAACGTTCGCAGGATGAAACCAGGCAGCTTCAAGTTCCGTGGCTGTACCGGTCTTTGGCGTGAGGGGCAGCCGGCGGTGCGGGGAGCGTCGAGAACTCGCCGAGCATCGTGAGGAGCAACTGGCGGGCGAGACGCATTATTTCGTCCCACGTCGGATCTGCGGCCAAGGTGTCGGCCCAGAAGCCGACGCGGCGAGGGGAATCGATTTCGCCGAGGCGACGGATGATGGCCGATGGCCTGAAGATCGGGCAGATCCCCGGGTTCGAGGACTCCGCGCTCCACGAGTCCTTCGGAGACGCGGCAGAGGAGCTCCGGCTCTTCGACGACGGACTCCGTCTCGAGCTCACGCTCGCCCATCCAGGCAAGCTGATCCTGGATGTCGGCTGCGAGGAGGGACGCGAATCGCAGCGTCAAGGTGCGCGGATGCTCGTCGTTGAGGCGGTTCACGCACGCAGGACCGCACCTCAGGGCCGTCCCGTGATGACCGTGGCTGGAGGCCGCCGCTCGCTCACGTCCTCGTCGGCGGCGGTCATGTGCCCGGCTCCAGCCCCTCCGAGGAGAGCGTCCGCCGGGCCACGGACCCCGAGCCCACCCGGGCAGGCACTCCCCTCGGCGGAGCGGGTCGCCCTCAGGGGCGTTGCATCACCCGGTCCACGACACCGTGGACGGCCAGGTAGGACCACTGCTCGTACGTCGTCCCTCCCTCCCTGCGCTGGTCGCGCATACCGAGGTACTGATACGTCTTCGCGTCGAAGACCAGCACCTGCTTACGGTCCGCCCAGGGTGTGCCGGGCCCGCCGACGTACTGGATGCCGAGGCCCGTGCGTCCGTCCGCGTCCGTCCGGCCCGGCAGCAGCCTGATGCCGGGGACGGTGGCGAGTGCCTCGAACGCCGCGGAGCGCAGTCCCTTCGGCAGAACGGGCTTGCGGAGCAGGCCGGAGAGGCCGAACTGGACCATCGGCCACTCGTCGGCCCTCAGAGGCCGGTCGGGGTCCGGCTTCCTGAGGAGGCCGCGCAGCGCGATCGGCAGCTTGGCAGGGTCGGTGGGCAGTTGCTTCAGCTCCGACCACCTGTTCGGCGGCCAAATGCTCTCCCCCGGCTTGAACGGCGGGACCCAGTCGGCGTCGCCCAGCTCGCTGAGGTACGACTTCTTGGAGCCGTCGACCGAGCTCCAGCTCTCGTCGACGTATGTCCTGGTGCGGCCGCCTCCGGCCGGGGTCTCCTTGATGATCTCCTTGGAGTAGATGAACTGGTCGTCGCGCGGCGCGATCGGCTTTTCGAGCCTGCGTTCCTCGGCCGCCGCCCCTCGCAGCACGGTGGCCGCGCTCACCGGCTGGGTGCGAGGGGAGGATCCCGTGTTCTGGGCGACCACCACGGTCGCGGTGACCGTCCCGGCGGCTACGGCGGCCACCGCGACCCGCAGCAGTGGACGGCGGCTGATGGTCATGGGGGCGGCGGGCTCCCGCATCGCCTGGTGCAGGCGGAAGCGGGCACGGGTACGGGCGGCGTCCGTGAGGGGCGGCGCGTCCGCGTCCCATTCCCTGAGGAGCTTGAGTTCGTTCATCGCCGGAAACCTCCATTGTCTGCTTGCCCGGATTCCTCTTGGAGAGCGGTTGGATCGGATCCGCCCAATGCCTCGCGAACCTTTCTGCGGGCCCGGTGAAGCCGCGACCGGACCGTCCCCACCGGCACGTTCAGGGCCCGCGCGACCTCCTCGTAGCCGAGGTCGGCCCAGGCGACCAGCAGGAGGACGTCCCGATGGCGGGCGGGCAACCGGGCCAGCGCACCGGCGAGTTCACGCCCTACCGCCTGCGCGGTGACCCGCGCCGCCACCTGGTCCGCGACCGTCTCCTCGGCCCGGCCGCCGCCGGTGCTGTCCGGAGGCAGCCGTCCGAGCGCTCTCAGACGCCGGGCCTCGGCACGCCTGTGGCGGCTTATGAGGTTGGTCGCGATGCCGAACAGCCACGGACGGGCGCCGGACTGCCCCGTGTCGTACCGGAAGCGCTGCTGGAACGCGGTGGTGAAGGTCTCCGCCATCACGTCCTCGGCCGCCTCCGCACCGAGCCGGCGCGCCGCGTATCCGTGCACCGAGTCGGCATGGCGGTCGAAGAGCACGGCGAACACCTCGGGCTCGTGCCACGACCGTTCGACCACCGAGGCGTCACTCTCCTGCCCCACTCTGACGTCTGGCTCGACGGTCATCGGGGCTCCTTTCGTCGGTTCGATCGCGCTGAAGTCCTGTGCATTCACCAGTACTTCGCCGTTCGCCGGAATCCGGTTCCCCACGTCGTGACCGCGCGGGCCCGAGCGGCCGCAGGTCCTGTCGAATTCGGTCGCACCGGGATCCCGGCCGCGAGAACATCACGAATTGTGCGCGCTCATCCGCACGCCGCTGGAGCCCGGGGAAAGGGACCTCACAGGCCGAGCCGCACGATCACGCCGGGCTCGTGGGAGCAGACGAGGAGTGCCATGCGGCTGGTGCCGGCCCACTACGCCCTCGAAGAAGGCCGGATACTGGTGGCCGAGAGGTCGGACGGCGGGCCCGTCGCGGCTGCCGTGGTCGCGATGTCCCCTGCCGTGGGGACCAGTTGAGGGCCCTCGGGTTCCGCAGCCCGAACGAGGTCCCCCTCGGACCGGGCGCACGGGCGGTTGACGGCCCGTCACACAGCAGGCGGGGCAGGCCGGTTGAGCGCCTGAGAGGGACTTGTCACCGATCTTCTCGCGGTGGCTCGGTGGCTCGGTGGCGGCATCGCCCGAATCGCCCGAGGGTGTCGCGGGCTTCGTGTCAAGGATTGCCCTGTACCTCTACAGCCCTATGCCGTACGGCGAGTTACGCCGACGCCGGCCGTCTTGGGGCCGCCCGTTCTGCCGGCGGCGGGGGCCGGTGGGGAGGTGGGGCCGGGGTCCAGGGCGTCGCGGACGGCGGTCAGGATGTCCTCGGTGTCGGCGCCGAGGGCGCGGGCGGCAGAGGTGAAGTCCCTTGCCAGGGTGGTGAGTTGGTCGGCATCGTGGGTGTGTGGGCCGGACGGGAGCGCCGCCACCCGGGTCCCCGCGCCCCGGCGGGTGCGGATCAACTCGGCGGCCTCCAGCTCGCGGTAGGCGCGGGCCACGGTGCCGGGGGCCAGGTCGAGGTCGGTGGCGAGCTGGCGCACGGTCGGCAGACGTTCGCCCGCTGCCAGTCGGCCGGTGCGGATCAGCGCGGCCAGTTGGGCGCGGATCTGCTCGTACGGCGGTACCTGGCTGGTGGTGTCGACACGCACAGCGGGGTCACTCATCGTCGAAGTCCCCCTCGCCGACCGCCTCGTCGTCGACCGCCCGGGGTGCCACCACGGTGACCAGCGACCATCCGAAGGTGAACAGGCCGAGAAGGCTCAGCGGGCTGATCACCATGATGGTCGCGGCGCCCAGCGGACCTGTGCAGGTCTCCTCGGTGAGCGCGACGAAGATCATCACCGTGACGAGCAGCATCTGGCTCGACACCAGCAGCCCCCAGGCCCCGGTGATCGCCCAGGCGCGGTCGCGGCGCTGCTGGTCGTCGCCCTGACCGTGAGCGATTCGGCGCAGGGCCCATACGCACACGGGGGTTCCGACCGCGAGGGCGGCGAACATGGGGCCGCTGTAGTAGAGGCCGGGCCAAGGGCCGAGGGAGGTGCGTATCCCTTCGCAGGTGACCGTGATGACACGCCCCGCTCTGTCTGCGGTGCCGAAGTCGGCGGAGGCCGTGACCGCGCCGATCACCAGCAGGGCGACGAGGGACACCGCCTGCAGGACAAGCAACGGCGCCATACGGGGCGGTACTTGGTCCCGGACCAGGCGCGGGGCGAGACTCGCGGTGCGAACCGCTTCCTGGGGACGCAGGGTCAGAGCGTCGCCGAGCAGTACACCGCCCACCGCGCACAGACCGAAGGCGGTGATGGCGAACACGAGGGGCATCGCGATGTCGCTGCTGTCCATCTCGACCAACTGCTGTGCGACCACGATCCCGATCGCCAGACCGGACCACCGGGCGTAGTACTCGGCGTGGTCGAGAAACCGGGCCTGGAGCGGGACGGTGTCGAGCATATGGAGATCCCCCCAGATCATCTTGTATCAAGCGGTGGGTACAAGATGCCCTGGCCGGGATCTTGTGTCAAATGCTCGATACAAGATGACGCGTGGAGAGGCGGCTACCGCCCGTCTGCCATCAGTATCTTGACGCCGGGGATGCCGGCGAGGGCCTCGAACGCCGCCCGGCGTAGTCCCTTCGGCAGAACGGGGGTGCGGAGCAGGCCGGACAGGCCTCGTCCGTTTCTTGTGGTTCGTGAGGTTCTTACGGTTCTTGTGGATCGTCTCGCTTCCCGGAGGGGGGATGGGCTTTCGGTCGGATGTGGTGTGGTGCGGGGTGAGGCCGGAGTGTCGGGTGGGGCGCCAGTGCGTTCAGGGCGCGTCGCCATGGGCGGTTCGGTGCTCGGCTGGGCAGCGCCCAACTACCCATGTCATCAGAGAAGTTGGCCAATACGGGGTCATACGAATCGATACCCGAGTGGCGCGTCTGGCTGCCGGGTCAGAGCCCCTGGTCTGCTGTACGCGGTCAAGTCATGACTCGCATCGGCGGGCAGGCCGGCAGGGGAAGGTACAGACCAGATGAACCCGATGAAACGCCTAGGCGCGGCAATCTCCGTGAGCATCCTGATGCTCGGCGCGCTGCTGGGGATGACGAGCACGTCCGCCGCAGCGCAAGGCAGGGGACTGGCGGAGGTGAACAGCACCGTCGCTTCGGTGATGGGCGCGGACGTCGCGGCCAGGGGCCGTCAGATCAACGCGACGACCATGGACTACAAGGGTTTCACCGCGACCAAGGCTGTGCCCGGCGCACAGCTGACCTGCCGCTACCAGTACCTGTGCATGGAAGTACGGGGCACGGTGTTCAACTACTACACGTGCCAGCTGTGGACTGTTTCCAACTGGTACGGCACCGGGCCCTGGATCAACAACCAGACTCCTGGGACGGTTGCTCGGTTCTACGGGCAGAGCGGCAACCAGCTGTGGACTTCGACCGCGTACAGCTCCGGAACGGCGGACTGGGCTCCGGTGTGGTCGCTGCGTCCTTGCTGACCCGGATCGGCCGGACCCGGATCGCACACACCCGGATCGCACACACCCGGATCGGATAGTCGAACCACGGCACAGGGCTCGCACTCTGGACAGGGTGCGAGCCTTCCGCTCTGCGGAGGCACCCCCAGCACCGAGAGCCCGTGGCCTTGCCTTGCCGTGGCGTTGCGTGGCGTGACCAAGGCGACGACGGGCAGCGGCGCGGCACCGCGCCGGTGCCGCGCCGCGTCTTCAGGTCTGGGCTAGGGATACAACTGGATCACATCGGCTCGGTCGTTGGCGCTCACCTGGGCCTCGGCATACCCGCCAGGCCCACCGAAGATCCACTCCAGTTGGCTGCTGCCGCCCGAGCTGACCCAGTCCTTGGCGACCATCCAGGCCCCTCCGGTCTGGTTGTTGAAGAAGGAGCTGACCTGGTCCCGCCAGCTACCGCCGCTGGGCAGGGCGTAGCCGGCGAGTTCGTAGGAGCCGTAGTTGTAGAAGTCCAGGCGGTAGCCGCCGTAGTTGCCGTGTTGCCACACACAGGCGTAACCGGCCCGGCAGTCGCTCATACCGGCGGCCGCGCGGGTGGACGGCAGGACGGTCATCTCCACGCCCGGCTCCAGCCGCACCCGGTCCTTCGCCACCCGCTCGGCGCCCTCGTTGTGCCGAAGCAGGCCCGCGATCTCCCGCTCCATCCTGGCGTCCGCCGTCCGCGCGGACGAGGTGGTCTGTGTCGGCGCGGCGACCGATGGCGAGGCGAGAGCCGTCGTGAGCACGGATGCGGCTACCAGGCCGAGTGCGAGCGAGGCGCATCGCGCGCTCAACGACTTCCGCGAATGCAGTGGATTCATGCGTTCTCTCCTTTGGACGCGGTCAGCGCAACGAACAAGCCAAGTACGGCTTTGCGCACTATGTCCTCCTGTGCTTTCCGGGATCCGGTGCCGCTTGATGCGGTCACTGGTTCACATGCGCGAGACAGAGGCCTGGTTGGAGAGGAGCTGTGTCGACTCTGTCGACCTGGAACCTACGACGTACTCGGTTGACTGCGTCCTGACACCTGTCAGGTTGTGATGCCGGCGTTCAAGAGGAGGAGAGGAAGAGAGGGAGGGAGGAGCAATGCTCAACTCGTCGCCCTCGTCCGCGCCGGAGCCCGCTTCGCGCAGCGGGATGCGGCTGGTGCGCCCCCAGGGCAGTGGCCAGAGCCGGCGCGTGATGCCCGGGGTGTGTCCGTCGAAGGGCAGCCGGACGGACAGGGTCGACACGGTCAGCGGATAGCGGACGGCGGCTCACTCACCCCGTTGGGAGTCGTCCCGACCGGGAGTGTGACCGGTGAAGGCCCGTTGATCGGCACCGTCGCGGCGACGACCCATGGAGGACGCCCTGCGTCCGGGCTCAGCTCGACAGCAGGGCGATGGCGATGACCACCGCGATCATCAGCACCACGCAGCCGCAGGTGGTCAGCGCGTCGCGCCGGGCGCCCCTGGCTCCCTCCTCGGTGTCCGACCGCCAGAACGGGTCGAGGACCACCTCGCCGGACTCGAGTGCCGCCACCACCCGCTGGACCTCCGCGTAGGAGTACACCGTGTACGTGGTCGCGCCCAGGGTTCCGTAACTCTGCTGCTCCCTGGTCCCCACCCCGTGGGCGGAGGCCACCTTCGGCACATACTTCCGTCTGACCGTCCAGAGAGCGGCGGCCCTGTCGGCCTTCACCCAACTGAGGCCCGGGGGCGGCACTTCCGGCGTGGTCATGCCCACCATGGTGCCGCTGAGGGCGACACGGGACAAGACGTCACCAACCAGCGGATCGCGGCTCTCCCGGACGACTGTCGAGCTCTCGTGGTTTTTCCGGCCCCGGGGAGGGCTACCAAGACCGAGACGGTCACAAGTTCCGCCGGACAGGCCCTAGTCGCGCTGAGCGGCGAACAGTTCCAGGTGTGCGCAGACGGGGCAACGGTAGGCGTCGATCTGCCAGTGAGGGCGCCCCATTCTCTTCGCGTTGCCCAGCGGGCCTCGCTGGAGGGCGCCTTCGATCCACCGCGCGAACCCGCGAGAGCCTTGTCCGGAGTCCTCGACGAAGCCCGGTTCCAGCCCCACGGCACCGCATTGAGTGCACCGTATGTTGTTCATCGGGTACCTCCGAGGAAATCCCCGGCGCTCATGCCGGGGAGGAATCGAACTCCTGCGGAGCAGGCTAAACGGCGGGACAGCGGGCCAGGCACGGGGGGGTTGCCCGCCGGTCGGTCGGCTGGTCAGCCGGTCGACGGGTCGGTAAAGGCACCGGCAAAGAAGCCTCACAGCAAGGCCGCCCGGAGAAAAGAGAGTTCGTTACGGCAGAGCCATGATCACGTCACGCCGGCGATCGACGAGCGAGTCATTCTCCCGTTCAGTCATCAGTTCTTCCCCCACGGACGAAAGACAGGACAATGACGCTTACGACTCCCGAGCGTTCACGTGGAGCACGGATCGCGGCCCGCGTCGGCATGGTGCTGACCGCCGTGGCGCTCGCACTCGGCATCACCGCTGGAACAGCCCTGGCGGCCACGCCGGGTTACAGCGGCGACTTCAGCTGGGCCCAGACGAAGGTGAGGCGGCTGGCGAACTGCGCCTCGACCCACTGGTACAACGGCACTCAGCAGGCCACGGGCTCCACGGGCGACGACTCAACCGGGGGCAAGCTCACCGCCTGCGACGGCGCGGGATCCGACTCGTACTGGGACGGCGTGCATCTCCTCGCCGCCGACCACCTGACCATCAACGGCCGAAAGGTCGCCTACCGCTCGGACCAGGGTTGCCCGTCCAAGCGCGGCTTCCAGTTCATCAAGTGCTGGTACGTCAACGGGAAGAGCAAGGGCAACCCCGTCATCACCGTCTCCATCATCTCGACCGGCATCGGCGGCCAGGACGTGGCCGTGGACTGGTACTACCTGTAGGCCGCCAGGCCGCAAGAATCGGTGGCCCCGGGCACCGCGCCTCGGGCCACCCCCTCACGTTCTTCAGACGGTACGGGCGAGAAACGCGCCCCAGGCTTCGCCGGTGACAGTGAGGTTCGGGCCGCCGGGGTTCTTGGAGTCGCGGACGTGGATGGCGGCGGTGGGGGTGTGGGGGCAGGGGGCGACCTCTACGCAGTTGCCGCCGCCGCTGTCGCTGTACGTCGACTTACGCCAGGCGTAGGCGACTTCGACACAGTCGCCGCCGCCGCTGTCGCTGTAGCTGGACTTGAACCACCGCAGTGCGCTTGCGTCGCTCATGGTTCCTCTCCTGCCAACCGTTCGATGAGGCTGAGTGAGTCGTCGGGACTCAGGGCCTGTGATCGGATCTTCGCATAACGGTGTGCGAGTTGGGCCACCTCGGGCGGATCGCTGACCAGGATGCCTTGGTCCTCGATCTCCATGAAGACGACATGGTCGTGGTCCTCGGTGACGAGGAGTTTCATCGGGCCGCGGTCCCCGGCGTGGGATCCGCGTAGCCCGCGATCCAACGGCAGTACTTGCAGACACACATTGTCCCTCTGCGCGTCCTCGGCGAGCGAGTGCAACTGCCCGCGCATGATGTCCCAGTTGCCGAACGGCCGCCGCAGCACCGTCTCTTCGAGGATCAACTCGATCAACGGGGAAGGGGCTCGGTCGAAGAGTGCCCGGCGGGCGAGCCGAGCTTCGACGAGCTCTTCGCGTTTCTGGTCGGAGACCGCCGGATAGCCGCCCCGGATGAGTGCCTGGGCGTACGCCTCCGTCTGGAAGATCCCGTCGATGACGAAGGTCGCGTACGAGGAGACGGTGACCGCGCCCCGCTCCAGCCCCGCAACTCCCCTGAACCGAGCCGGATACTTCTCCAGCAGCATCCACCTCCGCGCCTTCTCGAAGACGCCCAGCCCGCCCCCCCCCCAACACCTCCTCCAGCTTGACGAGCATCTTGTCGCTCGCGGGCTGCGCGCACGTCTCCATCGCGCTGATCGCCGATGCCGTGTAGCCGATCAGCTTGCCCAACTCCTCCTGCGTAAGCCCCATTTGCTCGCGCAGGGCCTTCGCCAGGGCGGCGACCATGTGTGCCGTGCCGCCTGCTTCCGCCTTGTTGTCCGAACTCGCCATCCGGTCACTCCCGAACTCAACCGAACTCAACTGGTCACCACCGACCCACGCCGAATTCCGACAGTTATCCAACATCGACGCAGAGTTATGGAAAAGCTAGACCCGTCTGCGGAAACTGTCCCCATGAATACGGAAAGTGACGAGGTAAACCTCGACGAGCCCCCACCCGCCCCTGAGGTCTCTGCTGCTGCCGAGATCCCGGACTGGGTCCCCTCCACCGGCATCCAACTCCGCAAGGCAGGCGTCCAGTTCGACGCGGTGCGGGTGGACGGTGACGAGGGCAGAGCGGCGGCGGACCGGCTGGCCCGGATGACCGGCGGGGCGCCCGGGCCGGTCGTGGAAGAGGCGAACGGGAATCGTGCCGTCTACTTCCTCGTGCCCGTCGGGGCGACCTCGCATCGAGTCTGGCCGCCCGGCGTCACCCGTCTCGCTTCCGGTCCGGGCCGAATCGCCTTCATTCCCGTACCGGCGCTCAATGGCCGGACCTGGCCGCTGACTTGGCGTTATCGGCCGACAGGGCGAGATCACTTCGTACACGCGTTGCTTTTGAAGGCGGCACTTCACCCCGAAGAGTGAAGAACGCGAACTTCCGCCCGGGAAAAGCCCGTTCAGCTTGCTTTCGTCGCTCTGCGTGCCCTTAGAGTCACGGCAACAGAAATACCCCCGCGGTGCGCCAACACCCGGGGGCTCGGCACTGGAGCGCCAGCTTCAGGCACTAAAAAACTGGAGCTCCCGGTGCGCATTCATCGTACGACGCCCACGCGTGCCTTCTCAGTCTTCTCGAACGCCCTTCTCCGCGACCGGAGTCTTTCCTGGTGCGCGGTAGGCGTACTGACGTACCTCCTCAGCCTGCCGAACGGCGCCCGCGCCACCATCCGAACCCTTGCCGAGCAGCGCAAGGAAGGGCGGGCCCGGATCGCCGCCGCCCTGCATGAGCTGGAGAAATCCCGGTATCTGCGGCGCGTGGTGCGCAAGGACGAGGAGTCCGGGCAATTCTCCACCGTGTACGAGGTATTCGACACTCCGTACGAGGACGAGCCGCCTGCGGGTGAATCCGAAGAAGTTCGGAATCGGGCCTCCGGTGAGTCGCGATCCGGGGCTTCGGGCGGTCTCCCTTCGGTAGAAAAGACCAGGGAAGAAGAACCTCCCTCCCCGTCGTCGGCCGAGGCCGCGCCCGAGGCGCCGCCGGGTGAGCCCGAGGCTCCGCTTGGCGAACGCACCGCGCTCGCCGCGCGGTTGCTCGGCTCGCTCGGGCGTACCGAGTCGCGGCTCGTCCTCGGTGCCGCCGACGCGTTGCGGCTCGCGCCGCTCGTCGAGGAGTGGTGGGCGGCGGGGGCGAGCAGTACGGAGGTGCGTGCCGCGCTGACGCAGGGGTTGCCCTCGCCGCTGTACTCGCCCCGAGCCCTCGTCGAGGACCGGCTGCGCCGCAAGTGCCCGGCTGCTGCCGCTGCCGCCCCTGTTGTTGCTGCTGGCGTCGAGTCGGTCGAGTCGGCCGGGTCGGTCACGGCTGGGGTGCCAACAGCCCGGCCCGTCACGACGGTTGAGATCCGCAAGCCAGGTGCCTCCGGCGGATATCGCGAGGCCGCACGACGTGGTGGCGCGTTGGCCCGCGCCCTGATGCAGGGGCGGCCCGCGCCCGCGTAGGCCCACAGACTCCTGGCGTGCGTTCGTGTGCCAGGCCCTTCGCAAGAAACGGAGTATCCATGACCGTCACACTCGAACGCCCAGAGACGGTATACCGTCGGTATACTTTGCTCATGGCTGACACCACGATCAAGGTCGACCCCGCCGTCCGGGACCGTCTTCAGGAGCTGGCGCGGGAGCGCGGGATCAGCATGCGGGACCTCGTGGCGGGGCTGGCAGGAGCCACTCCCACCAAGGAGGAGCTGCGCAAGCGGTACGAGGAGACCAGGGCGTACGTAGAGGAGCACTTCCTCGGCAGGCCCTACACTGAGGAGGACGAGAAGGCCGGCGAGAAGCTGTGGGCCGACCTCGAATCCGGGCGCATCGGGGAGGTCCAGTGAGCGAGGAGAAGTCCTACCCGCTGCCGCGTGCCGTCATCTTCGACGACACCGCCGCGCTCGCGCTCGGCGCGGGCAACAGCATGGCCTCCCGGCTGGTCGTCGAGGCCGAGAAGGACCCGGCGCTGAAGGTCTACGTCCCGGCACTCAGCCTGGCCGCCGCCGAGTTCGAACGGGCGGGGGTCGCCGAGCACGTGGGCGCGCTGCCGTCAGTCACCATCGAAGGGCTCGACTTCGCGGCGGCGACCGCCGTGGGCAAGCGCATGCGCGTCGCGGGCGGTGCCGACGCCGAAGGCGACAAGGGGGAGGCGGACTGGAGTGGTGCGCATGTGCTGCACCTCGCCCTGCCCACCGTGGAATGGCCTCGCGGTCGGCCCGTCCTGACCCGGGTGCCCACCCGGTACCGGGGCACGGGAATCCGTACCATCCGCGTCGTCGAGTAGAACTCACGCCTGGGGCCCGCGCCCCGAACGGGACGCGGGCCCTGGGTCGTTGACGGGGAGTGGGCGTCAGCCCACGTTCACCGAGTACGACGACGTGCTCAACTTGCCCTTGCCGCTGAAGACTTCGGTGCCTGCCTCAACGCTTGTCAGGTAGTTGGTGTTGGCCATCAGCTTGCGCTTGACCAGTTCGTTCGTCAGGCCCGTCAGGTCGGTCGTCGCCGAGTTCGTGTTGGCCGTACGGACGAACGAGAAGACGTTCCAGCTGACGGAACCGTTGACGATCTTGCCGACGTAGAGGTCCCACTTCGTACCGCCGACGGTCAGCGTCTCGCGCTTCGTGCCGAGCGGGCCCGCGCCGTTCTGGCGGTTGAGCCAGACCATCATTTCGTCGTGCGGCTGGTCCTGCCAGTCCGGGTTGGACTTCTGGTGGAACCAGAGGTCGTACGAGACGTTCATGACCGTCGGCGTCGTCTGGGTGATGTTGAAGTTCCACGAAGACGTCACCTTGCGGCCGCTGTTGAGCCGGACCGGGAGCTTGGTCGTCGTGTCCTTCCAGCCCCAGTGCCAGCCCAGGACGATGCTCGCGTACGCCTTCACGCCGTGCGGGTCGCCGCCCTTCCAGTCGAACGACGTCTCCCAGTTGGCCTTGCCGCTCTTGTACGAGTTGAGCCAGGTGCACTCCTGGCCCGTCGCGCCCTTGGCGCCCCACACGTTGTTGTTGAGGTAGTACGGCGAAATCTTCACCGTGTTGAAGGCGGTGCAGATGCCGTCCGCTCCCCTCGAAGGGGCCTCGGCGGAGGCGTTCGGGGCGAGCAGCAGCGGTGCCGTCACGGCGGCGCTCGCAAGGCCGACGAGCAGCGGCAGGCTGCGTAGGCGCTTGATGGTGATCACGAAGTCTCTCCCTTGCCTGATACCTGATGCCTGGCACCTGATGCCTGGTACCTGTTGGCTGTTGACTGGCCTGCTCGGCGGGCTACTTGTACGTGACGTCGGACGCGCGGTAGACGCAGTTCCTGCCGTCCGGGCCCGAGCCCGTCTTCGCGGGCTCTCCGGAGGTCGTCCCGCGGAACTTCTGGCAGATCACGATCTTGCGCGCCGCGTCGCCGAGGACGGTGATGCGGGTCAGCTTGGCCGTGTCGCCGTAGGGGGTCGCGTTGATGCCGACCACGTCCAGACCGGGTGCCTTCACCGAGACGTTGTCGACGACGACATGACGCTGGTACTGGGTCTTGCAGACGCCGCAGGAGCGGTACAGCTTGCCGAAGTTCTCCACCTGGAAGTTCTTGATGACGAACGTGCCGGGGCCGTTGTGCTGGAACACCTTGTCGGCCGCCTTGCGCGCACCGCCGCCGTCGATCGTCATCGTCTGGTTGGCGCGCGTGCCCTTGAAGGTGGCGGCGTCCTCGCCGACGTCCTCCCACCAGACGTTCTTCAGCGTGCAGGTGCCCCGGCAGTGGATGCCGTCGGCGGCCGGGGCTCCGATGATCACGTTGGAGACCGTGGCTCCGTCGGCGAGTTCGAGGATCGGTGCCTGGCCCTCGACCTGGTCGCCGCCGCCGAGGGCGCCACTGCCGACGAAGCGGGTGAAGTCGTAGTCCTTGGTGCCGGCCGGGACCTTGATGGTGGCGGTCACCTTCTGGGTGCGCTTCGCCGTCGGCCAGCTCGCGGCGGCGGCGGCGGGGGAGGGGCCCGCGGTGAGCGTCAGGGCCACCGCCAGAGTGAGGCCGGCGCCGAGGAACGTACGGATGCGGTTCGCGTTCATGACGTCGTCACCGGACCCACCGCGAAAGCGGTCAGGGGCACCGGGGTGCCTATGTGTTGATTCATGGACGCATCGTGTTCGGATGATCACTTAGCGCGCATTCCGAGTGGGCCGAATGTGTGTAAGGCCAAGCGTGCGTGTCGGGCATATCCTGATTTGGTACTGGCGTGTACCCGCGCGCGTCGACCGGAAGTCGGAAGCAGAAGTCAGAAGGTGAGTGCCATGCGCGTTCTGTTCAAGGCGCAGTTCGACACGGACAAGGGCAACGAGGGCATACACAGCGGCGAGATGCCGAAGATGCTGAAGGAGACCCTGGACCACCTCAAGCCGGAGGCGGCGTACTTCGGCCCCGAGGACGGGTGCCGGACCTGCTGGCTGTTCATCGACCTGGAGGACTCGTCCCAGATCCCGGTCATCGCGGAGCCGTTCTTCAGCCAGCTGGGCGCCAGGGTCTCGTTCACCCCCGTCATGAACACCGACGACCTGCAGAAGGGTCTGTCGCAGATTCGTTGAGCGGGTCGCAGGTCGCAAGCCCGCTCAGCTGAAGACGATCATCGACCCCTGGGCCAGGCTCCGAGTCGCCGCCGCGTTCAGGCCCAGCCACACATGCCGTTCCCGGGCGAACGGGCTCGAGTCGAACGGGGGAGGTGCCGCCGGTTCCTCCAGTGACGTGGGCGTCAGCGGCGGGGCCGGGGCCACCGGGGGGTTCGCCGGGTCGATGCCGATCGAGGGCGCCACGAACTCCAGCTCCCTCAGCAGACTCTGGGACGAGCCCAACGGGCCGCCTCCGGCGAGGAGTTCATCGCTGGAGAGCGGATGCGGGAAGTCCACCGGGACGTACGCGCCCGCGTGGTCGTAGTGCCAGACCAGGTGCGACTGCTGGGCGGTCGCCTCGAACATCTCCAGCAACTGCTCGTAGTCACCGCCCAGTTCGCCCACCGGCGTCACCGGCAGCCCGCACACCTGGAGGAGGTAGGCGCGGCGCAGGAAGTGCAGCGCGTCGTAGTCGAAGCCCGCGATCGGGGCCACGTCGCCGGACAGGCCCGGCATGTACGCGTACACCGGCACCGGGGGCAGTCCTGCCTCGCCCAGCACCTTGTCGTAGAGGGCGAGTTCCTCGGCGAAGGGATTGTCGGGGGTGTGACACAGCACGTCGACGAGTGGGACCAGCCACAGGTCACAGGCCAAAGGAGAACTCCTCGCATCGTCGCAGGCGGTGGTCAGGCACCGCGGGCAGAGCAGTCAGGGAAGCGTAATGGGTCACCGGCGGGTAGGACCCCCGTACGACGGGCCAGATACCAGCAGGAACAGGTCAGGTAGGGCGGACGGGGGCGGGACAGGGCCGGGCAGGGTGGGGGCGGTCGGACAGGTCGGACCGGTCGGAGACAGGACGTCGGACGGGAACGACAGGACTCACGACCCGTCGTGCAGGTCCCATACCCACACCCCGCCCGTCCACTTACCCTGCTTGCCCGTCAACTGCTCCAGCGTCTCCCGCAGCAGCCCGTCGTTGGTCTGCGGGACCAGTACCAGCACGCCCGCCTTCCAGAACGCGAAGTCCTTCTTGGCCTGCGCGCGCCAGTTGGGGCCGATCGTCGGCGCGACGCCCGTGTAGCGCACGTCCCGCAGCATGTTGGAGGTGAAGCGGGGCGCGGCGCCGTAGATGCCGACGCGCTCGTCGCCGTAGGGCCCGTTGAAGTACCCGCCCGGCAGCTTGAAGCCGAGGTCGGCCACCGTCTGCCAGTGCAGCGCCTCGGCGTTGCCGGGATCGGGCAGCGGGACCGGCACGAGTGACTCGCCCTTGCCGACGTACGCCTTCCACGTGCCGTCCGCGATGAAGGCGGGCACGTCCGTGCGTTCCACCGTCTTCAGCGGGGCCGGGACGATCGGCAGCACGGCGAGGAGGACGGCCAGCGTGCCGAAGTACTGGGCGGGCAGTCGGCGCGTGGCCGCCAGCCGCTCCACCGCGAGGGCCACGAGCATGCCCAGCGCGGGCGCGCAGATCATCGCGACCCGGCCCTCGATCACCGACTCGAACAGCGGCTTCTTCGCGAGCAGCGCCCACGGCCCCGGCAGCACGACGTCGGTCAGCGGGATCCGGAACTCCGGGCCCAGCGACAGGAAGGCGGCGGCGACCGCCGTGAAGGCGAGCGCCTTCACCGCCGTGCGCTCCCACATCCGTACGACGATCGCGAAGGCCAGCAGGACCAGCGGCCAGCCGTAGAACGCGTTCTGCTCGGTGGGGTTGAGGGAGAGGGCGTTCGCCCTGTCCGCGTCGCCCGCCATGAGGGAACGCTCGGCGAAGGAGAGCAGCGCGAGCGGGCTGTTGCCGGCGTTGTCGCCGTGCAGGACGCTCTTGTAGCTCTGCGGCCCGGCGAACTGCCAGTAGAGGGGGAAGGCGACGATCGGCAGGCACACCGCGGCGCCGATCAGCAGGCCGCGCAGCAGCGGACGCCAGGCGGCCTTCGCCAGGTCCCGGCGCAGGACCGCGTAGGCGAGCGCGAACAGCACCATCCCCATCGCCGCCAGGAGCAGCGGTTCCTCGCCGAGGAAGATCTGGTACGCCGCCATCAGGCCCAGGATCACGCCGTTACGGGTGACCCGCTCGCCCTCGCACAGGCGCAGGGCGCGGTCGATGATCAGCGGCATCATGAAGAGGATGACGAAGTTCGGGTGCGCGTTGGCGTGGCTGACCATCGGGGGCGCGAAGGTCGCCAGGGCCGCGCCGGCGAAGGCCGCTCCCCGTTGCCGTACGACCCTCTTCCTGATCAGCCAGTACCAGGCCGTCGCCGTCGCGGCGAGGCCCAGCGTCATCACCAGGGCGAGGGAGACCGCCGGGCCGGCGAGGAGCGTGACCGGGGTGAAGGGGACGGAGAGGCCGAGCATGACCGTGTTGGCCATGAGGTTCACGCCGTCGGGGAAGCCCTGGAGGTCGGTGAAGAGGGGGTTGCCGAGATGCCTGACGTTGTCGGCGGTGACCGCGAAGAACCACTCCCACTGGTTCTGGTCCTGGAGGGAGTCGGGGAGGTAGCGGTGGGCCGGGTCGAGCCAGCGGCCCGCGTACAGGGCGACCGCCATGAGGAGGAAGAGGGTGACCGCGAGGAGGTCGGCCGGGCGCAGCGCGCGCGCCTTGAGGGCCGTCAGTTCGGCGAGGACGCGGGCGTAGTCCAGCGGGCGTACCTTCGAGCCGGACTGGTGGGCCCAGCGGACCGGTATCTCCGCGACCGGCCAGTCCGCGCGGCGGAAGTGCTGGAGGACCTCGACGTCGATGCCCCAGCCGTTGAGCCGGGACGCGGCGAACGCCGTACGGGCACGGTCGCCGTCGAACAGCTTGAAGCCGCACTGGGTGTCCCGTATGCCGGGGACGGCGACCCTGCGTATCAGGAGGTTGCCGGCCCTGCCGAGGAGTTCCCGCACCCGGTGCTGGTGGTGCTCGATCGTCGCGCCGGGGACGGAACGGGAGCCGATGGCAGCCGCGTGCCCCTCGGTGAGCGCCTCGTCCAGGACCGCCAGCTCCTCTATCGGAGCCGCCAGATCGGCGTCGGTCACCAGGACGCGGGCGCCGCGCGAGGCGGCGACACCGAGGCGCAGGGCGTGGCCCTTGCCCCGGTTGCGGGGACTGGTGACGAGCTGGACGCGCGGGTCGGTGAGGGCGCTGACGAGGTCGCGGGTGCCGTCGGTGGAACCGTCGTCGACGACCACCACCTCCCAGGAGCCCCAGCGGGCCTCGTTCTCCTGGAGGTGCCCGGTGATCGCGTCGAGGGTGGGGCCGAGCCGGGCTTCCTCGTTGTACGCGGGGACGACGACGGTCAGGTCGAGGGTGCCGGTGGTACGGGGCGGAGCACTCATCAGAGGGTGCCCCCGTTGCCGGCGGGCGCGGTGACGCCGTCGTCCTTCATGTTCTTCATGTCCTCGTCCTCGCCTCCGTCGGAGGGGAGGACGGCGAAATCGGGCCGGTCGTTGGCCAGGCCTTCGATGAGGGCGAGGGAGTGCAGGTCGTACGCGTCGACCACCCGGTGCGCCTCGGCGAGTTCGCGGCGGGTCAGCGCGTCGACGACGTCGGTGTAGTCGGACCACAGGTGACCGCGCAGACCGCTCAGCCGGCGCAGGTGCTGCACGGCGCACACCCAGGTCTGGACGCGCATCCGGTGCAGGAAGTCGGTGAGGTACGGGTTGCCGAACAGGGCGCCGAGCTCGCGCCAGAAACGCAGGTCGTAGCCGATGAGGATGTTCAGCTCACCGGCTGCGGCGGCGCGCCGCGCCTCCTCGCCCCGGCGGCGGACACCCGCGAGCGCGGCGGCGGCACGGGGGTCGCCGACGCGGACGAAGAAGCCGCGCGGACCCGGGCTGTCACTGGCGAAGCCCCCCACCCGAGCGCCTGGGGCACCGCCTGCGGCGCCGGTCGCCAGACCCTTCGCCAGGCCGTGGAACATACCGTCGGTGACCAGGCCGCGGGCCTCGATCATGCCCCGGAAGTCGGCGAGCGAGTACTCGTGCACGCGGAAGCCGCGGTGCTGGTCCGCCTCCAGCAGGCCCTGGGCCGACAGATCGACCAGGGCCTCGCGGACGGGCGTCGCGGAGACGCCGTACTGCTCGGCGATCTCCTTGACCGTGAACTCCTGACCCGGCTGGAGACGGCCGGCCAGCACCTCGTCGCGGAGCGCGTCCGCGATCTGCTGCCGCAGGGTGCTGCGGGTCACGGCACCGTTGCCGCTGCTGGCGGGCATGGTCGGGGCCCTCCCCCTTCACGCGTGTGGATGACTACTCGCATATGTCTACGAGCACGTCACCTTACGCGTTCGGTTTCCGGGGAGACTTTCCCGTGCGCTTACCCACTTTCTTGTCCTACCGGGCGGACTCCGTGTACTCGTCGGCGACCGACAGCGCGGCGTCCAGCGCGGCGAGCCCCTCCTTGGCCTCGGCCTCGGTCACGTTGCAGGGCGGCACGACATGGGTGCGGTTCATGTTGACGAACGGCCACAGCCCGTTCGCCTTCGCGGCGGCGCCGAACGCGGCCATCGGGGCGTTGGCCTCCCCGGCGGCGTTGTACGGCACCAGCGGCTCCCGGGTCTCCCTGTTCTTTACGAGGTCCAGGGCCCAGAAGACACCCGTACCGCGCACTTCGCCGACGCTCGGGTGCCGCGCGGCCAGCTCCCTGAGCCCCGGTCCGAGGATGTTCTCGCCGGTGCGGGCGGCCTGCCCGACGATGTCCTCCTCCGCCATCACCGTGAGCGTGGCGACGGCTGCGGCGCAGGCGAGAGGGTGCCCGGAGTAGGTGAGCCCGCCGGGATAGGGGCGAGTGGCGAACGTCTCCGCGATCGCACCGGAGATCGCCACACCGCCGAGGGGCACATAGCCGGAGTTGACGCCCTTGGCGAAGGTCATCAGGTCGGGCACGACGTCGAACAGGTCGGCGGCGAACCACTCACCGGTCCGCCCGAACCCGGCCATGACCTCGTCCAGGACGAAGACGATCCCGTACCGGTCGCAGAGCGCGCGCACCCCGGCGAGATAGCCGGGCGGCGGGATCATGATGCCGGCGGTGCCGGGGATGGTCTCCAGGATGATCGCCGCGATGGTGGCCGACCCCTCGAAGACGATGGTGTCCTCAAGGTGCTGGAGCGCCCGCGCGCACTCCTGCTCCTCGGTCTCCGCGTAGAACTTCGACCGGTAGAGATAGGGCGCCCAGAAGTGCACGACACCGGCGGTGCCGTTGTCGGAGGGCCAGCGGCGGGGGTCGCCGGTGAGGTTCACGGCCTGCTGGGTGCCGCCGTGGTACGAGCGGTAGGCGGACAGCACCTTGGGGCGCCCGGTGTGCAGCCGGGCCATGCGCACCGCGTGCTCGACGGCGTCGGCGCCACCGTTGGTGAAGAAGATCTTGTCCAGGTCGCCCGGGGTCCGCTCGGCGATCAGCCGGGCCGCCTCCGACCGTGCCTCGACGGCGAACGCGGGCGCGAACGTCGTCATCCGCCCGGCCTGCTCCTGGATGGCCGCGACGACCTTCGGGTGCTGGTAGCCGATGTTCGTGAAGACCAGCCCACTGGTGAAGTCCAGGTACCGCCTGCCGTCGTAGTCCCAGAAGTACGCCCCTTCGGCACCGGCGACGGCGAGCGGGTCGATGAGCTCCTGCGCGGACCAGGAGTGGAACACGTGCGCACGGTCGGCGGCCTTGACGGCCGCGCCTGCCTGGGGGTCGGGCTGAGGGGTCATGCGGGGAGCGTAGGTGTCCCGGGTGAGGGCGCGGTATCGGCGACCTGTCTGGGGAATGGCGGCTGACGCGACAGGTTGTCGACCTGGTCCAAACCCGCCACGGGTGAAGAGCGCGCGCAAGCGCTTGCCGCACGGTCGCCGCTCCGCACTATCCTCGGCCTGTCGCGGCGGCATCCGCGTGGGCGGGGCGTACGGGGTGTCGCAGGGCGTACGGGGTGTACGGGGCGTTACGGGGAGGCGGGCGCGGCATGCGGAAGCTCGGGGACGGCGATCCGGTGCGGATCGGGGCGTACCGGCTGGTCGCGCGGCTCGGTGCGGGCGGGATGGGGCACGTGTACCTCGCGCGGTCCGAGCGGGGACGTACTGTCGCCGTCAAACTGGTCCGGCGGGAGCTGGCCGAGCAGGACGAGTTCCGGGACCGGTTCCGGCAGGAGGTCGCCGCCGCGCGGCGCGTCGGAGGGCACTGGACGGCACCCGTGCTCGACGCCGACACCGAGGCCGCCGTGCCGTGGGTCGCCACCGGGTACGTGGCCGGGCCGAGCCTGAAGCAGGTCGTCGGGCAGGACCACGGGCCGCTGCCCGAGCGGTCGGTGCGCGTTCTCGCCGCCGGGCTCGCGCACGCCCTCCACGACATCCACGCCGCCGGGATCGTCCACCGCGACCTCAAGCCGTCCAACGTCCTGGTCACCATCGACGGGCCCCGCGTCATCGACTTCGGTATCGCCCGCGCCCTGGAGACCGTCACCGACGGCGGCCTGACCCGCGGGGGCGCGCTGGTCGGCTCGCCCGGGTTCATGGCGCCCGAGCAGGTGCGCGGCGAGCGGGTCACCGCCGCCGCCGACGTCTTCTGCCTCGGTTCCGTCCTCGCCTACGCCGGCACGGGCGCCCTGCCCTTCGGCGCGGTCGGCAGCGGTGCCCACGCGATGATGTTCCGCATAGCCCAGGAGGAACCCGACCTGACGGGCGTCCCGGAGGGCATCGCCGGCCTCGTCCGCGACTGTCTCCGCAAGGACCCGGCCGACCGCCCCACACCGGAACAGATCCTGGAGCGTACGGGGGTGTCGGCGGACCTCGTCGCCGACGGACACGCGGGGGACACCTGGCTGCCGGGCACGCTGGTCGCCCAACTCGGGCGGCACGCGGTGCGGTTGCTCGACGTGGAGACGGAGGTGGAGGAGAGGCCGGGGACGGAGGCGGGGACGGATGTCAGGGAGCCAGGCATCGGGGACCGGGGCGTCATCGGTGACCGGGGCGTCAGGGAGGACCGGGACGGCGGTGGAGAACTGGACGGCGGTGGAGAACGGGACGGCAGTCGAGAACGGGGCGTCACGCCCGAGCATGCGCCGTCCGACGAGCCGCCCACCCATGCCGCCCACCGTCAGCTTCATCCGCAGCCCTTCGCCGCCGCACCCGGCGCGAGCCAACGGCCCCCTGTCTGGCCCGGGGACCCGGCGCTCGAAGAGCCGGTCATGCCGGTGGCGTGGAGCAGGACGCCCGCCGAGACACCGCTGCCCTATGCGGTGGGGCGCGCGGAGCCGGGGGCTGCTGGGAGGAGATCCCGGCTGTCGGTCGGGCTCGGCGTCGCCGCACTGGTCGTCACCCTCGGGGCCGGCGCGTCCATCGCCGCCCTGCTGAACGGCGACGACGGCACCCCGCCCGTGGCCCCGACGCCCACACCGACGTCGTCCGGCGGCTCGGTGTCACCGGCGGCCGGTGTCGTCCCGTCCGGCCTCCTCGGCACCTGGACCGCCTCGATCGACAGCGCCACGGGCCACAACACCCGCCGACTGACCATCACCCAGGGCGAGTTGGGCGACAGGGTGCTGACCCTGGTCGCCGACGGTCCCACGCAAACGGGCACCTACCACTGCGTCTTCGTCGCCGACCTGACCGAACGCCCCACCGGCGACACCCTGTTGACCCTCGGCCCGTCCCAGGTCACCTCCGGCGAACCGGCCTCCTCCTGCACCCCGGGCGCCGCCTCGACCGTCACCCTCCGCAAGGACGGCACGCTGAAGCGCGTGACAGCGGGCGGGGGCGGTGAGCTGACGTACGAGAAGGGGAGCTGAACGTCGGCGACCGCGAGCCACGGCACCGTCCCCTCAGCCGGGGCCATCGCCCTCACCGCGCCTCCGGCGGTCGTTGTCGGGGCATGTTCGGGCGGGTTCCCGGGGCGACTCCGAAGCGGCCCTGGTGGACTGTCGCGTCCTGGCGGGGGATTCCCATTCCCGCCGACTGGATGCCCAGCGGCGCGGAGCCGGTCCGGAACTCGACCATCCAGTCCGCCGTCTCCGCCCGGACCAGTTCCGTCACGTCCTCCGAGAAGCGGCGCAGCACTCCCAGGCAGCGGTCGGCCGCCTCGCTCGCCGTTCCCTCCGTCGGGCCGAGGACCTCGCGCACGCTTTCCGAGGCCCAGTCGAACTGCAGCACCTGAAGGCGTCGCTGGACGGCCTGGGCGGTGGCGACGTCCCTTATCCAGCCCGAGGTGACCCCGAAGAACCGGTCGGCGGCGACGCACGCCACCGCGACCAGCATCGCCAGATATCCCCAGGGCGCGATGTTGCCCATCACCCCGGTGAGGTCGAGCAGCGGCAGCGCGGCCCCGGCGATCGCCCCGAGCGCGGCGCCCGTACGCAGGGCCCGGGCGCCCCGGCGTTTCCAGACCCGGTCGGCGAGGTACCAGGCGGCCGTCTCCAGGGCGCCCTGCTCCACCCACCGGTACAGCTCGTCGAGGCGCGGCGCGGGCTCGCCCCAGTCGCCGAGGGGGAAGGGCCGGCCGGTGAGGTCCCCGGGTCGCAGCCCGGGGAAGCCCAGCTCGGGGGGACCTTCGCTCCGGCCGTCGTGGGGCGGTCTCTGCGGCGGCCCCTCGGGCTGCATCTCCGGCTGGCTCACCCGGCACTCCCTTAGCTGAGCAGACTGACCACAATCCATCACAGTGCGTGACACCGTACGGGCGCCCGCGTGACGTCTGATGCCGTTGTAAAGCTGTCGTGCCGCCCCCTTCCTACCGCCCAATGGGTGGCGATGACCAAGCTTTCGTTACTTTTCCGCTCGGAAGAATCGGTTGATCAGGTATAGGCCGACGAACCGACTCACTCGAAAGAGTGCTGGAGCGACGGCCCACCCGACCACGTAGGCTCGTGCTGAAGCCGAATTCGGCGCGGACGACGCTGAACGAGGCTGAACGACGACGACCGACTACGAACGATTACGTACGACGAGGAGCTGATCGTGATCCCCGGTGGTGGCCAGCCCAACATGCAGCAGCTGCTCCAGCAGGCCCAGAAGATGCAGCAGGACCTGGCGAACGCGCAGGAGGAACTGGCGCGGACCGAGGTCGACGGGCAGGCGGGCGGCGGACTGGTCAAGGCGACCGTGACGGGCGCCGGCGAACTGCGGGCCCTCAAGATCGACCCGAAGGCGGTCGACCCCGAGGACACCGAAACCCTCGCCGACCTGGTCGTGGCAGCCGTACAGGCGGCGAACGAGAACGCGCAGCAACTTCAGCAGCAGAAGCTGGGCCCGCTGGCCCAGGGTCTGGGCGGCGGCGGAAGCGGCATCCCCGGCCTGCCGTTCTGACGTTCGCCCCGCGCGCCCCCGGTCCCGCCTTCCTCAGGTGGGTGGCGGCCAACTACGGTACGTACAGCGGGCGCGAGGCGACCGTCGTAGCGATGACCGTTGTACTGAAGTACCGATGTACGGAAAGGCAGTCCGTTGTACGAAGGCGTGGTCCAGGACCTCATCGACGAACTGGGGCGGCTCCCGGGCGTCGGTCCCAAGAGCGCGCAACGGATCGCCTTCCACATCCTGCAGGCGGAGCCGACGGACGTACGGCGCCTCGCGCACGCCCTCCTCGAAGTGAAGGCGAAGGTCCGCTTCTGCGCGACCTGCGGAAACGTGGCGCAGGAGGAGCTGTGCGGCATCTGCCGCGACCCGCGCCGGGACCCGACGGTCATCTGTGTCGTCGAGGAGCCCAAGGACGTCGTGGCGGTCGAGCGGACGCGTGAGTTCCGCGGCAAGTACCACGTCCTGGGCGGCGCGATCAGCCCGATCGAGGGCGTGGGCCCCGACGACCTGCGGATCAGGGAACTCCTGACCCGGCTCGCCGACGGCACGGTCACGGAACTGATCCTGGCCACGGACCCGAACCTTGAGGGCGAGGCCACGGCCACGTACCTCGCCCGCATGATCAAACCCATGGGCCTCAAGGTCACCCGCCTGGCCAGCGGCCTCCCGGTGGGTGGCGACCTGGAATACGCGGACGAGGTCACCCTCGGCCGCGCCTTCGAGGGGAGACGACTTCTAGATGTCTGACGCCACGCTGCACGACACGACGCAGGACCCCGACGACTTCGCCGTCCAGATCGCCGACCAGGTGGAGAGCTTCCTGGTGGCCGTCACCGAGGTGGCGAAGGGCGACGAGCCGGACTCGGCGGTCCCCTTCCTCCTCCTGGAGGTCTCCCAGCTGCTGCTCGCCGGCGGTCGCCTCGGCGCACACGAGGACATCCTCCCCGACGAGCGCTACGAGCCCGACATGGGCCCGGAACCGGACGTGGACGACATCCGCGAACGGCTCGCGCTGATGCTGGACCCGGTGGACGTCTACTCGGAGGTCTTCGACCCCTACGAGCCCCGCAAGGCCCCGGTCCCGGCCCGTATCTCCGACGACCTGGCCGACGTCATCGCCGACCTCCGCCACGGCATGGCCCACTACCGTGCGGGCCGCACCACGGAGGCCCTGTGGTGGTGGCAGTTCTCCTACTTCTCCAACTGGGGCTCGACGGCGTCCGCGACCCTGCGCGCCCTCCAGTCCCTGGTCGCCCACGTCCGCCTGAACCAGCCCCTGGCGGAACTGGACGGCCTGGACACCGACCAGGAACTCGGCGACGAGACCCTGGAGGCGGAGGCCGGCAAGGTGATGGCGGAGGAGATCGCGGAGCCGCTGGGGTTGCGCACGGTGAAGTAACCAGGAGCACCTGCCCCTGACCGCCGCAGACCAGGTGGGTCCCAGGAACACTGACGTGGCCTACAGCCCCGCCGCCCCCAACACCGTCCGCAACCACCCCGCCTCCACGAACGGCGTCGTCACCGTCGGCTCGCTGTACCAGCGCAGCGGCCACGTGTTGCCGTCCAGGGCCGGGATCCCGATGTACGTCACGGTGCGTGATCCCTTCTCGCCGAACCGCTGTACGCCCAGGGGCCAGTTGTGCTTCCGTACCTCCCCGGGTGCGAGCAGGAAGTACATCCAGCGGAACCCGGTCACCTCGCAGACGACGGGCCCCGCGTCCCCGTCGGCCGCCTCGATGAGGTCGGCGGCGACCTGTTCCCCGCGTACGCCCTGGACACGGATCGTGTCGAAGTGGACGCCGGACAGGCGGAGATGGTGGCCGGCGAGGGGGACCCAGGCGGGGCGGTGGTGGGGGATCGCGTTCGTCATGGTCACACGGTGACGTGTGCCGGGCTACTCTCGGTAGCGACTGAGGTGATACACACCTGGGTGTATCAGTCGGAGGTGGCCGCTGTGTCAGTCCAGTACAACCCCAAGCCCAACCCCAACTCGCAGCCGTCGCCGGGCACCTGGCGGTACAGCGGCAACCAGTTGAAACGCTGGCGCACGAAGGCGAACATCACCCGCGAGGAACTGGGCGCCGCCGCCAACTACTCGCCGGACACCATCAAGTCCATGGAGCAGGGCGTACGCATGCCGACGCCCCGCGTGCTCGACGCGGCGGATGAACTGTGCCGCGCGGACGGTCTGCTGAGCGCGGCGAAGGAGTACGTGAAGAGGGAGCCGTTCCCGGCTCGGGCCCAGGACTTCATGCAGTACGAGCAGCAGGCGATCAGTTTCTGGTCGTACGAGGTCGCCCTGATCCCAGGGCTGTTGCAGACCGAGGCGTACGCGCGCTCACTGATCGAGAACCGTTATCCGCCCCTGAATGAGGAGACAGTGGAGGAGCGAATCGCGGCACGCATGGAGCGGCAGGTCATCCTCACGGACCGGAAGCCACCGGTGGGCCTGAGCTTCGTTCTGTACGAGGCGGCGCTGCGCAGTTCGCAGGTGGACACCGAGCAGTTGCACCGGCTGCTGGTGTCGGCTTCCCTGCGCAACGTCGTGTTGCAGGTGCTCCCCTTCGAGCGGGCCATCAGCGACTCGCTCATGGGGCCCATGGTGCTGCTGGAGACCCGCGAACACGAGCGACTCGCCTTCGCGGAGGGCCCGTTCGCCAGCGATCTGACGGCCGACCCGGAGGTTGTCAGTCGCGTGATGGAGCGGCTTAGCATGATCAGAGCGCAGGCTCTCAACCCCGCTGAGTCGGCCCGTTTTCTCGAACGGATGGTGGATCAGCCATGACCGAGCAGTTGCAGTGGTTCAAGTCGAGCTACAGCGACAACGAGGGTGGCAACTGCGTCGAAGTCGCGTTGGCGTGGTTCAAGTCGAGCTACAGCGACTCCGAAGGCGGCGCCTGCGTCGAAGTCGCGCTCCCCGCCACCCGAACGACCGTCCACATCCGCGACTCCAAGATCCCCGCGGGCCGCGAACTGCACATCACCGCCTCCGCCTGGACGGCGTTCATCTCCGCAGCTCAGCCCGGAGCTTGAGCCTCGGGCTTCGAGCTCTTCATCTTGGTTTGGGTTGGTTTGGTTTTGTGTTCTGGGATGGTTGAAATCCAACCCAACCAACCAATTCTGTAAGCGAGTTGAGACGGCGTAACCCGAATGAGTGACGTTCCGTGATCGGCTTGCGTCGGAGCGTGAAGGCGCCCTAGGTTCGCGGCAAACAGGCAAATAGATCGGCCCCGGCCGGTGTCGCAAACACCAGTGCCAGGGCCTAGACCTACCGATCGAACGGAACCTTCGATGGTGGCTTACGCCAACCCTAGTCCTGCCCTGCCGTCCCCGTCCCACCCCATGGCCAATACGGGTTATGGAAAACGCGCGACGGGTGACGAAGAACCGCACGCCGACCCGGAGTTCGCGCATCTGTGCCCTCGCGACCGCGAGATCGCCCTCTTCGTCGACCATCTCGAAGACGGTCACGCCATGGGCTACAAGGTGATCGCCGCAGAGCACTCGCGCTATGGCCAGCAGGCCGTACGCGTCTCGATGGGCCGCATCACCGCCGCCGGTCACCTGCGCTGGATCAAGGAACACATCACCGCCGAGGACAACTCGATGCGGTGGGTGACGCGCACGTACTGGTCGCGTACCCGCAGGTCGGCCGAGTGGTGGGCGGAGTTCGTACGGGAGCGCCGAGGCAGGGACGTGACCCGCCGCTATCAGTCGGGCCTGGCCCGTGTCGAGGAACCCGAGGTGCCCCAGGTGCCCCAAGTGCCCGAGGAGCCTGCCGAGTCCGGGGCGACCGAGGTGGACGGCGAGTCGGGACACGAACCGGACGAGCAGCCCGCCGAGCAGCCCAGTGTGGCCTACCAGGTACTCGCCGATCTCCGTACCGCCGACGCACGTCTGCCCCTGTCCGACGGCGACTGCCGTGCCCTCGAATCTCTCGCCGCGGAGTGGCTGTCCCGTGGTGCGAGTACCGACGACATCACCCGAGCCCTGACCGACGGCCTCCCGGCCGACGTCACCAACCCGGGCGGACTCGCCCGTAAACGACTGGAGAACAAGATGCCGCCGAAGAAGTCGACGCAGGGACCGCAGGCCGCCCGCCGCGCCCGGGTGACCCGCGTGATCGCTGCCTGCGGCCTGTGTGACGCGGACGAGCGCACCGCGAAGATCGTCAGCGGACTGTGCCCCGAATGTCTGGCGATGTGCGAACCGGACGGCCCGGTGGCCGCGCCCGTCCCGGAGACGTTCCTCCCCGGCCCGCGCGTCGGCGGCCTGCCGGGTGCCGACGAGGTCGTGGACGTCACCGACCGCGTCGCCGCGCTGCGCCGCGCGGCGGGGCTGCGGTGAGTGTGCAGGACGTGCCGGTCAGGGCACCATGGAGTCGAGGAGGCGACGCCATGATCCCAGGGACCGAGCACCCGCCGCAGATGACCGCCGAGGAGTTCGAGCAACTGGAACGCCATGCCCCGGAGACCGTGCGGCTGGAGTTCGTCAAGGGGAAGGTCCAGGTCAAGCCCGTGCCTGACGGCAACCACAGCGAGATTTACATGTGGCTTCTGGAGAGGTGCATGCAGTCGCGTCCTGATCTCCGTCTATACCCCGAGCGGGGCCTGAAGACCGAGGCATACCGCAAGGGGCGGGCCCGCGCGGACGCGATCCTCGTCCCCAGGGGCAGTCTCAAGGGGCGTGGCGAGTGGTCGAACGGGGAGGACGTTCTGATGGCCGTGGAAATCACGTCGTTCGACTCCGACACCCACCAGCGCGACCGGGTCGACAAGCCCGACGGCTACGCGGCCGCAGGCATTCCCGTCTACCTCCTCGTCGACCGGGACGACGGTTCGGTCGTCGTGTTCAACCAGCCCGAGAACGGCCGCTATCGCCACGAGGAGAAGCTGCCCTTCGGCGCCACCGTCAAGCTCCCCGACCCCGTAAACCTCACCCTCGACACCGAGCCCCTCAAGGAGTTCGTGGACTGACCCTGCCGTCCGGGCCTGGGCTTCACGAACCCCTGGTCATCCCCCAAACGCCCTTCCCCAGCGTCGTCACCCCGCCCCCCAGCGCCAGCAGCAGGACCAGCAGGCGGGCCCGGGGTTCCGGGATGCGGCCGGCGAGGGTGCTGCCGAGCAGGGCGCCCGTCACCATGGCCGCTGCCGAGGACGCCCACAGGGGAGGGGACAGGTGGGGGAGGCCGTTCGACGCGATCGAGACGGCGTTCACGAGGACGCCGTAGAACATGGCGTTCGGTACGAACTCCCGTACCGTCCAGCCCGCGTTGACCGCGTAGAGGGAAACCGGGGGACCGCCCACGCCCGCCGCCGAGTTCATGAAGCCGCCCGCCGCGCCCGCGACCACCGCACCGGCTCTGCCGCGCAGGGCGGGTACCCGGGTGCCACGCAGGACCAGCAGCACGGCCGTCGTCACCAGGGCGCCCATCGTCGCGAGCAGCGCGGGTTCGGGCAGGCGGCGGGCCAGCCAGGTGCCCGCCGGTACCGTGCACGCCGCCGCGGCGCACAACGGGACCATCGCCGTCAGGCGGACGTGTCGCCAGCCGTCCGCCAGGCCCACCAGACAGATCGCCCCGGCCGCGCAGTTGGCCAGGACCACACCCTCGGTGGGGCCCAGAAGCAGGATCAGGACGGGGACCGAGACCAGAGCGAAGCCCATTCCTGTCAGCCACTGCACGCAGGAGCCGAGCGCGACGGTTCCCGTAAGGATCAAGCTCGTTGTCAACTCCGTTGCCATCGGCGGAGGTTACTGCGAGTCCACGATGCGGTACTCGATTGCCGTCACCGACGGCTTGCCCGTCTTCGGGAGGGTCGCCAGGGCCATGCCCTGGTAGGTGTTCACCACGGTGTCGCGGTCGCGGATGTTGAAGACCGACTCCACCTCGGTCGGGGTGATGTCGTAGTTCTCGCGGTACGACGCCTTCAGCCCGTACTGGGATGCGTGCGCGGTCGGCAGGGCTGCCAGGACGCCGCCGTCCTTGAGGCGCAGGGCGTAGACCGTGTCGAACTCGGTGGGCGTGGTGACGTACGCCGTGGTCGCGAACTTCGCGTTCTTGCCGCTGTCGCGCTTCGCGTAGGTCTCGATCGCGTCCTTCGCGGCCTCGGTGGTGTGCGAGATGCCCGCCCCGGCCTTCGTGCCGCCGGTCGCGTACAGGTCCTCGAACGCCGCCGAGATCTGGTTCGGGGCGAGCGTGCCGACGCGAGTGGTGGCGTCGACGGCGGTGGCGAGGCCGGAGTCGTCGGTGGCGATCGCCGGGAGCGGGACCTCCGAGTAGACGGCCGACATCATCTTCCAGTCGTCGTACTCCTTGCCGAAGACCAGCAGCGCCTCGCTCTTGGAGTCACTGGCCTTGGTCGTCACCGCGAACCAGTCCTTGCCCGCCGGGATCCAGTACTTCATCCCGGTGTAGTGGAAGGGCTTGCGGTATTCGGCCTGTTCCTTCTTCGACCTGGTCTCGAAGAGGCGGTAGTCGGCCTTGCTCTGCTCGTACAGCTGCCCGCCCTCGACGGTGCCCAACAGGGCTGAGTCCTGCTGGGCGTTGGCCTTGTTGTTGACCGACTCGTAGGTGCCGAGGATCTTCGCCGCCTGCGCCTCGGTGACGGCACCCTTCGCCGCGGGGCTCGCGGCGGCGCCGTCGGCACTGTCCTTCGAGCCGGCGCCGCATCCGGTGAGAGCCAGTGCGGCGGCCACCACCGTCGTCGTCGCGCCGAGGGTGAACAGCTTCTGCCGGGAGGTCATACGGGGGCTTCTCCTCAGGGAGGGGCGGGAGTCGGGGCGGCCTGTGGGGTCGGGCTCACCGTACTGGGGTGAGTGTGAGGGTCCTGGGCGGGATCGGCGGACCGATGGTGTAACCCGTCCGCTCCGGAACGTCACCGCTCGTCGCGCTACGTGAATTGGAATCGTCCTTCCCGGCCCCTGTACGTCCCTTGCACGGGCGCTAACCAGCGGAAAGCGAAGCTGGAGTCACTTCCACCGCAGGAGATACGGAGGAAGCAACCACCCCCACCCGTACAGGAGTTGCGATGACCCGCAAGACCCGCATACGCGCCGCCCTCGTCACCGCCACCGCCCTTGTCACCGCAGCAACGGTCACGGTCGGGGTCAGTGCGGCGGGTGCCGAGCAGTCGAAGAAGCCCACCAAGAAGCAGATCGCCGCCCTCTTCGACGGCTGGAACAAGACCCTCCAGACCGGCGACTCGAAGAAGGTCACCGCGCGGTACGCGAAGGACGCGGTGCTCCTGCCGACCGTCTCCAACAAGATCCGGACCAACCCCGCCGAGATCACCGACTACTTCGACCACTTCCTGGAGAACAAGCCGGTCGGCAAGAAGATCAAGTCCTACATCAACATCCTCGACGACAACTCCGCGATCGACGCCGGCTCGTACTACTTCATCCTCACCGACCCGAAGACCGGCGAGAAGAAGAGGGTCGACGCCCGCTACACGTACGAGTACGAGAAGCGTGGCGGCCAGTGGCTGATCGTCAACCACCACTCGTCGATGATGCCCGAGGGCTGATCAGGCCCGGTCAGCCTGATCAGCCGGCGCTCTTCTGAGCCGCCGCGCGCAGGCTGAGCACCACGCTCAACCCGCCCCCGGGCGCGTCCGCCAGGGCAACCGTCCCGCCGTCGTCCGTCACCAGTTGCTTGACGACGGCGAGGCCGAGGCCCGAGCCGGAGCGCCCGGTGAGGCCCTGGCCGCGCCAGAAGCGGTCGAAGGCACGGGACTTCTCGGCGTCCGACATACCGGGACCCCCGTCCGACACGGTCAACTCCAGCCAGTCGCCCCGAGGTTCGGCCCGTACGGTGATCGCCCCGCCGTCCGGTGAGACCTCCAGGGCGTTCGACAGAACGTTGTCCAGTACCTGGTCCAGATGACCGGGGCTGGCCAGCACAAGCAGCCGGCCGTCGGCACTCCCCCGGAGCGTGATGGTGACTCCGCGCTCGTCGGCGGCCGGCCTCCACACCGACAGGCGTTCGTTCACGATGTCCCTGAGGGACAGCGGCTCGGCCGCCGTGACCTTCGCCTCGGCCCGGGCCAGCACCAGCAGCCCGTTGACCAGCCGGCTCATCCGTACGACCTCGGCGGTCGCCTGCTCCACGTCCTCCCGGACGAACTCGTCGTCGGTGCCGTCCGCGATGTTGTCCAGCGACAGACGCAACGCCGTGAGCGGGGTACGGAGTTGGTGCGAGGCGTCCGCCACGAAGATGCGCTGCGAGGCGACCAGCGTGTCCAGGCGTTCCGCACCCTGGTTGAGGGTGCGGGCCAGCGTCTGGGTCTCCGGCGGGCCCGTCACCTGCGAGCGCGCGGTGAGGTCGCCGTCGCTGAACTTGCTTGCCATACCGTTGAGTTCACGGAGGGGAGCGGTGATGCGGCGGGCGGCGTACGCGCCGATCGCGGCGGCGGCGGCCAGCACGAGCACGGCGAGTCCCGCCCGGAAACCCCAGATGTTCCACAGCCGCTTCGTCATGTCCGACGTCGAGTACACGATCCGCACGGCCGACTGACCCTGCGCGGGGACGGTGATCGTGAGCTGCTTGCCCCAGATGAAGTCGGAACCCCAGTCGGTGGTGGGCTCGTTCCGTTCCACGGCCCGGGTGAGCGCGGCGTTTGCGGCCGGCTTCGGCAGGTCCGGAGCGCAGTCGTGGAGGGGGGTGACCTGGACCTCGCCGGGCGTCGACTCGCCGTACGCCCTGGCCACCTCGGTCAGGGCCTCGCACGAGATGTTGTCCCCGTTGCCCAGCAGCAGTGCCATGGTGTTGGCCTCGCGCAACACGGACTGCCTTGTGTCGTCCCGCAGTTGGGCCGTGAGCGTGAACGCCACCGGCACCGTGAACAGCAGGATGGCGACGGCGACGAGCAGGATGTAACTCCGGATGAGCTGGCGGTTCACGAGGTCTCAGCATCCTTGACGATCTCCAGCCGGAAGCCGACGCCCCGGACCGCCTCGATCGCGATGGCGCCCTTCAACTTCCGCCGCAGCGCCGCCACATGGACGTCGAGCGTCTTCGTCGGCCCGAACCAGTTCGCGTCCCAGACGGCCTCCATGATCTGCTCGCGCGACATCAGCGCGCCCGGCTCCTCCGTGAGGAAGGCCAGCAGGTCGTACTCCTTGGGCGCGAGGGCGACCTCGTCGCCGTCCAGGCGGACCCGGGCGGCCTTGCGGTCGATCGTCAGGCGGGTGCCGTACCGGTCGGGGCCGGCGTCGGCCTGGGCGCGCGGCTGGACGCGCCTCATCACCGCTCTTATGCGCGCGATGACCTCTCGTACGCCGAAGGGCTTGGAGACGTAGTCGTCCGCGCCGAGCTCCAGGCCGACCACCCGGTCCGTCTCGTCGCTGCGCGCGCTGATGACGATGATCGGGACGTCACCGCGTTCGCGCAGCGCCCGGCAGACGTCCAGACCGTCGGTGTCGGGCAGGCCGAGGTCGAGCAGGACGACGTCGTACGGCTCGGAGTGGCTGAGTGCCGCGCCGCCCGTGGGGACCCACGCCACCTCGAAGCCGTAGCGCAGCAGGCCGCGACGGAGCGACTGGGCCACGGGTTCATCGTCTTCCACCAGGAGTACGCGCACGTCCGAACCTTAGTCCTTGAAACTTAATTCACAGCGGCAACGCGTATCCCACGGGCCGATGGGCATGAGCCCCGCTGAGCGGCCGAAGATCGCTGCGGTGAGCGGGACATCTCACCATGCGATATCCCGTAGGGGGAATTCGGCCGCTCGTTAGACTGAGCCGACCGCAGACGGACTGAGCTAGGAGCGCACGTGGGCCTTGTCGTGCAGAAGTACGGAGGCTCATCCGTAGCCGATGCCGAGGGCATCAAGCGTGTCGCCAAGCGAATCGTGGAAGCGAAGAAGAACGGCCACCAAGTGGTCGTCGTCGTTTCCGCGATGGGCGACACGACGGACGAGCTGATCGATCTCGCCGAACAGGTGTCTCCGATGCCTGCCGGGCGTGAGTTCGACATGCTGCTGACCGCCGGAGAGCGGATCTCCATGGCGCTGCTGGCCATGGCGATCAAGAACCTGGGTCACGAGGCCCAGTCGTTCACCGGCAGCCAGGCAGGCGTCATCACCGACTCGGTCCACAACAAAGCCCGGATCATCGACGTCACGCCGGGACGCATCCGGACCGCGCTGGACGAGGGCAACATCGCCATCGTCGCCGGGTTCCAGGGCGTCAGCCAGGACAAGAAGGACATCACCACGCTGGGACGCGGCGGGTCGGACACCACCGCCGTCGCGCTGGCCGCCGCCCTCGACGCCGAGGTGTGCGAGATCTACACCGACGTCGACGGTGTGTTCACCGCCGACCCGCGCGTGGTGAAGAAGGCCCGGAAGATCGACTGGATCTCCTCCGAGGACATGCTGGAGCTGGCCGCGTCAGGCTCCAAGGTGCTGCTCCACCGGTGTGTGGAGTACGCCCGCCGTTACGACATCCCGATCCATGTGCGCTCGTCCTTCTCCGGACTGCCGGGCACCTGGGTCAGCAACGAGAAGCCCGAGTGGCAAGGGGACCAGCAGGTGGAGCACGCCATCATCTCCGGAGTCGCCCACGACGTCTCCGAAGCGAAGATCACGGTCGTCGGCGTCCCGGACAAGCCGGGTGAGGCCGCGGTGATCTTCCGCGCCATCGCGGACGCGGAGATCAACATCGACATGATCGTGCAGAACGTGTCGGCCGCGTCGACCGGTCTCACGGACATCTCCTTCACCCTCCCCAAGTCCGAGGGCCGCAAGGCCATCGACGCCCTGGAGAAGGCGAAGGGCGGCATCGGCTTCGACTCGCTGCGCTACGACGACCAGATCGGCAAGATCTCGCTGGTCGGCGCGGGTATGAAGACCAACCCGGGCGTCACCGCGTCCTTCTTCCAGGCGCTGTCCGACGCGGGCGTGAACATCGAGCTCATCTCGACCTCCGAGATCCGCATCTCGGTCGTCACCCGCCAGGACGACGTACCCGAGGCCGTCCGAGCCGTTCACTCGGCCTTCGGCCTCGACTCCGACAGCGACGAAGCAGTCGTCTACGGAGGCACCGGCCGCTGATGGCTCCGCCCGGATCGACGGTGGCCAGGTCGGCGGCGGCCGGGTCGGCGGTGACTGGGTCGGCGGTGACTGGGTCGGCGGTGACTGGGTCGGCGGCGGCCGGGTCGGCGGTGACTGGGTCGGCGGTGGCCAGGTCGGCGGCGGCCGGATCGGCGGTGACTGGGTCGGCGATGGCCAGGTCGGCGGTGACTGGGTCGGCGGTGACTGGGTCGGCGGTGACCGGATTGGCTGTGACTGGGTCGGCGGTGACTGGGTCGACGATCGCCGTGCCCGGTTCGGCCGGTCCTGGGTCGGCCGTGCCCCGGTCGTCCGCGTCCGGGTCGACCGCTGTGCCCCGGCGGGCCGCCGTGCCCCGGCGGGCCGGCGTGACCGGTTCGGCTGCGCCCTGGTCGGCCGACTCCGGTTTGTCCGGTCCGTGGCCGGCCGGGGTCCGGCTGGCTGCTGGGTCTGGGCCGGCCGCTTCTCGGTCGGCTGCGCCCGGATCGGGTGCAGGCGTCCGGTCGTCCGCGTCCGGGGCTGCTGCCGTGCCCCGGACGGTCGCCTCCGGGGCGGTCGTCGCGTCCCGGGCCGCCGGGCGGCCCACGCTCGCCGTGGTGGGAGCGACCGGCACCGTCGGTGCCGTCATGCTCCGGATCCTGTCCCAGCACGCGGACATCTGGGGCGAGATCCGTCTCGTCGCCTCCCCGCGCTCGGCCGGCCGCAAGCTGACCGTGCGCGGTGAGGAGGTCGAGGTCGTGGCGCTGTCGGAGGAGGCCTTCGACGGCATCGACGTCGCGATGTTCTCCGTGCCCGACGACATCGCCGAACGGTGGGCGCCCGTCGCCGCCGCCAAGGGCGTCGTCGTCATCGACAACTCGAACGCCTTCCGGATGCACCCGGACGTACCCCTCGTCGTCCCCGAGGTGAATCCGCACGCCGTACGGCAGCGCCCGCGCGGGATCATCGCCAGCCCGCACTGCACGACCCTGTCGATGATCGTCGCCCTGGGCGCGCTGCACGCCGAGTACGGCCTGCGCGAGCTGGTGGTCTCCACGTACCAGGCGGTGAGCGGCGCGGGCCGGGCCGGCGTCGACACCCTGCGCCGGCAACTGTCCCTGGTCGCCGGTACGGAACTGGGGACCAACCCCGGAGACGTACGGCGGGCCGTGGGCGACGGGACGGGGCCGTTCCCGGAGCCGGTCGCGCTGAACGTCGTACCGTGGGCCGGGTCGACCCGGGCGGACGGCTGGTCGTCGGACGAGATGCAGCTCCGGGACGAGTCCCGCAAGATCCTCGGGCTGGCGAAGCTCCCCGTGGCCGTGACCTGCGTACGCGTGCCGGTCGTCACCGCGCACGCGCTGACCGTCCACGCCCGCTTCCAGGGCGAGGTCACCGTCGCCGGAGCCCGGGAGATCATCGCCACCGCGCCCGGCGTCGTGCTGTTCGACAACCCGGACGCGGGGGAGTTCCCGACCCCGGTGGACGTGGTCGGCACCGACCCGACCTGGGTCGGCAGGGTCCGGCGGTCGCTGGACGACCCGACCGCGCTGGAACTTTTCGTGTGCGGCGACAATTTGCGCAAGGGCGCCGCGCTCAACACGACACAGATCGCCGAGCTGGTGGCGGCCGAGCGGGCCTGACTGTTGTCGGCTCCGCACACCTCGACTGACCTGCGCGTAACGCTCTGTGCCGGTCCGTAGCGATCTGTTGATCTTGTCGGAAATCACTCCGGTTGCGGCAGAAAACGTTTGTAGGATCCAGGTGAGAAACGGCGAGAACAGAAGTTTTGCTCCCCGCTGCCCGCAACCGCGCGGACGGCGGGGAGCGTCTTTGCGGTCGCCCTTCCGGGGCGTGGGACGTCGTGACCATGCGGGGGACGCGCGGTGACCATGGAATTAGGGGAAGAGCGGGACGCATGAGGGTGGCTGTGTCGGACGACGCAAAAGTGATGCCGGATGCGTACAACCCTGACGGGGGGATGCGTGTCCAACATGCGTGGCAGAGGTACTGGACTTCAGAGCGGCGACGCGCGGCACAGCCCTGCGTCCGCCCCGCCGACCCCGCGTGCCGGGTACGCACGGCGGCATGCCGGTGATCGCGCCGATGCCCGCAGCGCGGCCGGCCCGCATACCCAACCAGCGTGACGGCGCCGACGAGAGCGTGGTGGCGGGGACGACGGTCGATCACCTGACCGAGACGTACCGCGCCCACTACCGCTCCCTCCTCGGCCTCGCCGCGCTTCTCCTCGACGACACCGCGTCCTGCGAGGACGTCGTCCAGGAGGCCTTCATACGGGTGCACTCGGCCCGCAAGCGCGTCCGTGACCCGGAGAAGACGCTCGCCTATCTGCGCCAGACGGTGGTGAACCTCTCCCGCTCCGCGCTGCGCCGCCGCATCCTCGGCCTGAAGCTCCTCTCCAAGCCGATGCCGGACATGGCGAGCGCGGAGGAGGGGGCGTACGACCTGCTGGAGCGCGACTCCCTCATCAAGGCGATGAAGGGTCTCCAGCGCCGCCAGCGCGAGGTCCTCGTCCTGCGCTACTTCTCGGACATGACCGAGGCGCAGGTCGCCGAGACGCTGGGCATATCGCTCGGCTCGGTGAAGGCGTACGGCTCACGGGGCATCGCCGCGCTGCGCATCGCCATGGAGGAACCGGCATGAGCGGCGAACCAGGCCAGGGCCAGGACCGGGAAAACCAGGGCCAGGATCGGGACCAGGCGCAGGACTCGGTGCAGGGACAGGGACAGGGACAGGGGCCGGACAAGGACCGGGCACAGGGGTCCGAGGCGCGAGGGCCGGAGGCTTCGGAACCCGAAGGCTCGGGGCACGAGGTGTCGGAACCTGAGGGCTCCGAACCCGAGGCTTCGGGCTCGGCTGCTGCCGGGCACGAAGGGCGCGGGGGTGTCGGGCCCTGGAGCGACGGTTTCCGGCCCGCGGAGTTTCGGGCCGGTAGGGTTTCCGGCAAGGGGGCCCGATCCAACGGGAGTTGGCCGACCGGAGTCCACGGACCAGGCGGCCACGAGCAAGAGCACACGCAATCGCACGCTGGGAACGGAACTGTGAATCACGGCCCCGACGACGGGACCCTGGACGGGCTCGGCTCGGAAGAGCTGGCACTGCGCACGATGCTGCACCAGGCGGTGGGCGGAATTCAGCCGACCGACGCGGTGCTGGACCATCTTCGGCGAGCGGTGCCCGCCCGACGGGCCCGCAAGCGGCATGCCGCCATCGGGCTGGCCGCCGCCGCGCTGTTCATCGGTACGGCCGTCCCGGCCCTGCTGCACGTCTCGAACGTCACCGGTGCCGCGTCCGGCCCCTCCGTCAACGCGGGCCACGGCTCGGCGGCCGACGGGGACAAGGACACGGGCAAGGGCCCGGACGGCGGCGAGAGCACCTCCGGGGGCAACTCCGGCACAGTCAAGGACAAGCCGTCGGCCAGCCCCTCGAGTGGCACGAGCAACCCGGGTAAGGGAAGCGGCAGCGGCAGCACGACCGGGGGCTCCGATCCGTCGGACACCGCCGTGACCGCGGCCACCTGCGACGCCGCCCAGCTGGGCTCGGCCACCGGGTCGGTCGGCGACCCCGACGCCAGCGGCGCGGTCTACGGCACGTTCCGGGTCGTCAACGTCTCCAGCGCCAGCTGTACGGTCGGCGGTTCCGGCAACGTGTCCCTGCTCGCGCAGGACGCGGCGGACTCGTCGAAGGTGGGCACCGCCGACCACACGGCGGGGGACGCGGCGAGCGGCCTGCCCGACCCGGGTCTCTCGGTCAGCGGACTGGTGCTGGCGCCGGGCGCGGCGTACACGGTGCAGTTCGCCTGGGTGCCCTCGGAGACGTGCCCCACGACCGGCACCGGCTCCGACGGCGGCACCACGGGCGGCTCCACGGAGTCCCCGGCGCCCACCCCGAGCGAGAGCCCCGACGCGGCCACGACCACGGCCGGCGGCGACGCGGGCACCTCGGCCCAGCTGGTGACGGAGGACGGCACGGTGGCCGACGGCAGCGTGGCGGTGTCCTACACGGCGGAGGCCGGCTCGCCCACGGTGACGGCGATGGTGTCGAACGCGTGCGCGGGCACGGTGTACAAGACCGGGGTCATGGCGGCGACCTCTTAGTCGGTCGGCGCACAAAGGACGCCGGGCCGACGTACCTCACCGGGATCCCGGTGGATCGGCCGGGCGGCCCGCTGCGGCGTCGTCGCAGCCCGCCGTCCACTGCCGGGATGGTTCCCGTCCGCCCGGTGTCTCGTACTCCGCGCACACGGTCGACTCATCCTGGCCGGCTTCGTAGCCCTCCTCGTACTGCTGCTGGTATCTGCCCTTGCACGCGGATACGAGCAGCAGCAGAACAACCAGAAGGGCAACCCTGTATCCCTTGGTTGTTCTGCTCACATGCTTGGTTCCCGGGTCGGTTCCGCGGCGGGCGTTTCGTCGGGCGACTCGGTGGGAGTGTGGTCGGCGGGGAGGAGCCCCAGCTCCGCGTCCCGGGCGAACTCCGCCTCGCGGCGCAGCAGCCGGAACCACATGAAGACGACGAAGCCCGCGAAGACGAACCACTCGCCGGTGTAGCCGAGGTTCTGGAACGCCTTCAGGTCGAGCCCGGTGTTCGCGGGCGCGGTCGCCGGTACGGCCTTCATCCCCGAGTCGCCCTTGTCGAGGGTGACCCAGGCGTCGTACACGTCGTACGGCACGAGGTTGACCAGCGAGGCGGCGCTGATCGCGCCGGTCTGCCCGGCCGGGAGGCCGCCCACCGCGCTCACGCCGTTGGACCCCGGCGACTCGGACGCCTGGAGCGCACCGATGACGGTGACCTCGCCGGTGGGCGGGGCGGGGGCCTTCGCGGGGTCGGCGGTACCGGGCAGCCAGCCGCGTACGACGGGCAGTGCCCTGCCCCCGTCGGTGCGCAGCAGGGTCAGTACGTAGTAGCCGTTCCGGTCGTCGAGCTGCCGGTCCGGTACGAGCAGTTGGCGGGCGTATCGCCCGGTGACGGTGACGCGGTCCCCGGAGGTCTTCTCGTCGACGGGCAGCAGCTCGGCGAGCGGCCGGGCGGCCTCCTCCTTCTCGGCGGAGACCTCCTTGGTCGCGGTCCGGTGGTCCTGCACCCGGTCCTCGAACCGGCTCAGCTGCCACGACCCCATGAACAGGCAGAAGGGGATGGCGAGCAGCACGAAGACGTTGATCCCCCACCAACGGGGCGTCAGCAGAAACCGGTACACGCCTTCCACGGTACGGGGCGGGTGCGGGCGCCGGGTTCGCGGGGTCGGAGTTGTCCACAGCGTCCACAGCCCGGGTTTTCCACAGGCTGGGGACCTCGGCGGCGGATTGTCGTGCCGGGCGGGCAGTATGGGGGCCATGACTGAGAGCAACGGGTCCACGCCGACCACGAATACGCCCGACCCGACCGTCCCGGACTGGGAGAAGCGGTTCCGGGCGCCGAGGGTGTCGCTGCCCGACTGGGCGGAGGACGCGCCGGACCGGTCCCTGTTCGTGTCCAACGCGACGGGCACGTACGAGCTGTACGCCTGGGACCGAGCCACGGGCGAGCAGCGCCAGGTGACGAACCGGCCGAACGGCACGACGGACGGCGTGCTGTCGCCCGACGGCGAGTGGATCTGGTGGTTCGACGACAAGGACGGCGACGAGTTCGGCGTGTGGCGCCGCCAGCCGTTCGGAGGCGGCGAGGACGGCGCCGAGGACGAGCTCGCGACACCCGGTCTGGACGCCTCGTACCCGGCGGGGCTCGCGCTCGCCCGGGACGGTCGTACGGCGGTCGTGGGGCGCTCGACGGACGAGGACGGTACGACGATCCACCTGGCGGTGGCCGGCACGCCCCCCACTGTCATCTACCGGCACCGCGAGTCGGCGGGCGTCGGCGACCTCTCGCACGACGGTTCGCTGATCGCGATCGAGCACACGGAGCACGGCGACGCGATGCACTCCGCGCTGCGCGTCCTGCGCCCGGACGGTACGACGGTCGCCGAGCTCGACGACACCAAGGGCGGCGCGGAGGAACTGGGCCTGGAGGTGCTGGGCTTCGCGCCGGTGGAGGGCGACACACGGCTGCTCGTCGGGCATCAGCGGCGCGGACGCTGGGAACCCCTCGTGTGGGACGTGGTGAGCGGGGAGGAGACGGACCTCGGCCTCGACCTGCCGGGTGATGTGAGCGCGGAGTGGTATCCCGACGGCTCGGGCCTCCTGATCGCCCACGGCTTCGAGGCGCGCAGCGAGCTGTTCCGCTACGACCTGGGCGCGCGCGAACTGGTGAAGGTGCCCACGCCCGCCGGTACGGTCTCGGGGGCGACGGCCCGGCCCGACGGCAGCGTGGAGTACCTGTGGTCGTCGTCGGCGCAGCCGTCGTCGGTGCGCTCGACGACCGGAGCGGTGGTCCTGGACCCGCCCGGGCTGAAGTCGCCGGGTTCGGTACCCGTGGAGGACGTGTGGGTGGAGGGGCCGGGGGGCCGTATCCACGCCCTGGTGCAGAAGCCGGCGGGGGCGGACGGCCCGTTCCCGACGGTCTTCGACATCCACGGCGGACCCACCTGGCACGACAGCGACTCGTTCGCGGCGGGCCCGGCGGCCTGGGTCGACCACGGGTACGCGGTGGTGCGGGTCAACTACCGGGGCTCCACGGGGTACGGCCGTGAGTGGACCGACGCCCTCAAGCACCGGGTCGGCCTGATCGAACTGGAGGACATCGCGGCGGTACGGGAATGGGCGGTGAGCTCGGGCCTCGCGGACCCCGGCCGGCTGATCCTCTCCGGCGGCTCCTGGGGCGGCTACCTCACGCTTCTCGGCCTCGGCGTCCAGCCCGACGCATGGTCGCTCGGTCTCGCCGCGGTGCCGGTCGCGGACTACGTCACGGCGTACCACGACGAGATGGAAGCGCTGAAAGCGATGGACCGCACGCTGCTGGGCGGCACACCGGAAGAGGTCCCGGAACGCTTCGAGGCGTCGTCCCCCCTGACGTACGTCGACGCGGTGACGGCGCCGGTGTACATCTCGGCCGGCGTGAACGACCCGCGCTGCCCGATCCGCCAGATCGACAACTACGTGAAGCGCCTGGAATCCCGGGGCGCGGTCCACGAGGTCTACCGCTACGAGGCGGGACACGGCTCACTGGTGGTGGACGAGCGAATCAAGCAGGTAAGGCTGGAACTGGAGTTCGTGGAACGGCACCTGCCCTCCAGCTAGTCCGGGCGCATTTCCAGCCTGTCCGTCGTTTGAGGACGCGGCCCGTTCAGGGCCGGAGGGGGGTCTGGGGGCGCAACCCCCAGGACGGGATGGGACGGGTAGGGGCGGCGGGGGCGAAAACCCCTACACCCCCGCCCGCTCCCCCCGCCGCCGACCCAACAGCTCCGCCAACCCCCGCCGGGTGGCAGCCAGCACCACCCGGTCCTCCGCCCGCAGCACATACGTCACCGGCAGATCCCACACCAGCCCCGAGGGCCGGGCGTCCTCCCCGGCGCCCTCGGAGCCGGGGCTCACCCCCGTGTCCAGCGCCAGCACCCGCCACGCCCCCGCCCGAAACGCCTCCCCGACCGTCCGCCCCTCCAACTGCGCATGCCCGCCCACCCGCATCGCCGCGAACAGCAGCACCCGCCGCTCGACGGGAATCGTGCCGAGGATCTGTGTCTGGCGGCCCATCATCGCCCCGGCGAAGGCGGGCGCCGACAGGTGCGACACGCTCCGGCTGCGGGTGGTGGCGCCGGGGTGCGCCGCGCGCAGGGTGCGGTACACGGCGGTCGCGAAGTCGTCGTCGTACAGGCGCAGGACGACGCGCAGGTCGGGCCGTACGGAACGCCCGTACAGGACCGCCTCCAGGTTCGTCGTGTCGGCGCTGGTGAGGGCGAGGAGGGCCTGCGCGCGGTTGATCTTCGCGGCCTCCAGGACGCCCTCCTGGGTCACATCGCCCAGCACCACCGGCACCCGCAGCCGCCGTGCCGTCGCGAGCCCGCGCGCGTCGGGGTCCGCCTCGACGCACACCACCGGGATGTTCAGTTCGCGCAGCCGGGTCAGCACCCGGGTACCGATCTTGCCGAGCCCGAGCAGCACCACATGCCCGCTCAGCCCGCGCGGCGGCCTCCGTACCGCCGACCCGCTGCGGAACGTACCGAGTGCCTCCAGGACGGCGGCCAGCAGGACCGGCAGCAGCAGCAACCCGACGAGTCCGGAGAGGAGTTGGAGGATCTGGCGGGGCATCGAGGCGCCGAGTGCCGGGTCGTTGATCGCGAAGAGGTCGAGCAGGGTCAGATAGGTCGCGTGGACGGGGTGGTCGCCCGTCGCGATCGTCAGCGCGACGGCGAGGGCGATCACGCACCCGACCATCCCGGCCAGCGACCACCGCAGCCGACGGGAGAACAGGGAGGCGAACGGCGGCACCACGCCCCGCCCGCGCCCGCCCGACATCGACGTCCCGGAGTACGCGTACGACACCTGCTGGAGCACGACCGTCCCGCGTCCGGTCGCCGCCGCGACCGCCGCCTCGTCGGGGAGCAGCCGGGGTCCCTGGTCGCCGCTGCCCTCGGAGCCGTCCGCGCCGGCCGGGTCGCTGCTCGTGGTGGAGAGCAGGGCGAGGGTGTACAGGCCGGGGTCGGCGACCTCGCCCGGCGCGGGTGGCTGCCGTTCCACGGCGCGCAGCAGCAGTCTGTCGGTCTGGACGACCTTACTGGTACCGGTGATGGCGGTGGCGGCGAGCGCGGGGGCGGCGGTGTCGGCGTCGGACAGGACGGTGGTCGACGCGTCGAAGTCGCCGGGCTCGGGGGTGCCGTCGCCGGGGTCCGCCGACAACACCGATGCCTGGTCGAGGAGTTCCTCGATGTGCTGGCCCAACCGGCGGTTGTAGAGCCGGAGTACGAGCCGCAGTCGGGGGTTGAGGCGGCGGGCGGTGAGTGCGGCGCGGATGTTGGTCTCGTCGTCGTCGTACACGAGGGCCAGGGCCGCCGCCCGCGCCGCGCCCGCCTGGGCGAGCACGGCCTCGGTCGCCTCGACGGCCTCCAACATCCCTTCGTGTGGCCCGGGTTCACTGCTACCGGCCCCACCGTTGGTCGCGTTGGTCCCATTCCCGGCCGCCCGGTTGACGGCCGCGGACATCCGGTCGAGCAGCGCCGACGCGGTTCCGGCGGCGCGGACGACCACCGGCGGCCGTACGTTCCGCTCCGAGGGCGGGACGACGAGGGTGACGTGCTCGCCGTAGACGTTGCGGAGTTCGTGGGCCAGTCGGTGGGCGAGCCCGTCGTCACCGGCCACGATCATGTGCGCGGCGGGATCACCCGCGCGGGGCCCGTTCGGCCCGCTCTGACTCGGAAGGTTCCCCAGGATCGCCACGAGGGAGAAGACTGCCGTACCGGGAGGGGCGGTTGCGGGCCGGGGCCCGTCGGATGATCAAATCCGCGGTCAGGCTCGTCGTCCGTTGTGCCCGCCGCCGCCCACGCCGCTGCGCCCCACGATCTGCCCCGCCCGGTCGATACAGATCACGTCGACCGCGACGGGCGCTCCGCGCAGCACGGTCAGGGCCTCGTCGCGTGCGGCCACCGCCACCAGGTCGCCGAGCGGGACGCCGGCCGCCGCGCACAACTGCAGTGCCGCGAGACCGGTGTTGGCGTCGGCGACCTCGGCGACCAGCGTCTCGCTCGCGCCGCCGCGCCGGGCCAGTTCGGCGAGGAGGCCCAGGTCGACCTGGGAACGGGCGGAGTGCAGATCCAGGTGACCGGCCGCCAGCTTCGAGAGTTTCGCGAACCCGCCGCAGATCGTGAGCCGGTCGACGGGATGACGTCGTACGTACTTCAGTACCGCCCCCGCGAAGTCGCCCATGTCGAGCAGGGCCTGCTCGGGGAGTCCGTAGGCGGCGACGACCGTCTTCTCCGAGGTCGAGCCGGTGCACCCGGCGACATGGGTGTGTCCGGCGGCCCGGGCCACGTCCACGCCCCGCCGGATGGAGTCGATCCACGCCGAGCAGGAGTAGGGGACGACGATCCCGGTGGTCCCCAGGATGGACAGGCCGCCGAGGATGCCCAGGCGTGGGTTCCAGGTGGACCGGGCGATCTCCTCGCCGTGGTCGACGGAGACGGTGATCTCGACGTCGCCGCTCTCCCCGTGTTCGGCCGCCACCCGGGCCACGTGGTCGCGCATCAGCTGCCGGGGGACCGGGTTGACCGCAGGTTCGCCCACCGGCAGGGGCAGTCCCGGGCGGGTGACCGTGCCGACGCCCGGACCGGCCCGGAAGACGACGCCGGACCCGGCGGGCAGCCGGCGCACGGTCGCCCGGACCAGTGCGCCGTGGGTGACGTCCGGGTCGTCGCCCGCGTCCTTGACGATGCCCGCCATGGCGTACGAGCCGGTCAGCTCCTCGGTGGCCAGCGCGAACGCTGGTGTCTGGCCCCTGGGCAGCGTGATCGTCACCGGGTCGGGAAAGTCGCCGGTCAACAGAGCGGTGTACGCGGCTGTCGTGGCGGCGGTCGCGCAGGCGCCGGTGGTCCAGCCGGGGCGCAGGCCGGTGTGCTTGAGTTGGGCGCCGCGCCCGCCGCCGGCCTCGTTGCCGCTCATCGCCACTCGCCGCTCATGAAGGGAACCCGGTCTCCGTGCACGTACTGATCCTCGGCGGAACGGCAGAGGCCCGCCGCCTCGCCGAGCTCCTGGCGGCCGAAGAGGGTGTGTTCCGGGTGACGAACTCGCTGGCCGGACGGGTCGCCGCGCCCCGGCTGCCGCCCGGTGAGGTGCGCGTCGGTGGTTTCGGCGGGGCCGAGGGGCTCGCCGAGTGGCTGCGCGCGCATGCGGTGGACGTGCTCATCGACGCCACCCACCCCTTCGCCGGGACGATCGGTTTCCATGCGGCACGGGCCGCCGCCGCGGTCCATGTTCCCCTGCTCGCGCTCCGGCGTCCCGGCTGGGTGCCGGTCGACGGCGACGACTGGCACGGGGTCGGTTCCCTGGAGGAGGCCGCCGCGCTGCTGCCCACGCTCGGGCAGCGCGTGTTCCTCACCACCGGGCGCCTGGGCCTGGCCGCCTTCACGGGCGCCGCCGCGCTGGACGAGCTGTGGTTCCTCGTCCGTTCCGTCGACGCGCCCGAGGCCCCGCATCCGGCCCGTATGGAGGTACTGCTCGACCGGGGCCCCTTCACCCTCGACGGCGAACGCGAGCTGCTGCGCCGCCACCGCGTCGACGTCCTCGTCACCAAGGACAGCGGCGGCCCGGCCACCGCCCCGAAACTCACGGCGGCCAGGGAGGCGGGGATCCCGGTGATCGTCGTACGCCGCCCGGCGGTGCCGGAGGGAGTGCGGGTGGTGGAGGGTCCGGAGGCAGCGGTACGGGCGCTGCGGCTCGGTGGTTGCTCCGCCCCCGAGCCGCAACAGGGCTGACGGCGCCGGTCGGGGTGGGGGCAGGGCCCCGGGCGGGCCCCTGGGCGGGCCTCTGCCGGGGAGCGGGCGGTTGCGGGTGTTGTGGCTTGGCGGCTGCTCCGTGCCGGGGGAGCCGGGCTGACGGCGTCGGTCGGGGTGTGGGGGCAGGAGCCCCGCACCAGCCTCCGGGCGGGAGTCTGCCGGGGAGCGGGCGGTTGCGAGTGTTGTGGCTTGAGGGGTGCTCCGCGC
>NZ_AEJB01000014.1 GCF_000331005.1 Streptomyces turgidiscabies Car8
GTGTCGTTCGCCCGTGAGTTCGCCGCCGACGGCATCCGGGTCAACGCGATAGCGCCGGGCCTGATCCTCACCGAGACCGTACGGGCCCAACTGTCCGCCGCCGAGGCCGAACGCGTCCTGGGTGAGCAGGTCCTCGGGCGGGAGGGCGAGGAACGGGACATCGTCGAGGCGCTGCTCTATCTCGCCTCGTCGAAGGCGTCCTTCGTCACCGGTGAGACGCTGCGCGTGACGGGCGGGTTCGCGCTCTCGATCTAGCAGCCCACAACACGGCCTGG
>NZ_AEJB01000015.1 GCF_000331005.1 Streptomyces turgidiscabies Car8
CCGCTGTCACGCTATTTCGATGTGCGGGCCGAACCGGACGACGGACTAGAAGCCACAGCTCACGTAGCTGCCGCCGTCGCTCAGCAGGTCGTCCCGGACCCAGCCGGTGACACCCGTCGAGTCGTTCCGGAGGAACGTCCAGGTGTAGCCGTCGTTGCCCGCGGTGTAGCAGTGGTAGTCGAGCGACTGGGTGTTGTAGGCGATGCCCTTGGCCGTACAACCGGTGCTGGAGCCGCTGCGCTCGTTGGCGCCGTTGGCCGTCTTGTTCCAGGAGCTGCTGTCCTTGTCCGAGACCGTGGTGCCGCACGAGGCGTGTGCGGCCGCCGGCGTGGCCATGGACAGCGGAACAGCGATGGCAACGGCCGCGAGTGCGGGAACGATTGCCGCGAGTCGACGCTTCATTTCATACCCCCTGTATGTGATTCGTCGCGCTGCAGAGCAGCGACCCCTGCACCCCTTGTGGCAACTGGGGCGCCGGTGGCTTAAGTACGATCACCGGACATTCATACTGAAGAAATAATTCCGCCTAGGACTGTCCATTTCTGACACATCAGAGGCTGAAATCGATTCGCGAGAAAATTCGCCATTCCCCGGGTTTTCTGGCTGACAGCGCCCTCTTGCGATCCACCGAGATCCAGGGGAGTCCACACCGAAAGGGTCCCGCCGATGAGTTTCCGGCTCCGGGTTCTCGGCCTGCTCACGCTGGTCGCCATGGCCACCACCGCGGCCACCGGCTGGCTGACCCTGCGACAGGCGAACCGCCAGGTCCAGGAGACCGTCACGGCCGGTCGCCAGGAGGTCTCCCGGATCACCGGCGAGCTCCGGACCTACGGATTCACCCACGGAACCTGGGACGGGCTCTCGCCCACGGTGGCCTCCCTCGCCCAGGACACCGGCCAGCGCATCCGGGTCGCCACGGAGTCCGACGTCCTGCTCACCGACTCCGACGCCCTCGCCGGACGTACGCCCCGCGAACCCAGCAGCCAGCCTCCGGTGCTGGTGGACCCGCGGCCGGTGCTGAGGGTTCCCGCGGCCCAGGTGCGCCGGGTCTCGATGAAACAGGTCGCCGAGGCGATCGCCGGATACCGCACCGAGGCCGCCTACGCGGCCTGTCTGACCCGGGCCGGAGCCGACGTGACCGCCCGCCCCGACAAGCTGGGCATCCCCCGGATCGAGGCCGACCGGCGGCCCGCGCAGTGCCCCGCGCCGAAGGACTCGGCCGATCCGCTCACCCCGGCGGATCTGATCGCCCTCCAGCCCTGCGAGGCCCAGCAACAGTTCGCCGCCTGTCTGCGACGGGTGTTCAACGAACGGATCGGCCCGGCAGCCCCGCCCCGGCTGGAGGTCCACCTCGGCGTCCGCAACGAGTCGGCGCCCACCCTGGCCGCCGCGCCCACCGTGGCCGTCACGGCGGGCGTCACCCTCGCGGTCGTCGCCGTCGCCCTGCTGCTGAGCCGGGCCGTCCTGCGTCCCGTACGGGCCATGACCGTCGCCGCGAAGGGGCTCGGCGAGGGCGACCTCGGGCGCCGGGTGCCCGTGTCCGGGCGGGACGAGATCGCGCAGCTCGGCGGCGCCTTCAACCGGATGGCCGACTCCATCCAGGCCGGTGAGGAACGGCAGCGCCGGCTCACCGGGGACATCGCGCACGAGCTGCGCACCCCGCTGGCCAACCTGCGCGGCTACCTCGAAGCGCTGCGGGACGGGGTCGTCGAGCCGACCCCCGAACTCCTCGACTCCCTGCACCGGGAGGCCCTGCTCCAGCAGCGGATCGTGGACGACCTGCAGGATCTCGCCCTCGCGGAGGCGGGCGCGCTCACCTACCACCCCACCGACGTCGACCTGCGCGACCTTCTGGAGGCGGGCCGCCGGGCCCATCTCGCCCAGGCCGAGGCGGCGGGTGTCGCGCTCGTGCTGGAGGCGTCGGCGCCGGTCCGTGTCACCGCGGACAACGACCGGCTGCGCCAGGTCGTCGGCAACCTGGTCGGCAACGCGCTGCGGGCCACACCCGAGGGCGGCTCGGTCACCCTGGCCGTGATCCCCCGGGGTGAGCTTGCCGTCGTCGAGGTCCGGGACACCGGCAAGGGCATAGCGCCGGAGGACCTGCCTCACCTCTTCGACCGATTCTGGCGCGCGGACGTCTCGCGGGGGCGGGCGACGGGCGGGAGCGGGCTGGGCCTGTCGATCGCCCGCCAGATCGTCACCGACCACCGGGGGACGATCGAGGTCCGGAGCGCGGTGGGGGCGGGGACGACGTTCACGATCGTGCTGCCGCGCTCCGCTGGGCAGCCAGGTGTCTCACCGCGGCCCGGCGGTGGCTGAGCGCGCAGTTCCCCGCGCCCCTACAACCGCGAGCCCTCCGCTCGCGACCGGCCGCTGCTTCACCGCCGGCCCGCGGGGGCTGAGCGCGCAGTTCCCCGCGCCCCTAAACGGCACCCCCGCACCACGAGCCCCCCACTCGCAACAGGCCGCTGCCTCGCCGCCGGCCCGCGGGGGCTGAGCGCGCAGTTCCCCGCGCCCCTGAACAGCACCCCCGCACCACGAGCCCCCCACTCGCAACAGGCCGCTGCCTCGCCGCCGGCCCGCGGGGGCTGAGCGCGCAGTTCCCCGCGCCCCTGAACAGCACCCCCGCACCACGAGCCCCCCACTCGCGACCAACAACTGCCTCACCCCCGGCCCGCAGGGGCTGAACGCACAGTTCCCCGTGCTCCTTCAGGGGGTTCCTGAGCCGTCTGCCAGGCGGTAGCCCCGGCCGTATACCGTTTCCAGGAGGCGGGGGCCTTCCTGGCTGCCGGCCTCCAGTTTTCTGCGTAAGTTCATGACGTGGGCGTCGACCGTCCGCTCCAGCACATCGCGGTCGTAGCCGAAGACGCGTTCGATTATCTGGGCCCGGGTGAAGACCCGGCCGGGTTCGCGGGCCAGGGTCTCCAGGATGTTGAACTCCTTGGAGGTCAGCGGCACCGGCCGGCCTGCCATCCGTACCTCGAAGCGCGCGGTGTCCAGCTCCATCTCGCCGACCCGCAGCAGCGAGGGCTGCGCAGCCGCGCCCGCCTTCCGGGACCGGCGCAGCAGGGCCCGGACCCGTGCGGTCAGTTCGCGGGGACTGTACGGCTTGGTGAGGTAGTCGTCGGCGCCGAGGTCGAGGCCGAGGAGCATGTCCTCCTCGGTGGTGCGCGCGGTGAGCAGCAGAATCGGTACGTCCGACTCGGTGCGCAGGATGCGGCACACGTCGAGTCCGTCGACCAGGGGCAGCATCACGTCGAGCACGATGAGGTCGGGGCTCGTCGAGCGGGCCCGGTCCAGTGCGGCGCGGCCGTCGCCGACCACCTGGACGGCGTTGCCCTCCCGTTCCAGGTAGATCCGGATCAGGCGGGACTGCATCTCGTCGTCTTCGGCGACCAGAATCCGAGCGCTCAACGGTTCTCCCCCAGCGAGGTCCTGCGCGTCACAGCACCGTACTGCCCCCACAACGCCGATCGGCACCGGTCCCTCCCCACGTGGGGACCGGTGCCGAACGATGGACGGGGACCCGGGAGGAGTCCGGACGGTGCCGGTTCCGCGGATCTCGACCCGCGCGGTGCTACCGACTCCCCCGGCTGGCGAATCCCGGAAGCTGTGGCCGAAAACGTCCGGCCTCCGAACCGCCCCCGGGATCGCTGCGCTGGTGGTCCGGTTGGACGCCACGCGGCTGGTTCCTTGTTGCGGCATGATCCTGCCATTTCCGGCTCCCCGAGAGGAGGTTCCGGTGCAGGGCTGACGACGTAACCGCAGGTCAGCCGTATAGAGTGGGTTTTCCGGTCCGGATGACACCGGATGACGCACGCGAAGGAAGTAAGGGGTGGAGACCTTGAGTTCCGACTCAGGGGCACGCACGGCCTTCGCGGAGCGGCTCTCCCTGCTGTACAAGGAGGCCGGTAATCCTCCCCTCAAACGGGTGGCCGAAGCCGTCGTCCAGCTACAGCGGGTCGACGAACGAGGGCGCCCCGTCCGAGTCTCCGTACAGCGGATCAGCGACTGGCGGCGCGCCAAGAACGTGCCGGCCCAGTTCGTCGCCCTCGCCGCCGTACTGAGCGTCCTGGTGCCGCAGGCCCGGCGCGCCCGGCCCGTGCCCGTCTCCCCCGGTCTCTACGACATGGCCCAGTGGCAGCGCCTGTGGGAACGCGCCGTCGCCGACCCGGTGGTCGACCGGGTCACCGGCCCCCTGGACATGGAGGAACCGCCCGCCGCCGAGGTCGCGGCGGTGCCGGGCGGGGTGTGCCCCTACCGGGGCCTCGCCTCGTACCGCCTGGAGGACACCCGGTGGTTCTTCGGCCGGGAGCGCAGCACCGACGCCCTCGTGGCCCAGCTCCGCGCGGCGGGGACCACGGCGAGCGGGGACAGCGGCACCGGCGGCGGCCTGGTCATGCTCGTGGGCGCCTCCGGGGCGGGCAAGTCCTCCCTGCTGAGCGCCGGGCTGGTGCCCGCGTTGCGGGAAGGCGCACTGGGCGGCCCGGGCCGGCCGGCCCCCGAGATCCTCTCGCTCGTCCCGGGCAGCGATCCCCTCGCCGAACTGACCAGCCGTGTACCGGCCCTCTCGGAGATCCTCACCCCTGCCGGACAGCCGGGGATCGAGCCCGGTACGCCCGAATTCGCCCGTGCGGTACGGGAAACGGTCACCGCCTGGTCCCGCCGCGACGCCCCCGCCGACTCCTCCATCCCCTTCGGTCGTCCCGTCGTCATCGTCGACCAGTTCGAGGAAACGTTCACTCTCTGCTCCGACGAGACAGTGCGGAACACCTTCATCCAGTTCCTCCACGCCGCCTCCTCGCCCCCCGGCCCAGGTGAACGGTCCGGTTCCGGTGAGCAGGCGCCCGCGCTCGTCGTCCTCGGGGTGCGCGCCGACTTCTACGACCAGTGCCTGCGCCATCCCGAACTCGCCGACGCGCTCCAGCACCGGCACATGGTCCTCGGGCCGCTGACCAGCGCCGAGCTGCGGGAGGCGGTGACCGGGCCGGCCAAGGCCGTCGGACTGGAGCTCGAACCGGGGCTCGCGGAGCTGATCGTGCGGGAGGTGAGCGCCGACGGACCGCGCGGCACGCACGACGCGGGCGTCCTGCCCCTGCTCTCGCACGCCCTGCTCGCCACCTGGCAGCGCCGCAAGGCGGGACGGCTGACGCTGTCCGGCTACCGCGCGGCCGGCGGTATCCAGGGAGCGGTGGCGGCGACCGCCGAGCGCGCCTGGGCCGACCTCGACCCGGCGGCCCGTACCGCCGCGAGGCTGCTGCTGCTCCGGCTGGTACGGCTGGGCGAGGACACCCAGGCCACCCGCAGACGCGGTACGCGACGGCAGCTGACCGCCGAGTCGGCGGACCCGGACAAGACGCAGGAGTCCCTCGAAGCGCTGGTCCGCGCCCGGCTGGTGACGCTCGACTCGGAGAGCGTGGAGATCACCCACGAGGCACTGCTGCACGCCTGGCCGCGACTGCGCGAGTGGATCGACGAGGACCGGGGCGGCAACCTGCTGCGCCAGCGCCTGGAGGACGACAGCCGGTCCTGGGAGGAGTCGAAGCGTGACACCTCCCTCCTCTACCGGGGCTCCCGGCTGGAGCAGGCGCACACCTGGGCGAAGTCGGCCGGTGACACCTTCCTGACCCGGGGCGCGGTGCAGTTCCTGGCCGCCTCGGTCAGGCTGCGCCGGCGTACCGTCCTGATCAGCCGCGCCGCCGTCGCCGCGGTGGTCGCGCTGGCCCTGCTGGCCGGGGGCGCGGCACTGATCGCCCGGCAGCAGCGCGACGACGCGGTGTTCGAGAACGTGCTCGCCGAGGCGGACCGCGTCCAGTCCAGCGACCCGTCGCTGTCGGCGCAGCTCAGCCTGGTCGCCCACGGGCTCCGGCCGGACGACGCGAGCACCCGCAGCCGGCTGATCTCGATCGTGAACACCCCGCTGGCCACCCCGCTGACCGGCCACACCGGCGCCGTCTACCTGACCACGTTCAGCCCCGACGGACGGCTCCTGGCCACCGCCAGCTACGACGGGACCGTACGCCTGTGGGACGTGTCGGACCGGGCGCGTCCCAAGGCACTCGGCAAACCCCTTGCCGCGAACGCGAGTTGGGTGAGCAGCGCGGTCTTCAGCCCGGACGGGCGCACCCTGGTCAGTGCGGGCGACGACGGCACGATCCGCCGCTGGGACGTGACCGACCCCGCCCGTCCGCGCCCTCTCGGCACCCCCCTGAACGGCCACGACGGCACGATCTATCTGATCGCCTTCAGCCCGGACGGCCGTACGCTCGCCTCGGCCTCCGAGGACCGAACGGTCCGCCTGTGGAACATGGCCGACCCGGCCCGCCCGGCCTCCGTCAGCACCCTCACCGGCGCGGGTGCCGCCGTGCGCGCCATCGCGTTCAGCCCCGACGGGCGGAGACTGGCGGCGAGCGGCGACGACCGGGTGATCCGGCTGTACGACGTGTCGAAGCCGCGTGACCCGAAGCCGTACGGCACGGAACTGACCGGGCACACGGACCTGGTGCACTCCGTGGCCTTCAGCCCCGACGGCCGCACCCTCGCCAGCGGCGCCGCCGACGACACGATCCGGCTGTGGGACGTGTCCGACCCGGCGCACGCCGCCCAGCTCGGCGCGCCGCTGACCGGGCACACCGACGCGATCTGGTCGGTGGCGTTCAGCCCGGACGGGACCACGCTGGCCGCCGCCAGCGCGGACGGCACGGCGAGCCTGTGGAACGTCAGCGACCCGCAGTACCCCTCGGAGGTCGGCGAACCCCTCGCGGGCAGCAGCGGCGAGATGTACGCGCTGGGCTTCAGCCCCGACGGCCGTACGCTCGCCACCGGCAGCGGCGACCGGAAGGTGCGGCTGTGGTCGCTGCCCACGTCGGACATGATCGGCCGCATCGGCGTGTTCCGCCCCGACGGCAGGCTGCTCGCCACGGGTTCGCGCGACGGACGGGTCCGCCTGTGGAACGTGTCCGACCCCGAGCACCCGGTGGCCGAGGGTAAACCGTTCACGCCCGGGGAGGGCGAGGTACGGTCGCCGGTGTTCTCCCCCGACGGCCGCGTTCTCGCGATGGCGAGCGGGAACAGCACGGTCCAGCTGTGGAACGTCAGCGACCCGAAGCGTCCCGTGGCCTTCGCGGACCCCGTCCAGCTGAAGACCCGGTTCGCGGCCACCGTGGCGTTCAGCCCGGACGGACGCACCCTGGCCACGGCGTACGAGGACTTCACCGTGCAGTTGTGGGACGCGACCGACCCGGCGCACCTGCGCCCGCTGGGCCCCCAGCTCACCGGATACAAGGGCTACGTCGACTCCTTCGTCTTCAGCCGGGACGGCCGGACGCTGGCCGGCGCCAGCGCGGACGGCACGATCCGCCTGTGGGACGTCACCGACCCGGCCAGGGCCATCCTTGTCGGCAAGGTGCTCAGGGGACACCTCGGTCCCGTCAACGAGCTGGCCCTCAGTCCGGACGGCCGGACGCTGGCCAGCGGGAGCGACGACGGCACGGTCCGCCTCTGGGACGTCTCCGACCCGGCCGACGCCCACAGCGTGGGTTCCCCCCTCACCGGGCACACCGAGGCGGTCGAGGCACTGACGTTCAGCCCGGACGGAGACGTCCTGGCGAGCGGCGGCAACGACAACACCGTCCGGCTCTGGGAGGTGGGCGATCCCGCCAGGGCGAAACCCATCGGCCAGTCGATGAGTCCCAACGCCAAGACGGGCAACTTCCTGTCGTTCAGCCCCCACGGCGACTTCGTCGGGGTGTCGAGCGGCGCGGACACGGTCCGGCTGTGGAACCTCGACGTCGACCACGCCGTCGAGCACATCTGCTCGACGACCCGCGGCGTCCTTACGGCGGAGAGGTGGCACGAGTATCTGCCGCAGCTGTCGTACGAGCCACCGTGCGACGGGTGAACCGCCGACGGGTGAACTGCCGACGAGTGAGCTGCCGGCGGGTGAGCAGCCGGCGGGTGAGCAGGGAGTCGTGACCGCCTACCCGAAGTCGTACACGCCCCAGTCGGTGAGCAGCCGGTAACCGATGCGCCGGTAGAGGGCGTTGCTGGTGGGGTTGGCCGGGTCGGTGTACAGCACGACGTCGGTGGCACCGGCGGCGAGCGCGGCGCGGGTGACCTCGACCGTCACGGCGGCCGCGTACCCCCGGCCGCGCAGGTGGGCCGGCGTGTAGACGGGGTCGACCCGGACCTGGCCGCCGACCAGCGGGTTCACGCCCGCCATGGAGACGGGGGTGCCGTCCGGGGTCTCCCAGTAGGTGTAGCTCTTCTCGCCGAAGCGGGTGCGGGGCCAGGTCTCGGCGTTGATGGTGACGTCCTCCCCGAACTCCTGCGCCGCCTCGCGGCACCACTGCATGAGGTGTTCGTGGTCGTCGTCGCCCACGAGTCGTCCCCGGCCCGCCGGGACCGGCTCCGGCGGGGCGAGCGTGCCGAGGCGGTAGAGGTGGATCCGGTTGCGGAAGGCCGGTGTCGCGCCGGTGCGCCGCTGCCAGGCCTCGGCGAAGGCGGTGGCGGTGCCGATCTCCGCGCTGACGCCCGGGAGTCGGTGGCCGAGGGCGACCAGGTGGGCGGCGAGGCCGTCGGCCTGCCCGGGGGTGAGCGAGGTGGTGCTCAGGAGTCTGTGCGGGGTGAGCCGGTAGAAGACGGCGGTGACCTCGCCGGCCTCCTCCAGCAGGCCGAAGGCGGGGTCCTCGGTGACCTGCGCGTCGGCTCCGCCTGTCCGCAGCTTCTCCAACGTGGTCAGCGCGGTGGTGTGCAGGGCGGGCCTGGAGCGCAGGAAGCCTCCGGCGCGGGCGAGGAATTCGTGGAGGTCGTCGGTGAGGTACCAGTCGTCCGGGCGCATGCTTCATGATCTCCGACGCGTTCGGCACAGGCACAAGGGGCGTACTCGGAAAGTACTGAGAAGTAGTTGGGGAACGGTTGTACTGAAGTGAGCGTTAAAGTGAGTGATCCCGATCACAACTGGTCGTTGTTGCGGAGCAGTCGGCTCCCACTGAGCAGCCAGTGTTGTTACCCTTGGCCAGAGCCCGATCGCTGGTGCATCCCCCGTCGCCAGCGGTCGGGTTCTTCTATGCCCGCAGGCCCCCTCCACGCGCGTGGGTCACGAACTCGTGGGCCTGATGATCTGCCACTCCTGGTCATCGGTGTTGGAGCAGGTGAACAGCGTGAGGTTGGTTCCCTTGCCGCCGGTGCTGAAGCCCGCGACGTCCAGGCACGCGTTGTCGCTCGCGTAGTTGCGGATCCAGTAGGCGCCGCTCGCCTGCTTGGCAAGCCACCACAGCTGGTTGTCTGCGGTCGTGCCGTCGCAGGTGTACCGCAGGATCGGGGACCTGATGGGCTGGGCCTTGTAGTACCCGAGATCCATGCACAGCCCCTCCCTGACATTGCGCATCTGGAAGAGCGCCGTGGCGCCGGGACCCAGCTTCGGGTACCTCACCTCAAGGTTCCACCGCTGGGTGGGGGACTTCTCGTCGCACGTCGACTGCACCACCCGGTTCTTCGAGTCGGTGTCGTCGGCTGCCGGGAGATCGGCGCACATCCTGGTGGTCGGGTTGCGCAGCATGATGTCGTACGCGGGCAGCACGCTCGGGGCCTTCGGCTTGGCGGGCGCGGGCTTCTCGCCCCCACCGCCCCCGCCCCCGTCGGCCTGCTCCGAGTCCGTCGGCGCGGCGACCGGCGGGTCCGACTCGACCGGCGGCGCCGACACCACGGGCGCCGAGGGCTGGACCGGGGGCGCCGAGAGGGCGGGCGGCAACGTGCTGACGGCGGCCTCCTGCCACTCCTTGGCGCTGCTGACGACCCGGGGCTTGTAGGCGATCCACAGCATCGCGAAGGTGATCGCGAGCGCCAGGAAGATCCCGAGCGCCCCTGCCAGCCAGCCGGGCAGGAAGCTCCGCTGCACATAGGTGCCCTCGACGGCGAGCGGCGTGACGCCCGACCGCTTCACCGCGAGCGTGTACGGCTGCTCCTGCTTGGACCCGAACCAGATGATCTGCCGGGGCTTCAGCGTGGCCTTCACGAACGCGGCACGGCCGGGCTCGATCTGGATGTTGGCCGGATGGATGTCGTACGACAGCTGGTCGCCGTTGTCGTGCCCGCTGAGGGACGCGGTCACCTTGGTGTTGCCGAGGTTGTCGACGGCCAGCTTCGGCCGTCCCCGGAGCCGGCCCTTCACCGTCGGGGGTACGAGCTCGGCACGCACCTCCGTGAAGGGGGTGATCGTCAGATTCCCCTCGGGGACGGTCGTCGCCTCCGGATACTCGGTCGGCGTGATCCGTACCGCGTACGCGTTCGGGCCGGCGGTGGCGTCCGGTGTGCGCGGGGGCGCGAAGGTCAGTTCCACCGTCCCTGTCGTGCCCGGGTACAGCCGCAGCGAGGCGGGTTCCACCGTCGTCCAGGGCGCGAGTGCCCCGACAGGTTCGAAGCGGTACTCGTCGACCACGTCACCGGTGTTGCGCAGACGCAGCCGCGCGGTCGCGGTGCCGCCGGGATCCACGGTGGTCGAAGCAGGTTCGAGGGAAGTCCATAGGCTCACTGTTCGACGCTACGGCCGTGCGGGTCATCCGTCAGGAGCCGTCAGGGCAGGCCGGGCTGCCCAGAGGGGCACCGATCACCCCGCCTCACCTCACCTCACCTCACCTCACCGACAGCGCCGGTACGCCCCTCACCTCCCCGCCGCTGCCGCTGCCGCCACCGCCGCCCGGGCGCGCGACCTGAAGGCCTCCAACTTGTCCACCGGCTCGACCAGTTGGCGACTGCGGGAGCGGACGGTGACGTCGTGGCCCTCGGCCGCTGCGCGCAGCGCGCCGACCGTGGCCCGGTCCTTCGGGATGTGGGAGAAGGGGTCGAAGGAGTACCAGCGCATCGCGTTCTCGTGGGTCATCTTGACGATGTCCTCGTCCGGGACGGAGTGCTTCCGCAGGACGCCGTCGATCTGCTCCGGCGCGTCCGGCCACATGGAGTCGCTGTGCGGGTAGTCGCCCTCCCAGCAGATGTTGTCGATGCCGATCTCGTGCCGGAGCTTCACGCCCAGGTCGTCGCTGATGAAGCAGGTCAGGAAGTGGTCGCGGAACACCTCGGAGGGCAGCTTGCCGCCGAAGTCCTGGAGGGTCCACGTCGCGTGCATCTCGAAGGTGCGGTCGACGCGCTCCAGGAAGTACGGGATCCAGCCCGTGCCGCCCTCCGACAGCGCGATCCTCAGGTCCGGGTACTCCTTGACGGGCCTGGACCAGAGCAGGTCGGCCGCGGCCGAGACCAGGTTGATCGGCTGGAGGGTGATCATCACGTCCGGCGGTGAGTCGACGGCCGGGATGGCGAGCCTGCCGGAGGACCCGATGTGAACCGACATGACGGTGTTCGTGTCGGACAGCGCCTGCCACACCGGGTTCCAGTACTCGTCGTGGAAGCTCGGGTAGCCGAGGGCGGCCGGGTTCTCCGGGAAAGTCAGCGAATGGCAGCCCTTTTCGGCCACCCGGCGGATCTCGCCCGCGCACAGCTCCGCCGACCAGATCGCGGGCAGTGCCATGGGGATGAAACGGCCCGGGTACGCACCGCACCACTCGTCGATGTGCCAGTCGTTGTACGCCCGCACCAGCGCGAGGGAGAAGTCGTCGTCCTCCGTGGCGAAGAGCCGTGCCGCGAAGCCGGGGAAGGAGGGGAAGTTCATCTGGGCCAGGACGCCGCCGGCGTTCATGTCCTTGATGCGCTCGTGGACGTCGTAGCAGCCTGGCCTGATCTCGTCCATGCCCTGGGGGTCGAGGCCGTACTCCTCCTTGGGGCGACCGGCGACCGCGTTCAGCGCGGCGTTGCCGATGGTGTTGTCGCGGAACTGCCAGACGTCACTGCCGTCCTCGCGGTGGACCAGCTTCGGAGCGTCGTCCAGATACCGCTTCGGCAGGTGGTTCACGAAGATGTCGGGCGGCTCGATGATGTGGTCGTCCACGCTGATCAGGATCAGGTCGTCCCGTTCCATGACGTTCCTCCACAGTGATTCCGACCTTCTCTGTAAACGTAAATTAGCTTCTCACTTTCAGAGAATCAACCATCCGGACGTAAGCGGGAAGGGCCCCGATCCGCTCGGTCCGCGCGTTCGTAGAATCACCGGGGCCCGCAGCACGCACGTCGACGGATGAGTGAGAGCACTGTGTTCGAGTACGAGAAGGACGGCGCGTCGATCTACCGCCAGTCCTTCGCCACCATCCGCGCCGAGGCGGACCTCGCCGGGCTGCCCGCCGACGTCGCCCAGGTCGCCGTACGGATGATCCACGCCTGCGGGATGGTCGACCTCGTGGGCGACCTCGGCTACACGCCTGACGTCGTCACCCGCGCCCGCGAGGCCCTGCGCGCGGGCGCGCCCGTCCTCTGCGACGTCTCGATGGTGGCCAGCGGCATCACCCGCGGACGGCTCCCCGCCGGCAACGAGGTCATCTGCACACTCACCGACCCGGCGGTGGCCGACCTGGCGGCGAACCTCGGCACCACGCGCAGCGCCGCCGCGCTGGAACTGTGGCGCGACCGGCTGGAGGGTGCCGTGGTGGCCGTGGGCAACGCCCCGACCGCCCTCTTCCGCCTGCTGGAACTGATCGAGGAGGGTGCCCCCCGCCCGGCCGCGGTGATCGGCGTCCCGGTGGGCTTCGTAGGCGCCGTCGAGTCGAAAACCGCACTGGCCGACCACCCGTCCCGCCTCGAACACCTGGTCGTACACGGCCGCCGCGGCGGAAGCGCCATCGCGGCAGCGGCGGTGAAC
>NZ_AEJB01000016.1 GCF_000331005.1 Streptomyces turgidiscabies Car8
GCGCCGGGGGCCGGCCGTGGGAGGATCCCGGCACGATGAGCGCTTCCCCGGCGGTACGGAGTCTGCGCGCGGTGATGTTCGCCGCGGTGTGTGTGCTGCTGGCCGCCGCCGCGCACGGACTCGCGACCGGCGGTACGCCGTCGGCCGGGGTGGCGGGTGCCGGGCTCGCGGCCGTGTTCGTCGCCGGGTGGCTGCTCGGCGGCCGGGAGCGGTCGCTGCCGGGGATCGGCGCCCTGATGCTCGTCACCCAGGCGGGGCTGCACACCGCGTTCGGCGCGTTCGGGGCGGTGCGGGTGCGCGCGATGTCACACGCGCATCACCCAGGGACGCAGGGCATGCACGGCATGCGGATGCCCCACGCCCATCTGGGCACCACGACCACGATGAACGCCATGAGCGGCCACGCGATCCCCGCGCACGTCGTGGCCGCACTGGTCGCCTCCTGGTGTCTGCGGCGGGGTGAGGCCGCGCTGTGGTCGCTGCTGCGCTGGGCGGTCGCCCTCGTGCCGGGCCTCGCCGCCTGGTGGCGGGACGCGCCGCTCGGAGTGCCCCGTTCGGCCCCGGGGCGCATGTCGTCGCCGGACGTCCGGCCGGGCCGGCTTCTCCTGCGGTACGCGGTGAGCGGTCGAGGACCGCCGACAGGGATTCCGTACACGCCCTGAAGTTCCTCGACAGCCACCACCAGTACCAGTCACCAGTACGGAGTTCCGCCATGTTCCCGACACGCATCACCCTGCGCCGCGCCGGCGTCGTCACCGGTCTCACCGCCGCCGGAGTCCTCGCCGCGGCGGGTTCCGCCTTCGCGCACGTCACCGTGCACCCCGAGAGCTACGCGAAGGGCGCCACGGACGGCGTCCTGAGCTTCCGGGTCCCCAACGAGGAGGACACCGCGAGCACCACGAAGGTCCAGGTCTTCCTGCCCACCGACCACCCCGTCCTCGGCGTGCTCGTCACCCCGGAGGCGGGCTGGACGGCGAAGGTGACGACCACCAAGCTGAAGACGGCGATCAAGACGGACGACGGGACGATCACCGACGCCGTCTCGGAGATCACCTGGTCAGGCGGCCGGATCCGGCAGGGGGAGTACGAGGACTTCGACGTCGCGTTCGGTCAACTCCCCGACGACACCGACCAGCTGGCCTTCAAGACCCTGCAGACGTACTCCGACGGCAACGTCGTCCGCTGGATCGAGACGGCTGAGGCGGGGCAGGACGAGCCGGAGAACCCGGCACCGACGCTGAAGCTGACGGCGGCAGCGGCGGAGGATGGCGCTGCCGCGAGTCCCTCGGCGGCGGCTCCCGCAGCTGCCTCCCCGAAGAGCGAAGCCGCTACGGACTCCGTGTCGGCCAGTGACTCGACGGCTCGCGGGCTGGGGACCGCCGGGCTGATCGTGGGCGTACTGGGCCTGGCCGCGGCGGCGTTCACGCTGGTCAGGACCCGCACCTCACGTTCGTAGCACAGCAGCCGGAGGAAGCACGGCAGTCGCCGTGAGCCGCGGTCCGCGCCACGCCGGGCGGGCCGCAGCTCAGCGGGACAGGGACTCGGGGACCAGGGTTCGCAGCTGGCGCTCGACCGAGGTGATCGACGCGACGGGCGCCGTCGTACGGGGCCGGGACGTGCGGTACAGCCACAGGATGTCCCGGCCGAACGACCAGACCAGCGTCCCCAGGGCCAGCGCGACCACGGCCTGCGTCGCCGTGTGGGGCAGGTAGCCGGAGGCGCCGAGCAGCAGCAGGATGCCCTGGAGGGCGGCCACGGTCTTGCGGGCGGTGCTCGGGGGGAGCGGGGCGTTCAGCCACGGCAGAACGCGGGCGGCGGCGACGAAGGCGTAGCGCATGCCGCCGATCAGCAGGACCCACGGGCCCAGCGACATCGACACGTACACGCTGAGCACCAGGATGAGGAACGCGTCGACCTCCATGTCGAAACGCGCCCCCAGTGTCGAGCAGGTGCCCGTGCGCCGGGCGACCTTGCCGTCCACGCCGTCGAGGAGCAGGGCCACGGCCGTCAGGCCGACGAACAGCGTGACGGGCGGCGAGCTCACGAAGGAGTCGGCGACCAGGGCCGTCACCCCGCCGACCAGCGTCGCCCGGCCGAGAGTGACCCGGTTGGCCGGGCCGAACGACTTCGACCCGGACCGGTGCAGCGCGCGGGACAGTACGGCCCAGGTCGCGATCGCGAACGCCAGCCCCGTCAGCCAGCCCGCCGGGCCCAGACCGATCGCGGAGCCGATCAGGGCCAGCAACAGGACCTGCAGGCCCGCCCCCAGCGCGGTCTCCTGCTGAACCAGCCTCGCTTCGTACGTGTTGTTCAGGGCCACCGCGAGTCCTCCGCCGTATGTACAGAGTGGATCATGCCGCGTACTGTGCGCGGACTGTGCACATCGCAGTACGTGAACAACTTCCCAAGCGTTCAGGAGGAACTCCGATGAAGCTCGCCGCACGAGCGTTCTGGCTCGCTTCGCCGGACCACGGAGAGATCCGTGACGTCGAGCTGCCGGCGCCCGGCGAGGGCGAGGTACTGGTCCGCACCCTGTGGTCCGGGGTGAGCCGGGGCACGGAGACGCTCGTCTTCCGGGGAGGGGTCCCGGTCAGCCAGTACGCGGCCATGCGGGCGCCGTTCCAGGAGGGCGACTTCCCCGGTCCGGTCAAGTACGGCTACCTCAACGTCGGCGTGGTGGAGGAGGGCCCGGAGGCGCTGGTCGGCCGTACGGTCTTCTGCCTCTACCCGCACCAGACGCGGTACGTCGTCCCGGTGGACGCGGTGACGCCGGTGCCGGACTCGGTGCCCGCCGAACGCGCGGTGCTCGCCGGGACGGTGGAGACCGCCGTGAACGCCCTGTGGGACGCGGCGCCGCTGGCCGGCGACCGGATCGCGGTGGTCGGCGGCGGGATGGTCGGCTGCTCGGTGGCCGCCCTGATCGCCCGGTTCCCCGGTGTGCGCGTCCAGTTGGTGGACGCCGATCCCGGGCGGGCGAAGACCGCGGAGGCGCTCGGCGTCGACTTCGCGCTTCCTGGGGACGCGCTGGGGGAGTGCGACCTGGTCGTCCACGCCAGTGCCACGGAGGCGGGACTGGCCCGCTCGCTCGAACTCCTCGCCGCCGAGGGCACGGTCGTCGAGCTGAGCTGGTACGGCGACCGGCGCGTCAGTCTGCCGCTGGGTGAGGCGTTCCACTCCCGGCGGCTCACCGTCCGCAGCAGCCAGGTGGGGACGGTGTCCCCGGCCGCGCGGCCCGGCCGCTCCTACGCCGACCGGCTCGCCCTGGCCCTCGACCTGCTGGCCGACCCGGCGCTCGACGCGCTCGTCACCGGTGAGTGCGCCTTCGAGGAGCTCCCGGACGTGCTGCCGAAACTCGCCTCGGGCGAGACGCCGGCGCTCTGCCACCGCGTCCGCTATCCGGACGCGGGGTGACGAATGTGCCCGGTCTCCGAAAAGAGGATCGGGCACATGAACAAGTCGTTGAACAAGCCGCCGTGGGTAGCCGTACTAGTCGGCATGCCCCGGCAGCGATCAGCACGGGGCAAGACGCGCCGCACCTGGAGGGTCGTCCGTTGTTCAGCATCACCGTTCGCGATCACATCATGATCGCCCACAGCTTCAGCGGCGAGGTCTTCGGGCCCGCGCAGCGTCTGCACGGAGCGACGTTCCTCGTCGACGCCACGTTCCGCCGCGAACAGCTGGACGACGACAACATCGTCGTCGACATCGGTCTGGCCACCCAGGAGCTCGGCGCCGTGGTGAGCGAGTTGAACTACCGCAACCTCGACAACGAGCCGGACTTCGCGGGCATCAACACCTCCACGGAGTTCCTGGCCAAGATCATCGCCGACCGGCTCGCCGCGCGGATCGAGAAGGGCGCCCTGGGTGAGGGAGCCCGAGGTCTGGCGGGCCTCACGGTCACCCTGCACGAGTCGCACGTCGCCTGGGCGAGCTACGAGCGTGCCCTGTGACCGACACGACCATCGACCGTCCGGTTCCCCTTTCCCCGGTGGCCCCTTCGGCCGCCCCGGCGCAGGTACAGGTACAGGCTCACGTGACCACGCTCGACTACGTGCCCGTGCAGAACGCGGCCCTCAAGAACGCGGCGATCATCCCCATGTCCCTGCGCTCCGTGCACTTCGTGATGCCTGGCGGCGTCGACGACCCGGCCAGGCCGAGCGGCGGCAACGCCTACGACCGGCGGATCAGCCTCGACCTGCCCGGCTTCGGCTGGCAGGTCCACAAGCACGCCGTCGCGGGTGACTGGCCCCGGCCCGGCGCCGACGCCCGCGCGGAACTGACGCGGACGCTGCGCGAGCTGCCGGACGGCACGGTCGTCATGCTGGACGGCCTGGTGGCCTGCGGGGTCCCCGAGATCATCGTCCCCGAGGCCGAACGCCTGCGCCTCGCCGTGCTGGTGCACCTCCCGCTGGGCGACGAGACCGGCCTCGACCCGGTCGTCGCGGCGGAGCTGGACGCCCTGGAGCGGACCACCCTGAGGGCGGTGCCGTCGGTGATCGCGACCAGTGACTGGGCCGTACGGCGCCTCGTCTCCCACCACGGACTCGCCCCGGACCGCGTGCACATGGCGGCCCCCGGCGCCGACATCGCCCCCCTCGCCTCCGGTACCGACGGCGTCTCCCGCCTCCTCTGCGTGGCCGCCGTGACCCCCCGCAAGGGTCAGCACCGGCTGGTGGAGGCGCTGGCCGCGGTGACCGACCTGCCGTGGAGCTGCGTCTGCGTCGGCGGGCTCGAACAGGATCCCGAGTACGTCGCCGACCTGCGCGCCCTGATCGCGCGGCACGGCCTGGAGGACCGGCTGCACCTGGCCGGCCCGCAGGTGGGCGCCCAGCTCGACGCCAGCTACGCCGCCGCCGACCTGATGGTCCTCACCTCCTACGCGGAGACGTACGGCATGGCGGTCACCGAGGCCCTCGCACGCGGCATCCCCGTCCTGGCCACGGACGTCGGCGGCCTGCCCGAGGCGGTCGGGCGCGCGCCCGACGGCGGGGTCCCCGGCATCCTCGTACCGCCGGAGAACCCGGCGGCGCTCGCGGCCGAACTGCGCGGCTGGTTCGGCGAGGCGGACGTCCGCCGACGCCTCAAGGCGGCGGCCCGGGGCCGCCGGGCAGCCCTGGACGGCTGGGCGGCCACGGCACGGAGCCTGGCCGGAGTCCTGGGCCGGATCCCCTGGGAACCCCGGAGGGTGGCATGAGGACGGCGAGCACGAACGCGGCTTCGGCCGGGTCGGTCTCCGCCCGGGGACTTCGGGTGGCCGCGCTGCGCGGTGCCGTCGGGGTACGGGGGCGGATACCCTCCGGAACCCCGAAGGACGGTGTGGACGACGGCACGGACAAGGCGACGACGTCCCCGGCTCGGGCCGGATCGGAGCCCGGCCGTCGGGCGGCCGCGCTGCGGAGTCTCGTGGGAACGCCGGGGCGAACCTCCCGGGACGCAAGGAGCGCGGCATGAAGAAGACGACGACCATCACGACTTCGGCGGCGTCCGAGATCCAGCGACGAGGACCGGTGACTCCGGTGGACGCGAACGCCGAGCACGCCGCCGGGATTCCGGCCCAGCCGACGCACCGGGACGTGAAGGCCGGCGCCGGGCCGGTGGGCCCGGGGGAGCGGGGCACGATCCGGCTGCGCGAGGCCGGTCCCGACGACCCGCCCCGGTACGCGCCCGACTGGCTGGAGCTGCGCGAGGGCCCCGACGCCGCCGCACGCGCCGTCGAACTGCTCGACCCGCTGCGCATCCGGCTGGCCAACCTGCCGGGAAAGCCGGGCGGGCTCGTCATCCACGACCTGGGCTGCGGCACCGGCTCCATGGGCCGCTGGCTCGCGCCCCGGCTCGACGGCGCCCAGCACTGGGTCCTGCACGACCGCGACCCCTACCTGCTGCACTTCGCCGCCGTGGCCTCGCCGCGCGCCGCCGCCGACGGCAGCCGCGTGACGGTCGAGACGCGGCGCGGCGACGTCGCCCGGCTGACCTCCGACGCGCTGTCCGGCGCCTCCCTGGTCACCGCCTCCGCCCTGCTGGACGTCCTCACCCGTGAGGAGGTCGACGCCCTCGCCACCGCCTGCGCGGGCGCCGGCTGCCCGGCCCTGCTGACCCTGTCCGTGGCCGGCCGCGTCCAGTTCGCCACCCCCGACCCGCTGGACGGGGACCTCGCCGACGCGTTCAACGCCCACCAGCGGCGCTCGGGAATGCTCGGCCCCGACGCGGTCACGGCGGCCTGCGAGGCCTTCGACCAGCGGGGCGCCACGGTCCGCGTCCACCCCAGTGCCTGGCACCTCGGCCCCGTGGAGGCCCCCCTCACCGCCGAGTGGCTGCGCGGCTGGGTCGCGGCAGCGGTGGAGGAACGCCCGGCGCTGCGGGACCGCGCCGACAAGTACCTCGCCGAGCGCCTGGAGGCCTGCGCGGCCGGCGAACTGCGGGTCGAGGTCCATCACAGCGACCTCCTGGCCCTGGCCAGGCCGACGGGCGGGACGACGTCATGACCGTCCAGACGGTGGACGCGGCGGAGGTCGTGCTCAGCGGCCTCGGTGACGTCGGGCACGGGACCGTGTCGGTCAGCGGCTCCGCCACGGGGCTCGACCGGCTGCCGCCGTCCCGCGTCGAACGATCCGCGCCCGCCCGGGCGCGCTCCGCCGCAGCGGGCCGCGCCGGGGTCATCGGCTTCGTCGGGCCCCGGGACACCGCCCCGCGGGCCGCCACCCCGAGCCGGCTGCGCCGCGCGACGCGTGCCCTGCGCCCGCACCTCGGCACCCTCGCCGGAGTGACGATTCTCGGCGTGCTGCTCTGGCGCCTCGGCACCGGTGTCTTCCTCGACGGGCTCCGGCGCATCGACGCGACAACACTGCTGGTGGGCCTCGGAATCGGGCTGCTCACCACAGGGTTCAGCGCCTGGCGCTGGGCACTGGTCGCCCGGCGCCTGCAGCTCAGGCTGCCCCTTGTGCCCGCGATCGCCGACTACTACCGCTCACTGTTCCTGAACGCGGCCCTCCCCGGCGGCGTCCTCGGTGACGTGCACCGCGCGGTACGGCACGGGCAGAGCACCGGTGACGTCAAGCGCGGGGTCCGTGCGGTCGTCCTGGAACGCGTCGCCGGACAGATCGCCCTGATCACCGTCGGCGGAGCGGTGCTGCTCACGCTGCCGTCCCCGGTGCTCGCCGAGGCCCGCCGGATCGCCCTGATGGCGGCCTTCGCCGCCGCGGGCGCCGTCGCCGTCCTTGTCGCCGTCCGGATGAACCGCGCCCCGAGCGCCGCCGCCCGCAGGGCCCGAGCCCTGCGAGCCGTGCTCACCGAGGCCCGCGGCGCCCTGTTCTCCCGCGAGAACCTGCCGGGCGTGGCGCTCTCCTCCCTGATCGTCCTCTCCGGACACCTCGGGATGTTCGTGGTCGCCGCCCGGGTCGCCGGATCCTCGGCCTCTGTCGCCGAGTTGCTGCCGATCGCCGTACTGGCGCTGCTGGCGATGGGCCTGCCGCTGAACGTCGGCGGCTGGGGACCCCGCGAGGGCGTCACCGCCTGGGCGTTCGGGGCGGCGGGGCTGGGCGCAAGCATGGGGCTGAGCGTCGCTGTCGTGTACGGCGTGCTGAGCTTCGTGGCCGCCCTGCCCGGCGCGGTCGTCCTGGTCGTCCGCTACTTCTGGTCGCCGGCCGAGCCCGCCGAGTCCGCGGAACCGGCGGCATCAGCACCCGCACCGGCACCTGCATCTGCATCGGTGAGCATCGAGAAATACGCCCCGAAGGACTCGGCGAAGCTCGCCAGCAACGCCTTCCCCTTTTCGGCGGAACCCAGTGAAGGGCGTCCGATGACACCGGAATCGGTGTAACCGGCCATGCCGAGGGTGAGGAGATGCCGGCGGTCGTCGGCGACGAAGTCAGAGGTTTCATAACCGGGACGGAGCAATTCGGGATGAGCGTGCAGAAGGACGGAGGTCTCGATTTCCCCCGCGTGCATGTCCGTGAGCAGCGAGGTCACCACTCCGGCCCGCTCGCGCGCCGTCTCCCAGTCCTCCCCGGCCGGGAACAGCGCCATCCGCTCACCTCGCGCGGAGGATTCCTGAACGACGTTGCCCAGTACGTAGTTTCCGCCGTGTCCGTTGACGACCACCAGGGCTTCGACGCCCGAGCGGCGCAGCGAATCGGCGATGTCCCGTACTACCGCGTGAAGGGTCACGGAGGAGATGCTGACGGTTCCCGGCCACTTGGCGTGTTCGTGCGAGCAGGCGATGGTCACCGGAGGAAGGAGGTGCACCGGGTATGCGGATGCGATCTCCCGGGCAATGGCACAGGCGACCAGGGTGTCGGTCGTCAACGGAAGGAAGGGGCCATGCTGTTCGAAGCTCCCGACCGGAAGAACGGCGACCTGCGTTGAGACGCCGGCGGCTCGTGTCCGTACGTCTTCCGTAGTGTCCACCGGCAACAGGCCGCCGGTCGGCAACGCTACGGACGCCGTCGACCGTATTCCCGATTCATCCATGTTCTCCCGGCCTTTCGTCTCTGCTTAGGAACCAGATCATGACAGAAAAACTTGGCGTACTCGGCAAAGCCTCCCAGGCCTCGGGAGTGGAACGCGTGGTGAATGCGCCGTTGCCCACCGTGTACGGCGATTTCCAGGCGGTCGGATACATGGACCACGATCGCGGTGACGAGCAAGTGGCGCTGGTCTACGGCGAGATAGCCGAGGACGACGTTCTCACCAGGCTGCATTCCGAATGCCTGACCGGTGACGCCTTCGGCTCCCAGCACTGCGAATGCGGGGACCAGCTCGACTCGGCGCTGCGCGCGATAGTCGCCGAGGGAAGCGGCATTCTCGTCTACCTCAGAGGGCACGAGGGCCGGGGTATCGGTCTGCTCGCCAAGCTGCGCGCGATGCAGCTGCAGTCGGAGGGCCTGGACACCGTCGAGGCGAACCTCGCGCAGGGACTGCCGGTGGACTCCCGTGACTACGGCGTCGCGGCGGAGATCCTCCACGACCTCGGGGTCCGTTCGGTGCGCCTGATGTCCAACAACCCGCGCAAGCGCGAGGCGTTGGTCCGCCACGGCATCAAGATCGCCGAAGACGTACCGCTGCTGATCCCGCCGTGCGAGAACAACATCACCTACCTGCGGACCAAGCGCGAGCGTCTCGACCACGTCCTGCCGCACCTGGACGCGGTGGCGCACTGGTCCTGACCTGACCGGGAGAGCCGACCGGGAGCCCCGATCAGGGGGCGCGCGTCATTCGTATGCGCGCGGGGGGTGCCAGAAGCCCCGATTCCGGAAAGGAAGAGGGAATGACCGACGACGTCCTCTTCCTCTCCCGGGACCGGGTGACGGCCCTCCTCGACGCCGACACGGCGATCGCCTCGCAGCGCGCGGCGTTCGGCGCGCTGGGCGCGGGTGGCGCACGGCAGCCCGATCTGCCCGGGAAGATCATGCATCCCAGCCGCTTCGACGACAGTGTGGTCTTCGCGTACGTCTCCCGGCTGTCCCGGGACACCGGCGCCGTGGCGAAGTTCGGCAGTGTCAATCCCGGCAACGCGGCGGCCGGCCTGCCGACCGTGCACGCCGTCATCACCGCCCTCGACCCGGTGACGGGCGAACTCGCCGCTGTCATGGACGGCACGGCCGTCACGACCCTGCGTACGGCCGCCGCCAGCGCCGTGGCCTTCGACGCGCTGTCCACCGCCGACAGCGCCGAACTGGCCCTCATCGGCTCGGGCACCCAGGCACTCGCCCACGCCCGGGCCGTCTCCCGGGTACGGGACCTGAAAGCCGTACGGGTGTGGAGCCCGGACCCGGAGCGGCGCGCGCGGGCGGCGGAGCTGCTCGCGGCCGAACTCGGCGTCGCCGCCGAGGCGACCGGCACACCCCGGGACGCGGTGACCGGGGCGTCCCTGGTCGCGGCCTGCACCCTCAGCGCCACCCCCGTCGTGCGCGGCGCGTGGCTCGCGCCCGGGTGCACGGTGGTCAGCGTGGGCTCGTTCGAGCCGAGCCGCAGTGAGGTCGACGCGGGGGTCGTCCGGCGGGCTGCGGCCGTCGTCGTCGACGACCCGGCGACCGCGGCGGAACACGCCGGGCCGGTGGTCGACGCGCTCCGGGACCGCCTGCTGGCCCGCGAGGACCTGATCGGGCTCGGGGAGGTCCTCACGGGTGCACGGACCGCCCGCACCGGCCCCGACGACATCGTCTTCTACAACAGCGTCGGCCTGGGCGTACAGGACGCGGCGGCCGCCTGGGCCGTCATTCACGCGGCGAGGGGAGCGGGGCGTTGAGCGTGACATCGGCGGATGTGGCTGTGGATGGTGATGTGGATGTGGACGTCATCGGCGTCGGGGAGACCGGCGCGGGCGTCCGTACCGGCCCCGACGGCATCGGCTGCCACAGCAGTGTCCACGCGGCACGGGGAGAGGGGCGATGAGCGCCCCGGAGCGGGCCGAAGTGGTCGTGATCGGCGGTGGGGTGATGGGTACGAGCATCGCCTACCACCTGGCCCGGGCGGGCGTACGGGACGTCGTTCTCGTCGAGCGTGACGAGCTGGCTTCCGGGTCCACCTCGCGCGCCGCGGGCGGGGTCCGGGCGCAGTTCTCCGACGAGCTCAACATCCAGCTCGGGGCGCGCAGCCTGGAGGCGTTCGGACGGTTCGGGGAGGAGACCGGGCACGACATCGGACTGCACCGGGTCGGCTATCTGTTCCTCCTCTCCACACCGGAGGACGTCGCGTCCTTCGAGGCGGGGGTCGCGCTGCAGAACGGCCTGGGCGTGCCCAGCCGGATGCTCACCCCCGCCGAGGCGCAGCGGCTGTCGCCGCTCATCACCACCGACGGCCTGCTGGCGGCGGCCTACTCGCCCGACGACGGCCACTGCACGCCGGAGGCGGTGGTCCACGGCTACGCCGCCGCTGCCCGCCGCCACGGAGCGACCGTCCTGTGCCACACCGAGGTCACCGGCATCGAACGTGACGGCGACACCCTCACGGCCGTGGTCACGGACAAGGGCAGGATCGCCACCGAGACCGTGATCTGCGCGGCCGGCGCCTGGTCGAGGGCGGTCGGCACGATGGCGGGTGTCGACCTGCCCGTCGACCCCCTGCGGCGCCAGATCGCGGTCACCGAACCGGTCCCCGGACTGCCGCCCACGCTCCCCATGACCATCGACTTCAGCAGCAGCCTCTACTTCCACAGCGAGGGACCCGGCCTGCTCCTCGGCATGTCCGACCCCGACGAGACGACCGGCTTCGCCACCGACACCCACGACCGCTGGATCCCGCGCCTGTACGAGGCGATGGAACACCGGGCGCCCGCCCTGCTCGACCTGCGCCGCACGGGCGGCTGGGCGGGCCTGTACGAGATCACGCCGGACCACAACGCCCTTATTGGTGAGGCGAGTTCACCCTCCCGGTTCCTCTACGCGACCGGGTTCTCCGGCCACGGTTTCCTCCAGGGGCCGGCGGTCGGCGAGGTGGTCCGTGACCTCTTCCTCGGCCGCGTACCCTTCGTCGACATCAGCCCCTTGAACGCCGGCCGTTTCGCGGCCGATGCCCTGCGCCCGGAGGTCAACCTCGTATGACCGAGCTCCACTTGTGGCTGCGCCACGAGACCCGCACGACCGAACGCCGCACACCCGTCGTCCCGTCCGACGCCCGCCGGCTCGTCGAGCAGGGGGTGCGCCTGACGGTCGAGGAGTCACCGCAGCGGATCTTCCCGGCCGAGGAGTACGAGGCTGTCGGCTGCGCCACCGCCGACGCCGGGTCCTGGGTCTCCGCACCCTCGGACGCGGTGATCGTCGGCCTCAAGGAACTCCCCGACGAGCCGGGCGAGTTGCGTCACCGGCACATCTTCTTCGGCCACGCCTACAAGGGCCAGCCGGGCGCGGCCGAGCTGCTGCAACGCTTCGTCGCCGGGGGCGGGGCGCTGTTGGACCTGGAGTACCTGGCGGACGACCAGGGGCGCAGGCTGGCCGCCTTCGGCTACTGGGCCGGATATCTGGGGGCGGCCCTCGCCGTGCTCCAGCACCGGGGCAGGCTGGCGGCTCCGTTGCGACCGACCAGCCAGGAGGAGTTGGCCGCCGAACTCCGTGCCGGTGCGGATGAGTTGAGTGCGCTGGTTATCGGCGCCCTGGGCCGCAGCGGACGCGGGGCGCGTGTCGCGCTCGCCGAGGCCGGCGTCGAGCCGACCTGCTGGGACCTGGCCGAGACCCGGAACCTGGACCGACCGGCCCTGCTGGCCCACGAGTTGCTGGTCAACACCGTCCTCACCACCAGCCCGGTGCCGCCGTTCCTGACGGACGAGGATCTGGACAGCCCAGGCCGCCGCCTGCGTACCCTCTCCGACGTCACCGTCGACGTCGGCTCGCCCATGAACCTCCTCCCGGTGTACGACACCGCCACCACCTGGGACGAACCGGTGCGCAGGCTGCGGGACGAGCCGCCGCTCGACCTGATCGCCATCGACAACCTGCCCTCCCTGCTGCCCCGCGAGGCCAGCGCGGACTTCTCGGCCGCCCTGGCGCCCCAGCTGCTCGACTTCGAGGTGGGCGGTCCCTGGGGGCGCTGTCTGGAACGGTTCGACGAGACGTGCCGTGAACTCGGCCTGGTCAAGGGCGAGTCGGCAAACGACAGGGGAGCGGGCGTATGACGGACAAGGTTGTTCCCGCGAGCGGCACCGTCCACTGGATCGGCGCGGGTCTGTCCACGGGCGGCGGACTGGCCGCCCTGTGCGACAGCGACGCCGTGCGACAGGTACGGGTGTGGCACCGCACCGAGGAACGCGCGGCCGAGGCCCTCGACCACCTGGGGCTCACCGGCCGCGCCGAACCCCGCGCCTACACCCTCGCCGCGCTCACCTCCGAACTGACCGCCGGAGACGTGGTCGTCTCCATGCTCCCGGCGCCCGAGCACGCCGCGCTGCTGGCGGCCTGCGTGCGGGGCGGCGCCCACTTCGCGTGTTCGAGCTATGTGTCGGAAGCGGTACTCGAACAGGTTCCGGCGGCCGAGGCGGCCGGTCTTGTCGTCCTCACCGAGTGCGGGCTCGACCCGGGCATCGACCACCTCTTCGCGCACAGCCTGGTCACCCGCGCCGAGCACGCCATCGGCGCCGGCACGCCGGCCTCGTACCGCCTCACGTCGTACTGCGGAGGCATCCCCGCGGTGCCCAACGACTTCAGGTACCGGTTCAGCTGGGCGCCCGCCGGAGTCCTCAACGCCCTTCGCTCGCCCGCCCGTTATATCGAGGACGGCGCCGAGACGGTCGCCGACCGGCCCTGGGAGGTCACGCGTCCGCATGTGATCGACGGGGAGACCTTCGAGGTGTACCCGAACCGGGACAGCGTGCCGTTCGTCGAACAGTACGAGCTTCCGGCGGCCTGGAAGGCGCAGGCCTTCGTCCGGGGCACCCTGCGCCTGGACGGCTGGCTCACCGCCTGGGACAGCGTCTTCGAGGAGCTGAAGGGCGGCGACGACGAGCGGATCGGCGCCCTGGCAAGGGAGTTGGCGGCGCGCTACCCGACGACCGACGCCGACCGCGACCGCGTGGTCCTCGCCGTGTCCCTGGAGGTGGACGCGGCCGACCACGCGGAGGGGAAGGCGGGGGACGGGGGCGGCGGTTCCGGGCGGCGCCGGAGCTGGTCCGGCCGCTATCTGCTGGACCTGGAGGGCGACGCGGCCGAGAGCGCGATGGCCCGCTGTGTCTCCCGCACGCTGGCCCTGGGCGTCGGGCACATCCTCGACGGTTCGCTGCCGCCGGGCCTGAGCCGCGCCGCCGAGACGGCACGGCGTTCGGACGAGTGGCTGGGTGAACTCGGCGGGGAGGGACTGGAGTTCAGGCTCACCGTCGGCTGACGGCGGCTCACTCCCCGCCTGTGGGCAACTGTCCGCGGTCGTCTATCCGGTGACGACCGCCTCGTGCACCAGACGCTTGAGGTCCTGCCAGTACGGCCGGCTCGTCCTGTGTCGCACCTGGGTCATGAACTGCACTGTCAGATCACGGCCCGGGTCGACCCAGAACGTCGTCGTCGCCACCCCGCTCCAGCCGTACGTGCCGAGGCCGGCCGGGGCCAGGGTGCGGTCCGGGTCGATCACCACCGAGACCCCGAGGCCGAATCCGACACCCGCGTTGCCGGGTTCGTCGTGCGGTCGGGCGCCGAAGGCGCGCAGATCGGCGCCGCCCGGCAGGTGGTTGGAGGTCATCAGGGCCACGGTGTCGGCCGACAGGACACGGACGCCGTCGAGTTCGCCGCCCCGGCGCAGCATCTCCATGAACCGGTGGTAGTCGTGGGCGGTGGCGACCAGACCACCGCTGCCGGACAGGAACCGGGGGCGGCCCTTCAGGGGCAGGCCGAGGGTCGGCTCGATGCCGCCGTCCTCCGTCTCCCCGTACAACTCGGCCAGCCGGTCCGCCTGTTCACCGGTCACACAGAAACCGGCGTCCGTCATCCCGAGCGGGCCGAGGACCCGGTCGGCGACGAACTCGTCCAGCGGCTGCCCGGACGCCACCTCGATGACCCGGCCCAGGACGTTCGTGGCGACCGAGTAGTTCCACTGGGTACCCGGCTCGAACTGGAGCGGCAGACTCGCGTACACCGAGCAGGTCTCCGCCAGGGTCGAGCCCGGCACCACCGACGACTCCAGGTTGGCGGCGCGGTAGAGGGCGTCGACGGGGTGCGAGTGGTAGAAGGCGAAGGTGAGGCCCGCCGTGTGTGTCAACAGATGCCGGAGCAGAAGGGGTTGGGCGGGACGGGTGCAGAGGTCGCTCCCGGAACCGCTCACGTACACCTGCGGGTCGGCGAACTCCGGCAGGAAGCGGGAGACGGGGTCGGTGAGGGAGAGCCGGCCCTCCTCCAGCAGTATCAGCGCGGCCACCGAGGTGACCGGTTTGCTCATGGAGTAGATCCGCCACAACGTGTCGGCCTCGACCGGCAGCCCGGCCGCCATGTCGCGCCGGCCGTACGTGGTGAGGTGTGCGACGCGGCCGGCGCGGGCCACGGACACGAGGAAGCCGGGAAGGTGTCCCTCGTCGACCACGCGGGCGAAGTGCTGGTCGAGGCGGTCCAGCGCCTTCGCGTCCAGTCCCGCCTCGCTCGGCTCGACCTCTTGTCGCAGCTGTGCCATCGTTCCCCTCCGGTCGTTCGAAGTGCCGTGCTGTCATACCCCGAAAGGATCACCTCAGGCCTACGACCCCCCATGGTGACGCAGGGACCCGGCAGGCGTCGCCCTCCGTTCACCCGAGTCCGGCATCCTCAGCGCGGCCAGCACACCCACGAGGGCCGCACCCGCGAGCACGGGCAGCGCGGTCCGCAGCCCGTCGGTGACGGTCGCGAGTGTCGCCGCCGTGGCCACCCCGAGGACCGGTCCGACGTTCATCGCCGTCTGCTGCAACCCGCCCGCCACCCCGGCCGACCCGGCCGGGGCATGCCGTACGACGACGGCCGTCGCGGTCACCATCACGGTGCCGAAACCGGCTCCGAGCAGCAGGAATCCACCGCCGACCGGCACAGTTCCGGCTGCCCGGAACAGCACGGACACCCCGAGCGCGAGCAGGACCAGGCCGGCCGCGGTCGTCCGCCGAGCCCCGTACCGACGCAGCAGTACGGCGGCCCACGGCGCTCCCAGCACCATCGCGGCCCCGCCCGGCAGCGCGGCCAGAGCGGTGTGCAACGGGTCCATGCCCAGCTCACCCTGGAGCACGTAACTGGATACGAAGAGTGTGCCGAACATCGCAGCCGACGCGAGCACGAGAATGCCCAGCGCGGCACCCACGACCGTCGAACCGAGCACGTCGGGCGGCAGCAGCGGGTCAGCGGTACGCCGTTCGTGGCGTACGAGGACGAGGCCCGCGCCCACCGCCGTGAGCAGCCCGAGGACGGCTGACGGACTCCAGCCGTGCTCGGGGACACCGACGAGCGTGTGCACGAGACAGGCGAGGGCCACCGCGAGCAGCGCGGCACCGGGGAGGTCGAGCCGCGCAGGTCCGGATGAGGGCGACGGACCCGGACGGGGAGTGCGGACGACCGACGCGAGTACGCCCAGCACCAGCGCCGGTACGACATTGAGGAAGAACACCGCCCGCCAGCCCAGCTGGGTCACCAGGACGCCTCCCACCAGCGGGCCGGCCGCCGCTGCCAGCCCGATCGCACTGGTCCGCAGCGCGATGGGCATCCCCAGTCGGTCGGGTGGGAACGCGGCCCGCAGCATCCCGAGCGTGGCGGGCTGCAGCAGCGCGCCGAAGACCCCCTGGACGACCCGCAGCGCGATCACCCACCGCACCCCGGACGCGAACCCGATGCCCGCCGACGCCGCCCCGAAGCCCAACACCCCGATGGCGAACAGCCGTTGGTGCCCGTACCGGTCGCCGAGCCGCCCGGCGAACACGAGCAGACCGGCCACCGCGATGAGATACCCGGTGCTCGTCCACTGGACCTCGGCGAAGGAGGCGTGCAGGTCCCGTTGCAGGGTGGGCTGCGCGATGGTCAGCACGGTCCCGTCGAGAGCGACGACCACCGCCCCGATCACACTGCTGGCCAAGGCCACCCGCCGATGAGCGCTCACCGCTCCTCCGGCCCGAGGTGCGCGTCGAGGGCCGTACGCAACAGAGGGGCGAAGTCGTCCGCGCCCGTGGTGAGTTGGAGGCTGCCCCAGGTCCAGAGCTGGGCGATGCCGTAGAGGTTCGCCAGCAGCGACCCGGCGAGGAGCCGGGCGTCGGCGTCCGGCCGGGCCCGCCCGACGAGCCCCACCAGCAGGTCGAAGACGGGCAGACTGGCCTCGCGCAGCCCCAACGTGCCGCTCTCCAGCAGGTCGTGACGGAACATCAGCTCGTGCATGCCCCGGTTGTCGAGCGCGAAGTCGAGGTACACACGCCCGAGCGTCGAGAGCTGCTCCCGGGGATTCGCCGCAACCGGCCCGCTCTCCTCGATCGCCGCCGAGCCCCTGGCCGCCAGCTCGGTGAACCCACGGCGCGCGATGGCGGACAGCAGCTCCAGATGGGTCGGGAAGTACCGGCGCGGGGCGCCGTGCGAGACGCCGGCCCGCCGGGCGATCTCCCGGAGGCTGAGCGCGTGGACACCTTCCGAGGTCACCAGGTCGACACCGGCGTCGATGAGCCGGGTCCGCAGGGAGTCACTCATAGACACTGTCTACCAGCACCTCGTAGACAGTGTCTACTGGTAAGGCTCCGATCGTCTCGCGAATCCGCGACGCTCTCCAACTGCACGAAAATAGAAAGCGGTTGGGATGTCCTTGCAGGACTATGAGACCCGGAAGCGGGCAACCGCACCCGAAGTTGGTCCACCCGCGCGCATCGCTGCGGCGATGCCGGAGGATGAGGGATGTCTGAGTTGAATCTGCGAAGAACTATCGCTGTCCTGTTAGGTGTGGCGCTGTCGGTTCTCGGGTTCGTGACACCGGCCGGCGCCCAATCGATCACGACCGGCGCCACGACCACCTACCAGATCAACGCACGGCACGACGGCAGTCTCGTCGACACCGCTGTGGGCGCACCACCGCTCAGTCAGAAGTGGTCCCGCGACCTGGGTGGGGACGTCTCCTATCCCGTTGTGGCCGGCGGGCGCGTCTTCGCCACCGCTTCCTCGCCCAACGGGTACGGCACCGTCCTCTACGCCGTCGACGCGGCGACGGGCAAGGACGCCTGGGTGCCCGTCGATCTCGGCGGGACCTACTGGTGGTCCGCGCTCGCCTACGGGGGCGGTCGACTCTACGCCCAGAACTACGACGGCGAACTGACGGCGTTCAACCCGGCCAACGGGAAGAAGCTCTGGAGCGTCGCGCTGCCCGGGCAGTACTCGTTCACCTCTCCGCCCACTTTCGCCGGCGGCGTGGTGTACACGGGCGGCGCCGGTTCCGGCGGCACCTTGTACGCGGTGAACGCGGCCAGCGGCGCGGTGCTCTGGACCCAGCCGGTCGCGAACGGCGACAACAGCTCGCCCGCCGTCACGGCCAACGGGGTCTACGTCTCGTACGCGTGCGAGCAGACGTACGCCTTCGCCCCCAAGTCGGGCGACCCGTTGTGGCACCACGACACCGAGTGCTCCGGCGGCGGGGGCCGCACCCCCGTTGTCGCCGACGGCGGTGTCTGGGTCCGCGACGACGCCGGGATGACCCCCACGGTCCTGAACGCCGCCGACGGGAAGGTCCGCGGCACGTACGAGGCCCCGGGCTGGTCACCGGCACCGGCCTTCGACGGCCGCCAGGGCTACTTCGTCGACAACGGTGTCCTTCGGGAGCGGCACAGCCGCACGCTGGCCAGTCGCTGGACGTTCGAGGGCGACGGACAGATCAGCACAGCGCCGATCGTCGTCAACGGATACGTCTACGTCGGCTCGCGAAGCGGTCAGCTGTGGGCGCTCAACGGCGCCACCGGTCAGTCCGTCTGGTCCACCGACGTCGGCGCCCCGATCGAGGAGCCCGACGAGCACAACGTGTCCCAGCCGCTGACCGGCCTCGGTGCGGGCGGCGGACTCGTGGTGGTTCCGGCCACCAGCCTGCTGGTCGCGTACGGGCAGTGAGCGGCGGGGGTGGCGGCCGGTCCCGGCGGGCCACCCCCTGATCCACGGGGCCGAGGATTCCCCGCCGACCCGGCCGTGAAAGCCCAGGTCCCCGAACAGCCCATCGCTGTCGGGGACTTGGGCGTGGAAAGCGCGGGCGCGACGCTCAGGCCGAAACGGTCTCGCGCTTCGCCGTGTTCTCGGCGTCGCGCTCGCCGAGTCGCTCGGTGGGCACCCGGTGTGTCTCGCGCGCCGTGATCGCGGCCAGCACCGGCGGGATGCACAGAGCGGCCGTGAACAGGGCGACGGAGGACCAGTCGTCCCCGTCGGGACCGGCGATCTGCGCGGCGAAGGTGACCGCGAAACCGGCGACAGCGAAGCCGATCTGCGTACCGATCGCCATGCCCGACAGCCGCACCCGGGTCGAGAACATCTCACCGTAGAAGGAGGGCCACGTGCCGTTCGCGGCGCTGTAGACCACGCCGAAGGTGACGATGCCGAGGCCCATGATCAGCGGGTACGAGCCCGTGGAGATCGCCCACAGGTAGAGGAACATCATGACCGCGCTGCCGGCGGCGCCCACCAGGAACACCGGGCGGCGGCCGATGCGGTCGGACAGCGTGGCCCAGAGCGGGATCGCCGCCAGCGCGACCACGTTGGCGAGCGCGGCCACCCACAGCATGGACGTGCGGTCCATGCCGACCGCGTCGCTGGTCGCGTACGCCAGCGCCCACACCGTGAAGATCGTGGAGACCGAGGCGACCAGCGCGCCCGCGACGACCCGCAGGACGTCCGCCCAGTGCTCGCGCAGCAGGATCAGCAACGGCATCTTGACGACGCCCTCGGTAGCGGTCTGCTGGGCGAAGGCCGGAGTCTCCTCCAGCTTGCGGCGGATGACGTAGCCGACCACGGCGACCGCGATGCTCAGCCAGAACGGCACCCGCCAGCCCCAGGACAGCAACTGGTCCTCGGGCATCGCGGCGATCGGGATGAAGACCAGCGTGGCGAGGAGCTGGCCGCCCTGGGTGCCGCTCAGCGTGAAACTGGTGAAGAAGCCGCGCCTGCCCGGCGGGGCGTGTTCGAGCGTCATGGAGTTGGCGCTCGCCTGCTCACCGGCCGCCGAGATGCCCTGGAGGACCCGGCAGAGCACGAGCAGGACCGGGGCGAGGGTGCCGACCTGGTCCCGGGTGGGCAGACAGCCGATGAGGAACGTCGGCACGCCCATCAGGATCAGCGTGAAGACCATGATCTTCTTGCGGCCGACCCGGTCGCCGAAGTGGCCGAGGAAGAGCGCGCCGACCGGGCGGGCGGCGTACGCGACACCGAAGGTGGCCAGCGACAGCAGGGTCGCGGTGGCCGGGTCGGACTCGTCGAAGAAGACCTTGGGGAAGATCAGGGCGGCGGCGCTGCCGTAGATGAAGAAGTCGTAGTACTCCAGGGCGCTGCCGATCCAGGCGGCCGTGGCGGCCTTCTTCGGCTGGCCGCCCGCTGGGGCGTCCAGGGGTGCTGCGGGGTCGCGGGGTGCGACGGAATCCGCCACGGCATGCTCCTTCGGGGGAACTCCACCCTAGGTGGAGTGAGCGGAGGGGAGGGAGGGGGAGGCGCCGGACCCCTGGGGTGACGGGACGGCCGCGCCGGGAGCGACCCGGCTAATTAACCCACTGGATAGTTAGTAGTGGTGGCTACGGATGTTGCGCCGACGTTTCCCGGGTGTCAAGAGGTCGCGGTGAAGGATCTTGTCCGGCGCGGTGTCCGAGCGGTGCGCGCGCGGTCCCGGTGCGGCCCCGCGCGGGCACTGCGGCCCCCGCGCCGGCCCGCGCGCGGCCTCCTCGTCAGGCCGTACGGTCCGCCGTCAGATAGGCGATGACCATGTCGCCGAGCATCGCCCGGTAGTGCTCCCGCTGGTCCGGAGCCGTCAGGTCGCGGCCGAACAGGGCGCCGAAGGTGTGCCGGTTGGCCACTCGGAAGAAGCAGAAGGAGCTGATCATCGCGTGCAGGTCCACGGCGTCCACCTCGGCGGTGAACAGGCCCGACGCGCGGCCCGACGCCAGGATCCGGCGGATCACCTCCAGCGCGGGCGAACCGATCTTCCCCAGCTGCTCGGAGGCGGCGATGTGCTCGGCCTCGTGGATGTTCTCGATGCTCACCAGGCGGATGAAGTCGGGGTGCGCCTCGTGGTGGTCGAAGGTGAGCTCCGCCAGCCGCCGGATCGCCGCGACCGGGTCCAGATGCTCGACGTCGAGGTCCTGTTCGGCCTGCCGGATCACCGAGTACGCGTGCTCCAGGACGGCTGTGAACAGCTGTTCCTTGCCGCCGAAGTAGTAGTAGATCATCCGCTTGGTGGTACGGGTGAGCGCGGCGATCTCGTCCACGCGGGCCCCCGCCAGACCGGCCCGGGCGAACTCCTTGGTGGCCACGTCGAGAATCTCGGCCCTGGTCCGGGCGGCGTCGCGGATGCGCCCGCCTGTGTGTACCGGTTCTTCGACGCTGGTCATCGGGTTCCTTCGGGCGAGGGGCCAGTCCCGTGATTCTAGAAGCTCCGCCGAAGCGTCACCGGGGGCTTCCCTGTGGCCGGCCATGCTGATATAGCTAACGTACTAGTTCGTACATTAATGGTGAGCCGCAGTCGCACAGGAGGTCCCGTCGTGGCCAAGGACTCGTTTCTCGTCGGGCTCGTCGGCTCCGGCATCGGGCCGTCGCTGAGCCCCGCGCTGCACGAGCGGGAGGCCGACCGCCAGGGGCTGCGGTATCTGTACCGGCTGATCGACATCGACACGCTGGGCGTCGAGGCACACGCGGTGGGAGATCTCGTACGAGCCGCCCGCGACCTCGGGTTCGACGGGCTGAACATCACGCATCCGTGCAAGCAGCTCGTCATCGAACACCTCGACGGCCTCGATCCGCAGGCCGAGGCGCTCGGCGCCGTCAACACCGTGGTTTTCGAGGACGGCCGAGCCGTCGGCCACAACACGGACGTGACCGGTTTCGCCGCGTCCTTCGCACGCGGCCTGCCCGACGCCCCGCTGGACCGGGTCGTGCAGCTCGGGGCCGGTGGCGCCGGGGCCGCGGTCGCACACGCCATCCTCACCCTCGGCGCCGGTCAGGTCACCGTCGTCGACGCGCTGCCCGACCGGGCCGCCGACCTCGCCGCCTCCCTCAACCGGCACTTCGGCGAGGGCCGGGCGACCGCCACGACCCCCGACCGGCTGGCGGCGCTGATCGGCCGGTCCGGCGGGGGCGATGCTGGCGTTGGTGTCGATGGCCTGGTGCACGCGACACCCACCGGTATGGCCGCCCACCCCGGTCTGCCCTTCCCCGCCGAACTGCTGCACCCCGGTCTCTGGGTCGCCGAGGTCGTCTATCGCCCGCTGGAGACCGAGCTGCTGCGCACGGCCCGCGCGGTGGGCTGCGCCACGCTCGACGGTGGTGGCATGGCCGCCTTCCAGGCCGCGGACGCGTTCCGTCTCGTCACCGGCCGCGAACCCGACACCGCACGCATGCTGGCCGACATCGCGGAACTGGCGGGCGCGCTACCGGCCCCCAAGTAGCAGCCGGAGGCGATGGATGCCGGAAGCGGTAGAAGCCGACAGCGACAGCGGAAGCAGAAGCAGAAGCAGAGAGAAGGCAGAGGTACCGACGTGCGTACGTCCATCGCCACCGTGTCGCTCAGCGGCACCCTGACCGAGAGACTCACGGCCGCCTCCCGGGCCGGTTTCGACGGGGTCGAGATCTTCGAGAACGACCTGCTCGCCAGCCCCCTCACCCCCGAGGAGATCCGCGCCCGCTGCGCCGACCTCGGCCTCACCATCGACCTCTACCAGCCGATGCGTGACATCGAGGCCGTGCCCGACGACGAGTTCGCCCGCAACCTGCGCCGCGCCCGGCACAAGTTCGAGCTGATGCGCCGCCTCGGCACCGACACCGTCCTCGTCTGCTCCAGCGTCTCCCCGCTCGCCCTCGACGACGATGCCCTCGCCGCCGCCCAATTGAGGGAACTGGCCGACCTGGCACAGGACTTCGGTGTCCGCGTCGCCTACGAGGCGCTCGCGTGGGGACGGCACGTCAGTACGTACGACCACGCCTGGAGCATCGTCGAGGCGGCCGACCACCCCGCGCTCGGCACCTGCCTCGACAGCTTCCACATCCTGTCCCGGGGTTCGGACCCCAAGGGCATCGAGGACATCCCCGGCGAGAAGATCTTCTTCCTCCAGCTGGCAGACGCCCCGCTGCTCGCCATGGACGTGCTGCAGTGGAGCCGTCACTACCGCTGCTTCCCGGGACAGGGCGGCTTCGACATCGCGGGCCTTCTGCGGCACGTCGTCCGGGCCGGATACGACGGTCCACTGTCCCTGGAGGTCTTCAACGACGTGTTCCGGCAGGCCGAGGCCGGTCCCACAGCCGTCGACGCCCGGCGCTCACTCCTCGTCCTCCAGGAGGGCATCGGCCTCGCCGCGCTGCCCGAGCCCGTGGTCCCCACCGGTATCGCCTTCGCCGAACTCGTCACCCCCGACGCCGAACCCGTCGCGGCGATCCTCGGGGCGCTCGGCCTCGCCCGCACCGCACGCCACCGCAGCAAGCCCGTGGACCTCTGGGAGTGCGGTGAGGCCCGCATCCTCGTCAACACCGGACCGGCCGCCCGCCGTGAGGGCACCGGACTCGCCGCCGTCGGCCTGGAGTCCCCGGACCCGGCGGGCGCCGCCCGCCGGGCCGAGGCACTCCTGGCCCCGGTCCTGCCCCGCCGCCGCGCCCTTGAGGACACCCCGCTCGACGCGGTGGCAGCCCCCGACGGCACGGAACTCTTCTTCTGCGGCACGGACCGCCCCGAACTCCCCGACTGGCGCGCCGACTTCGAGCCCGCCGAGGCCGCTGAGCCACCGATTGCCACGGAGGGTGTGAAGCGCATCGACCATCTGGCTCTCACCCAGCCCTGGCACCACTTCGACGAGGCCGCCCTCTTCCATCGCAGCGTCCTCGGGCTGCAGGGGCGGGAGAGCGTCGACGTCGCCGACCCGTACGGGCTCTTCCGCAGCCGCGCCGTCACCAACCCCGGTGGCAGTGTACGTATCGCGCTCGCCGTCGGTCCCGCGCCCACCGAGGACGAGCCCCGCGCCCAGCACATCGCGCTGGCCACCGACGACGTGATCGCCGCCGCCCGGCCCTTCCGGGCGGCCGGCGGCAGCCTGCTCCCCATGCCCGCGAACTACTACGACGACCTCGCCGCCCGCTACGAGTTCGGCGAGGGCGAGTTGGCGACGTACCGCGAACTCGGCATCCTCTACGACCGTGACGCACAGGGCGGGTTCAGGCACTGCTACACACGGACCGTGGGCCGCGTCTTCTTCGAACTGGTCCAGCGCGACGGTGGCTACCGGGGTTACGGCGCCCAGAACGCGCCGGTACGGCTCGCTGCCCAGCACGCGCAACAACCCCTTCACTGAAAGGGAGTTACTGCGGAGGATCTACTGCGAGCCGGATTCGCTCACCGGGTCACGCTCCTGCTCACACCGGCGATGACGGTCGTCGCCAGTATCCAGCCGGTCAGGATGAGGACGTAAGAGAGGTACTGGTACCCGCCCGTCGGTGCGAACGCCCCCTCCTGGCCGAAGGAGATCACCGGGAGGAGCAGGTCGAGGGTGTAGAAGACCGGGTTGAACTCCGGGGTCTCGTCGGCCTTGAGCGGGTGCGGGTGGTGCAGGGCGTACACGGTCGAACCGGCCGCCAGCAGCGACAGCAGCCAGACGGCGGCGCGCAGCGGACGGAAACCGTAGCCGACGCCGAGGTCCTGGAGGTGGCCCCACACCCGGCCGAGCCACGGCAGGGTCCTCCGGTGGCGGCGCAGCTTGGCGAGTTGGACCTTGCGGGCCGCCGACTCGTCGCCGACATACCGGTAGGCGGCGGCCAACTGTTCGTAGGAGTGGGAGACATAGCCGTCGCCGTCGTGTTCCAGTAGGGGGAGCCGGCGCTCGGCGGGCTCGTACGGGGTGAGTGTCGTGTAGGCGAGGTTGTTGAAGAGCACCTCGCCCGGTGCGACCTCCGGCTCGAAGCCCAGGACGTCGATCCTGGAGCGGCGCAGGTGGAGCGTGCCGTCGAGGGGCTCGCTGAGGAACAGCCACAGCTCGCCGATGACACAGCTGCTGGCCCGCAGCGCCATACCGCCCGGGTTCGACAGGCGCGACCGAATGAGGTCGAGCCGCCCCGGGATCCGGGCGCCGCGCAGATCGAACCCACCCTCGGTGCGCAGCCTCCGCGCCCGGACGTCGGCCCGTACTTCGAGTGACTGCGCGCGCAGGGCGTGGCCGCCGGGATTGCTCAGCTCGGCGCCCTCCAGATTGACCGACCCGCCCACCGTGGCGCCGTCGAGGAGCGTCTCGCCCCGTACCCGCAGTCCGGGGGCCGCGAAGCCGTCGCCGAACACGCACTGATGGAGCTGGAGCACGGGCACGGACGGGTCTGACGTGGTGACTTCGGCGCCGTCCATGAAGAGGGCGCCGGCTATCTCCGCACCGGCCAGCCGCACCGGCCCCCACACCCGGCAGTCGGTCATGCGCAGGGGCCCGTCGATCCGCGCACTCGCGAGGTTGATGGCGGGCAGCGCCGAGCCGCGCAGGTTCAGCTGGCGCAGCCGGGTGCCGTAGAGGTCGGGCGACTCGTCGAAGTGGCAGTACCGCAGATGGAGCGGGTGGTCCACGATCGCGTACATCAGGTTCAGATGCCCGGTGACACGGGCGCCCGAGAGTCTGAGTCTGGGGATCTCGGCGTCCTGCGGGGGACTGAGCAGCAGGGCCCGCAGCACTGAGGCGCGGACGGTCCTCTCCGGCCCCCAGTCGTAGCCGTCGGCCGCGTCCTCGTCGTCTTCCTCGCGGAAGTCCACGGGTTCGCCCTTGGGGAAGGCCCGCCACACCCGTGCTTCGGCCGGCGTCAGTTCGTTGATCTCCACCGGGGCGACTCTGACGCGCCGTCGGCACACATGTCAATCGGGTCCGGGGACAAAGCCCCGGACCCGATCGGCATTTCAGTCTCCCTGTTGCAGCAGGCGGCTCAACTCACTGTCTGCCAGCGGGAGTTCCACTCCGTGATCACGGGGCGGTCGTGCTCCGTGGAGAGCCTGCTGACCGTGCCCGTCGCGAGCTGGAACAGCCGTCCGTCGGTGGCCGGCAGCCCGAGGTAACGGGCCGTCAGCACACGCAGGAAGTGCCCGTGCGCCACCAGGATCACGTCGCCCTCCCCGAGGGCGTCCTCGATGCGGGCCAGCACGCGGTCCGCACGCCGGCCCACCTCGTCCGGCGACTCGCCCGGGTGCCCGTCCGGGCCGGGCACCACCCCGTCCGTGAACAGGAACCAGTCGGGCCGGGTGCGCTGGATCTCGGGGGTCGTCACGCCCTCGTAGCCGCCGTAGTCCCACTCGTGCAGGTCCGGGTCGGTCAACGCCCGGGACAGGCCCGCGAGTTCGGCGGTGCGGACCGCGCGGGTGAGAGGGCTGGTCAGTACTCGGGCGAAGGTCCGTCCGGCGAGGAGCGGAACGAGGGACTTGGCCTGTTCCTCGCCGTGCGCGGTGAGGGGCAGGTCGGTCCAGCTGGTGTGCTGTCCCGACGCGCTCCACTCCGTCTCGCCGTGGCGGACCAGCAGAAGGTCACCCACGGTTTTCTACTCCTTGGACTCGACGGCGTGGCCGCCGAACTGGTTGCGCAGCGCAGCGATCATCTTCATCTGCGGGGAGTCGTCCTGCCGGGACGCGAACCGGGCGAAGAGGGAGGCCGTGATCGCGGGCAGCGGCACGGAGTTGTCGACGGCCGCCTCGACCGTCCACCGGCCCTCGCCGGAGTCCTGCGCGAACCCGCGCAGCCGCTCCAGGTGTTCGTCCTCGTCGAGGGCGTTGACCGCCAGGTCGAGGAGCCAGGAGCGGATGACGGTGCCGTCCTGCCAGGACCGGTAGACCTCGCGCACGTCCGTGACGGAGTCGACCTTCTCCAGCAGCTCCCAGCCCTCGGCGTAGGCCTGCATCATGGCGTACTCGATGCCGTTGTGGACCATCTTCGAGAAGTGCCCGGCGCCCACCTTGCCCGCGTGGACGTAGCCGTACGGGCCCTCCGGCTTCAGTGCCTCGAAGATCGGCTGGAGCCGCTCGACGTGCTCCTTGTCGCCGCCGACCATCAGGGCGTAGCCGTTCTGCAGGCCCCACACACCGCCGGAGACACCGGCGTCGACGAAACCGATGCCCTTGGCGCCCAGTTCCTCGGCGTGCTTCTCGTCGTCCGTCCAGCGGGAGTTGCCGCCGTCGACGACCGTGTCACCGGCGGACAGCAGGCCGCCGAGTTCGTCGACGACGGACTGGGTGATGGCACCGGCCGGGACCATCGACCAGACCACACGCGGCGCTTCGAGCTTCTCGACCAGTTCGGCGAGGCTGCTCACGTCGGAGACCTCGGGGTTGCGGTCGTAGCCGATGACGGTGTGGCCGGCGCGGCGGATGCGCTCGCGCATGTTGCCGCCCATCTTGCCGAGACCGATCAGACCAATCTGCATGTCAGTTCACTTCCTGAGCGTCACGAAGGGTGCGGTACGTGGCCACGAGGGCGGCGGTGGAGGAGTCGAGGCCGGGGACGTCGGCCCCCGTGGTGAGCGCGGGCTCGATGCGCTTGGCGAGGACCTTGCCCAGCTCGACTCCCCACTGGTCGAAGGAGTCGATGTTCCAGATCGCGCCCTGGACGAACACCTTGTGCTCGTAGAGCGCGATCAGCTGGCCGAGGACGGAGGGGGTGAGTTCGCGCGCGAGGACAGTGGTCGTCGGGTGGTTGCCCTGGAACGTCTTGTGGGCGACGAGTTCCTCCGGCACCCCCTCCGCCCGCACCTCGTCCGGGGTCTTCCCGAAGGCCAGCGCCTGGGTCTGTGCGAAGAAGTTGGCCATCAACAGGTCGTGCTGGCCCTTGAGTTCGTCGCTCAGCTCCGCCACCGGCTCGGCGAAGCCGATGAAGTCCGCCGGGATGACCTTCGTCCCCTGATGGATCAACTGGTAGTAGGCGTGCTGCCCGTTGGTACCGGGCGTCCCCCACACCACCGGTCCGGTCTCCCACTCCACCGGCAGCCCGTCACGGTCGACCGACTTGCCGTTGGACTCCATGTCCAGCTGCTGCAGGTACGCCGTGAACTTGGACAGATAGTGCGAGTACGGCAGCACCGCATGCGACTGCGCCCCGAAGAAGTTGCCGTACCAGACACCCAACAACCCCAGCAGCAAAGGTGCGTTGCTTTCCGCCGGAGCCGTCCGGAAGTGCTCGTCGACCAGCGCGAACCCGTCCAGCATCTCCCGGAACCGCTCCGGCCCGATCGCGATCATCAGCGACAGCCCGATCGCCGAGTCGTACGAGTACCGGCCGCCGACCCAGTCCCAGAACTCGAACATGTTCGCCGTGTCGATCCCGAAGTCGGCGACCTTCCCCGAGTTCGTCGACAACGCCACGAAATGCCGGGCGACCGCCTTCTCGTCACCACCGAGCCCCGCCAGCAGCCACGACCGCGCCGACGTCGCATTCGTGATCGTCTCGATCGTCGTGAACGTCTTCGACGCCACGATGAACAGCGTCTCCGCCGGATCCAGGTCCCGCACCGCCTCGTGCAGGTCCGCGCCGTCCACGTTCGACACGAACCGGAACGTCAACTCCCGTGCGGTGAACGCCCGCAACGCGTCGTACGCCATCGCCGGACCCAGATCCGAGCCACCGATACCGATGTTGACGACATTCCGGATACGGCGGCCCGTGTGACCGGTCCACTCACCCGACCGCACCCGCTCCGCGAAAGCGGCCATCCGGTCCAGCACCGTGTGCACCGCCGGCACCACGTTCTCACTGTCGACCTCGACCACCGCGCCACGCGGCGCCCGCAGCGCCGTGTGCAGCACCGCCCGGTCCTCGGTGATGTTGATCTTCTCGCCCCGGAACATGGCATCCCGCAGCCCGAACACACCCGTCGCCGCGGCCAGTTCCTGGAGAAGGGCGAGGGTCTCGTCGGTGACGAGGTGCTTGGAGTAGTCGATGTGCAGGTCGCCGACCTGTACGACGTACCGCTCCGCGCGGCCGGGATCGGCGGCGAACAGCTCACGCAGTCGCGGTGCGGCGAGCGCACCGGCGCGGTGGTCCTCCAGCGCCGTCCACTCGGGGCGCCGGTTGAGCCTGGGGGAGTCAGACACGGGGGGTCTCCTTGGTGCCGTCGCCCCGCAGGGCGATCGCGTACATCTCGTCGGCGTCGAGGCGCCGCAGTTCCTCGGCGATGAGTTCGGAGGTGGGGCGCACCTTCAGCGCGAGGGTGCGGGAGGGCTGGCCGGGCAGGGTGAGCGTGGCGAGCGGGCCCTCGGGGCGGTCGATGACGATCTCGCCCTTGTCGGTGCCGAGGCGGACGGCCGTGACGACCGGGCCCGCAGTGACGACGCGGTCGACCTGCACGTCCAGGCGGGCGCCCAGCCAGCGGGCCAGCAGTTCGGCGCTCGGGTTCTCGGCCTCGCTCTCGACGGCCGCCGAGATGATCTTCGTACGGGCCTGGTCGAGGGCCGCCGCCAGCATCGAGCGCCACGGGGTGAGCCGCGTCCACGCCAGGTCGGTGTCGCCGGGCGCGTACGAACGCACCCGCGCCTCCAGGGCGGTCAGCGGCTGCTCGACCGCGTACATGTCGGTGATCCTGCGCTGGGCCAGCGCGCCCAGCGGGTCCTTGGCGGGCACCTCGGGGGCGTTGACCGGCCACCAGACGACGACCGGGGCGTCCGGCAGCAGCAGCGGCAGGACGACGGAGTCGGCGTGGTCGGACACCTCGCCGTACGTCCGCAGGATGACCGTCTCGCCGGTACCGGCGTCCGCGCCCACCCGTACCTCGGCGTCGAGGTGGGACTTGGTGCGGTCGCGCGGGCTGCGGGCGTGCCGCTTGATGACGACCAGGGTGCGGGCGGGGTGCTCGTGCGAGGCGTCCTCGGCCGCCTTGATCGAGTCGTAGGCGTTCTCCTCGTCCGTGACGATCACCATCGTCAGGACCATGCCCACGGCAGGGGTGCCGATGGCGCGCCGCCCCTTCACCAGTGCTTTGTTGATCTTGCTTGCCGTGGTGTCGGTGAGGTCGATTTTCATGGCCTGCGCCAGCTCCGTCCGTCTCGTGCGAGCATCTCGTCGGCTTCTTCCGGGCCCCAACTGCCCGAGGAGTACTGCGCGGGCCTGCCGTGCGTGCCCCAGTACTCCTCGATCGGGTCGAGGATCTTCCAGGACTCTTCCACTTCCTGGTGACGGGGGAACAAATTGGCGTCGCCGAGCAGGACGTCCAGGATGAGCCGTTCGTACGCCTCCGGGCTGGACTCCGTGAAGGACTCGCCGTAGGCGAAGTCCATCGTGACGTCCCTGATCTCCATCGAGGTACCCGGGACCTTGGAACCGAAGCGCACGGTCATGCCCTCGTCGGGCTGGACGCGGATGACGATCGCGTTCGCGCCGAGTTCCTCGGTGGCCGTCGAGTCGAACGGGGAGTGCGGGGCACGCTGGAAGACGACCGCGATCTCCGTGACGCGCCGCCCGAGCCGCTTGCCGGTGCGCAGATAGAAGGGGACGCCCGCCCAGCGGCGGTTGTCGATCTCCAGCTTGACGGCCGCGTAGGTGTCGGTGCTGGACTGCGGGTCGATGCCGTCCTCTTCGAGGTAGCCGCTGACCTGCTCGCCGCCCTGCCAGCCCGCCGCGTACTGCCCGCGCACAGTGTGCTCGCCCAGGTGTTCGGGCAGCTTCACGGACTTGAGGACCTTGAGCTTCTCGGTCAGCAGCGACTCGGCGTCGAAGGCGATGGGCTCCTCCATGGCCGTCAGGGCCATCAGCTGGAGCAGGTGGTTCTGGATCACGTCACGCGCCGAGCCGATGCCGTCGTAGTAACCGGCCCGGCCACCGATGCCGATGTCCTCGGCCATCGTGATCTGGACGTGGTCGACGTACGACCGGTTCCAGATGGGCTCGTACATCTGGTTGGCGAAGCGGAGCGCCAGAATGTTCTGGACGGTCTCCTTGCCGAGGTAGTGGTCGATCCGGAAGACCTGCTCCGGGTCGAACACGTCGTGCAGGACCCGGTTCAGCTCACGGGCGCTCTTCAGGTTGTGTCCGAACGGCTTCTCGATCACCCCGCGCCGCCAGGAACCTTCCGGCGCGTTCGCCAGCCCGTGCTTCTTCAGCTGCTGGACGACCTTCGGGAAGAACTTCGGCGGTACGGAGAGGTAGAAGGCGTAGTTGCCGCTCGTCCCCCGGGACGCGTCCAGCTCGTCGACGGCCGCGCGCAGCTGCTTGAACGCCTCGTCGTCGTCGAAGTCGCCCGGGATGAACCGCATGCCCTCGGCGAGCTGCTGCCAGACCTCCTCGCGGAACTCCGTACGGGCGTGGTCGCGCACCGAGTCGTGGACGATCTGGGCGAAGTCCTCGTCCTCCCAGTCCCGGCGGGCGAAACCGACGAGCGAGAAGCCCGGCGGGAGCAGACCGCGGTTGGCGAGGTCGTAGACGGCCGGCATCAGCTTCTTGCGGGACAGGTCACCGGTCACCCCGAAGATGACCAGCCCGGACGGGCCCGCGACCATCGGCAGCCGGCGGTCGCCGGCGTCACGCAGCGGGTTCTCCCACTCCGTCGCGGAGTCGCCGCCGAGGTCCGGTTCGGACGCGGTGACAGCTGCGGTCGCGACTTCGGGTTCGGGCAGAGTCGATTCGTCAGTCATTCCCCGTCAACTCCCTTGCTGTTCAGCGACTTGGTGACGGCGTCCAACAGGTCGTTCCAGGCGGTCGCGAACTTCGCGACGCCCTCGTCCTCCAGAAGCTTCACGACCTCGTCGTACGAGATCCCGAGCCCCTCGACGGCCGCGAGATCGGCGCGGGCCTGGGCGTAGCCGCCGGTCACCGAGTCGCCGTGGATGTCGCCGTGGTCGGCGGTGGCGTCGAGGGTGGCCTCCGGCATCGTGTTGACGGTGCCGGGCGCGACCAACTCGTCGACGTACAGGGTGTCCTTGTACGCGGGGTCCTTGACGCCGGTGGACGCCCACAGCGGGCGCTGCCGGTTGGCGCGGGCGCCGCCCAGGGCGGTCCAGCGCGCACTCTCGAAGACCTGCTCGTACGCCTCGTACGCGAGCCGTGCGTTGGCCAGCGCCGCCCGGCCCTTGAGGGCGAGGGCCGCGTCCGTGCCCAGCAGCGTCAGCCGCTTGTCGATCTCGGAGTCGACGCGGGAGACGAAGAAGGAGGCGACGGAGTGGATGGTCGCCAGGTCGATGCCCGCGGCCTGCGCCTTCTCCAGGCCGGCCAGATAGGCGGCCATGACCTCGCGGTAGCGCTCCAGGGAGAAGATCAGCGTGACGTTGACGCTGATCCCGAGGCCGATGACCTCGGTGATCGCCGGCAGGCCCGCCTTCGTCGCCGGGATTTTGATCATCACGTTGGGCCGGTCGACCAGCCAGGCCAGCTGCTTGGCCTCGGCGATCGTCGCCGCCGTCTCGTGGGCGAGTCGCGGGTCGACCTCGATCGAGACGCGACCGTCCCGGCCGGCCGTCGCGTCGTACACCGGGCGCAGGATGTCGGCGGCGGCGCGTACGTCGGCGGTGGTCATCATCCGTACGGCCTCTTCGACCGTGACGCCGCGCACGGCCAAATCGGCGAGCTGCTCCTCGTACCCCTCGCCGGAGCCGATGGCGGCCTGGAAGATCGACGGGTTGGTGGTCACGCCGACCACATGATGGGTGTCGATGAGTCCGGCGAGGTTGCCGGAGGTGATCCGCCCCCGCGACAGGTCGTCCAGCCAGATCGAGACGCCCTCGTCGGAGAGGCGCTTGAGTGTTCCCGCGGTGCGGGCTGTTTCGGTGCTCACTGTGATCATCTTCCTTCTGGCGGGCGGATCAACCGCGGGAGGCTGCGAGAGATTCCCGCGCGGCCCGGGCGACGTTCTCGGCGGTGAAGCCGTACTCGGCGAACAGGGTGTCGGCATCGGCGGAGGCGCCGAAGTGTTCGAGGGAGACGATGCGTCCTGCGTCACCGACGTAGCGGTACCAGGTCAGACCGATGCCCGCCTCGACCGCCACGCGCGCCTTCACCGTCGGCGGAAGGACACTCGCGCGGTACTCGGCCGTCTGCTCCTCGAACCACTCCACGGACGGCATCGACACCACTCGCGTACCCACACCCTCCGACTCCAGCGCCTCGCGCGCGGCGACGGCGAGCTGGACCTCGGAGCCGGTGGCGATCAGGACGACGTCCGGGGTGCCCGTGGAGGACTCCCGCAGCACGTACCCGCCCTTCGCGGCGTTCTCGTCGCGGGCGTACGCCGGTACACCCTGCCGGGTGAGCGCCAGTCCGTGCGGGGCCGGGTTCGTGGCGTGCCGCTTGAGGATCTCGGCCCAGGCGACGGCCGTCTCGTTGGCGTCGGCCGGGCGGACGACGTTCAGACCCGGGATGGCGCGCAGGGAGGCCAGGTGTTCGACGGGCTGGTGGGTGGGGCCGTCCTCGCCGAGGCCGATGGAGTCGTGCGTCCAGACGTACGTCACCGGCAGCTGCATCAGCGCCGCCAGCCGTACGGCGTTACGCATGTAGTCGGAGAAGACGAGGAAGGTGCCCCCGTAGATACGGGTGTTGCCGTGCAGCGCGATGCCGTTCATCTCGGCGGCCATCGAGTGTTCACGGATGCCGAAGTGGACGGTACGGCCGTACGGGTTCGCCTCGGGGAGCGGGTTGCCCTTCGGGAGGAAGGAGGACGTCTTGTCGATGGTCGTGTTGTTCGAGCCGGCCAGGTCGGCGGAACCGCCCCACAGCTCGGGCAGGACCGGGCCCAGGGCCTGGAGCACCTTGCCGGAGGCCGCGCGGGTGGCGACGGAGGCGCCCTCCTCGAACACCGGCAGCGCGTCCTCCCAGCCCTCGGGCAGCTGACCTGCCACGACCCGGTCGAACAGCTTCGCCCGCTCGGGCTGCGCGGTACGCCACTCGGTGAGCCGCTTGTCCCAGGCGGCGTGCGCCTCCGCACCCCGGTCGAGGGCCTGGCGGGCGTGCGCGAGAACCTCGTCGGCGACCTCGAAGGTCTGCTCCGGGTCGAAGCCGAGGACGCGCTTGGTGGCCGCGATCTCGTCGGCGCCGAGCGCCGAGCCGTGGGCCGCCTCGGTGTTCTGGGCGTTCGGGGCGAGCCAGGCGATGATCGTGCGCATGGCGATGATGGAGGGGCGCGCGGTCTCGGCCTGCGCCTCCCTGAGCGCCGTGTACAGCGCGCGGACGTCGATGTCTCCGCCGAGTTCGGGCTCGATGCGCCGCACGTGCCAGCCGTACGCCTCGTACCGCTTCAGCACGTCCTCGGAGAACGCCGTCGCCGTGTCGCCCTCGATGGAGATGTGGTTGTCGTCGTAGACGAAGACGAGGTTGCCGAGCTTCTGGTGACCGGCCAGTGAGGAGGCCTCGGCGGAGATGCCCTCCTCCAGGTCGCCGTCGGAGACGATCGCCCAGACGGTGTGGTCGAAGGGCGACTCGCCCTCGGGCGCCTCGGGGTCGAAGAGGCCGCGCTCGTAACGGGCGGCCATCGCCATGCCGACCGCGTTGGCGACACCCTGGCCGAGCGGGCCGGTGGTGGTCTCGACGCCGGCCGTGTGACCGTACTCGGGGTGCCCCGGAGTCTTCGAGCCGTGCGTGCGGAACGCCTTGAGGTCGTCCAGATCCAGTTCGTACCCGGAGAGGAACAGCTGGGTGTAGAGGGTCAGCGAGGTGTGGCCGGGGGAGAGGACGAAGCGGTCACGGCCCGTCCACTCGGGGTCCGCGGGGTCGTGCCTCATCACCTTCTGAAAGATCGTGTACGCGGCGGGCGCCAGGCTCATCGCGGTGCCGGGGTGCCCGTTGCCGACCTTCTGCACGGCATCGGCCGCGAGTATCCGCGCCGTGTCGACGGCACGCTGGTCGAGATCGGTCCACTGGAGGCTGTCGGATGTCTGCGTACTCATCTTCAAGAAGTCCTCGGTAGAGGTGGAGGAACTGCTCTGACGTGTTCAAACTTAAAAGTCTGACTTTTACGGGGCCAGGTGCCTGTGTGTCACCCTTTGGTGAAAGTGGGACACGGACGGCGGGGCCCGGACGGCAAGAGAAGGACATGACGGACAGAACCATCCAAGACGGCATCCAGGGTGCCGTCCAAAGCGGAGACGCCATCAGGACGTTTCCCTTCCCGGTCGATCTGAGCGTCCTGGGCGTCGGTATGCAGGTCGGGCCGATGTCACCCGACCGCACCTGGCACGACGAAGCACCCCTGGAGCGCGTCCACCGCATCGACTTCCACGTCGTGCTGCTGTTCGACGACGGCCCCGTCACCCACATGATCGACTTTGCCGAGTACGAGGCGGCAGCGGGCGACCTGCTGTGGATCCGCCCGGGTCAGGTTCACCGTTTCTCACGCACCAGCGAGTACCGCGGCACCGTCCTCACCATGCAACCCGGTTTCCTGCCCCGGCCCACGGTCGAGGCGACCGGCCTCTACCACTACGGCCTGCCCCCGCTGCTGCGCCCGGACGGGCCCCAACTCGCGGGCCTGCGGGCGGCCCTGGCCCAGCTGGGCCGCGAGTACGAGGACACGGCCACCCTCCCGATCGGCCTGCACACCTCCGTACTGCGCCACTCGCTCACGGCGTTCCTGCTGCGGCTGTCCCACCTCGCCACGAGTTCGGCGGAGGCGGCGCGCGGGCAGGCCGACACCACGTTCACCCTCTTCAGGGACGCGGTGGAGAAGGGCTTCGCCACCAATCACAGCGTCAGCGCCTACGCCGACGCCCTCGGTTACTCCCGCCGCACCCTCGTCCGCGCGGTGCGCGCGGCGACCGGTGAGACGCCCAAGGGTTTCATCGACAAGCGGGTGATCCTGGAGGCCAAGCGGCTGCTGGCCCACACCACCCTGCCGATCGGCCGCGTCGGCGCGGCCGTCGGCTTCCCCGACGCGGCGAACTTCTCCAAGTTCTTCCACCTGCACACGGGCGCGACACCGGTGGCGTTCCGGGCGGAACTGAGCTGAGGTCACTCGGGGCGGACCTGCGGAGGAACTCCGAGACGACCGGAACGGTGCCGAGCGGCCGGTGCCCGCGCGCGCCGACGCCCCGCGAGGCCCGGAGGTCTCGCGGGGCATCGGCAACGCCGGTGTCAGTGACCGAAGTTGAACCAGTTCACGTTCACGAAGTCCTGCGCCTGGCCGCTGGTGAAGGTCAGATAGACGTCATGGGTGCCGGTGACGGAACTGATGTTCGCCGGAACCGTGCGCCAGCTCTGCCAGCCGCCCGTGTTGCCGATCGAGAAACTGCCGACCGGTGTGCTCGTACGGCTGTCGAGGCGCACCTCGACCAGCCCGCTCACCCCCAAGCCGGCCCCGCTCGCGACCCTGCCGACGAACTGGGTGGCGGCCGTGGAGCCGAAGTTGACGTTCTGGTAGAGCGCCCAGTCGCCGTTGGCGAGCGAGCCGATGTTCTGTCCGCCGCCGGTGTCGGTGGTGGTCTCCGTGCTGGTGCCCGACTGGCTGTTGTAGGACTCGGCCTGGACGGCGCTGTACGCGTCCCGGGTCCCGGTCGGCGGCGGTGTGGTCGTGCCGCCGCCGGTGGTCGACTGGAGTACCTGCACGTAGTCGACGACCATCGGGCGTCCGGAGACCGTGTTCGCGTCCGGGCCGCCGCCGAACGCGGCCGGGAAGGCGCCGCCCATCGCCACGTTCAGGATGATGAAGAAGCCGTGGTTGGTGGCGTTGGCCCAGGTCGTCGCGTCGACCTGGTTCGCGGTCACCGTGTGGTAGTTGGTGCCGTCGACGTAGAAGCGGATCGCCTCCGGGCTCACCGAGCGGTCCCACTCCATGCGGTACGTGTGGAAGCCGGCCTGGCAGGTGGTGCCGGCGCAGCTGGTGGTGCCGCCTATGCCGGTCGTCTCGTTGCAGGCGCCGCCCGGGCTGGTGCCGCAGTGCATGGTGCCCCAGATGGTGTTGAGACCCTGGGTGTTCTCCATGATGTCCAGCTCGCCGACGCTCGGCCAGTTCTGGTAGTTGCCCCGGTAGGGCGCCCCGAGCATCCAGAACGCGGGCCAGTAGCCGAGGGCGCCGGCGCCGGTGACGTTCGGTACCTGGAGGCGGGCCTCGACGCGCAGTTTTCCGCCCGCCGGGGGCTGGAAGTCGGTGCGGTTGGTCTCGACGCGGCCCGAGGTCCACGCGCCGGCGGAGTTGCGCAGCGGGGTGATCCGGAGGTTGCCGCTGCCGTCGAGCGAGACGTTGTTCGTGCTGTTCGTCATCGTCTCGATCTCGCCGGTTCCCCAGTTGGCGGGGCCGCCGGGATACGAGGTTCCGGTCGCGTACTGCCAGTTGGCGGTGTTGACGCCGGTCCCGGCGGTGCCGTTGAAGTCGTCGAGGAAGACCTGTGTCCAGCCGGTCGGCGGTGTCGGCGCGTCCGCCTGTGCCACCGACACGGCGGCTGCCGCGAGGCTGAGGACGGCGCCGACGGCGACGAGCACGCGCCGGAGCGGGCCGCGTGTGGCGGGTGGGCCTGAAGTGAGCGGAGTGGGCGAAGTGCCTGAAGTGTCCCTCATGGGTGCCTCTTCGGGTACGGGGTGGGGATGCGGGGGTGCCTTCGAGAGAGTGTGAGAGCGCTCTCAAAGTGGGCCCAATGTGCTCCCGGTGGCTCCGGCCGTCAAGAGGTGAAACCCAGAATTTCCTTTCGTCGCAGGTGAGTTCACCCGATGAAGACATGAATGTGCTAGGCGCTCCGCCGGCTGGGCGATGCCGAGCACTGAAGCTCCGCTGTGGCCGGCCGCGCGGTTCCCCGCGCCCCGGAAGGGGGCGCGGTCCTGGCCGGGCAGGTCCTAGACCGCGCTGTCGGCCTTCCAGTCGGCCCATGACAGGTTCCAGCCGTTGAGCCCGTTGGCCGGGTCCACCGTCACCTCGCCCGAGTTCCTGACGATCACCACGTCCCCGAGCATGGAGCTGTCGTAGAACTTGTAGCCCGGTACGGAGGTGTCGTTCGCGCCCTTCGTGTCGTGGAGGCCCACGCAGCCGTGACTGGTGTTGCTGGCGCCGAACACCGAGGTCGAGGCCCAGTAGTTGCCGTGAACGAAGGTGCCGGAGGTGGTCAGGCGCTGGGCGTGCGGGACGTCGGAGATGTCGTACTCGTCGCCGAGCCCGACCGTCGAGGACTCCATCCGCGTCTGCTTGAACCGCTCGCTGATGACCATGATCCCGGACCAGGTGGTGTGGTCGGCGTCGCCGCCGGACACGGGATAGGTGGCCGTGGTCGCACCGGCCCGCCGTACGGTCATGGTCTTCGCCGCCAGGTCGACGGTGCTGATCTGCTCGCGGCCGATGTGGAAGGTGACGTCCTTGGACTGGGTGCCGTAGACCCCGTCCGCGCCCTGTACGTCCTTGAGCCGCAGCCCGAGGGTGATCTTCGTGCCGGCGGCCCAGTAGGTCTCCGGCCGGAAGTCGAGCCGGGTGTCGCTGAACCAGTGCCCGACCACCTCCACGGCCGGCTCGGCGGTCACGGTGATCGCCGTCTGGACCGCGGCCCGGTCGGTGACCGCCTCCGTGAAGTTGATCGACACCGGCATTCCCACGCCGGAGGTGGAGTCCGCCTCCGGCGTGAAGTACCCGACGAAGGTCGCGGACGGTGAGGCGGTGGTGAAGGTCGCCGTCCGCGCGACGCCCCCGGTGACCCGCGCCGACACCGTGTACGTCGTCCCGGAGTACGGGTTCCCGGTCGAGGTCCACTTCGTACGGGCATCGTTGAGGGTCCCGGCCAGCGTGGCGCCGTCACCGGTGACCGTGACGCCGGCGAGGGTGCCGTCGGTGACGGTGACCTCGACGGGGGTGGCGAAACCGGCGTGCTGGGTTCCGTCGGCGGGCGTGACGGTGACGACGGCGTTCCTGGCGGCCTCCACGGACGCGCTCGCGCTCGCCTTCGCCCCGGTCGTCGCCGCCGAGGCGTCCGCCGAGCTGCCGCAACCGGTCAGTACGGCGGCCGGGACAGCCCCGAGCGCGGCGAGGATCCCCCGCCGGGACCACCCCGGGGACTGCTGCCCCCGCCCCTGCTCGGACGGGTTGGATATGTGCGGAACACCCACGGCACGCCTTTCTGGAACGACCAGGAACGATCGATGATGCGCGTGCATCGTGCGCCTTCTGCCTGGGTTTGTTCTTTGAAACGGGGGTCTGGTGTCTGAGATTCCGGTGAGGATGCCAGGGGTGGCCTGTCAGGGAGCCCTTCTCGGGCGGCACGCGGGCGTTGATCGTCCCGAGGGCTCCGGCTCCGGCTGCGTCACCGGACCCGGCGTCCCTGGCGCGCCACTGCTGCCGGGGCGCGCGGCCTTCCTCGTCGGGCTGTCCGGCGTCGACGACGCGGTGCCGCCGAGCCGGGCAGGTGGCCGGTCACGGGTGCGGGGCTCCGGGTTCCGTCCCCGCCGGCTCGCGCCCCGGATCGTTCGGGGCAGTGTCGAGCCGTACGGTACTTCGCCGAGCCGCCGCTCAGCCCCCGCCCGGCTGCCACCCCAGGGCCCGTGAGATGCCGCGCGCCGCCAGTCGTACCGCGGGTACCAACACCGGTACCTGGGCGTCGGCTTGGGGCACCACGACCGAGACCGCGGCGATCACCGCGCCGCCAGGACCGTGCACCGGGGCAGCCACCGACAGGGCGTCGTCGGTGACCTGACGGCTGCTCACCGCCACGCCGGTGCGCCGGACTTCGGCCAGGACGCGGCGGAGGGTGGCCGGGTCGATGATCGTGTGCGGGGTGAAGGCGGCCAACGGGCCCTCGCAGTAATCCTGTTGGAGCGCCGGGTCGCTGTGGGCGAGCAGGGCCAGGCCGACACCCGTGGCGTGCAGGGGCCAGCGGGCGCCGACCCGGATGTGCACCCCGACCGCCGAGCGGCCCGAGAGCCACTCGATGTAGACGACCTCGCCGCCGTCCCGTACCGCCAACTGCACGTTCTCGTGCGTCGCTTCGTACAGGTCCTCCAGATACGGCAGCGCGATCTGCCGCAGCGCCAGTCCGCGCGGGGCGAGCGCCGCGACCTCCCAGAGTCTGAGGCCGACGTGGTAGACGCCCGTCTCGTCCCGCTCCAGCGCGCCCCACTGGGTGAGGGCGCCCACGAGGCGGTGCGTGGTGGTGAGGGTCAGCCCGGCCCGACGGCTGATGTCCGTGAGGGTCAGCGCCGGATGCTCGTGGTCGAAGGCGCTGAGCACGGACAGGAGCCGGTCGGGCGCCGAGCGGGTGGTCATGGGCGGGCAGCTCCCCGGAGTGTCGACGTCACGTCCTTGTATACCGAGGACCGGTGCGCCGCCGCGAGCGGCCGGTGCCCGTGTCCGGCGCGGGAGTGCGGGGGTTCACGGGCGAATCCCTTCGGCGGGGGTGGTCTGTCGCGGGAGGGCGACGGGGGAGCCGAGCGTGTCGGTGTGGGTCTCGGGCATCCGCCACACGGTGACCGCGGTGATCAGCGCGCCGCCGCACAGCAGCAGCGACACGGGCGTACTGCCACCGCCGTTCGAGGCGAGCAGGCTGGTCGCGATCAGCGGCGAGAACCCGGCGCCGACCAGGGTCGCCGCCTGGTAGCCGAGCGAGGCGCCGGTGTAGCGCACCTTCGTGCCGAACATCTCGGAGAAGAGGGCACCCAGCGGCCCGTACATCGTGGACTGGGCGATGCCGTGACCGAGGACGAGGGCGAGGATCAGCAGGCCGGGCGAACCGGAGTCGACCAGCCACAGCACGGGGAAGGCGAGCGCGGCCGAGGCGACGGCGCCGGCGAGGACCACCGGGCGGCGGCCGACGCGGTCGGTGAGCGCGGAGGCGGCGGGCAGGACGACCAGCGCCACGCAGGAGGCGATGGTCACGGCGGTGAGCACCTGGGGACGGCTGTAATCGTTGTCGGTGGCGTAGGAGATCATGAAGCCGGTCAGCAGTGACTGGGCGGTGAAGGCGCCGATGCCGACGCAAGCGGCGAGCAGCACCGGCTTCGGGCGGCGCAGCACCTCGAAGATCGGCGGCTTGGCGGAGGTCTCCCGCTTGACCTCGGTGAACAGTGGGCTCTCCGCGATCCGCAGCCGGACGAACAGCCCCACGCCGAGCAGGACGAAGCTGAGCAGGAACGGTATGCGCCAGCCCCAGGAGCGGAACTGGTCGTCGGGGAGCGTGGAGACGAGGGTGACCACTCCGGCGGAGAGCACGGAACCGAGCGGGGCGCCCAGCTGGGTGAAACTGGACCACAGGCCGCGCCGGGAACCCTGGGTGCGTTCGGCGTGCTCGACGACCATCAGGGTCGCGCCGCCCCACTCCCCGCCGATCGCGAGGCCCTGGACGACCCGGAGGGCGACCAGCAGGACCGGGGCCCAGACGCCGATCGCGTCGTACGTCGGCAGCAGCCCGATGAGGAAGCTGCCGCAGCCCATCAGGGTCATCGTCAGCAGCATCATCGACTTGCGGCCGAGCCGGTCGCCGAAGTGGCCGAAGACGATGCCGCCGAGCGGCCGGGCGACATAGCCGGCGGCGAAGGTGCCGAAGGCGGCGATGGTGCCGACCGTGGGGTCGGCCTGGGGGAAGAACAGGTCGCCGAAGACGAGCGCGGCGAGTGTGCCGTACACGAGGAAGTCATAGAACTCGACAGTGGTGCCGAGCAGTCCGGAGAGCGCGACGCGGCGCAACTCCCTTGTGTCTGAGGCGAGTTGGGGGGAAGGGCCGGAGGATGAGCCGGAGGACGAGCGGGTTGGCCGCACGGGAGACTCCCTGATGCCGATGCCGTGGGGGGACGTCACCGGTGGGGGACCGTACCGGTGCCTGGGTGAAGTTAGGCATCAATCGCGCGGCAGTCAAGAAGCTGCACAACATCCCACGTCAGTGGGGTCCGTCCTCTGTGATCCGCTGGAGCAGGGTGTGCAGGGACTCCCGTTCCGCCGGGTCGAGCGGGCTCAGCAGTTCGTTGGTCACGCGCTGGCCGGCCTCGTCGGTGTCGCGGAGGAAGGCGCGGCCGTTCTCGGTGAGGGCGACGATCCGGCTGCGGCGGTCGTCGGGGGAGGGGCGGCGTTCGGCGAAGCCCAGCTTCTCCAGGTCGTCCACCAGGCCGACGATCGCGCTCGGGTCGTATCCGAGCGCGGTGCTCAGCTCGCGCTGGAGCGCACCCGTCGAGGTGGCCAGGAAACGGACCACCGCGTAGTGGCGCAGCCGTAGCCCCGACTCCTGGAGGAAGGTGTTGAACAACTGGCCGGAGCGCAGGCCCAGCCGGTACAGCAGGTAGCCGGTGTCCGCGTGCAGGCCGCGCATCCAGGGCTCGTGCGCGTCGATCGGGGCGGGGTTATGGACGTCCTGCTGGCGGGCGATGGCGGGCTCCCTCGTCGTGGCCCCGGGCGGGGCGGCTCCATGTACAGATTCCAGCATGGCTCACACATCTGACGGCAACAACTATTGACGTCAACAATTATTGCTCTTAGCTTCGATCTCACGCAGTCGTCTTGTGAAGGGACCTCCCTCGTGCCCAGCATCGATCTGACCGGCAAGGTCGCCGTCGTCACCGGCAGCGGCCGTGGCCTCGGCCTCGCCTACGCGCACGCTCTCGCCGCCGCCGGCGCCTCCGTGGTCGTCAACGACGTCGACGAGAACGTGGCCGAGCAGGCCGTGAAGTCCATCACCGCGGCGGGCGGCACCGCCGTCGCCGAGGTGGTCCCGGTCGGTACGACCGAGGCCGCCGAGCGGCTGGTGAACCGTGCGGTCGAGGAGTTCGGCCGGCTCGACATCCTGGTCACCAACGCGGGCATCCTGCGCGACAAGGTGCTGTGGAAGATGACCGACGACGACTTCGACGCGGTGATCACCACCCACCTCAAGGGCACCTTCACCTGCGCCCGCGCCGCCGCCGTACGCATGCGTGAGCAGGGCGAGGGCGGCACGCTGATCCTGGTCGGCTCCCCGGCCGGCCAGCGCGGCAACTTCGGCCAGACGAACTACGCGGCCGCCAAGGCGGGCATCGCCGCCTTCGCCCGCACCTGGTCGATGGAGCTGGGCCGCGCGAACATCACCGTGAACGCGATCGTGCCGGTGGCCGCCACCGCCATGACCGAGACCATCCCCGCCTTCGCCCCCTACGTCGAGGCGCTGAAGAACGGCGAGCCGTTCCCGGCCTTCCTGCGCAAGGGCGAGGGCTTCGGCACCCCCGAGGACTGCGCGGGCCTCGTCCCCTTCCTCGCCTCCGAGGCCGCCCGGGGCATCACCGGCCAGGCCATCGGCATCGGCGGCGACAAGGTGGCACTCTGGTCGCATCCGCAGGAGATCAAGACCGCGTATGCCGACGGTGGCTGGACCCCCGAGGCCCTGGCCGACGCCTGGTCCACCTCGGTCGGCGCCGAGCTCCAGTCGGTGGGCATCCCCGCCCCCAAGTTCCCGGAGGCGTAACCATGGCGAACCTCAATGTCGAGGAACTCGTCGCGATCGACGTCCACACCCACGCCGAGATCTCCTCCAAGGGCACCTCGTCCCTGGCCGACGACCTCCACGACGCCTCGTCGGCCTACTTCAAGGTCGAGGGCAAGCGGAAGCCGACCCTGGAGGAGACCGCCGCGTACTACCGCGAGCGGAAGATGGCCGCCGTCATCTTCACGGTGGACGCCGAGTCCGCGACCGGCACCGCGCCCGTCCCGAACGAGGAGGTCGCCGAGGCCGCCGCGGCCAACCCGGACGTGCTGATCCCCTTCGCCTCCATCGACCCCTTCCGGGGCAGGGCGGGCGTCAAGCAGGCCCGCCGCCTGGTCGAGGAGTACGGGGTCAGGGGCTTCAAGTTCCACCCCAGCATCCAGGGCTTCTTCCCCAACGACCGCTCGGTCGCGTACGAGCTGTACGAGGTGATCGAGGAGACCGGCACGATCGCGCTCTTCCACACCGGCCAGACGGGCATCGGCGCGGGCGTCCCCGGTGGCGGCGGGATCAGGCTCAAGTACTCCAACCCGCTGCACATCGACGACGTGTCCGCCGACTTCCCCGAGATGAAGATCATCCTGGCGCATCCGTCGTTCCCCTGGCAGGACGAGGCGCTCGCCGTCGCCACACACAAGCCGGGCGTGCACATCGACCTGTCCGGCTGGTCACCGAAGTACTTCCCGCCGCAGCTGGTGCAGTACGCCAACACGCTGCTCAAGGACAAGGTCCTCTTCGGCTCGGACTACCCGGTCCTCACCCCGGACCGCTGGCTCGCCGACTTCGAGAAGCTGCCGATCAAGGACGAGGTCAGGCCGAAGATCCTCAAGGAGAACGCGGCCCGGCTGCTCGGACTCACGAAGCCCTGACTCCGTAACCCATGTCTCGTTACTCGTAGAGGGGCGCAACGATGCGCAACGAGGGACTGGGGTCTTGGCCCGCCCGCCGGGCCCGCAAGACCCCCCAACGCACCGCCCTGATCCACGGCGACACCACGTTCTCCTACGGACAGCTGTACGAACGCACCACCCGGCTCGCGCACGCCCTGCGCGACCGGGGAGTGCGCCGCGGCGACCGGATCGCCTACCTCGGCCCGAACCACCCCTCCTACCTGGAGACACTCTTCGCGGCGGGCACACTCGGCGCGGTCTTCGTACCGCTCAACACCCGCCTCGCCGGCCCGGAGATCGCCTACCAGCTCGCCGACTCCGGCACCAAGGCCCTCGTCTACGGCCCCTCGCACGCGGGCCTCGTCGCCGGACTGCCCGGCAACACGGACGTGCGGACGTACGTCGAGGTCGGCGCCGAGTACGAGGACGCGCTCACCGGTGCCTCCGCCGAACCGGTCGACGCACCGGTCACGGCCGACGACACCTGCATCATCATGTACACCTCGGGCACGACGGGCCGGCCCAAGGGCGCCATGCTCACGCACGGCAACCTCACCTGGAACGCCGTCAACGTGCTCGTCGACCAGGACGTCGTCACCGACGAACGCGCCCTGGTCTCCGCCCCGTTGTTCCACACGGCCGGGCTGAACATGCTCACCCTGCCCGTGCTCCTCAAGGGCGGCACCTGCGTCCTGGTCGAGGCCTTCGCCCCGGACGACACCTTCGACCTGATCGAACGGCACAGGATCACCTTCATGTTCGGGGTGCCGACCATGTTCGACCAGGTGGCCAGACATCCGCGCTGGGCCGACGCCGACCTGTCGTCGCTGCGCATGCTCTCCTGCGGCGGCTCACCGGTGCCGACCCCGCTCATCGCCCGGTTCCAGGAGCGCGGGCTCACCTTCCTCCAGGGCTACGGCATGACCGAGGCCTCGCCCGGGACCCTGTTCCTGGACGCCGAGCACGCGGTCAGCAAGGCCGGCTCGGCGGGCGTACCGCACTTCTTCAGCGACGTACGGGTGGTACGGCCCGACCTGACGCCGGCAGAGGTCGGCGAGCCCGGCGAGATCGTGGTCCGCGGACCGCACGTCATGCCGGGTTACTGGGGGCTGCCCGAGGAGACGGCCGCCTCCTTCACGGACGGCTGGTTCCGCAGCGGGGACGCCGCCCGGATCGACGAGGACGGCTACGTCTTCGTCGTCGACCGCATCAAGGACATGATCATCTCGGGTGGGGAGAACATCTACCCCGCCGAGATCGAGGACCTTCTCCTGGCCCACCCCGACATCGTCGAGTGCGCGGTCATCGGCGTCGCCGACGAGAAGTGGGGCGAGGTGCCGCGCGCGGTCGTCGTACCCCGCGAGGGCGCGGCCCTGGACGCCGACGAGGTGCTCGCCTCGCTGTCCGGGCGGCTCGCCAAGTACAAGATCCCGAAGTCGGTCGTCATCGCGGACGAACTCCCGCGCACCGCCTCCGGAAAGCTCCTCAAGGCCCGGGTGCGCAAGGCCTTCGGCGCCGGTTCGTAGCCCGCACCGGCGTCCACCACCACTTCCGGCTCAACTCCCACTGAAGGAACACGACATGAGCATCACGGTCAACGGCATCGACGAACTCAAGAAGCTCGCCGGCAGCGACCTCGGCACCAGTGAGTGGATCGAGGTCACGCAGGAGCGCATCAACACCTTCGCCGACGCGACCGGCGACCACCAGTGGATCCACGTCGACCCGGAGAAGGCGGCGGCGGGCCCCTTCGGCGCCCCGATCGCCCACGGCTACCTCACCCTCTCCCTCTTCATCCCGCTCTTCACCGAGCTGCTGGACGTCCAGGGCGTCACCACGAAGGTCAACTACGGCCTCAACAAGGTGCGTTTCCCCTCACCGGTGAAGGTCGGTTCGAAGATCCGCCTCGTCGGCAGGCTGGCCGAGGTCGAGGACGTACCGGGCGGGGTGCAGATCACCGTCGACGGCACGATCGAGATCGAGGGCGCCCCGAAGCCGGCGGCCGTCCTGCAGAGCCTGTCCCGCTTCTACGCCTGATCCCTCCGGTTCCGGCCGGTTGACCGCGCCGGTGCGCCGGACGCGCCGTCCGCCGGCCGAACGCCCCTGGTCTGCCCGAACCAGATCCGGAGGCCGTCGTGCCGCCGGCGCGGCAGAGCGCGGCGCACCGTCCGGGCCGGCGTCGAACGGATCCCCGGTTCACCGACACCGCCGGCCCGCGCGAACACGTCGGTGTTCCGTCAGCCCGTGACCTGCCGGTACGAGTAGACAGTGGTCGCCAGTGCGCAGACGCCCGGCTGGACGACCTGGGCGCGCAGGGTGCCGGTGTTCGTGTCGTAGTCGACGCCCTCCGCCTCGTACGCCGTCCCCGTGCAGGTGCTGCGCTGCGGGAGGGCGAACAGGCTCGTCACGTGCCCGGTGACCGGCTTGCCGTCCACCGCGCGTGACAGGTCCACCTGGAGCACCGGGCGGACCTCCGGGAACAGGGTGCCCGAGTCGTCGTCCGAGGCGCACAGCAGCCGGGTCGCGGTGACGAAGTCGCAGCCCTGGATGTCCCGGACGGTCCTGTCCAGGGTGATCTGGCCCGCCTGTGCCAGCGCGCCGCCCGTGGCGGGGGTGGACGCGTTGAGGAGCGGGGCCGGGAACACCTGGAGACGCCCCTGGTCGCCCCACTCGCCCGACACCAGCCACTGGTTGTCGGGCGAGACCGCGGCGAAGGAGTTGTTCAGCTTCTCGCCGGAGTCGAGCTGGTGGACGTACTGGTACCGCTGCCCCGCCGGGGTGGTGACCGCGAACATCTTGGACGTGGCCGTGTCCGAGCCCTGGTAGGCGTCGAACACGTACCCGCCCGCGATGTCCGGGTCACCGATGTGGTTCCAGCCGGCGATACGCAGGTCCAGCGGGATCGACGTGAGCCCGCGGTACAGCAGCGTGCCGTCCGCGCGGGAGGCCAGCCCCTGACCGCTGCCCAGGGAGTCGACCTGGGCGGAGCCCGTCTCCGTCCACTGCGCGTCGGCGGCGGAAGCTGTTCCACCACCACCGAGCGCGAGCGCTCCGGAAAGGACTGATAACGCGGCCAGGGACAGGAGTTGACGCTTCATCAGTCAGCCACCTACGACGTCGACGAACACGGGGTTCGAATAGAACCACGTATCGGCCCACGGGTCACCGTTTCCGGGCTCGTGGACGATCGGCCCGTGCGGGTCGACCGACGCGCCGAGGTAACCGGCGCCGTGCCGGTTGCCGTCGCTGCCACGCAGCCGGACGTAGAACGACTCGTCACCGGCGGTCAGCGGCACGCGGAGGGTGTACGTCCCCGTGCGCCCTGTCACGTCCTTCGACTTCACGACCTTCGTGTCCGGCGCCCTCCAGGTGTCCCGGTCGGCGACCGGACCGCGCACCGCGCCCCGGATCACGTCGACGTGCGCCAACTCGGGCAGGATTCCCTGCGGGTTGAGACGGGAGGCGGTGGTCACTGTGATGTTCAGCGTGAGCTTGTCGCCCCTGCGGACCCGGATCCGGCCGCCCAGCGTGACACCCCGGCCGAACTCGCAGTCACGCGTCAGCCGCACGTCGAGGCCGTCCAGCAGATGGCCGTGGTCCAGCCAGACCCGGCCCGCGCGCATACCGTCCATCACCGCGCGGTACCCGTAGCGCGTGACGCCCACGTGGGTGCGGCTGAACTGGCCGGGCCAGAAGTCGCTGCCGGGCTGCGGGGTGTCGGTGTTCACCGGGTCTGGCAGCTTGCCGGTGTTGTCGAAGTTCTGCCCGGCCGGCCAGTCACCGTTCTTCCAGGTGTCGAAGACGATCCGGTGCGCGTCGGAGTTCGTGGTGATCGAGAACAGGCTGCCTTCGGCCAGCATCGAGTCCCACAGACCGCCGACCGTCGCGGTCGCCCAGTCGAAACCGCCGTACGTCAGATACCCGTCCGCCGGATAGCCCTGCCAGGACTGCGCCGTCGGCTTGTTCTCGTACTCGCCGCGGATCGAGGTGGCCCCGCGCCAGCCGGGGATGGCCGCACCCTGGGCGCCGGGCGCGCCCTCCATGCCGATCATGATCTCGGGGGCCGCGTCCCGCCAGCCCCGCATCTCGTGCGGGGAGTCGATGCCCAGGCGCATCGGGTGGTTGGCGAGGACCAGGACGTCGTCGACGTACCCGGTGCGGCGCTGCTCCGCCAGCCACCGAATCGCCTTGACGGCGTGTGCCTCGTTGCGGGCGGTGTCCGTCGCGCCGGCCGAGCCCTCGGTGTAGCCGAGCAGCTTGCCGTCGTAGGCGCTCTCGAACCTGGTGAGGAGATCGACCTCGTGGCGCCCGGGCGGCGAGAAGACCGTGCAGTGCTCGGCGCCCGGGATGTACCACTCCAGGCCCTGGAAGATCAGCTGACGCGGGTTCTCCGCCCGTGCCTTGAGGATCTCGGCGTGCTCCAGCGGGGCACCGTACTGGGCGTGCCCGAAGTTGGAGTGCTCGGTGAACACCATCCAGTCGAGGCCGAACTTCTCACCGGCGGCGGCCAGTTGGGAGAACGTGTACTTGGCGTCGTGGCTGTACACGGTGTGGATGTGATGGTCGCCGACGAGGTAGGCGAGCCGCGGGTCGCTGCCGCCCAGCCGGCGCGGACCGGACGCCGCGGCGGCGGGTGTCGCCAGTGACCCGGCGGCGAAGACGGCACCGAACAGGCCCGCCCGGTGCAGGAGTTGACGTCGGGAGACGCCCTGGGCGTCGAGCCCGGCGGGGGAGACGGCGGGGTCGGCCCAGGCAGGCAGCTGCTGTTCTGTCATGTCTGTGAGTTCCTTGCGATCTGGAGAGGGGTGGAGCCCAGGAGGCTTGGCGGAGCCAGACGGTGTGGGTCAGTGGTTCATGAACGAGCTGACGGGCAGCGCCCGTTCGACGATCCGTACGTCGCCGAGGCGGGCGTGCAGGATCTGGTCGATCTTCCCCGCGTACTCGTAGCCGCCGAGCAGCCACGGCAGCCCGACCGAGGTGATGCCGGTCGAGGTCGCCGTCGGGTTGCGGACCACCGGGCAGCCCTGGACGTACAGCGTGGTGTGATGGCCGTCGTTGACGACCGCGAGGTGCCACCAGGTCTCCAGCGGTGTCTCCTGGCCCCAGTTGGTGGCGATGCCCTGCTGGTTGAGCGGCCGCATGGCCCACTGGGGCTCGCGGTCGTTGGAGAGGGACAGCGTGGCGAGCGGCTCGTCCGGGTCGTCGCCGGTCTTGCCCGCGGCGCCGCCCGTGCCGGTACGGCTGACCACTCCGGCCCAGGCATGATGGTCGGGGTCCCAGTCGGCGGGCAGCCGGTAGAACGCCTCGATGGTGTAACCGGCCCTGAAAGTCGCCGAGTTGAGGGGTGCGCCGTCGACGGTACGCAGATAGGCGCCCTTCAGCGGTGACTTGAAGCCGTTGACGTCCAGGCTGCCGTGACCGGGCTGGTCCGGGTGGTGGTCGCTGGACCAGTTCAGCGTGGCGCCGCCCACCGACACCAGGGTGAGGTCGTTGCCCCGGCCGGACCGGTCGCGGACCGTGCCGGTGAGGGCGGCCCCGTCCGGCTGTCCGTCGAACCGCCAGTACGCCACCGTGCCCGGGATCACCATCTTCGACGCCGGGCGGGCGGGCCGCGCGGGCACCGGGGCGAACCCGGCGAAGCGCTCGGCGAAGTCGATGTCGACGGAGAACCGGTCGGCGTCGCCGCTCAGTTCGATCTCCTGCCGCTCCAGTTCGTTGAGGCCCTTCCCGGCCCGGCCGAGGATCCACGGGGAGACCGTCTCCACGTCGATGGTGTTCCGGTCGAGGTCGAAACGGTAGAGGCGGATCATCGCCGCACCGCCGAAGTACCGGTTCTGGTAGTTCGTCAGATGCAGCTCGACGTCATGTCCGGCCGCGTTCTTGCGGGTCGCGCGCCCGGCGGGCCAGTAGTGCCCGTTGAGAGTGAGGAAGATCTGGTCGTGGTCGGCGATCAGGCGGTCCCACAACTGCTGCCCGTAGTCGGACAGGGAGTCGTCCTCGACGACCAGTTCGTGCGTCGTGAGGATCACCGGCAGAGCCGGATGCTTCGCCAGGACGTCCTTCGCCCACGCGTACCCCTGGTCCGACAGCCGCCAGTCCAGCGCGAGGACCAGCCACTCCCGCCCGGCCGCCCGGAACACATGGAAGGTGTTGTAGCCGTCGGCCGAGGCTCCGCCGAAGGTCCGCTTCCCCTTGAACCGGTCGGGCCCGAACACGTCGAGGTACGGGGAGGCGCCCCGCTGGTCGGTGGTGGAGGACCTCACGTCGTGGTTGCCAGCGAGGACGCTGTAGCCGACGCCCCGCCGGTCCAGGAGCCGGAACGCCTCGCCGATCGCGGCGACCTCCGGCGCGGCGCCGTTCTGGGTGAGGTCACCCAGGTGGGACAGGAACACGATGTTCTCGTCCCGCCCGTGCTCCAGCAGATAGCGCAGGGACGCCTCGACGGGCGCCTTGTCGATGCTCGGCCCGTCGAAGAGGTACTGGGTGTCGGGCATCACGGCGAGCGTGAACCGGCGGCTGTCGGTGTCGGGCCGCCACGACGAACGTGCCGTGTCCGGCACGGCCTCGGCGGTCGTCGGCAGGGCGACGGACGTGGTCGCCGCCGCCCCGATCAGCGCGGTCGCCCGCAGGAAGGTACGCCGACCGGCGCCCGCCTGGGGTGCTTCGAGGGCAGGCTCGTGCCCGGATCCGTGCGAGGTGCACACAACTGACTCCGTATGAGGTTCTGTGAGGTGAGAGGAGGTGTGTGGGGGAGGGGCTTTCGTCAGAGCGTGCGAAGGGTCCAGGCCCAGCGATGGGTGCCCGGCTGCAGGAGATAGGAGGGGAAGGTGTCGGGACCGCACGACGCCGTGCCGAGCCCGCGGTGGGCCGCGTCGATGTGCACCACGCAGCCGAGCCGTGGCCGCAGCTGGTCGTGGTGTGTGGCGGCGGCCAGCTCCTCGGCCCGGTACCGGGTCACGGAGACCTGGCGCGGCCGGTCCAGCACGACCGAGAGACCGGTGGCGTCCGGCGCCGACAGCGTGAACCGCCGTACACCGTGCCGTCCGCCGCTCTCCTGCGGTCGCAGATAAGGGGTGAACAGGGAGTCCACGGGCGCCGAGTGATGCCCCACGGGTGCTCCGGCGGAGCGGTCCGGATAGGACTCCCAGGGGCCCTGCCCGTACCACTCCAGCAGGTCGAGCCCGGACACCGTCTCGAACACGGAACCGACCCGCGCCACATCGGTGTACGCGTCCGGCAGTTCGACGGTCTCCTCGACGCGGATGCCGCCCTGTACCGGAGTGAACACCTGCTCATGGCGGATCACGCCCGCGTTCGCGGCGTACTCGGCGAGCACGGTGACGCTCCCGCCGTCGCGCCGCACGTCGACGGCCTTGCGGACGAGGGTGTCGAGGCCCCAGTCCTGCCAGCGGGCCGCCATACCGCCCAGCTCGTCGTTGTCGGTCGGAGCCCGCCACAGGGACAGCACCGGCGCCGACCTCAGCAGCGGATGGATCAGCAGTCCGTCACCGTCGACCCGGACCCGCGGTCCCGCGACCACCGTCTCCGGCATCTCGTCGGCCGGCCGCAGCAGCAGCTGGGGCACGCAGATCTCGGTGCCGCGCGGGGCCCACGGCTCGTCGCCGGCCGTCGTCACCCGCAGGGTCAGCCAGGCCTCGCCGCCGTCCGCCGGCAGCTCGAAGGGCAGCGGCACGGCCGCCGTCTCACCCGGTCGCAGATCCGGCAGTTCGGCGGGCGTTGTGAGCGTACGGCCGTCCGCGAGCGCCAGTTCCCAGGTGCCCGTGAGCCAGTCCAGGCCCCGGAAGCACTGGTGGTTGGCGACCACGAGCCCTTCGTGCCGGAACGCCTCCAGGCGCACCGGAGCCGCGATCTCCCGGTGTTCGTACATGACGGGCTTGGGGGTGCGGTCGGGGAAGACGACTCCGTCGGCGATGAAGGCGCCGTCGTGGATCGTCTCGCCGAAGTCGCCGCCGTACGCCCAGCGCATGCCGGGGGCGGCGACACCGTTGTCATAGAGCCCGGCGCCCGCGCGCCCGGCAGGTCTGCCGCTGTTCACGCACTGAAGAATTCCGTGGTCCCAGAACTCCCAGATGAACCCGCCCTGAAGTCCCGGCGTGGACTCGATGGCGGCCCAGTGGTCCGCGAGCGTGCCGTTGCTGTTGCCCATGGCGTGCGAGTACTCGCACTGGATGAGCGGCTTGGTCTGCTCGCCGGACAGCGCGTGCGCGACACAGTCCTCCAGCGGCGCGTACATCGGACACGCGATGTCGGAGGCGACCGCCGGATCGGCCCAGCCGAGTTTGGCGGCGCCCTCGTACTGGAGCGGCCGGGTCGGGTCGTGCCGGCGCAGCCAGCCCGCCGCCGCGTCGTGGTTCGCCCCGTAGTCGGACTCGTTGCCCAGCGACCAGATGATGACCGACGGGTGGTTCTTGTCCCGCAGGACCATCCGCGAGACCCGGTCCACGAAGGCGTTCAGATAGCGCGGGTCGTCCGCGATCTCGTGCGCGTGGTCGTGCGACTCGATGTCCGCCTCGTCGACCACGTAGAAACCCAGCTCGTCCGCGAGGTCGTACAGCGCCGGGTCGTTCGGATAGTGCGCGGTGCGTATCGCGTTGAACCCGAACCGCTTCAGCAGGACGAGATCGGCGCGCTGGTCGTCGTACGACACGGTCCGCCCGGTCAGCGGATGGAAGTCGTGCCGGTTGACGCCCCGGACGTAGATCCGCTCGCCGTTGACCAGCAGGTCCCGCCCGACGATCTCGACGTCCCGGAAACCGACGCGCTGGTACGCGGTGTCGGTGACCGTTCCGTCGGCGCGGTGCAGCCGGACGGTCAGGCCGTAGAGCTCGGGTGTCTCGGCGGTCCAGGTGCGGACGTCGGTCACCCGCGCGCCCAGCCGGGGCTCGCCGAGGAAGTCGGAGACGCGGTCGTCCTCGGTGTTGACGCGGTCGAACTCGGCGTCCTGGAGGAGGAGTTGGCCGTCGATCTCGCCGGTGACGTACCACCCCTCGGGCAGCGCGCCGCCCGCGTCCCGGACCCGGCAGTCGACCCGCAGCTCACCGGAGCCGGCGCCCGCACGGTGACGTCCGCCAGATACAGCGGGTCCGTCGCGTACAGCAGCACCGAGCGGGTGATACCGCCGTGCCACCACTGGTCCTGGTCCTCGATGTGGGTCGCGTCGGACCACTTGACGACGTCAGCCGCAGCGTCGCGGACCCGCCGGGCCAGACGAGGTCGGAGAGGTCGAACTCGGCCGCCAGATGGGAGTCCTTGGAGATGCCGACCGGCCGCCCGTCGACGTGCACGAGCAGCACGCTCTCGGCGGCGCCGACTGCAGCACGATCCGCCGGCCCGCCCACTCGGCCGGAATGTCGAACTCACGCTCGTACACGCCCGTCGGGTTGGCCACGGGGGAGCCGGGCGGGAAGTCGGCCCACGGCATCTGGACGTTGGTGTACCAGGGCAGGTCGTCGGTGCCCTGGAGGGTCCAGGCGCCGGGGACCCGGGCCGAGGACCAGTCGTCGCCCACCTCGGCGGTCGGCGTGGGGAGCAGTTGGAAGCGCCAGTCGCCGTCCAGGGAGCGGGCCTGGGCACGCCGGTCGACGGCGTTCATGGGCAGCCGCCCCCAGGAGGTCACCTCGGGTGACTCCCAGGGGCGCAGTGCCAGCAGCGGATCGATGGTCATCCGCGGACGGCCCCCTTCGCGAGGTCGCCGATGATCTGCTTGGCGCCGATCGCGAACACGATCAGCAGGGGGACGAGGGCGAGCAGGGCGCCGGTCATCACGATGCCGTAGTCGGTGGTGCCGTGGGTGCCGTTGAGCTGGGACAGCGCGACCTGGAGGGTCACGTTGTCGGGGTTGGTGAGGGAGATCAGGGGCCAGGCGAAGTCGTTCCACTGGCCCATGAAGGTGAAGATGCCGAGGAACGCGAGACCGGGGCGGACCACCGGCAGCGCCACGTGCCAGTACTGGCGCAGGAAGTTCGCGCCGTCGAGCTTGGAGGCGTCGAGCAGTTCGTCGTGGATCGCCGTCTTCATGTACTGGCGCATCCAGAAGATGCCGAAGGCGTTGGCGGCGGCCGGCACGATCAGCGCGGTCATCGAGCCGATCCAGCCGATCTTCGCCATGACGACGAACTGCGGGATGACCGACAGCTGCGCCGGGACCATGAAGATCACCATGAGCAGCCCGAACAGCAGCCCCTTGCCGGGGAACTCGAACTTGGCGAAGACGAAGGCGGCGAGCGAGTCGAAGAGCAGGACCAGGAAGGTCACCGACACCGCGACCAGCAGCGAGTTCCACATCGACCCGAAGAAGTCGATGGCGTCGAACAGGTTGCGGACGTTCTCCAGGAAGTGTGTGCCCGGCAGCAGCTTCGGCGGGTACGAGAAGATCTCCGTCGAGCTGTGCGTCGACATGATGACGGCCCAGTAGAACGGGAAGGCCGAGATCAGCGTGCCGACGATCAGCGGGAGGTGCAGCGCGATCCCTCTGCGGCGGGACCCCTTGATGGATGCCATGATGCGCGCCCTTCCTAGTCGCCCCGGCGCTGCACGAGGCGCCAGTTGATGATCGAGAAGAGGACGACGACGAGGAAGATGCCCCACGCCACCGCGGCTCCGTACCCGAAGTCGTTGTTGTCGAAGGTCTGCTGGAAGAAGTAGAGGACCATCGTCTGGCCCGAGTGGCCCGGCCCGCCCGCGAACGTCGAGTCGTTCGACGAGGTCTGCAGCAGGACCTGTGGTTCGGAGAAGCTCTGCAGGCCGGTGACCGTCGAGACGACGAGCACGAACAGCAGCGTCGGCCGCAGCAGCGGCAGCGTGATGCGGAAGAAGGTCTGGACGGGGCCGGCGCCGTCCATGCGCGCCGCCTCGTACAGCTCGCTCGGGACGGTCTGGAGCCCGGCGAGGAAGATGATGGCGTTGTAGCCGGTCCACTGCCAGGTCATCAGGGCCGCGATGGTGACCTTGATGCCCCACGGTGTGTTCAGCCACGCCACCTGGTCGATCCCCACCCAGTGCAGGACGGCGTTCACCATGCCGGCGTTGGTGGAGAAGATCGAGCCGAAGACGATCGCGATGGCGACGACAGAGGTGACGTTCGGCAGGAAGTACGCGACGCGGTACAGGCTCTTGAACCGGACCGCCGAGTTGAGCATCACGGCCGTGACCATCGCCAGGATGATCATCGGGAAGGTGGCCAGCGCCCAGATGATGATCGTGTTGCCGATCGAGTTCCAGAAGTCGCTGTCGCTCAGCAGGTACTGGTACTGCGAGAGTCCGGCCCACTCCATCGAGCCGAGGCCGTCCCAGCGGTGGAAGGACAGATAGAGCGAGAAGCCGACCGGGAACAGGCCGAAGCCGAGGAAGATCAGATAGAAGGGGGAGATGGCGGCGTAGAGGTGCCAGTACTTGCGCAGGCCCTTCTTGGGCCCCACCGGTGCGGGCCGGGTCACCACGGACGGGGTCTGTTCGATGACAGCCATCAGTAGCTCACCCCCAGGTGCTTCGCGATGCGACGGCACTTGCTCATGGCGTCACTCCATGCCTTCTTCGGGTCCTTGCCGAGGACACCGACGTTCTTGATCTCGTCCTTGATGGGCGTCCCGAGCGCGATGTCGAACGGGCTGTTGTAGGCGACCACGATCTTCTGCGCGGCGGGCCCGAAGATGTCGGTGGTGACCTGGCCGCCGAAGTACGGATCGGGCTCCCGCATCTGCTTCAGGCCGTACGAGGCGGGCGTGGAGGGGAAGAGGCCCGCGTCCACGTAACCCTGCGCCTGGTTGGAGGCGTCGAGAATCCAGGTGATGATCTCGAAGGCCCGCTCGGGCTCCCGGCACGCCTTGGTGATCGCCAGGAACGATCCGCCGTTGTTGGCGGGCCGCACCGGCATCTGGGCGACCCGGTACCTGCCCTTGGCCTTCGGAACACCGTTCTTGATGTCGAAGGCCGCCCAGGAGGCGCCCAGTTCACTGGGCAGCTTGCCGTCCTGCTTGGCCGACAACTGGTCCGGGGTGCCGCTGACGAGGTCGGAGACGATCCCGCGGCGCTTGGCCTCCACGGCGAGCGCCCAGGCATCGCGTACGTGCTCCTGGTCACCGATGAAGTGGCGCTCCTTGTCGACGTACCGCTTGGAACCCTGCTGTACGACGTTCTCGAACACGGAGTTGACGTCGGTGAGGAGCATGGTCCCCGGGATCCGCTTCTTGAGCTGCTCACCCGCGGCGAAGTAGTTCTCCCATGTGTTCAGCTGCTGGGACACGTCGTCCGGCTCGTACGGCAGCCCCGCCTTGCGGAAGATCTCGTACTGGTAGAAGTGCCCGACCGGTCCGCAGTCGATCGGGAAGCCGACCATCGTGCCGTCGTCGGCGATGCCCTGGTCCCACTTCCAGGGCAGGTACTGGCTCTTGTACTTCTCCGCGCCCAGCGTCCGTAGATCGATGAACTGGTCCGCGTTCGGAAGGTAGGCGGCCATGTCCTCGCCCTTGAGCCCCGCGATGTCGGGGATGTGGGCCTGGCCGGTGATGGTGGTGATGAGCTTGGAGCGGTACTGGCCGCCGATCTGGATGGCCCGGAGGTCGACGGAGCTGTCGTACCGGGCCTTCGCGTTCTTGACGACCGTGTCGCTCAGACCGCCGCTCCAGTACCACAGGACCATGTTGCGCCCGGTGGAGCCGGTCGGAACGGCGCAGCCGCTCGCCAGGCCGCCGAGCGCTGTGGCGGCCGTGCCGGCCAGACCCGCGCGCAGCAGGCCTCTTCGTGAGAGCTGCACAGCTCCCACCGCCTTTCGGATGTTCGGTGCGTGCGTAAGGGGAAACGCCAGTGGGGGGCGCGTGAGGGACAGGGCAGTGGGGGAGGCGGGTCTCGGGGGGTGACGGGTCTCGGGGGGTGACCGATTTCAGGGGGTGACGGGTGCGAACCGCACCGGCGGCCCCGGATCGGCCGGCAGCCGGTCGGCCAGGAAGCCGTAGGTCCGCCGCAGCTCGGGGTCGCGGAGCGTGTGCCACCAGCGGTGGATGTGGTACCAGCCGGGTGCGGCGAGCGCCCCGCCGTGGTGCCGTACGGACAGGGAGGCGGCCAGTACGGCGAACCGCAGCCGTTCCTCCAGCGGCCAGCCGCCGAGCGAGGCGGCGACGAAACTGGCGCCGAACACATCACCGGCGCCCGTGGAGTCCACGACGTCCACGGGCAGGGCCGGCGCCTCCGCGTACTCGCCGGTCGTCTGGTCCACGGCGATCGCGCCGTCACCGCCCCGGGTGACGACGGCCACCGGGACCAGCTCGCTGAGTGTGCCCAGCGCGGCGACCGCGGTGTCCGTGCGGGTGTACGCCATCGCCTCGGTCTCGTTGGGGAGGAAGGCGTGGCACAGGGCGAGCTGGTCGAGCAGGTCGGAGGACCACACCTGGGTGGGGTCCCAGCCGACGTCCGCGTAGATGTGCGTGCCGTTCGCCGCCGCCTTGGCCAGCCACCGGTGGGGCTCGGCCTCCAGGTGCACCAGCGCGGTGCGTGCCTCGGGCGGGTCGCCCAGCAGGGTCTCCTGCGAGTACGGGGGCGGCTGCCCGTGGGTGATCAGTGCGCGGTCGCCGTCGTAGGCGAGCGAGACGGTGACGGGGGTGTGCCAGTCGTCCGCGGTGCGCGAGAGCGAGAGGTCGACGCCCTCCTGGCCGGCGAGGACGCCACGGCAGTGGGCGCCGTACGCGTCGTCCCCGAAGACGGTGGCCAGGGAGGTCTTCAGACCGTACCGGGCGGCGGCCACGGCGAGGTTCGCGATCCCGCCGGGGCTGGTGCCCATCCCCGACGTCCAGATCTCCTCGCCGGGCGTCGGGGGCTGACCCAGGCCGGTGAGGACGAGGTCGAAGAAGAGCAGCCCGGTCAGCAGCACATCGGGCCGTTCGTCGTCCACGCGTGCATCCTCTCGTCAAAACTCGTCATTTGATGACCGGAATCGTGCGCGCCTTCCGGAGATTTGGCAAGAGTCGAGCAGAAGCAAGCATAGAAATGATTGAAGATGACGAGTACTGTTCGTCGCGTGCTGGCAGAACGACGACATCAACTCATCCTGCGGGCCCTGCGCTCCGGGGGCCCCGCAGCCGTGACCGATCTCTCCGAACAGCTGGGCGTGAGCCCCGCCACGGTCCGGCGAGACCTGGTCAGACTGGAGGAGGAAGGCCTGCTCACACGTGTACACGGCGGCGCCGTGGCGGACGAGGGCGACCAGCCCTTCGCCGAGGTCGCCGAGGTGCGCGTGGCCGAGAAGGACGCGATAGCCGCCAAGGCCGCCTCCCTGGTCGAGGACGGGCAGTCCGTGCTGCTCGACATCGGCACCACCGCCTACCGGCTCGCCCGGCAGCTGCACGGCCGCCGGCTCACCGTGATCACCAGCAACCTGGTGGTGTTCGAGGAGCTGGTGGACGACGAGGGCATCGAACTGGTGCTCCTCGGCGGCATGGTCCGGCGCGAGTACCGCTCCCTGGTCGGCTTCCTCACCGAGGACAACCTGCGCCAGCTGCACGCCGACTGGGTCTTCCTGGGCACCAGCGGCGTCCGGCCCGGCGGCCAGGTGATGGACACCACGGTGGTCGAGGTGCCGGTCAAGCGCGCCATGATCAAGGCCGCCGACCGGGTCGTGCTGCTCGCCGACCGCGCCAAGTTCCCGGGCACGGGCATGGCGAAGGTCTGTGGCCCGGGGGAACTGGACATGGTGGTGACGAACGCGCCGGTGGACCCGGCGACGCAGTCCGCTCTGCAGGAGGCCGGGGTGCAGATCATCACGGCAGGAAAGGTGCAACCTTGAAGCTGACCATTCTGGGCGGCGGCGGATTCCGCGTCCCGCTCGTGTACGGGGCGCTCCTGGGCGACCACGCCGAAGGCCGGGTGACGCGTGTCGTCCTGCACGACCTGGACGCCGGCCGCCTCTCCGCGGTCACCCGGGTCCTGGCCGAGCAGGCGGCGGGGGTGCCCGACGCCCCCGAGGTGAGCGCCACGACCGACCTCGACGAGGCGCTCACCGGCGCCGACTTCGTCTTCTCCGCGATCCGCGTCGGCGGTCTGGAGGGCAGGGCGAACGACGAGAAGGTGGCACTGGACGAGGGTGTCCTCGGCCAGGAGACCGTCGGCGCGGGCGGCATCGCCTACGGCCTGCGCACGGTCCCGGTGGCCGAGGACATCGCGCGTCGCGTCGCGCGGGTCGCCCCCGACGCCTGGGTCATCAACTTCACCAACCCGGCCGGCCTGGTCACCGAGGCCATGTCCCGCCACCTCGGCGACCGCGTCATCGGCATCTGCGACTCCCCGGTGGGCCTCGGCCGCCGGATCGCCCGGGTGCTCGGCGCGAACCCCGGCGAGGCGTGGATCGACTACGTCGGCCTCAACCACCTGGGCTGGGTACGAGGGCTGCGCGTGAACGGCCGCGACGAACTCCCGCGGCTGCTCGCCGACCCCGACCTGCTCGGCTCCTTCGAGGAGGGCAAGCTCTTCGGCACCGACTGGCTCCAGTCGCTGGGCGCCATCCCGAACGAGTACCTGCACTACTACTACTTCAACCGCGAGGCCGTACGCGCCTACAGCGAGGCGGAGAAGACCCGCGGCGCCTTCCTGCGCGACCAGCAGGCCGGTTTCTACGACGAGATGAAACGGCCGGACGCCGCCGCCCTCACCGCCTGGGACCGCACCCGCGCCGAGCGCGAGGCGACCTACATGGCCGAGGCCCGCGAGACGTCGGGCGCCGGCGAACGCGACGCCGACGACCTGTCCGGGGGCTACGAGAAGGTCGCCCTCGCCCTGATGCGGGCCATCGCCCGCGACGAGCGCACCACGCTGATCCTCAACGTCCGCAACCGGGGGACTCTCTCGGTGCTCGACTCCGAGGCCGTCATCGAGGTGCCCTGCCTGGTCGACGCCAACGGCGCCCACCCCGTCACCGTCGACCCGCTGCCCGACCACGCCTCCGGGCTGGTCTGTTCGGTCAAGGCGGTCGAACGCGAGGTGCTCGCCGCCGCCGAGTCCGGCTCCCGTACGACGGCGGTCAAGGCGTTCGCCCTGCACCCGCTCGTCGACTCCGTGAACGTGGCCCGCAGACTGGTCGACGGATACACCTCGGTCCACCCCGGCCTGGCGTACCTTAAGTAAGCGCTTTCCCGGACTTGTCCGGTCTGCTCGTATCCGGGTCCGCCCGTACCCGGTCTGCTCACATCTGGTCTGCTCGTATCTGGTCTGGAGACTTCTCATGCACGACGAACGCCGGCGGATCGAGGAGCGCGTCCAGCGCCTCCACGACCAGCGGATCAAGGCGGCGATCTACGCGGCCACGGTTCCCTTCGAGGTCGAGGCCTGGCAGGCGCCGGGCGAGCCGGTCTCCTTCGAGGAGGCGGCGGCAGCGTCGTACGCCCCCTTCGCCATGGACACCCTCTGGGGTCCGCCCTGGGGCACCACCTGGTTCCGGATGCGCGGCCGGGTGCCCGCCGAGTGGGCCGGCCGGCGCGTCGAGGCGGTCATCGACCTCGGCTTCGTCGGCGACTGGCCCGGCAACCAGGCCGAGGCTCTCGTCCACCTCACCGACGGCACCCCGCTGAAGGCGGTCAACCCGCTCAACCAGTACGTGCCGGTCGCCAACCCGGCCACGGGCGGCGAGGAGATCGACTACCTCGTCGAGGCGGCCTCGAACCCCGACATCCTCGCCGACAACTTCTCCAAGATCACCCCCATGGGGGACATCCTCACCGCCGGCGACAAGCCGATCTACACCTTCCAGCGCGCCGACCTCGCCATCCTCGACGAGGAGGTCTTCCACCTCGACCTCGACGTCCAGGTACTGCGCGAGCTGATGCTGGAACTGGACGACCACGACCCGCGCCGCCACGAGATCGCGCACACCCTGGACCGCGCCCTCGACCTCCTCGACCTGGACGACGTGGCCGGTTCGGCGGCGGCGGTACGAGCGGCCCTGGCGCCCGCGCTGGCCAAGCCGGCCAACGCCAGCGCCCACAGGATCTCGGGCGTCGGCCACGCGCACATCGACTCGGCGTGGCTGTGGCCGATCCGTGAGACCAAGCGCAAGACGTCCCGCACCTTCTCGAACGTCACCTCGCTGGCCGACGAGTACGAGGACTTCATCTTCGCCTGCTCGCAGGCCCAGCAGTACGAGTGGGTGCGCGACAACTACCCCAAGGTGTGGGCCCGCATCCAGGAGTCGGTGAAGAAGGGCCAGTGGGCGCCGGTCGGCGGCATGTGGGTCGAGGCCGACGGCAACCTGCCCGGCGGCGAGGCGATGGCCCGCCAGCTCATCCACGGCAAGCGGTTCTTCATCGAGCACTTCGGCGTCGAGACGAAGGGCGTGTGGCTGCCGGACTCCTTCGGCTACACCGCGGCCTATCCGCAGCTCGCCAAGCTCGCCGGCAACGACTGGTTCCTCACCCAGAAGATCTCCTGGAACCAGACCAACAAGTTCCCCCACCACACCTTCTGGTGGGAGGGCATCGACGGCACCCGTATCTTCACGCACTTCCCGCCGGTCGACACCTACAACGCCCGCTTCAGCGGCGAGGAGATGTCCCGCGCGTCGCGCAACTACCAGGAGAAGGGCGCCGCTTCGCGTTCCCTGGCCCCCTTCGGCTGGGGCGACGGCGGCGGCGGCCCCACCCGCGAGATCATGGAACGCGCGCGCAGGCTGGCCGACCTGGAGGGCTCGGCGACCGTCGAGATCGAGCACCCCGACGACTTCTTCGCCAAGGCCCGCGAGGAGTACCCCGACGCCCCGGTCTGGGTCGGCGAGCTGTACCTGGAGCTGCACAGGGCCACGTACACCTCCCAGGCCCGCACCAAGCAGGGCAACCGGCGCAGCGAACACAAGCTGCGCGAGGCCGAGTTGTGGGCGACGACGGCCGCGCTGCACGCGCCGGGCTACGCCTACCCGTACGAGCACCTGGACCGTCTCTGGAAGACGGTCCTGCTCCACCAGTTCCACGACATCCTGCCGGGTTCGTCCATCGCCTGGGTGCACCGCGAGGCGGAGGCCGAATACGCGCGCGTGGCCGAGGAGTTGGAGTCGCTCACCGCCGAGGCGGTGGCCGCGCTCGGCGGCGGCGAGTCCCGCGCCTTCAACACCAGCCCGTACGACCGGGCCGAGGTGGTCCGCACCTCGACGGGCGTCCCCATGTACGTGGAGGTCCCGGCGAGCGGCAGCGCCCCGCTGGCCGTCGCGGAACCCCCGCGGCCGGTGACGATCACTGGCGGGCGCATCCTCGACAACGGTCTCGTACGCGTGGAGGTGGCCGAGGACGGCACGCTGGCCTCGGTCCGCGACCTGAGGGCGGACCGTGAGGTCCTCGCCGACAAGGGCAACCTGCTCCGGCTGCACACCGACCTCCCGAACTACTGGGACGCCTGGGACATCGACAAGCACTACCAGAACCGCTACACGGACCTGCTGGAGACGACCTCCGTCACGGTGACCGACGAGGACCCGCTCCTCGGCGCCATCCGGGTGGAGCGCGACTTCGGCAAGGGCTCGAAGATCGTCCAGACGATCACCGTCCGGGCCGGCAGTCCCCGGATCGACTTCGAGACGGAGATCGACTGGCACGAGGCCGAGAAGATCCTCAAGGCGGCCTTCCCGGTGGACGTCCGCGCGGCGCACTCCAGCGCGGAGATCCAGTTCGGTCACGTCCAGCGGCCCACGCACACCAACACCACGTGGGAGTCGGCCCGCTTCGAGGTGTCCGGCCACCGCTGGGTGCACATCGCCGAGCCCGGCTACGGCGTCGCGGTCCTCAACGACTCGACGTACGGCCACGACGTCTCCCGCACGGTCCGCGAGGACGGCGGTACGACGACCACGGTCCGTCTGTCGCTGGTGCGCGCCCCGCGTATCCCCGACCCCGGCGCCGACCAGGGCAAGCACCGCTTCACGTACTCGCTGCTGCCGGGCGCGAGCATCGAGGACGCGGTCGCCGAGGGCTACTCCCTCAACCTGCCGCTGCGCGTCGCGGACGCGGCGGGGGCGCCGGAGCCGGTGGTGTGGGCGGACGGCGACGGGGTGACGATCGAGGCGGTCAAGCTCGCCGACGACGCGTCCGGCGATGTCGTCGTCCGTATCTACGAGTCGCGCGGCGGCCGGGCGGAGGGTGCGCTGTGCACCGGGTTCGCGCTGGCGGGTGCGAAGATCACCGACCTGCTGGAGCGGCCGCTGTCCGAGGCGCCGACGGATGGTGACTCGGTGCCGGTGCGGTTGCGGCCGTTCGAGGTGCAGACGTTGCGGCTGGCTGTTCGGTAAGGGTTTTCGGCTGCGGGTTCGCTGTGGCTGGTCGCGCCCACGCGGCGGAGCCGCATATCGATACAGCCCCGCGCCCCTATCGGGCGCGGGGCGCGCCCGACCTGCCCGATCCGC
>NZ_AEJB01000017.1 GCF_000331005.1 Streptomyces turgidiscabies Car8
CCTTCCATGTGCCGACCTCTCCGGACCCTCAGCCGGAGAAGCCGACGTGCGCCAGCCGCAACGGGCCGCGCAGTCTGAGGCGCAGGTCGTGCACGCCGTCCTTGTCGACGGTGAGCGTGGCGCGGACCGTCGTGTAGTCGTACGGACCCTCGGTCGGCGTCGGTGTCAGGACGGCCGCGGCTTCCGTGTCGTCGTCGAGTACGACCTCCACCACCCCCTCGCCGGCCACCTCGACCGTGATCGCGGCGAGGCCCGCCCCGAAGTCGCAGTCCCGGTAGAGCAGTTCGGCCTCCTTGCCGCCCGCCGGAGTGACCGCGTCTCCCGACACCTTCGTACGGTCGACGATCTCGACGCCGGTCTGCTCGTCGAAGTCGGCTGCCGACAGGCCCAGTTGACGGACCGGGCGGGGTGCCGACGGGGTGCCGGTCACCTGGACCGTCGTAAGCACGCGGATGTCCTCGCTCGACGCGCCCACCAGGACCTCGTACGCGCCCGGTGCGAGGCGTCGGCCGCCGATCGCCACGTCCCAGAACTCCAGGCAGCTGAGCGGGAGTTCGAAGGAGACGAAGGCCGATGCTCCCGGGGCCAGGGTGATCCGGCGGTGGGCCAGCAGCTCCCTGCGCGGGCGGGCGACCGGTGACTCGGGCGCCCTCGTGTACAGCTGCGCCACCTCGTCCGCCGTGACGTCCCCGGTGTTGGTGACGGTGAACGACACCCGCAGCGTCCCGTCGTCCGCCGCCTCGGCCGTCAGGTCGGTGTACGCGAACGACGCGTACGACAGGCCGTGGCCGAAGGGGAACAGGGGCGCGCCCTCGAAGTAGAGGTACGTCTGGCGGGAGCCGATGATGTCGTAGTCCAGCAGGTCGGGGAGGTCCGCGTCGTCGGCGTACCAGGTCTGCGGGAGGCGGCCCGCCGGAGAGACGTCGCCCGCCAGGACGCGGGCCAGCGCCGTGCCCGCCGCCTGTCCGCCGTGCGCCGTCCACAGGGCCGCCGGGAGTTCCGTGACGTCCACGGCGTACGGGTACGCCGAGGTCAGGGCCAGGACCGTCCGGGGGTTCGCGGCACGGGCCGCGTCCAGCAGGCGCTGCTGGTGGGCGGGGAGGCGGAGCGTCGTGCGGTCCTCGGTCTCGCGGCCGTTGATGTGCGGGTCGTTGCCCGCGACCACCACGACCACGTCCGCCCGGGCAGCCACTCTCTTCACCGATTCCTCACCACGTTCGGCGACGATCAGTTCGAAGATCTCCGGAGGGGCCTCGTTCCCGTCGGCAACTTTCACGCCGTCGGCGGCGACAGAGACGTGGCGACCCGTACCGACGTGCCTGAGGAGGTGACGGTTCTTGTGCGAATCACCGGACCCACCGGACCCATCGGCCTCACCGGCCTCACCGGACCCGTGGGGCTCCAGGCGGAAGGTCTCCTGGACGACCCAGCCGCCCGGCTGGTCCGCCGACGCCCGTACGTAGCCGTCCTCCGCGACCGAGAGGTACCGGCCGTCGGGCGCCCGCAGCGTCAGGAGGCCCTCGCCCCAGTCGATCAGCGCGAACTCGGTGCCGTCGGCGTCGACGGTGAGCGCGGGCAGGTCGGTGCGGCCCGCGAGGAGGGCCGGGTCCAGCGCGCCCTCGGCGCCCCGGGCGACGTCGGGCGCGTCCTCGGCGGGCGGTACGTGCAGGAACGTACCGGCCGACGTGCGCAGCCGTACGCGGTCCACACCCTCGGCGAACTCGACGTGCTCGGCGCCGAAGCGCTCGTACAACGCCTCCAGCGGCGTCGAGCGGTGGATGAGGGTGCCGCTGTACCAGTCGGCCTTGCACTCGTCGGCGAGCAGACCGACGACCGCCACGCGCGAGCCGGGGGACAGGGGAAGGGTGCCTGCGTCGTTCTTCAGCAGGACGATCGCCTGTTCCGCCGCCTCCAGTGCGAGCGCGCGATGGGCCGGGGTGTCGAAGTCCGGGACGCTCGCGTACGGGTCGTACTGCGGGTCGAACTCGCCCAGACGGAAGCGCACCGAGAGCTGGCGGCGGACCGCCCTGTCGATGTCCTCCTCCGTCAACAGGCCCTGGGACAGGGCACCTTGAAGACGGGCGACGATCTTCGAACTGTCCGTGCCGTGATCGGTGAAGCTGTCCACGCCGGCGACCAGCGCGGCGGCCGTCGCCTCCTCGTGAGTGTCGAAGTAGTGCTCCGAGTCGACCAGGTTGGAGGGCGCGGCTGCGTCCGAGCAGACCAGCAGGTCCTCGTCCGTCCAGGTGCGCAGGTGTTCGCCCAGGAGCGGCGAGACGTGGTTGGGGCGGCCGTTGACCAGGTTGTACGCGGGCATCACACCCGCCACCGCGCCCGCCTCGACCGTCTCGCGGAAGGCGCGCAGATCGTATTCGTGCAGGACGCGCGGGCGGACCGAGGAGGACGTGACGTCCCTGCCGGTCTCGTTGTTGTGGGCCAGCCAGTGCTTGAGGACCGGGGCCGTGCGCCAGTACGCGGGGTGGTCGCCGCGCAGGCCGCGCGTGTAGGCGGTGGCGATCGCCGAGGTCAGCTTCGGGTCCTCCGAGTAGCCCTCCTCGTTACGGCCCCACAAGGGGTGGCGCAGCAGGTTGACCGTGGGTGCCCAGACGTTGAGGCCGACCCGGTCGTCGCGGGCGCGCATCGCCCGCACCTCCCTGGACACCACCTCGCCGACTCGCTGCACGAGCTCCTCGTTCCAGGTCGCGCCGAGACCGACCGCCTGCGGGAACACGGTCGCCGGGCCCATCCACGCCACCCCGTGCAGCGCCTCCTGGCCGGTGCGGAAGGCGGCGACGCCGAGCCGCTCGACGGCGGGCGCGAACTGGTGCAGGAACGCCACCCGTTCGTCGAGGGTGAGGCGCGACAGCAGATCGTCGATGCGCTTCGCGGTCGGCAGCCGCGGATCGCGGAATGGCGGCGAAGGCGGCGTTTGTGCGGTCACGTGGGGTTCCCTTTGCAATGGAGTGGCTCGGCGCATTCGAAGCGCTTCGATGCTCATTCGACGTGGGGGTGGGTGTCAAGAGACCCAGACGCAACAAATCCGTCTCCCACCCGTGATGTCAGGCGGCACCGGGGGGTGGTTTGGGCCGCCCTACAGGGCTTCGCACCTCGGAGGAATCTTGGAACCGACCCTTGTGCACCCTCAGGTGTTCACTTAACCTCGCAGCAACATCGAAGCGCTTCGACTGCGGATTGCCGTAGCACGAGTCGGAGAATCGCTTCAGCTCAGCCAGTAACACTCAAGACACCGCAGCCGACGGCTCCACCGCCGGGTGTCCTGGTGCGCCATGAAGGGTTGACGCAATGACGCCGAACGCCTCCTCCGCCTCCTCCGTACCGAGCCGGAGAAGCTTCCTCGCCTCCACCGCGGTCGTCACCGCAGCGGTCGCGGGCGGGATGCCGCTGCTCGCCGCCTGCGGAGGCTCGGACAGCAAGTCGCGCGAGGGCACCACGTCGGGCAAGGACGCGAAGAAGATCCTGCCGGCCTTCGTGGCCAGCAACGTGGTGCAGCCGGACATCCCGTCGAAGAACGGTTCGTCGATGGGCTTCACCGCCCCGCTCGACATCGCCACGCTCAAGACGTCGGTGGCGAAGAAGCTCGGCAGTGGCGGCAAGGTCACCATCATGTCGCCGTTCTGGGGCTCGCCGCCCAAGGGCGACAACCCCTACTACACGTCGATGAACGACCTGATCGGCGTCGACGTCCAGTGGCGGAACCAGGACGGCAACACCTACGACCAGAAGCTAGGCGCGGTCCTCGCCTCCAGCGACGTGCCCGACGTGGTCGTCGTCCCCGGCTGGAACATGATGGGCAAGATACCCAGCGCCATCGCCGGCAAGTTCGCCGACCTCGGCCCGTATCTGTCCGGCGACAAGGTCAAGGAGTACCCGAACCTCGCGGCGATCCCCAGCGGCGCCTGGCAGCGCTCCATCTTCGGCGGCAAGCTGATGGGCCTGCCGATGCCCTCCTCGTCGATCCAGAACATCACGCCCCTGTACCGCCAGGACCTCTTCGAGAAGGAGGGCTACGAAGTCCCGCGGTCCTCCGACGAGTTCATGGCCCTGTGCAAGGACATCACCAACGCCCGGGCGAAGGTGTGGGCCTGCGGTGACATGAAGTGGACCGCGATGAACAACTTCGGGGTGCTCGGCGGCGGGGAGAAGCCGCTCTGGTGGAACCTGGTCGACGGCAAGCTGATCAACCGCCTGGAGACCCCGGAGTACCTCGAAGCCATCGAGTGGACGCGCAAGCTGTTCGCCGCCGGAGTCGTGCACCCCGACTTCAAGCTGGGCAAGAGCTCGGCGGTCGACCCGGCGCCCAAGTTCGCCGCCGGCGAGTTCCTGATCTGGAACAACAACCTCGTCAACTGGTACGGCCAGCAGGCCTCCCAGGCCACCACGAACCCCGACTTCAAGATCTGGGGCATGGACATCTGGGGCCACGACGGGGGTGACCCGACGCTGTACGCGCAGAACCCGGCCGGCATCTTCGCCTTCGTCAGCAAGAAGGCCTCCGAGTCCGTCGTCCGTGACGCGCTGGCGGTCGCCAACGTCACCGCGGCGCCGTACGGCACCAAGGAATGGATGATGACCAACTACGGCGTCGAGGGCACGCACTACACCCTCAAGGACGGCGTGCCGGTCAAGAACGACAAGGGCAACAACGAGGTCCTCAACGCCTACGTCATGGTGGCGAGCCCCGCCCCGACCATCGCCCACCCCGACCTCCCCGACATCACGAAGGCCAGCGTCGAGTGGGAGCAGCGGATGGGCGCCTTCACCAAGAAGTCGTCGTTCTGGGGCCTGCAGATCACCGAGCCCTCCCGCTACACCAACCTCGCCAACGACTTCGAACAGCTCGAGGACGACATCATCCGCGGCCACAAGAAGATCAGCGACATGCAGCAGGCCGTCTCCGACTGGAAGAGCAAGGGCGGCGACCAGCTGCGCGACTGGTACAAGAAGCTCCTCGACGAGAACGGCACGGCGGCGAGCTGATCAGGCTCTGAGGCAAGGAGAACGGCTGTGTCCCACGGCACGGTGCCTCGGAGCAGTGCCGAGGCCAGCACACCGGTGAAGACCGCGGTGGCGTCCGACGACGCCACCTCCGACGACGCCACCGACACCCGCAAGGTACGGGTCTCGGGCAAGCTGAGCCTCCGGCTCAGGTACAGACGTGACCGCGTCATGATCCTCATGACGCTGCCGGCCATCGCGCTGGTCCTGGTCTTCAACTACCTGCCGATCCTCGGCAACGTCGTCGCCTTCCAGGACTACGACCCCTACATCAGCGACAACGGCATCGTCTCCATCCTGCACAGCCCCTTCGTCGGCCTGGAGAACTTCCAGCGGATCTTCGAGGACTCCGCCTTCTGGAACGCCGTCCAGAACACGCTGGTGCTGTTCTTCGTCCAGCTCGTGCTGTTCTTCCCGATCCCGATCCTGCTGGCGCTGCTCATCAACAGCGTGGTCAGGCCCCGAATACGGGCCGTGGCACAAGCCGTTCTCTACCTGCCGCACTTCTTCTCCTGGGTGCTGGTCATCGCCGTCTTCCAGCAGATGTTCGGCGGCGCGGGGATGCTCTCCCAGCTGCTGCGGCAGAACGGGTACGACGGCCTCGACATCATGACCAACCCGGACACCTTCCCCTTCCTGATCACCGCGCAGAGCGTGTGGAAGGACGCGGGGTGGGGGATCATCGTCTTCCTCGCCGCCCTGGCCTCGGTGCCCACGGACCACTACGAGGCCGCCGCGATGGACGGCGCCGGACGCTGGCGCCGCATGTGGCACGTCACGCTTCCCGCGCTGCGTCCGGTGATCGCTCTCCTCCTCGTGCTGCGCGTCGGCGACGCCCTGACCGTCGGGTTCGAACAGATCCTGCTGCAACGCGACGGCGTCGGCACGGACGCCGGGGAGATCCTCGACACCTTCGTGTGGTGGAACGGCGTACGCAACCAGGACTTCGGCTACGCGGCCGCCGCCGGTCTCATCAAGGGCGTGGTCAGCATCGGTCTGGTCCTCGCCGCGAACAAGGTGGCCCATCTCATGGGCGAGCAGGGGGTGTACAAGAAATGACGTCCGTGATGTGGGAGCCCCGCCAGGACACCGAGCCGGTACAGCAGAAGGCGCCCCGCTGGTGGGCGGCGCCTCCGCGCCCGGCGTGGGAGGAAGAGCCCTCGAAGGCAGGCCTCGCGGGCAAGGGCATCGCCCTGGCGTTCGCCTGCCTGGCGGTGGTCTTCCCGCTGTGGATCGTGATCGTCACCAGCCTCTCCTCGCGGAAGACCATCGACGAGGCGGGCGGCCTGGTGATCGTGCCGAAGGGCCTCAGTTTCATCGCCTACCAGGAACTGCTCAGCGGCGGCCAGGTCACCCGCGCCGCGCTCATCAGCATCTTCGTCACCCTGGGCGGCACGCTGTTCTCGATGGCGGTGTCCATCATGTGCGCCTACGGCCTGTCCCGCAGCGGCTCCCTCGCCCACCGCGGGATCCTGATGACGCTGCTGGCGACCATGTTCTTCAGCGCCGGCCTCATCCCCACCTACCTGCTGGTGCAGTCCCTCGGCCTGACGGACAGCTATCTGGCGCTGATCCTGCCGAGCGCGGTGAGCATCTTCAACATCCTGGTGCTGCGGGGCTTCTTCATGGGGATCTCGCCGGAACTCATCGACAGTGCGCGCATCGACGGAGCCGGTGACTTCCGCATCCTGTGGCAGATCGTCCTGCCGTTGTCCCGTGCGGTCGTCGCGGTGATCACGCTGTTCTACGCGGTGGGGTACTGGAGCGCCTGGTTCAACGCGTCGCTCTACCTCAACGACCAGGACATGATGCCGCTGCAGAACATCATGATCCAGCTTGTGCAGAAACAGGAGGCTCCGGTCGGTCTGGGGCAGGCCATCAAGACCGGTCAGCTGTCCGGTCTCGCCGTGCAGATGGCGGTCATGGTGATGGCCCTCCTTCCGGTGGCGGTTCTCTCCCCGTTCGTGCAGCGGCACTTCAAGAAGGGCATGCTGACCGGCGCCGTCAAGGGCTGAGGTCGTGGGTTCGCTGTACGGGGTGCCTCTTGCGGTCCATTGGCGACTGCGGGGCTGTTGTCGTTGATCGCGCAGTTCCCCGCGCCCCTGATGGGGCGCGTCTTCCTCCCCCCTTTTCCAAGATCGAGGTAAGTCATGTCTTCGTCCCGTCCGAGTAGACGTGCCGTACTTGCCGGGAGCGCCGCCGTTGCCGCGCTCTCCGCCGTGTCCCTGTCCGGTACGGCGGCCCAGGCGGCCTCCGGCGCCGCAGCGACCCCCGCCTACCGCTGGCGTACCGCCGTCATCGGCGGCACCGGGTTCGTCACCGGAGTGCTGTTCCACCCGTCCGTCCGCGGTCTCGCCTACGCCCGTACCGACATCGGCGGCGCCTACCGCTGGGACGACCGGGCCGCCCGCTGGACCGCGCTCACCGATCACCTCGGCTGGGACGACTGGAACCTCCTCGGGGTGGAGGCGATCGCCGTCGACCCCGCGCACCCCGACCGCGTCTACCTCTCCCTCGGCACCTACGCCCAGTCGTGGGCCGGAAACGGTGCCGTCCTGCGCTCCGAGGACCGGGGCGCGACCTGGAAGCGCACCGACCTGACCGTGAAGGTCGGGGCCAACGAGGACGGGCGCGGCACCGGCGAGCGGCTGCTCGTCGACCCACGTGACAGCGACACCCTGTGGCTGGGCACCCGGCACGACGGACTCCTCAAGTCCACCGACCGGGGCGCCACCTGGACCACCGCGAGCACCTTCCCGGCCACCCCGAGCGCGAGCGGCCAGGGCGTCACCCTCCTGGTCGCGGCCGGCCGTACCGTCTACGCCGGCTGGGGCGACGGTGACGGAAAGGGCACCGCCGGTACGGCCAACCTGTACCGCACCACCGACGGCACCAGATGGGAAGCCGTACCCGGACAGCCCGTCGGCGTCACCTCCGCCAAGGTGCCGATCCGCGCCGCCTACGACAAGCAGACCCGCGACCTGTACGTGACGTACGGCAACGCGGCCGGCCCCAACGGGCAGTCGGACGGCAGTGTGCACAAGCTGCGCACCACGACCGGGAGTTGGACGGACGTGAGCCCGGTTCTGCCGGGCGGGACCACCGCCGACGGCTCCGCCGACACCTTCGCCTACGGCGGAGTCGCCGTCGACGCCTGCCGGCCCGGCACCCTCGTCGTCTCCACCAACAACCGCTGGGCCGACATCGACACGGTGTTCCGGTCCACGAACGGCGGCCGCACCTGGACGTCCCTCAAGGACAGCGCCGTGTTCGACGTGTCCGAGACCCCCTTCCTCAACTGGGCCCAGGACAAGCCGAAGTTCGGCTGGTGGATCCAGGCACTCGCCCTCGACCCCTACGACTCCCGGCACATCGTCTACGGGACCGGCGCGACCCTCTACGGCACCCGCGACCTCAAGCACTGGGCCCCGCAGATCCGCGGCCTGGAGGAGACGTCCGTACGCCAGCTGATCTCGCCCCCGGTCGGGGAGGCGCACCTGCTCAGCGGGCTCGGGGACATCGGCGTGATGTACCACGAGCGGCTCACGGCGTCCCCGTCGCGCGGGATGGCGTCGAACCCCGTGTTCGGATCGGCGACGGGACTCTCCCAGGCCGCCGCCAAGCCTTCGTACGTCGTCCGCACAGGGTGGGGCGACAACGGCAACGGGGCCTTCTCGAACGACGGCGGTCGCAGCTGGGCGCCCTTCGCCGCCCAGCCCGGCATCGCCAAGGACGCACCGGGCCCGATCGCCACCAACGCCGACGGCAGCGTGCTGGTGTGGACCTTCGTGCACTGGGACGGCACGAAGTACCCGGCCCAGCGCTCCACGGACAACGGCGCGACCTGGTCCGAGGTCTCCTCCGTACCGAAGGGCGCCACGCCGGTCGCCGACCCGGCCGACCCGAAGCGCTTCTACGCGTACGACACCGACTCGGGAACGCTGTACGCCAGCACGGACAGCGGCCTCACCTTCACGGCCCGGGCGAGTGGACTGCCCTCCGGTGACAGCCAGTTCGAGCTGGTCGCGGCGCCGGGAAGGGTGGGTGACCTGTGGCTGAGCACCAAGGGGAACGGGCTCCACCGGTCCACCGACGGCGGCGCCACCTTCGCCAAGGTCGCCAGCTGCTGGGCCTCGCACACGCTCGGGTTCGGGCGCGCGGCCAAGGGCGCCGCGTACCCGGCGATCTACATGGTGGGTTCCACCGAGACCATCACCGCCGTCTACCGCTCGGACGACGAGGCGAAGACCTGGACGCGGATCAACGACGACGCCCATCAGTGGGGGTGGACCGGCGAGGCCATCACCGGCGACCCGCGCGTCTTCGGCCGTGTCTACCTCGCCACCAACGGACGGGGCATCCAGTACGGGGAGCCCGTCTGATGCCGGGGCTCGGTGACGCCACCCGGGGGCGCGTCCTCTTCGGCGGCGACTACAACCCCGAGCAGTGGCCGGAGGAGACCTGGCACGAGGACGTCCGGCTGATGAAGGACGCCGGCGTCAACTCGGTCACGCTCGGCGTCTTCTCCTGGGCGAAGCTCGAACCCCAGCCGGGGGCACGGGAGTTCGGCTGGCTGGACCGCCTGATGGACCTGATGCACGACAACGGCATCGGCGTCGTCCTCGCCACACCCACCTCCTCACCGCCGCCCTGGATGGGCCGACTCCACCCGGAGACCCTGCCCGTCGCCGAGGACGGCCGGATCGAGTGGTGGGGCGGGCGCCAGCACTTCGCGCACTCCAGTGCCGTCTACCGCCGCTACGCCGCCGCCGTCACCGAGGACCTGGCCGCCCGCTACGGCAGCCATCCCGCCCTCACCATGTGGCACATCAACAACGAGTACTGCACCTACGACTGGGGCGACGAGTCGGCCACCGCCTTCCGTCGCTGGCTCCAGGACCGGTACAGCACACTCGACGTTCTCAACGAAGCCTGGGGAACGGCGTTCTGGAGCCAGGGGTACGGCGACTGGGAGGAGATCCTGCCGCCGCGCCTCCCGCACTACATGCGCAACCCCACCCAGGTCCTCGACTTCAAACGCTTCACCTCCGACGCGCTCCTGGAGTGCTACCTCGCGGAACGCGACATCGTCCGCCGCCACACCCCGCACATCCCGGTCACCACCAACTTCATGCCGATGTGGGTGGGACAGGACGCCTGGCGCTGGGTCCAGGAGGAGGACGTCGTCTCCGTCGACCTCTACCCCGACCCGCGCGACCCGTTCGGCGCCCAACAGGGCGCGCTCGTACAGGACATGACCCGTTCGCAGGCGCGCGGCCCGTGGATGCTGATGGAACAGGCGGCCGGCCCCGTCAACTGGCGGGGCGTGAACCACCCCAAGCCGCGCGGCCTCAACCGACTCTGGTCCCTCCAGGCGGTGGCGCGAGGCGCCGACGCCGTCTGCTACTTCCAGTGGCGCCAGTCCCGTCAGGGCGCCGAGAAGTTCCACTCCGGCATGGTCAGCCACGCCGGCGAACAGGGCCGCACCTTCCAGGAGATCAAGCAGCTCGGCGCCGAATTGGCGACCATCAGTGGCGAGGTGACGGGCAGTCACACTGTCAACGACATCGCCGTCCTCCACGACTGGCACGCCTGGTGGGCCGGCGCCCAGGACGGCCGGCTCTCCTCCGAGGTGGACTGTGCGCAGGTCGTACGGGCCTGGCACCGCGCCCTGTGGGAGGCGCGTCTCGCGACGGACTTCGCCCACCCCGAGCACGACCTGTCGGCCTACCGGCTCGTCGTCGTACCGCAGTTGTACCTGCTCACGGACGCGGCGATCGACAACCTCCTCGCCTATGTACGAGGCGGCGGCACCCTCGTCTGCGGTTTCCTGACCGGAGTCGCCGACGAGGACGACCGGGTGCGGCCCGGCGGTATGGACGTGCGGCTGCGCGAGCTGTTCGGGCTGGGCACCCTGCACGAGTGGTGGCCGCTGGACGCGGGTGAGACCGTCGAAACGGACGGATTCCAGGGCCACTTGTGGTCCGAGGAGCTGGAAGCCGACGGCGCCGACGAGGTCACCCCGTACAAGGGCGGCGAACTCGACGGGCTGCCGGCGGTGCTGCGCAAGGGGCGCGCCTGGTACCTCTCCACGCTCCCCGAGCCCGAAGCGCTGCGTGACCTCCTCGCGCGGATCGGCGCCGACGCGGGTGTCCGGCCGGTGCTGGACGGGCTGCCCGCCGGAGTCGAGGCGGTCCGGCGCGGTGAGCTGCTCTTCGTACTCAACCACGGCTGCGACCCGGTCACCGTCCAGGTACCCGGCGTCCACCGGGACCTGCTGACCGGCGACATCGTCATGGACACGGTGTCGCTGGACCGGTACGGAGTGGCGGTGCTGAAGCCATGACAGCCGACGGAGCCGTCCACGGCCCTGTCCACGGAACCTGGGAACCACGCCCCGCGACCCGCTGGGAGGACGGCTACCTGAGCGGCAACGGCCGCCACGGCGCGCTGGTGTTCGGCGACCCGGAGAGTGACCGGGTCGTCGTCACGCACCACACCCTCGTACGCCCGAACGGCGGCGAACACGCCCGCCCGCCGCAGTTGGCGGACCAACTGACCGCCCTCCAGGACCGGTTGCTGACCGGGGACGCCACGGCCGCCGAGAGCTTCACCGACGGACGGGAACTGCAGTGGGTGCAGCCCTTCCACCCGGCGTTCCAGGTCCGGCTGCGCGGGGGCCCACCGGCGGGGGAGGGGCGCGACTACCGCCGTTCCGTCGACTTCACCACCGGAGTCACCGACGCCCAGTCCGACTCCTGGCACAGCCGAGTCTTCGTGTCCCGCGCGGACGACGTCATCGTCCAGTACGTCACCGGCGGCCCTGGCGCCCAGCGCGGTCCTGGCCACCCCGGCGTCTCCGCGACAGCGGGTGTCACCGGCGGGCCCCGGGGCGCGGGTGTCCCCGGTGACGCTGGGTCCTCTGGCGGCACCCGTGGTCCTGGCCACCCCGGCGTCTCCGCGACTGTGGGTGTCGTCGGCGGGAGCCGGGGCTTGGGTGTCCCCGGCGACAGCGGGACCCCTGGCGACAGCCGCGGCCCTGGCGCCCAGCGCGGTCCTGGCCACCCCGGTGTCTCCGCGACAGCGGGTGTCACCGGCGGGCCCCGGGGCGCGGGTGTCCCCGGTGACGCTGGGTCCTCTGGCGGCACCCGTGGTCCTGGCCACCCCGGCGTCTCCGCGACTGTGGGTGTCGTCGGCGGGAGCCGGGGCTTGGGTGTCCCCGGCGACAGCGGGACCCCTGGCGACAGCCGCGGCCCTGACGTCCCTGGCGGTCCTGGCCACCCCGGTGTCTCCGCGACAGCGGGTGTCACCGGCGGGCCCCGGGGCGCGGGTGTCCCCGGTGACGCTGGGTCCTCTGGCGGCACCCGTGGTCCTGGCCACCCCGGCGCCTTCGCAACAGCGGGTGTCACCGGCGGGCCCCGGGGCGCGGGTGTCCCCGGCGACACCGGGTCCTCTGGCGGCACCCGTGGTCCTGGCCACCCCGGCGTCTCCGCGACTGCGGGTGTCGTCGGCGGGAGCCGGGGCTCGGGTGTCCCGGGCGACAGCGGGACCCCTGGCGACCCCAGTGGCCCTGGCTACCCCAGCGGGCCCGGCCACCCCGGTGTCTCCGCGACTGCGGGTGTCACCGGCGGACCCCGGGGTTCCGGCGTCCCTGGCCCCGCCGGGACCTCTGGCGGAACCCGTGGCCCCGGCCACGCCGGCCTCCCCGGCGATGCCAAGACCCCCGGCGGCACCCGTAGCCCCCGCCCAACCGGCGGCGCCACTCTCACCCTCGACATCGATCTCGACCACCGACTCCCGGGCGCCCCAGCCGAGTTGGGGGTCGGCCAGAGTGTGGTGCGTACCCCGGAGGGTGCCCTGCTCACGCTCCGGGCCCGGTACCCCGGCAGCGACCGTGCGTACACCGGGGTGACCCTGGTCGTGGCCACCGGCGGGGAGACCACCCTGACCCCGCCCGGCGTCCGTGTCGAGGGCGCCGAGTCCGTGCTGCTGCTGACCCGCGTCGTCCGGCACGTCGGTGAACTGGACACGGCGGATCATGTCCGGGCCCTGCGGGAGCTGCTGCCGGACCCGGACGGTGAACCGGGGTCGGATGAGCAGCCGGATGAGCAGCAGACGTACGAGCGTCTCCTCGCCCGGCACACCCTGCTCCACCGCACCGCCTACGACCGTGTCACCCTCGACCTCGCAGCGGACGAAGACGAACGCGCCCTGCCCGGCGCGGAGTTGCTCACCCGAACGAAGAGCCCCGCCCTCCTGGAGCGCCTCTTCGCCGCTGGCCGCTACCACCTGCTGTCGGCCAGTGGAATGCTCCCGCCCCGGCTGGTCGGCCTGTGGACCGGCGACTGGAACACCGCCTGGTCCGGGGCGTTCACCACCAACGCCAACCTCAACCTCCAGACCGCTTCGGCGGCGGCCGGAGCCCTCCCCGAAGTCACCGAGGCCCACGCCTCCCTGATCCATCGTCAGCTCGGCGACTGGCGGGAGAACGCCCGCGCGGTCTTCGGCGCCCGAGGCGTGGTCGCGCCCTCGCACACCGACGGCGAGTCCGGGCTGACGTACCACTTCTCCCGGGAGTACCCCCTCCACCTGTGGACGGCCGGCGCCGACTGGCTGCTCAAGCCGCTCCTCGACCACGACGAGACCGAGGGCGTCCATGACCCGCGCACGGTCGCCCTGCTCGCCGAAGTCGCCCTGTTCTACGAGGACTTCCTCACCCGCACCGACGCCGACGGACACCTCGTCGTCGTCCCCTCCTACTCGCCGGAGAACCGTCCGGCGAACGCGAGCTGGGGTGCCCTCAACGCCGCCATGGACCTCTCGGCGGCCCGGCACGCACTGCTCGCCGCCGCCGAACACCACCCCGACGACCCCGGTGACCCCGAACGGGCCGACCGCTGGCGGGCGTTGGCCGACCTGCTCCCACCGCACCGGATCAACGCCGACGGCGCCCTCGCCGAATGGGCGTGGCCCGGCCTCGACGACACCTACGACCACCGTCACCTCAGCCATCTCTACGGGGTCTGGCCCCTCGAAGAGATCAACCCGTACGACACCCCGGACCTCGCCGCCGCCGCGTACCGCGCCCTCCAACTCCGGGGCGCCGAGAACGACTCGGCCCACGGCCACCTGCACCACGCGCTGATCGCCGCCCGCCTCCGCGACGGCGAACGGGTCACCCAAGCCCTCGGCCAGGTGCTCGACGGCGACTTCTTCCACACCTCCCTGATGAGCTCCCACTACCCGGGGCGGGACGTCTACAACGCCGACGCCGCCCACGCCCTGCCGGCGGCGCTCATCGAGGCGCTCGTCCAGTCGACCCCCGACCGACTGGTCCTCCTGCCCGCGCTCCCGGCGGCCTGCCCCACGGGCCGACTCCGGGGCGTACGGACGCGGTTCGGCGCGGAGGTGGACCTCGACTGGGGGCCGGGGCGGGGCCGGGCCGTCGTACGTCCCACCCGTAGTCGCCGTATCGACCTCAGGACTTCCTCCGGCGCGCACACGCTCGATCTCGTCGCCGGAGAAGACCGCGTTCTCGACCTGGGACCGCGGTAACCGCACCGAGGAACAGCGCAGCAGACAAAACAGCACACACCCCCCACACCCGCATTTCCCCCCACCCTTGGAAGGAACCCCCATGGCAACACGCACCCGCATGCTGAGCCGGATCACCAAGGCCATGCTGGCCCCCGCTCTCGCGCTCGGCGTCACCGTCGGTCTCGCCTCCGCCCCCGCCTCGGCCGCCGTCTGGAACTCCTGCGACCAGTACGGCAACACGAGCCTGAACGGCTACACCCTCTACAACAACATCTGGGGCTCCGGAGCCGGCAGCCAGTGCACCTGGGCCAACTCCGGTACCAACTGGGGAGTCTGGGCCAACCACCCCAACACCGGCGGCATCAAGTCCTACCCCAACTCCAAGAAGGTGATCAACAAGTCGATCACCTCGCTCGGTTCGCTCACCAGCAACTACAACGTCACCGTCCCGTCGTCCGGCGCGTACAACACGTCGTACGACATCTGGGACACCGACTACGACTACGAGATCATGCTCTGGGTCAACAAGACCGGAGCCGTCGGCCCGCTCGGCACCTCGCAGGGCAACGTGACGCTGGGCGGCCACACCTGGACCGTCTACAAGGGCAACAACGGCGCGAACGAGGTCTTCTCGTTCGTCCGCACCTCGAACTCGACGTCCGGCTCGGTCAACATCCTGCCGATCCTCAAGTGGATCAAGGACACCAAGGGCTGGTTCGGCAACGAGACGATCGGTGACGTGCAGTTCGGGTTCGAGATCACCTCGTCCTCCGGCGGCCTGAACTTCACCACCAACAACCTGACGGTCAGCAGCAGCTGACGCGGTCGGACCGAAGACAGGAAGAACAGGAGCCGGTGACAAGGGCCGGGGCAGGCCGTGCCGTTCAGGCGCGGTCGACCTCGGCCCGCAGGGCGTTGTAGTCGGCGAAGGCCGCGTCGACGTCGGCGCCGGTCAGCCCGTACCGGGCCAGGTCGTAGCTGTGCGGGCGGCTGCCCTTGGGGCGGGCGGCCACCGCGGCGAGCCGGGCGGCGTCGGCGTCGGTCCAGCGGGCGCCGACGGCCGCGTAGAGCTTCGGGGCGCCCGTCGCCGGGTTGGAGCCGAGCCAGGAGTACGGCACGTCGACCAGGGACTCGCGCGGGACGGCGGCACGGGCGGCGAGGCCGCGGCGCACGGACTCGCTGAGCAGCTCCAGCCAGGTGGCGCCGAGTCCGGGCAGGTCCAGGGGGCGCAGCGTGATCGCCATGCCGTGCTCGATGAGACTGCAGAACGAGGCCACCACGGCGGCCGGATCACGGTGGGTCCACACGATCGTGGCGTCCGGGAAGACCCGGAGCAGTGCGTCCAGGTTCCCGGTGTGCAGAGGGGACTTGAGAACCCAGCGGCGGCGCGGCCGACCGTACTGGAGCACCTGGTAGATCTGCTTGAGATACGCGTAGTCGGGGACGAAGTCCCGCTCCTGCAGGGCCGCTCGGTACTCGGGGATACGGGCCTGGGACAACGGCATGATCGTGTGCGGGAGGGCGAAGGTGCACTCGTCCGGGCCCTCGGCGGTCATCGGGTGGATGTCGCGGTAGCGCGGGGCGAACAGGTTGATGCCGCCGACCATCATGCGCGCGGCGCGCACCGCCTTCCGCCGCTGCTCGGGGGTGCCGTCGAGGTCGGGTGTCAGTAACTCCCACAACCTGGGACATCGGTGCTCGTCCGAGAGGGACAGCACCCCGTGGGTGAGCGTGGTGGCGGTACGCGGCAGACCCACCACGAACACCGGTCTCTCGATGGGCTCCTCGGTGATCGCGGGCCGCTCGGCGATCAGCCGCAGGACACGCGCCCTGTTGGCGAGATGCCTGCGGACGTGTCCCTGCGCGGACATCCAGCCGACCGGGGTGAGGTTCTCGTCCCGGGCCCAGTGGCCCAGCAGGGAACGGAAGCCGTCGACGAAGTCCTCGTCGCCCGGCGCCTGTCCGGCGTCGGCGACCAGCCGGTCGAAGACATGGCCGGGGGTCCGGCGGGAGCGGTGGGCCGGCCGGAGCAGGAGGTCGGCCAGCTGAAGAGCAAGCGGGGGTGAGGACACGGGTGGGGACACGGGTGGGGGGACCCTTCGACGGGGAGTGGAGTTGGACGGAGGGTCCTTACCCACCCAACTACCCTTTCCTGCATCGGAGTTCACAGGAAACCCAGCATTAACAGGCGGCCGGCCCTCCGCTCGATGGGCCGGCCGCCGCCGCGTCGGGGCGCCGCTACTCCGCCACAGGCAGTCGCGCCCCGTCCCGCAGGAACAGCGGGATGCGGTCCAGGGGCGCGTCGACCGTCACGGCCGCACCACCCTCGTACGTCTCACCGGTCCACGCGTCCGTCCAGCTCGCCCCCGCCGGAAGATACGCCGTACGGGTCGTCGCGCCCGCCGTCAGCACCGGGACGACCAGCAGATCGGGACCGAAGAGATACGCGTCGTCGACGGACCACGCCGCCGGGTCCCCCGGGAACTCCAGGAACAGCGGGCGCATCACCGGCAGCCCCTCCTCGTGCGCCTCCCGCATGACCCGCAGCACATACGGCTTCAGACGCTCACGCAGCCGGACGTACCACTCCAGGATCACGCCGGCCTTCTCGCCGTACGACCACACCTCGTTGGGGCCGCCGGTCATGTCGGGGCCCAGGGGCATACCCGGGTCGCGGAAACCGTGCAGACGCATCAGCGGGGACAGCGCGCCGAACTGGAACCAGCGGACCATCACCTCCTGGTACGCCGGATCGTCCGGGTCGCCGCCGTGGAAGCCGCCGATGTCGGTGTTCCACCAGGGGATGCCGGAGAGGGCGGTGTTGAGACCGGCCGCGATCTGGCGACGCAGGGTCGGGAAGTCGACCCCGATGTCACCCGACCACAGAGCGGCGCCGTAGCGCTGACTGCCCGCCCACGCCGAGCGGTTGAGGCTGATCACCTCGTCCTCGCCGGACGCGACGAGGCCCTCGTAGAACGTGCGGGCGTTCTCCAGCGGGTACAGGTTGCCGACCTCCAGGCCGGGGCCCGCCCAGTACCGCAGGTTCTCCGGGAAGCCGGGCTTCAGCTCCGGCTCACAGGCGTCCAGCCAGAACGCCGTGATGCCGTACGGGGCGAGGTAGTTGTCGCGGATCTTCGACCAGAGGAACTCGCGGGCCTCCGGGTTCGTGGCGTCGTAGAACGCGACCTGGACGGTGGACGCGACACCCTTGTCGGGCCAGTCGGCGTGCGCCATCGGGCCGTACTGCGTGCCGATGAAGTAGCCGCGCTGCTCCATCAGTTGATGGTTCTCGGAGAGGGGCGACACCGAAGGCCAGACGGACACGACGAGCTTGACGCCCATCTCCTCCAGCTCCCGCACCATGGCGGCCGGGTCGGGCCACTCGGCCGGGTCGAACTTCCAGTCGCCCAGATGCGTCCAGTGGAAGAAGTCGCACACGATGGCCCGCAACGGCAGTCCGCGACGCTTGTACTCCCGGGCCACATCGAGGAGTTCGTCCTGCGTGCGGTAGCGCAGCTTGCACTGCCAGAAGCCGGCCGCCCACTCCGGCAGCATCGGCGTACGGCCCGTCACCGCGCTGTAGCGCCGCTGCGCGTCGGCAGGCTGCCCGGCGGTGATCCAGTAGTCGATCTGCCGGGCCGAATCCGCCACCCAGCGCGTCCCGTTGCCCGCCAGTTCCACGCGCCCGATCGCCGGGCTGTTCCACAGCAGGGTGTAACCGCGGCTGGAGGTGAGCACCGGTACGGACACCTCGGCGTTGCGCTGCACGAGGTCCAGCACGACACCCTTCTGGTCGAACCGGCCGTGCTGGTGCTGGCCGAGCCCGAACAGCTTCTCGTCCTCGTAGGCGGCGAACCGCTGCTCCAGCCGGTGGTAGCCGTTGCCGACAGCCGTGTAGAGACGCGAGCCCGGCCACCAGAAGTGCGCCCGCTCCTCGGCGAGCAGCTCGGCGGCGTCATCGCCGCGCAGGAACCGGATAAGGCCCTCGGCGCTCACCTCGACGGTCAGCGCGCCGACGGTCAACTGCCCCTGCCCGCCCTCGATCTTGACGGTGTACGGCGTCGACGGCGGCTCGTCCAGGAGCGCACCCGGCAGCCCCTCCAGGACCGGCCCACCGAGCCGTGTCCTGACCCGGACCGCGTCCGGGCCCCAGGGCTCGATCCGTACGGTCTCCTGGCGGCCGCTCCACTCCAGCGCGCCGTCCCGCTCACGGAACGTACCGACGGTGGGGGAGGACTGCGCGAGGCTGACCGCGCCTGACGGGGGCAGGGTTTCGGCGGGCTGGTTCACGTGGCGGCTCCTGATGGAAGGAGTGAAGGAAGGAGTGAGCAGAGGAGAGGGGAAGGCGTGGGGGGAGGAGGATCCGGGCACGGCTCGGCCGGACCGGGACAGGCAGGGGTCATCAACGCCCGTCGGACGTCCGGGCGTTGGTCGCGAGGGTTCGGTTGTGGTGGTCGGATCGGTGGCGGGCGGTTCAGGAGGTGACCGGTTCAGCCGGTGTGCGGGGTGAGCGGTTCAGCCGGTGTCGGGAGTGCCTGGTTCAGGACGTGGCGGGGGCCGGACCCGTACTGGCCCGCACCGTCAACTCGGGCGCGATCAGCGCGACTTCGTCACTCCCGTGCCCTTCGAGCTTGGCGATCAGCAGTTCCACCGCGCGGCGGCCCATCTCCTGGGCGGGAATGGCGACGGACGTCAGCCGCACCGAGGCCTGGGTGGCGACCTGGTCCGGACAGACGGCGATGACCGACACGTCCTCCGGCACCGCCCGCCCCTGCTGGCGCAGCAGCGCGAGCAGCGGTTCGACCGCCGACTCGTTCTGTACGACGAAGCCCGTGGTGCCCGGCCGTTCGTCGAAGATCCGGGCGAGCGTCACCGTCATCGCGTCGTACCCGCCCTCGCACGGCCGGTGCAGCACCCGCACCCCCAACTCCCGTGCCCGGAACCGCAGTCCGTCGAGCGTGCGCTCGGCGAAACCGGTGTGCCGTTCGTAGACCGCGGGTGCCTCGCCGATGACAGCGATGTCCCGGTGCCCGAGCTGCGCGAGGTGCTCGGCGCACAGCGCGCCCGTGGCCCCGAAGTCGAGGTCGACGCAGGTCAGGCCCTCGGTGGCGGCCGGCAGCCCGATGAGGACGGACGGCTGGTCCGTGTCACGCAGCAACGGCAGCCGCTCGTCGTCGAGTTCGACGTCCATCAGGATCATCGCGTCGGCGAGCCCGCTGCCGGTCACCCGGCGCACGGCGTCGGGGCCCTCCTCGCCGGTGAGCAGCAGTACGTCGTACCCATGGGTGCGGGCACTGGTCGCCACCGCGATGGCGATCTCCATCATCACCGGCACGTACATGTCGGTACGCAACGGGACCATCAGGGCGATGATGTTGGAACGGCTGCTCGCCAGCGCCCGGGCGCCCGCGTTCGGGTGGTAGCCGAGCTGTTGGATGCTCTGCTCCACCCGCTGCCGTGTGCCCACGGAGATGGACCGCTTGCCGCTGAGGACATAGCTCACCGTGCTCGCCGAGACTCCGGCGTGCTGGGCGACCTCGGCGAGGGTGACCATCCAGCTCTCCAAGCATTGTGTGAAGCGCTTCGACAGTGCGCATGACGGATATCGGCGACGGATAACAGCGAGTGAGGGGTGGAACGACAGTAACGCCACCACGAGTGGGTGTCCATATGTTGTCGAAGCGCTTCGACAACGATTCTCGGAGCTTTTTCGGCCAGGAGGGCCACTTTCGCACCCGGCGGCGGCCACTGGGGAGTGCCTGCGCGAAACGACGTCCCGGTACCGCGTCGCGCGAGGACTGGTGGGGTCGCCCGTAATCGGGTACCAACGATCGAGTAGCACCGATCAGTAACGTACGGTCCTCAAGATCCCGATTCGCGGCGAGGTGTGCCTCATGTCCGCAAGCCCAGCCAAACCCACCACCGAACCCACCGGCAACCCCACCGGCAACCCCACAGGCAAACCCATGAGCAAACCCACCGTCACCGAGCGGGAGGCCCGCCAGGTCGCGGAGGCCGCCCGGGAGCAGGGGTGGCAGAAGCCGAGCTTCGCCAAGGAACTGTTCCTCGGCCGCTTCCGCCTCGACCTCATCCACCCCCACCCGCTCCCGGCCGCCGAGGACGCGCGGCGCGGTGAGGAGTTCCTCGCCAGGCTGCGCGACTTCTGCGAGACGAAGATCGACGCGGCCCGCATCGAGCGCGAGGCCCTGATTCCGGACGAGGTGATCAACGGGCTCAAGGAGCTCGGCGCCCTTGGGATGAAGATCGACACCAAGTACGGCGGTCTCGGCCTCACCCAGGTGTACTACAACAAGGCGCTCGCCCTGGTGGGCTCCGCGAACCCGGCGCTCGGCGCGCTGCTCTCCGCCCATCAGTCGATCGGCGTACCGCAGCCGCTGAAATTGTTCGGCACCCAGGAACAGAAGGACGAGTTCCTGCCGCGCTGCGCCCGCACCGACATCTCCGCGTTCCTGCTGACGGAACCGGACGTCGGCTCCGACCCGGCCCGCCTCGCCACCACCGCGGTACCGGACGGCGACGACTACGTCCTCGACGGGGTCAAGCTCTGGACGACCAACGGTGTCGTCGCCGACCTCCTCGTCGTCATGGCCCGCGTACCGAAGTCGGAGGGCCACAAGGGCGGCATCACCGCGTTCGTCGTCGAGACCGCCTCCGAGGGCGTCACCGTCGAACACCGCAACGCCTTCATGGGCCTGCGCGGCCTGGAGAACGGCGTCACCCGCCTCCACCAGGTCCGTGTCCCGGCCGCCAACCGGATCGGCCCCGAGGGCGCGGGCCTCAAGATCGCCCTGACGACCCTGAACACGGGCCGCCTGTCGCTGCCGGCGATGTGCGTGGGCGCCGGCAAGTGGTGCCTGAAGATCGCCCGGGAGTGGTCGGGCGTACGGGAGCAGTGGGGCAGGCCGGTCGCGCTGCACGAGGCGGTCGGATCGAAGATCAGCTTCATCGCGGCCACCACCTTCGCCCTCGAAGCCGTCCTGGACCTCTCCTCCCAGATGGCCGACGAGAACCGCAACGACATCCGCATCGAGGCCGCCCTCGCCAAGCTGTACGGCTCCGAGATGGCCTGGCTGATGGCCGACGAACTCGTCCAGATCCGCGGCGGACGCGGCTTCGAGACGGCCGAGTCGCTCGCCGCCCGCGGAGAACGGGCGATCCCGGCCGAGCAGATCCTGCGCGACCTCCGGATCAACCGCATCTTCGAGGGCTCGACCGAGATCATGCACCTGCTGATCGCCCGCGAGGCGGTCGACGCCCATCTGACGGTCGCCGGCGACCTCATCGACCCCGAGAAGTCGCTGTCGGACAAGGCGAAGGCGGGCGCGAACGCCGGTGTCTTCTATGCCAAGTGGCTGCCGAAGCTCGTCACGGGAGCCGGTCAACTCCCCAACTCGTACAGCGAGTTCAAACGCGAGGTCGACCTCTCGCCGCATCTTCGGTTCGTCGAGCGCGGCGCCCGCAAGCTGGCCCGCTCCACCTTCTACGCCATGTCCCGCTGGCAGGGCCGGATGGAGACCAAGCAGGGCTTCCTCGGACGGATCGTCGACATCGGCGCCGAACTGTTCGCGATGAGCGCGGCCTGCGTACGCGCCGAACTCCTGCGCGCCCAGGGCCAGAACGGCCACGAGGCCTACCAACTGGCCGACGCCTTCTGCCGCCAGGCCCGGGTCCGCGTCGAGGAACTCTTCGGCCGGCTGTGGACCAACACCGACGACGTCGACCGCGCGGTGGTCAGGAACGTCCTCGCCGGCACGTACACCTGGCTGGAGGAGGGAGTCGTCGACCTCTCGGGAGACGGCCCCTGGATCGCGGACGCCACCCCGGGCCCGACACGCCAGGAGAACCTGCACCGCCCCATCCGCTGAACGTGTCCCCGCGCCCCTACAGGGGCGCGGGGCCGTGCCGAACTGCGGCTTCGCCGCGTGGGCGCGACAAGCCGACAAGCCCCCACCTACCCGCAGGCAGTGAACCGCCCGTCCAGCGGAGCTAACACCACTTGTCGCTCGGGTCGCTGGTCGTCCACTTGCAGTCGTCGACCTTCGACCCGTTCGCTCTCGTCAGGATCGCCGTGTCGCTGGTGTTGTTCCAGACGTACCAGGCACGCTTCTGGAACTTCGTCGCCGCGGTGTCCGTGCCCTTGCCGGTGCGGATCTTCATGGTCTTGCCCGCGCCGATCTTCAGATTGGCGAAGGTGTACTTGTGATTGGCGACGTCCTTCAGGATCCAGCCCTTCAGCGATATGGACGCCGAACTGGTGTTCTTGATCTCCACCCACTCCCCGTTGAGGGAGGCGTTGGAACCGGTGTCCGAGCCCGGACTGTCGAACCACACGTGCCGGATGACCACACCACCGGCAGCCTCGGCCGGAGTGCTGAGAACCGCGCCGGTCAGGGCCACGGCGCCCGCGAGCGCGGGCAGGGCGGTACGTCGGATGCGCATCGAGATCCCCCCAGGATTTCGTCCACGACTGACCGGTCGTCCACCGGTCAGGGAAGAAGTGTTATCACATGATCTGTATGTGGGTTTCACTTATGGACACTCACGGGAGGGACGCCCTGTCCTCACTATCGGTGGCAGCGGCCACAATGGAGGGATGACCGACAGTCCAGCCCCACTCGCAGACCCGCACGTCGTCTTCGACCCCGTCGCCGAAGGCGGTCCGCGGGACGTGGTGATCCTCGGTTCCACCGGATCGATCGGCACCCAGGCCATCGACCTCGTGCTGCGCAACCCGGACCGCTTCCGGGTCACCGGGCTCTCCGCCGCCGGCGGTCGGGTGGAGCTCCTCGCCGAGCAGGCCCAGCGGCTGCGCGTACGCACGGTCGCGGTGGCCCGCGAGACCGCCGTACCGGCCCTGCGCGAGGCACTGAGCACGCGCTACGGCGCCGGGGAGCCGCTCCCCGAGATCCTCGCCGGACCGGAGGCGGCCACCCACCTCGCCGCCGGCCCCTCCCACACCGTGCTGAACGGCATCACCGGCTCCATCGGCCTCGCCCCCACCCTCGCCGCGCTGAAGGCGGGCCGCACCCTCGCGCTCGCCAACAAGGAGTCGCTCATCGTCGGCGGCCCGCTGGTCAAGGCGCTCGCCAAGCCGGGCCAGATCATCCCGGTCGACTCCGAGCACGCGGCCCTGTTCCAGGCTCTCGCGGCCGGTACCCGTTCCGATGTGCGCAAGCTCGTGGTGACGGCGTCCGGCGGCCCCTTCCGCGGCCGTACGAAGGCGCAGCTGGCCGATGTGACCGTCGAGGACGCGCTGGCGCACCCCACCTGGGCGATGGGCCCGGTGATCACGATCAACTCCGCGACCCTCGTCAACAAGGGCCTGGAGGTGATCGAGGCACACCTCCTCTACGACATTCCCTTCGACCGCATTGAGGTGGTCGTGCACCCGCAGTCGTATGTCCACTCGATGGTTGAGTTCACGGACGGATCGACACTGGCCCAGGCCACGCCCCCCGACATGCGGGGCCCCATCGCGATCGGCCTCGGCTGGCCGGAGCGCGTTCCTGACGCCGCGCCCGCGTTCGACTGGAGCAAGGCGTCGACGTGGGAGTTCTTCCCACTCGACACCGACGCCTTCCCCTCGGTCGGCCTCGCCCGGCATGTGGGGCAGCTCGCGGGCACGGCCCCCGCGGTGTTCAATGCGGCCAACGAGGAGTGCGTGGAGGCGTTCCGCGCCGGCGGGCTACCGTTCAACGGAATCATGGAGACCGTGACGCGGGTGGTCGAGGAGCACGGCATCCCTCTTACGGGAACTTCCCTGACCGTCGCGGACGTCCTTGAAGCGGAGTCCTGGGCGCGGGCGAGGGCCCGGGAACTGACACAGCAGACGAAGAAACAGCAGACGAAGACAGCGCAAGCGGCGGAGGCCCGTGCATGACGACACTGATGATGGTCCTGGGCATAGTCGTCTTCGTGATCGGCCTGCTGGTGTCGATCGCCTGGCACGAGCTGGGACATCTCTCCACGGCGAAGCTCTTCGGCATCCGCGTACCGCAGTACATGGTCGGCTTCGGTCCGACGATCTGGTCGCGCAAGAAGGGTGAGACCGAGTACGGCTTCAAGGCGATCCCGTTCGGCGGCTACATCCGCATGATCGGGATGTTCCCGCCGGGCCCGGACGGCCGCATAGAGGCCCGCTCGACCTCCCCCTGGCGGGGCATGATCGAGGACGCGCGCGCCCAGTCCTTCGAGGAGTTGCTGCCGGGCGACGAGAAGCGCCTGTTCTACACACGCAAGCCGTGGAAACGCGTCATCGTGATGTTCGCGGGCCCGTTCATGAACCTGATCCTCGCGGTGGCCCTGTTCCTGACCGTCCTGATGGGCTTCGGCGTCTCGCAGCAGACCACCACTGTGGCTTCCGTCTCCCAGTGCGTCATCGCCCAGAGCGAGGGCCGCGACAAGTGCCGTACGACCGACGAGGCCTCCCCGGCCGCGGCGGCCGGCCTCAAGGCGGGCGACAAGATCCTCTCCTTCGGCGGGGTCCAGGTCGACGCCTGGAACAAGCTCTCGGACGAGATCCGCGCCAACCCCGGCAAGGACGTGGCGATCGTCGTCGACCGCAAGGGCGAGCAGGTCACCCTGCACGCGAAGATCGCCTCGAACCAGGTGGCGAAGAAGGACTCCAGCGGCCAGATCGTCCAGGGCCAGTACGTCACGGCCGGCTTCCTCGGCTTCGGCGCGGCCACCGGCATCGTCCGCCAGGACTTCGGCGACTCGGTGACCTGGATGGGCGACCGGATGGGCGAGGCCGTCGACTCCATCGCGAGCCTGCCCGGCAAGATCCCCGCCCTGTGGAACGCGGCCTTCGACGGCGGCGAACGCGCGGCGGACTCCCCGATGGGCGTCGTCGGCGCGGCCCGCGTGGGCGGTGAGATCTTCACCCTGGACATCCCGCCCACCCAGCAGCTGGCGATGGCGTTGATGCTGGTGGCGGGCTTCAACCTGTCCCTCTTCCTCTTCAACATGCTGCCGTTGCTGCCGCTGGACGGCGGCCATGTCGCGGGCGCCGTGTGGGAGTCGCTGCGACGGAACACGGCGAAGCTGCTCAAGCGCCCGGACCCGGGTCCGTTCGACGTGGCGAAGCTGATGCCGGTCGCCTATGTGGTGGCGGGACTCTTCATCTGCTTCACGCTGCTGGTCCTGGTGGCGGACGTGGTTAACCCGGTGCGCATCTCGTAGCCATCGGGTGTTCGCGAAGGCGTGTGTGACGGC
>NZ_AEJB01000018.1 GCF_000331005.1 Streptomyces turgidiscabies Car8
GAAGTGGTGCCCGGGTTCGGCACGGCCCGCAGGGTATGGCAGAATGGCCAGCTGTACTCGACAGTCGCACAGGAACCCTCTCGCCTCCGGCTGACGCGTCCATCGGGCACTCGGGTACCGCAACCCCACGCGGCAATCTCGCCGTGCCCAACCACGTCCAATTCAGGAGAACCCACTCCCGTGGCAGTCAAGATCAAGCTGAAGCGTCTGGGCAAGATCCGTTCGCCTCACTACCGCATCGTCGTCGCCGACTCCCGTACCCGCCGTGACGGCCGGGCCATCGAGGAGATCGGCCTGTACCACCCGGTGCAGAACCCCTCGCGCATCGAGGTCGACACCGAGCGTGCGCAGTACTGGCTGGGTGTCGGCGCGCAGCCGACCGAGCCGGTTCTCGCCATCCTCAAGCTGACCGGCGACTGGCAGAAGTTCAAGGGCCTGCCCGCCCCGGCTCCGCTGCTCGTGGCCGCTCCGAAGCCCGCGCGTCCGTTGTTCGAGGCCCTGGGCGGCGACAACGAGGGCAAGGGTGAGGCCATCACCCAGAAGAAGAAGGCCGAGAAGAAGGACGACGCTGCGGCCGACTCCTCTGCGGCTGCGCCGACCGAGGCCTGAGCATGCTCGAGGAGGCTCTCGAGCACCTCGTGAAGGGCATCGTCGACAACCCCGACGAAGTGCAGGTCGCCTCGCGTGATCTGCGTCGCGGGCGCGTTCTGGAGGTCAGGGTTCACCCCGACGACCTCGGAAAGGTGATCGGCCGCAACGGCCGCACCGCGCGTGCCCTGCGCACCGTCGTGGGTGCCATCGGCGGACGCGGTGTCCGTGTCGACCTCGTCGACGTGGACCAGGTTCGCTGATCACCATGCAGCACCGGCTCGGGCCGGGGAGGGCCACTTGGGCCGTCCCCGGCCCGAAGTCGTCTACGCGGTATTCCCGTAGGCACACGACAGGAGATTCCAGAAAGTGCACCTCGTACTCGCGCGCGTGGGCCGCGCCCACGGCATCAAGGGCGAGGTCACCGTCGAGGTACGTACCGACGAGCCGGAGCTCCGGCTCCCGCCCGGCGCCGTCCTGGCCACCGATCCGGCCTCGGTGGGCCCGCTGACCATCGAGACGGGCCGCGTCCACAGCGGCCGGCTCCTGCTGCGCTTCGAGGGCGTGCACGACCGCACCGGCGCCGAGGCCCTGCGCAACACCCTGCTGATCGCCGACGTCGACCCCGAGGAAATGCCCGAGGGTGAGGACGAGTACTACGACCACCAGTTGATGGACCTGGACGTCGTCCTGGTCGACGGCACCGAGGTCGGGCGCATCACCGAGATCTCGCACCTGCCCTCCCAGGACCTGTTCGTCGTGGAGCGCGCCGACGGCAGCGAGGTGTACATCCCGTTCGTCGAGGAGATCGTGGTGGAGATCGACCTGGAGAAGCAGCGCGCGGTCATCGACCCGCCGCCGGGTCTGATCGACGACCGGGCTGAAATCGCGTCCGCCAGGGACGACGAGGACTCCCCGGGGGCCGACGCCTGATGCGTCTCGACGTCGTCACGATCTTCCCGGAGTACCTCGAACCCCTGAACGTCTCGCTCGTCGGCAAGGCACGCGCGCGTGGACAGCTGAATGTGCATGTGCATGATCTTCGGGACTGGACGTACGACCGCCACAACAAGGTCGACGACACGCCCTACGGCGGCGGCCCGGGAATGGTCATGAAGACCGACCCCTGGGGTGACGCGCTGGACGAGGTGCTGGCCGGCGGATACGAGACCGGCTCCCGGGCGCCCGCGCTGGTCGTGCCCACCCCCAGTGGCCGCCCCTTCACCCAGGCGCTCGCTGTCGAACTGTCCGAGCGGCCGTGGCTGGTCTTCACCCCCGCCCGCTACGAGGGCATCGACCGGCGGGTCATCGACGAGTACGCGACCCGGATACCCGTGTACGAGGTCTCCATCGGCGACTATGTGCTCGCCGGCGGTGAGGCGGCCGTCCTGGTGATCACGGAGGCTGTCGCGCGGCTGCTGCCCGGGGTCCTCGGCAACGCCGAGTCGCACCAGGACGACTCCTTCGCACCGGGAGCCATGGCCAACCTCCTGGAGGGGCCCGTCTACACGAAGCCGCCCGAGTGGCGCGGCCGGGAGATCCCGGACGTCCTGGTCAGCGGCCACCACGGAAAGATCGCGCGGTGGCGCCGGGACGAGGCGCTGCGTCGTACGGCGGCCAACCGGCCCGACCTGATCGAGCGGTGCGAGGCGTCTGCCTTCGACAAGAAGGACCGCGAGATGCTCTCCATCATGGGGTGGGCCCCCTCCGCCGACGGCCGATTTTGGCGCAGGCCAGAGGGCGTGGAAGAATAGGTCGCTGTTGTGCGTCGTCCGGCGTGCGCCCCTGCCACGGGGGGACACGACGCCCGCCCCGGCACGGACAGCATTCCTCCGTAAATCAAGCTCCCGTTGATGACCTGTGGCATCAACGAAGAAAGCAGACGAAATGTCTCACCTGCTCGACACAGTCGACTCCGCGTCGCTGCGCACCGACATCCCGGCCTTCCGCCCGGGTGACACCGTCAACGTCCACGTCCGCGTCATCGAGGGCAACCGCTCCCGTGTGCAGCAGTTCAAGGGCGTAGTCATCCGCCGTCAGGGCGCCGGTGTCCGCGAGACCTTCACGGTCCGCAAGGTCTCGTTCTCCGTCGGCGTCGAGCGCACCTTCCCGGTGCACACCCCGATCGTCGAGAAGATCGAGCTGGTCACGCGTGGTGACGTGCGTCGCGCGAAGCTGTACTACCTCCGTGAGCTGCGCGGCAAGGCCGCGAAGATCAAGGAGAAGCGCGACAACTGAGCTGTCGGTGAGCCCGATGTAAAGAAGGCTCACATGGGGGCCGGATAGCATCCTGCCCCGATGAACACCGAAGCACAGCAGACGGAGCGCGACCGCTCCTCCCGCCCTGCTCGATCCGAGAAGATCTCGGACACCGAGGGGCCGGAGGGCCGGTCGCGTTTTGCGTTGGTGTCCCGGGCGGCGGAGTGGCTCCCGGGCGGACGGATCACCCTGACGCTGCTGGTCCTCCTGCTTTTTCTGCTCCTCTTCAGCAGGTTCGTCATCCAGCCGTTCGAAATTCCCAGCCGCTCGATGGAGCGCGGATTGAGGATCGGGGACCGCGTTCTCGTAAATAAGTTCGCGTACCGTTTCGGTGCCGAGCCGCAGCGTGGTGACGTCGTCGTGTTCGACGGAACCGGCTACTTCGGGCACGCCGACTACATCAAGCGCGTTGTGGGTGTGGGGAGAGACCACGTGGTCTGCTGCGACAAGGAGGGGAGAATCGAGGTGAACGGCCGGTCGGTCGACGAGTCGACGTTCCTTTACCCCGGTGACAGCCCGTCCACGGTGTCCTTCGACGTCGTGGTGCCCGAGGGCGGCCTCTTCGTCATGGGGGACCACCGCAGCGACTCCAGGGACTCCCGGGACCACCTGGGTTCGCCGGGCGGTGGGATGGTCCCCGTCGGGAGGGTGATCGGCCGGGCCGACTGGATCGCCTGGCCCCGCGAGCACTGGACCCGCCTGAACCGGCCCGGCGCGTACGCGCGCGTGCCCGCCCCGGAGACGACCGCGGTCGGCACGTCGGACGGTGTCCATGGGTAACCGCGGTAAACCGCGCGGTGCGCCCAGCACCGCCGCCGACCAGTTGCTGCCCACCGGCTCCCGCCGGGCGTCCGGCGCCGCCGCAAGGCCGGGCCGGGCCGAGCGGCGCAAGCTCCAGCGCAAGGTCAAGGCGCGCAGACGGCGCTCGGCCGTCAAGGAGATACCCCTCCTGGTGGGCGTCGCGGTGCTCATCGCCCTGGTCCTGAAGACGTTCCTCGTGCAGGCGTTCGTGATCCCGTCGGGCTCGATGGAGAACACGATCCAGATCGGTGACCGTGTCCTCGTGGACAAGTTCACCCCCTGGTTCGGCTCCAAGCCCCAGCGCGGTGACGTCGTCGTCTTCAAGGACCCCGGCGGCTGGCTCGACGACGAGCCGACCACCGCGAAGGGAGAGGACCCGATCGTCGTCAAGCAGGTCAAGCAGGGCCTCACCTTCATCGGTCTGCTGCCCTCGGACAACGAGAAGGACCTCATCAAACGCGTCGTCGCCGTCGGCGGCGACACCGTCAAGTGCTGCGACTCCCAGGGCCGCGTGACGGTCAACGGCATGCCGCTCAACGAGACGACCTACATCCATCCCGGCAACAAGCCGTCGTCGTTCACCTTCGAGGTGAAGGTCCCCGAAGGGCGCCTGTTCGTCATGGGCGACCACCGGGCCAACTCCGCCGACTCCCGCTACCACCGAACCGAGGCGTACAGCGGCACCGTGGCCGAGAGCTCCGTCGTGGGCCGCGCCATGGTCATCGCCTGGCCGTTCGGCCACTGGACCCGTCTGGAGGAGCCGAACACGTTCTCCACGGTGCCGGGTGGGTCGGCCTCCGCCCTCGGCTCGTCGCATAGGGTGGCTTCCGCGGATCGGTATGGATCGATCCCGCTCCCGACCCCTGCGGAACTCCCGCTCGTTATGGGAGTGGTGGGCCTGCGTCACTTCCGGCGTGGGCGGTGGTTCGGAGTGAGGAGTGGATGTGGGGGATTTGGCGGTCGGCGCACGGTCCGGACAGGACGGTCCCGAGGAACAGCGCCCCGCGGAGCCGGTTTCACCGGCCGCAGAGGACGCAGTCCCCGCCGAGAGTGACCCCGGGGCCCCAGGGCTCTCGGGGAGCGGCTCAGGGGACTCCGGGTCCGGGGACGACACGGCGCAGGACCTTGACGAGCCCGGCCACAAGCCCAGGAAGCAGCGCTCCTTCTGGAAGGAACTGCCGCTGCTCATCGGCATCGCGCTGGTGCTCGCGCTGCTGATCAAGACCTTCCTGGTCCAGGCGTTCTCCATCCCCTCCGACTCCATGCAGCACACCCTGGAGCAGGGCGACCGGGTCCTGGTCGACAAGCTGACCCCGTGGTTCGGCTCCGAGCCCGAGCGCGGTGAGGTCGTCGTCTTCCACGACCCCGCCGACTGGCTGGCCGGCGAGCCGACCGTCGAACCGAACCCCGTGCAGCGGGTCCTCGGCTGGATCGGCCTGATGCCGTCCGCCAACGAGAAGGACCTCATCAAGCGGGTCATCGGCGTGGGCGGCGACACCGTCGAGTGCAAGGGCACGGGCCCGCTGAAGGTCAACGGCCAGCCGCTCAACGACGCGTCGTTCGTGTACGCGGGGAACACGCCGTGCAGCGTCGACGACCAGGGTGGCCAGTTCAAGGTGACGGTACCCAAGGGCAAAATCTGGGTCATGGGTGACCACCGGCAGAACTCCCTGGACTCCCGGTATCACCAGGAGGACAAGAACCAGGGCTTCGTCCCTGTGGGCAACGTCGTCGGCCGCGCCATCGTGGTCGCCTGGCCGCCCACCCGCTGGAACACGCTGCCGATTCCCGACACGTTCGACCAGAACCTGAGCGCCGCCGCACCGGGCGCGCTGGGCCTCGCGGGCGCCGTCCCGCTGGTCCTGTGGCGCAGGCGCCGGGCGGCCGGTCGTACGACCGCTCCCGTTACCGTCGGAAACTCCGGTGTTCCCGGGTCCGGTACCGCCGGGTAGGGTGCCGTCCCAGGCCGCGATCTGGGAGACCACTGGGATGAGCAGTACGACGACACGCACGGACGAGGGCCGCGGACGGCTCGGCAGCAAGCTGTCGGGACTGGCTGTGGCCCTCGGCTGTGTGCTCTTCCTGGGCGGCTTCGTCTGGGGCGCGATCCTCTACCAGCCGTACACCGTGCCGACGGACTCCATGTCGCCCACCATCGTGGCCGGCGACCGGGTGCTGGCCCAGCGGATCGACGGCGGCGACATCAAGCGCGGTGACGTCGTGGTCTTCAGGCAGGAGAGCTGGGGCAACATGCCCCTGGTCAAGCGGGTCGTGGCCGTGGGCGGGGACACGGTCTCCTGCTGCACGGACGGCAAGCTGGTCGTCAACGGCAAGCAGATCCAGGAGTCCTACCTGCGCAAGGGTCAGGTGGCCGAGCTGACCGCCATCCCGTCGGTCACCGTCCCCGAGGGGCGTCTGTTCCTGCTCGGCGACGAGCGCACCGGATCCCTGGACTCCACGGCCCACCTCACGGAGGCCTTCAACGGCACGGTGCCGCGCAGCGGAGTGGACGCCCGCGTCGACGCCGTGGTGTGGCCCATGAACGGCATGCTGGCCCGGCCCACGGGCTTCGAACCTCTGGGTGCCCTGTCGACGCCGGGGCCGCTGCGGCTGCTCACCTTCGCGATCGTGGCGGGCGGGGTACTCGTCCTGGGCGGTGGCGCCTACGGGCCGATCGCCAACCGGGCGGCGAAGCGGCGCGCCAGCGCGGTGGCGGAGCCGGCCGGTGTCCGCTGAGGCGGAGGGCGGCGTGGACGACTCGTACACCGGCGGAACGCGCAAGGTGTCCCGACTGGTGCTCCTCGATCCCCAGGACCGGATTCTGCTGCTGCACGGGCACGAGCCGGACGATCCTTCGGTCTCCTGGTGGTTCACCCCCGGTGGCGGCATCGAGGGCGACGAGACCCGTGAGGAGGCCGCGCTGCGGGAACTCGCGGAGGAGACCGGCATCACCGAGGTCGAACTCGGTCCGGTGCTGTGGCGGCGCAGCTGCTCCTTCCCGTTCGCGGGACGCCGCTGGGACCAGGACGAGTGGTACTACCTGGCCCGTACGGACCGGACGGAGACCCGGGCCACGGGCCAGACCGAGCTGGAACGGCGCAGTGTCGCCGGAGCGCGCTGGTGGACGTGCCAGGAACTGACCCGGGCACATGAGACGGTGTATCCGACCAGACTCGCCGAGCTCCTGCGCAAGGTGCTCGACGAAGGCCCCCCGCCCACGCCCGAGGTCCTCGACACGGAAATCGTCTAGAGGATCGCGGTACTGGCGCACAATGGGGGGACGCACGGCTGAAGGGGAACATGCCATGAGCGCCGAGGACCTCGAGAAGTACGAGACCGAGATGGAGCTGAAGCTCTACCGGGAGTACCGCGATGTCGTCGGTCTGTTCAAATACGTGATCGAGACCGAGCGGCGCTTCTATCTCACCAACGACTACGAGATGCAGGTGCACTCGGTCCAGGGTGAGGTGTTCTTCGAGGTCTCCATGGCGGATGCCTGGGTGTGGGACATGTACCGGCCGGCCCGGTTCGTGAAGCAGGTGCGGGTGCTCACGTTCAAGGACGTGAACATCGAGGAACTGAACAAGAGCGATCTGGAGCTCCCGGGCGGCTGACCGTCACCCGTGCGGGTGACGGAGTTATCCACAATGCTGAGGTTGTCCACCAAGATCCAATAGCTCGCTGAACTGTCCGCATTGTTGGCGCCGGAGGTGGTGCCGACATGAACACACGCCATGCACAGGGCGGCGGACCGAACCCGGCGCGAGGCAACGCACAGCGGGGCGCGCTGGGCAGGTACGGCGAGGACCTGGCCGTGCGACGGCTGACCGAGGCCGGAATGACGGTCCTGGACCGCAACTGGCGCGCCGGCCGGACCGGTGAGATCGACATCGTGGCCCGGGACGGCGACGCGCTCGTCGTCTGCGAGGTCAAGACACGCAGGGCGGCCGGAGCCGCCGGAGTCTTCCAGCACCCGATGGCCGCCGTCACACCGGCCAAGGCCGAGCGGCTGCGGGGTCTCGCCGAGCGCTGGGTGCAGGAACACGGGGGAGCACCACCCGGCGGCGTCCGTATCGACCTGGTCGGCGTTCTGCTGCCCGAGCGCGGCGCCCCCGTGGTGGAACACGCGCGGGGGGTGGCGTGATGGGATTCGCCCGTACGTGTTCGGTGGCGCTGGTGGGCGTCGAGGGCGTGGTCGTCGAGGTCCAGGCGGATCTCGAACCCGGCGTCGCAGCGTTCACCCTGGTGGGACTGCCCGACAAGAGCCTGACGGAAAGCAAGGACCGGGTCCGGGCGGCGGTCGTCAACTCCGGAGCCGCCTGGCCGCAGAAGAAGCTCACGGTGGGGCTCAGCCCGGCGTCCGTGCCCAAGAGCGGCAGCGGGTTCGATCTCGCCATCGCCGCCGCCGTCCTCGGGGCCGCCGAGCGGATCGATCCACGGGTCCTCGCCGACATCGTGATGATCGGCGAACTGGGCCTCGACGGCCGGGTGCGACCGGTCCGGGGCATCCTGCCGGCGGTGCTCGCGGCGGCCGACTCGGGATACGAACAGGTGGTCGTACCGGAGTGCGCCGCCGCCGAAGCCGCGCTGGTCCCCGGGGTGTCGGTGCTCGGCGTGCGCAGTCTGCGGCAGCTGATCGCCGTTCTCGCCGACGAACCCGTGCCGGAGGAGGAACCGGACGGCCACGGTCGCCCCGACCCGCTCATGGCGGGCCTGCGGATGCCGGGCACCGGGGCAGCCACGGGCATGCACAGCATGGGCGCCGCCCAGTACGACAACGGCCACGACCTGGCCGACGTCGTCGGCCAGCACTCGGCGCGCACGGCGATGGAGGTGGCGGCGGCCGGCGGCCATCACGTCTTCCTGGAAGGTCCACCGGGGGCGGGCAAGACGATGCTCGCCGAGCGGCTGCCCTCCGTCCTGCCCCCGCTCACCCGGGAGGAGTCGCTGGAGGTGACCGCCGTCCACTCGGTCGCGGGCCTGCTGCCACCCGGCAAACCCCTGATCGACACGGCGCCCTACTGCGCCCCGCACCACTCGGCCACCATGCAGGCCCTCGTCGGCGGCGGACAGGGGGTGGCACGGCCCGGAGCCGTCTCGCTGGCTCACCGTGGAATCCTCTTTCTGGACGAGACCCCGGAGTTCGGGAGCCAGGTGCTGGACGCCCTGCGCCAGCCCCTGGAGGCCGGGCACGTGGTGATCGCGCGGAGTGCCGGGGTGGTGCGGTTCCCGGCCAGGTTCCTGATGGTTCTCGCGGCCAACCCGTGCCCGTGCGGCCGTTTCTCCCAGCGGGACACCCTCTGTGAGTGCCCGCCCTCCGTGATCCGGCGCTATCAGGCCCGGCTCTCCGGGCCCCTGCTCGACCGGGTAGACCTGCGGGTCGAGGTGGACCGGGTCACGCGCTCCCAGCTCGTCGAGCGCGGGGCGCGGGGCGAGTCCACGGCGACGGTCGCCGAGCGGGTGCGCGCGGCCCGGGCACGGGCGTCGGCGCGGCTCGTGGGGACCCCGTGGCGGACCAACAGCGAGGTGCCGGGACGGGAGCTGCGGAGCCGCTGGCACGCCGTACCCGGCGCCATGGAGGAGGCCGAGCGGAATCTGGAACGGGGTGTGCTCACCGCGCGCGGGATCGACCGGGTCCTGCGGGTCGCCTGGACCGTCGCGGACCTAGTCGGTCATGACCGGCCCGACGAGACGGACGTCGCCCTGGCGCTGCAACTGCGTACGGGGGTGCCTCGTGGGGTGCCGATGGCGATCGGGGCGATGACATGACACGGGACGGCACGGCACGGGATGCGGCCTGCGATGCGACCGGCGGGAAGCCGAGCCGTGAGCAGGGTGGCCGACCGGCAGCGGAGGGGCTCGCCCGGGTCCTCCTCACCCGGGTCGTCGAGCCGGGGGACGAGGTCGCCGGGCGGTGGCTCAGGGAGCGCGGGGCCGTGGAGGTGGTACGGCGGCTCAGGGACGGTGGGCCCATGCTGACCGGAGTCACGGGGACCAGATGGTCGGGACTGTGCGCGCGGGCCGAACAGGCCGAGCCCGAGCGGGATCTCGCCGTCGCACGGGCGGCGGGGGTGCGGTTCGTGTGGCCCGGCGAGCCGGAGTGGCCGGCCCAGCTCGACGACCTCGGCGATGCTCGGCCCACGGGACTGTGGGTGCGCGGGCGGCCCAGTCTGCGGATGTGGGCGCTGCGGTCCGTCGCCGTGGTGGGGGCCCGGGCCTGCACCGAGTACGGCGCCCACATGGCGGCCACGCTCGCCGCCGGGCTCGCGGAGCGCGGCTGGGTGGTGGTGTCGGGCGGCGCCTACGGGGTCGACGGGGCCGCGCACCGGGGTGCGCTCGGTGCGGGCGGGGCCACAGTCGCCGTACTCGCCTGCGGGGTCGACCGGCCCTACCCGCGCGGGCACACCCAGTTGATCACCAGAATCGCCGAACAAGGCCTGGTCGTGGGCGAGTTGCCGCCGGGCGACCATCCGACACAGAGCCGGTTCGTGCTGCGCAACCGGGTGATCGCGGCCCTCACCAGGGGGACCGTGGTCGTCGAGGCCGCGTACCGCAGCGGCTCGCTGGTCACGGCGCGGGCGGCGCAGCGGCTGGGGAGGTTCACGATGGGGGTGCCGGGGCCCGCCACCAGCGGGCTCTCCGCCGGTGTGCACGAACTCCTGCGCGGCGAGGCGATGCTGGTCACCGACGCCGCGGAAGTCGCCGAGCTGGTCGGGGACATGGGCGAGCTGGCGCCGGAGCGGCGGGGGCCGGTGCTCCCGCGTGACCTGCTGGAACCGGCGGCGAGACGTGTCCTGGCCGCGCTGCCCGCCGCCGCGACCGCGACGGTGGACGACATCGCCCTGAGCGCGTCGACGACGCAGGACGACGCGGTCGCCAGACTGTACGAGCTCCGATCACTTGGTTACGTCGAACGACACGACGACGGCTGGAAGTTGACACGCCAGGCGATGATCTCCGTCCGGCCCGGCCGGGATGCGTGCTGACCGAGCGTGTTCGGCCGTCCGGGGGATGCCCGAAGCCCTTGGGAATTCCCGCAGTTGACCCGCTCCGATGGTCACACAGGGCAACGGGCCTGACCCCGGAGGGCGTCCAGCGGAACGTATCTGCGTACGCCCCACCCCCTCGACCTCGCACACTGCGACACCTCAGTCACGCTACGCTCACGTGGATTCCGGCGCAGACCGGCAGTCGGAGAGGCAATTCGACCAGACGGGTAATTCGACATCAGACCGCAACAGACCGACGGCCCACCCGGGCACCCATCCAGGCACCACCGGTTCACGGCAGAACGGCACAAGGCGACGTATGCCCCAGCACACCTCCGGGTCCGACCGGGCGGCGGCCCCACCGGCAGCCCGCGACGGCGGTAATGTGCGCCCGCCCGCTCCCTCGACGCTCGACGAGCTGTGGCGTTCGTACAAGACGACGGGCGACGAGCGGCTGCGGGAGCAGTTGATCCTGCACTACTCGCCGCTCGTGAAGTACGTCGCCGGGCGGGTGAGCGTCGGGCTGCCGCCCAACGTCGAGCAGGCGGACTTCGTCTCCTCCGGGGTGTTCGGACTGATCGACGCGATCGAGAAGTTCGACATCGGGCGGGAGATCAAGTTCGAGACGTACGCGATCACGCGTATCCGGGGCGCCATGATCGACGAGCTGAGGGCGCTGGACTGGATCCCGCGGTCGGTGCGGCAGAAGGCGCGGAACGTGGAGCGGGCGTACGCGACGCTGGAGGCGCGCCTGCGGCGGACGCCGTCGGAGGGCGAGGTGGCCGCAGAGATGGGCATCGCGGTCGACGAACTCCACGCGGTGTTCAGCCAGTTGTCGCTGGCGAACGTGGTGGCGCTGGAGGAACTGCTGCATGCCGGGGGTGAGGGCGGGGACCGGCTGAGTCTCATGGACACACTGGAGGACACCGCCGCCGACAACCCGGTCGAGGTGGCCGAGGGCCGGGAGCTGCGGCGGTTCCTCGCGCGGGCGATCAACACACTGCCCGACCGGGAGAAGACCGTGGTGACGCTGTACTACTACGAGGGGCTCACCCTCGCGGAGATCGGCAACGTGCTGGGCGTGACCGAGAGCCGGGTCAGCCAGATCCACACCAAGTCGGTACTGCAACTGCGCGCCAAGCTGGCGAGCTTCGGTCGCTGACCTGACCTGACCTGACCTGGCGAGGCGGCTCGGGTGACCGGAGTGTCTCCCCTGCGGGGCGGTCCGTCCGTACAGTGGTTGACGTGCCAAGGATTCGAGCGGCCTCCGTGGCCGAGCACCGGTCGATGCAGCGAGCCGCCCTGCTGGACGCGGCTAGGTCCCTGTTGTCCGAGGGCGGGACGGAGGCGCTGACCTTCCCGGCCCTGGCCGAGCGGACCGGGCTCGCGCGGTCGTCCGTCTACGAGTACTTCCGGTCGCGGGCCTCCGTCGTCGAGGAACTGTGCGCGGTCGACTTCCCGGTCTGGGCGGCCGAGGTCGAGGCGGCGATGGCCGCGGCCGAGGGGCCCGAGGGCAAGGTCGAGGCCTATGTGCGCCGGCAGCTCGCCCTGGTGGGCGACCGCAGGCACCGGGCCGTGGTCGCGATCTCGGCGAGCGAGCTGGACGCGGCGGCCAGGGAACGGATCCGGGCGGCACACGGGGCGCTCGTCGCGATGGTGGTCGAGGCGCTGCGGGACATCGGCCATGAGCAGCCCCGGATGGCCGCGATGCTGCTGCAGGGGATCGTGGACGCGGCTGTGCGGCGGATCGAGTTCGGGATGACGGAAGATCCCGCGGTGATCACCGACGCGGCTGTGGCGATGGCGTTGCGGGGTGTACGGGGCTGAACCGGCTCCGCGGGTCGGTGCGGGCCCGGTGGCTCGGCCGGGCCGCGTATGCCTACGGCTGGGCCGCGTATGTCTACGGCTGGGTGGGCAGCGGTACGCCCAGCACCGGCAGGAGGCGGGACGGGCCCCTGTGCAGCAGCCATGGGGGCAGCAGCGTCAGCGGGTCCAGGCACATGTCGCCTCTCAGCAGGCCCCAGTGCACGCATGCCGTCGTGCAGTGACCGCTTCCGACCTCCACCGTGCCCACCACCTCGCCTGCCATCACCTCCGCGCCCGTCTCCACCGCGGCCGTCACCGGTTCGTACGTCGTGCGCAGGGGTGGGGCGCCCGTGCCCGACAGCTCCACGGAGACGACTCCCCGTCCCGCCACCCGGCCCGCGAAGTACACCCGGCCCGCCGCCACCGCACGAACCGGGGTGCCGGGGGCGGCCGCCAGGTCCACGCCCCGGTGACCCCTGGCGTAGGGCGTCGGGGGAGGCTCCCAGGCTCGTAGGACCAGGGGGCGGGTGCCCACCGGCCAGGAGCGGGCGAGCGCGGGGGTCGGATGGGCGTCCGCCGCGGGGGGTTCAGGCGGCGGGGCCGCCCCGGCCCCGCGCGCTGTCGGTGCCGTCAGTGTCAGTGTCACCGTCAGGGCCAGCAGCACTCCACGGCCCCGACGTCGTCCTCGGCGCGTTCCTCGTTTCGGTCGCATGGGCGGAGCCTCGCGCGATTCGGGACGGTCTGGGCGGACCTGTGGAGTACTGACCGGTTGTGGACAACGGCGTCACCCGAGGCCTCGCGGTTCCCGTACACTTCCTTTGGCGATCCGGGTGACCGGGTCGACTTCGCACGCCCCGACATCAGGCCCGTACAAGGCAGGTGTCAGCGCCCCTCGGTCCCTCGTGGCAAGGCGCAATCGGGCGTCAGGCGCGGGTGCCGTCCGGTACCCGCGGCACAACCGAGAAACACAAGGAGAACGGCCATGGCCGTCGTCACGATGCGGGAGCTGCTGGAAAGCGGCGTCCACTTCGGTCACCAGACCCGTCGTTGGAACCCGAAGATGAAGCGCTTCATCTTCACGGAGCGCAACGGCATCTACATCATCGACCTGCTCCAGTCGCTGTCGTACATCGACCGCGCCTACGAGTTCGTCAAGGAGACCGTCGCCCACGGCGGCACGGTCATGTTCGTCGGCACGAAGAAGCAGGCGCAGGAGGCGATCGCCGAGCAGGCGACCCGCGTCGGCATGCCCTACGTCAACCAGCGCTGGCTGGGCGGCATGCTCACCAACTTCTCGACCGTCTACAAGCGTCTGCAGCGCCTCAAGGAGCTCGAGCAGATCGACTTCGAGGACGTCGCCGCGTCGGGTCTCACCAAGAAGGAGCTTCTCGTGCTCTCGCGCGAGAAGGCCAAGCTGGAGAAGACCCTCGGTGGTATCCGCGAGATGTCCAAGGTGCCCAGCGCCGTCTGGATCGTGGACACCAAGAAGGAGCACATCGCGGTCGGTGAGGCCCGGAAGCTCAACATCCCGGTCGTCGCCATCCTCGACACCAACTGCGACCCCGACGAGGTCGACTACAAGATCCCGGGCAACGACGACGCGATCCGCTCCGTCACCCTGCTCACCCGCGTGATCGCCGACGCTGTCGCCGAGGGCCTCATGTCCCGCTCCGGCGTCAACACCGGTGACAAGGGCGAGAAGGCCGTCGCCGAGCCCCTCGCCGAGTGGGAGCGAGACCTCCTCGAGGGCGAGAAGAAGGCCGACGACGCCGAGGCGCCCGCCGCCGAGGCTGCTGCTGAGGCTCCGGCCGAGGCCGCTGCCGAGGTCGAGGTCGCCGCTGAGGCCCCCGTCGAGGCGCCCGCTGCCGAGGCCGAGGCTCCGGCCGAGGCTGCCGAGCAGGCCTGACCCTCACCCCTTCGGGTTGTCGACGGCGGGGGCACCTCCATCGGGCCCCCGCCGTTCGATCCGCAGATCTTTCAGACTTCGAGAGAGACTCCGAGAATCATGGCGAACTACACCGCCGCCGACGTCAAGAAGCTCCGTGAGCTCACCGGCGCCGGCATGATGGACTGCAAGAAGGCGCTCGACGAGGCCGACGGCGAGGTCGACAAGGCCGTCGAGGCCCTGCGCATCAAGGGCCAGAAGGGCGTCGCCAAGCGCGAGGGCCGTTCCGCCGAGAACGGCGCGGTCGTCTCGATCATCGCCGACGACAACACCTCCGGTGTCCTCGTCGAGCTGAAGTGCGAGACGGACTTCGTCGCCAAGGGCGAGAAGTTCCAGGCCGCCGCCAACGCGCTCGCCGAGCACGTCGCCAAGACCTCCCCGGCCGACCTGGAGGCGCTGCTCGCCTCCGAGATCGAGTCCGGCAAGACGGTCCAGGCGTTCGTCGACGAGGCCAACGCCAACCTGGGCGAGAAGATCGTCCTGGACCGCTTCGCGCAGTACGCGGACGGTTTCGTGCTGGCGTACATGCACCGCACGATGCCCGACCTGCCCCCGCAGATCGGTGTCCTCGTCGAGCTGGACAAGCCCAACGCCGAGGTCGCCAAGGGCATCGCTCAGCACATCGCCGCCTTCGCGCCGAAGTACCTCTCCAAGGAGGACGTGCCGGCCGAGGTCGTCGAGACCGAGCGTCGTGTCGCCGAGGAGACCACTCGCGCCGAGGGCAAGCCCGAGGCCGCCCTGCCGAAGATCGTCGAGGGACGCGTCAACGGCTTCTTCAAGGAAGCCACGCTGCTCGGCCAGCCGTACGCGCTGGACAACAAGAAGTCCGTCCAGAAGGTCCTGGACGAGGCCGGTGTCACCCTGAAGCGCTTCACGCGCATCAAGGTCGGCATCTGAGTCCGTACCGCGATCGACGCGCGGCCCGCGTAGGCATACCTATAGGGTCGAGGACAGTCGCGCGCGTACGCCGTCATGCACGCGCGCGTGGCGGACGACAGCAGATCTGACGAGGAGGCCATTGCCGAGCATGGGATGCGACGACACCCCACCGGCAGTGGCCTCCTTCGTATGTGTGACACGTGAAGAGGCGAGATCTCGATGACCACCAAGGCCCAGAAGAGCGACGACGGCAAAGTGCGTGGACGGTTCATGCTGAAGTTGTCCGGAGAGGCCTTCTCCGGTGGCGGGGGCCTGGGCGTCGACCCCGACGTGGTGCACAAGATTGCCCGCGAGATCGCGGCCGTCGTGCGCGACGGCTCCCAGATCGCCGTCGTCATCGGCGGCGGCAACTTCTTTCGCGGTGCGGAACTCCAGCAGCGCGGCATGGACCGGGCCCGCTCGGACTACATGGGCATGCTCGGCACCGTCATGAACTGCCTCGCTCTCCAGGACTTCCTGGAGAAGGAGGGCATCGACAGCCGGGTCCAGACCGCCATCACCATGGGCCAGGTCGCCGAGCCGTACATTCCGCTGCGCGCCGTACGACACCTGGAGAAGGGCCGCGTGGTCATCTTCGGTGCCGGTATGGGCATGCCGTACTTCTCCACCGACACGACCGCCGCACAGCGAGCCCTGGAGATCGACGCCGAGGCTCTGCTGATGGGCAAGAACGGCGTGGACGGGGTCTACGACTCCGACCCGAAGGCCAATCCCGAGGCCGTCAAGTTCGACTCGCTCGGCTACGGCGAGGTCATCACCCGGGACCTCAAGGTCGCCGACATGACCGCGATCACGCTGTGCCGTGACAACAAGCTCCCGATCCTCGTCTTCGAGCTTCTGACCGAGGGCAATATCGCCCGGGCCGTCAAGGGTGAGAAGATCGGCACACTCGTCGGTGAACAGGGCAGCCGGGACTGACCGGGTATCAACCCTGCCCGGGGACGGACCCTGAGCGGGGGATGGACAATGTCCTGCCGGTCGGGAACCGTGCAGGAAGAAGACGCGACGCAGCCGGCCGCCGACCTGACCGAGACCAGCAGCCGGGCCTACTCAAGACACGCAGGAGCAAGTGGTGATCGAAGAGACCCTCCTCGAGGCCGAGGAGAAGATGGAGAAGGCCGTCGTGGTCGCCAAGGAGGACTTCGCCGCGATCCGCACCGGCCGTGCGCACCCGGCGATGTTCAACAAGATCGTGGCCGACTACTACGGCGCGTTGACGCCGATCAACCAGCTGGCCTCTTTCTCCGTGCCCGAACCGCGGATGGCCGTGGTGACCCCGTTCGACAAGACCGCGATGCGCAACATCGAGCAGGCGATCCGCGACTCGGACCTCGGCGTCAACCCGAGCAACGACGGAAACATCATCCGCGTGGTGTTCCCCGAGCTCACCCAGGAGCGCCGCAAGGACTACATCAAGGTGGCCCGCACCAAGGCCGAGGACTCCAAGATCTCGATCCGGTCCATCCGCCGCAAGGCCAAGGACACCATCGACAAGTTCGTCAAGGACGGCGAGGTCGGCGAGGACGAGGGCCGTCGCGCGGAGAAGGAGCTCGACGACACCACCGCGAAGTACGTCGCGCAGGTGGACGAGCTTCTCAAGCACAAGGAAGCGGAGCTTCTCGAAGTCTGATGAACGACTCTTCCTGGGGGGCGCCGCCCCACGCCGGGTACTGGGGGCCGTCCGACGGAGGGCCTGTCCAGGGGGCTGCCCCGGCGGGTCCCGCGTACGATGCGCAGCACGCGCAGCAGACTCGCCCCATGCCCATCGTGCCCGACGTACCCGCACACGGCGGAGACCAGGATGACGACCGGGGGGCCGCTCGGCCGGGCGGCCCCTTGTTCCGCGACGAGATGCCGCAGGCACAGCCCTACGGGGCGGTGCCGCAGAAGCCGGATTCCATGCCCACGCCCGACGACGCCCAGCAGCCGGCCCCCGCCCCGCAGAAGAAGAGCGCGGGCCGGGACCTCGGCGCGGCCATAGGTGTCGGCGTCGGGCTCGGTGCGGTGATCATCGCGTCGCTGTTCGTCGTCAAGGCCGCATTCGTCGGCGTGATCGCGGTCGCCGTAGTGGTCGGCCTGTGGGAACTGACGTCCCGGCTCCAGGAGCGCAAGGGCATCAAGGCGCCGCTGGTGCCGCTCGCGCTCGGCGGGGCCGCGATGGTCGTGGCCGGCTACGTCCGGGGGCCCGAGGGTGCGTGGGTCGCGATGGCGCTCACCGCGCTCGCGGTCCTGGTCTGGCGTATGACGGAACCTCCCGAGGGCTACCTGAAAGACGTCACGGCAGGCGTCTTCGCGGCCTTCTACGTCCCGTTCCTGGCGACGTTCGTCGCGATGATGCTCACCGCCGACGACGGTGCGCAGCGCGTCATGACGTTCCTGCTCCTGACGGTCGTCAGCGACACCGGCGCATACGCGATCGGCTGGCGCTTCGGCAAGCACAAGCTCGCGCCGCGCATCAGCCCCGGAAAGACCCGCGAGGGCCTGTTCGGCGCTGTCGCGTTCGCGATGGTGGCGGGCGCGCTGCTGATGGAGTACGCCATCGACGACGGCACCTGGTGGCAGGGGCTGCTGCTGGGCCTCGCGGTCGCGGTGAGCGCCACGCTCGGTGACCTCGGCGAGTCCATGATCAAGCGCGATCTGGGCATCAAGGACATGGGCACGTTGCTGCCCGGGCACGGCGGCATCATGGACCGGCTGGACTCGCTGCTTCCCACGGCTCCTGTGGTGTGGTTGCTGTTCGTCGCATTCGTAGGCTGAGGGCGGCCGGAATGTTCCAGTACGGTCCGGATTTCCTGTGAAGAACACACGTCAGCCTGAAACCACCCCTTTCGAACCTAAGATCGACTTCAGTGCGGTCGATCCGTCCGGAAGGGGTGGCGTGCATGTGGGGGCGTAGTCGGGCCAGGCGCCAGCGGCAGGCCGAGGGGCTGGCGGCTGTCGCCGGCCCTGTCGAGGCGGCCGACGCGGCTCACCAGGCTCTGCTGGAGCTGCGACGAGGGGTTCGGGGCGAGTTGGCCCGGATCGAGGCGCTGCTCGACCAGGGCGACGGACTGCCCTCGGAGACCATCCGTGAGCAGACGACCGGGGCGGTCAGTGCCTTCGCCGACCTCGACGGTGTGTCCCAGTACTACGACGAGATCCGTACCGGGGCTGTCGCGGCGGCGGAGAACGGCGCCGAAGCGGCCGTGCCCTGGCTGGGCGCGCTCGGGGAGCACACCAGAACGATGACCGAGCTGGGGGAGATGTGCGCCGGAGTCGGCGAGTCCCTCGTCTATCTCCGTGAGCGCACCGAACGCCTGCGCGCCGACCTCGTCCCGCTGCGCCAGGCGGTCCACGTGACCCTGCGGGCCGCCCAGGAGGAGCTGGCCGTCGCCCAGGGCGCCGACGGCTGGCACGGCTGGCAGACGGACCTCGCCGCCCTGGGACACCGGCTGACCGAACTGGACGGGGGCCGCGTCACCCCGACGGCCCGGCAGAAGGTCAGCGACCACTACCGCGAGCTGGAGCGGGAGGTGACGCAGCTTCGGGGGGTGATGGCTGCGGCGCCTCGGTGAGAGCGTAGAGAGGGCCGCGGACCTGGGCTTCTGTGCCTGCCGGCGAGGTTGTCCACAGGGGGGCGAGGGGGTGTCCGGATGTCTGCGACACTGGTACAGCCATGCCTAAGCCCGGAGATCTGGCAGTGAACCGGCAGCAAAACGGGCCCCCACCTGCGCGTATGGCGCCGGTAGAGGGCCCGTTCGGGGCTACTGGGCCGTCTGTGGGCCGTCAGGCTCGCGTGGCCGTGCTCCAACGGCGTTGGACTACACGCACGAGGCCCCGGAGTGTGAGCCCCGGAGCCTCGTGATTCGGTTCTTAAGACCTACAGGTGTGGACCGATCACCAGCACGGTGATGACTGCGATCTCGTTGCCCTGTTCGTCCTTCTCGTTGGGTCCGTACATCCAGTAGATGCGCCATGCTGACGCCGTCTGGTTCTCGACGTAGGAGTCCCACACCTTCTCGTCCGGCAGGTTCGGGAAGTTCTCGTACTGGTGTGAGCGCAGCCCCGGGTGCCTTGGGTTCGTCTGGAGGCGTCCCAGCGTGCGGTGCACTTTGTTCAGTTTGGTGAGGGTGGCGTTACCGCCGGCCTTCAGCCGGTCGAGGGTGGTTTCGGCGTCGTCGGAAAAGCGAAGGGTGAACACGGGTTAGTCCTCGGTTTCGTCCTCCGCGAGGTACTGGCTGAAGTCGCCGAGGTCCTTGGTCTTCCCGTCTCTTGCCTGCTGTACTCCACGCCGCACACGGTCTGCTACTTCGTGGTCTGTCCAGACCAGCAGCTCACGTTCCGGAATGGACACGACAGGGATGAGCAAGAGCACGCCGTCGGGGTCTGCCTCCACGCGGTAGCGCCTGCCGGGCTTGGCTCCGGCGCGTCCGAGGGAGACGCGTCCCCTGGCGTCGACTTCGGTCTCTGCTACGACTTCGAACTCCTCGCGTGTGCTGGTTCCCATAGATCCATCAGTGCTCCTTGGTGGTCCGACTCTTCGGCGTTGGTCGGTCAACACTGCGAGGGGTTTTGTGCGCCGAACCTAGGCAAGGGCCTCGCGGTATAAGAATCTTAGCCCCGGAGGGGTAGGTGGGCAATACCCACATGTCTCTTTGAGGGATAGTTCTCATTGCTTCTATGACGGTTCTGCTGTGAAGGTCGCATCGACCGCCTTCCTCGTACGCTCATGACTTGATGGCATCAAGTGCGCGTAAACCCGCAGAGTCAGTCCCGGATCGGAGTGCCCCAGGTACTGGCTAACGGCCTTGATGTTCTCCCCCGCCTCTAGGAGGGTGGACGCGTAGAAGTGCCTCAACGCGTGCATGCCGTGCTCGCGCGCGGACACGTACTTGCCGCCCTTCTCGGCTTCGGAGATCAGGCCCGCAGCGGCGAGCGCACGCTTCCACTCCTGCACGTTGAAGTTGCTCCGCCAGACGATCCCGTTCGCGGTGTTGGTGAACAGGAGGCGAGCGGACACCATCGGGCCGTCCGGCTTTCGCCACGGCAGGGTGATCTCAACGGGCTTGCACGTGTCCATGTGGGCCCGTAGAGCTTCGGCCACCGAGGGTGGCAACGGTACGTCCCGCTCCTTGTTGCACTTCGGCGGGGCGAACACGGCCTTCCCCCGGATGAGCTTCACTTGCCGGACCACGTGCAGTGTGGTGCCGTCGGGGTCGAGGGCGTCCTCTGCGAGTCCGACGATCTCCCCCTGACGAAGCCCACATCCCGCCCCGAGATTCACCATGGCCTGGTAGCGCTCGGGGAGAGCCGCACGGACTGCATGGACCTGTGAGGGTAGCCACGGTACGACGCGCCGCTTCTCGACTGTCGGCGGGCGTACGGACCTCGCGCCGCACGGGTTCCGGGGCAACAGCCCATCGTCGACAGCCGCGCTGAGCACTGCCCGTACGTCGCCGTAGATGTTCCGCGCGTACGAGCCACTGACGGCGGGGTCCCTCTCCAGAACGCTCACGAGTTCGCGGATGTGTTCGGGGCGGAACGAGTCCAGGGGGCGGGAGCCGAGTATCGGAAGCGCGTGAAGGCGCAGCCTCTGTTCGGTCACGATCTGACTCGACACGTCCGCGCTGTGGGTCTTGAGCCACTTCTCGGCATAGGTCTTGAAGGTGATTCGGGAGGCTTTCGGGTCGATGTAGTGACCGCTGTTCATGTCGGCTTCGATGCCCGTCAGCCACTGCTCCGCGAGCCGCTTCTGACGGTCGGGGAAGCTCTTGGACCTCTCGGTGCCGTCTGGCCCGATGTACCGGGCGCGGTAGCGGAGTCCGGCGCCGAAGCGGTCGCTCTTGACCCGGCGGGTCTTGCCGTTGGTGTCGGTATCGGTCTTGTACCAGCGGTCTTGGATGTGGCCTGCCATGCGGTGGCGGTTCCTTCCGGGCATGGGGAAGGGAGGCGGGCAACACCGCCGCCGCTTTCGCGTGGGCCGCGACCCGCCATCAGGTGCCCTGTCTACTCGTGGTGCCCGCGCCCGCCATGGCCGGCATGCGGTTTCCCGGGCCGCTCGACCCCTGCGTTCGCATCGTCGTCCTCGACGGAGGCGCCACCTACAGCGACACCATCGCGGCCGCCGACCTGCTGGCCCGGCTCCCCGGCCATCAGGCGGAGGGCGGCTGCCGCAACGTAGGGCGCCGCGACGGTCTGGGCACCGTGATGCTGGCGGCGGCCGAGGCGATCGGGCGCCTCCCGCAGACGTACGTACAGGCGGTCGGCAGCGGTACGGGAGCCATCGGCGCCCATGAGGCGGCGCGCCGGATCCGGGCCGGTTGCGAGCGGCTGCCGCGGCTGCTGATGTGTCAGAACGCGCCGTTCACCCCGCTGTTCGAGGCCTGGCGGTCCGGCGGCGCGGCTCCG
>NZ_AEJB01000019.1 GCF_000331005.1 Streptomyces turgidiscabies Car8
TCTGTCCCGTCTGTCCTGCCTGTCCACAGTGCCGTACGGGTACGGGTCGCCGTTGGAGGTGGGTATGAGCGAGGACGTGGACGAGGCGGGCTGGGCGATCGAGCCCGGCGACGAGATGGCGCCGATGATCGAGGTCGTCGGCGGGGTGATCAGGTTCCACCGGGAGGCCGTCGCAATGTCGGTGCCCGACTTCGCGGCGGCCATGGGCTACGGCGAGGATCTGATCCGGAAGGTGGAACGGGGCTCACGGATTCCCCGGGTCGAATTCCTGTACAACGCCGATGAGTTGCTGAACGCCGGGGGAGCGGTTCGCGCTCTGCGCAAGTACGTGGAGGCGGCTCAGTATCCGAAGAAGGTGCGGAAGCTCAAGGAGTTGGAGGAGCGGGCGGTGGAGATGTTGTTGTACAGCAACCACAACATCCACGGCCTGTTGCAGACGCCGGAGTTCGCGAAAGCGTTGTTCGAGATGACGCAGCCTCCGCTGTCCCGGGAAGTGATGGAGAGGGAGACGGCCGCGCGTATGGCTCGGAAGTCGGTCTTCGACGCGGACCCTGTGCCCTCGCTCAATTTCATCCAGGAGCAGGTGACGCTGGAGCGCCCCTACGGTGGGAAGCCGGTGTTGCGCCGACAGCTTGAACACCTGCTGGAGGTAGGGCGGTTGAGGAACGTCACCCTTCAGGTCATGCCGACCTACAGTGATGAGCACGCCGGGACGCAGGGCCGGATCCAGGTGCTGAAGTTCGCTGACGGTACGGCGGTCGGGCGCTGCGACGGGGCGTTCAACGGACGTCCGGTCTCAACTCCCAGGGATCTTCGGATCCTTGAACTGCGCTATGGGATGATTCGGGCACAGGCTCTCCCTCCGAGGGAGTCGCTGGCCTTCATCGAGCAAGCGCTGGGAGCGTTATGAGTACCTCGGAACTGCACTGGTTCAAGAGCAGCTACAGCGACAGTGGCGAACCCGGTGACTGCGTAGAGGTCGCCACCACCCCCGTCGTCATCCACATCCGGGACTCCAAGACCCCCGTCGAGACCCCGCACCTCACCCTCGCGCCCACCAGCTGGAATTCGTTCGTGGCGCATCTGTCCGCCCGCTAACGTGCCGGGCATGACCACGTCTACCCGTTTCGCCGAGGCCCTCGATGAGCTGGGCCTCAGTGAACTCACCTCCCGTATCCGCCGCTTTCCCGACGAGACCCGTACCGCCGCCGAGGCCGCCGCTGCCATCGGGTGTGAGCTGAGCCAGATCTGCAAGTCGCTGATCTTCTCCGCCGACGGGGTCCCGGTCCTCGTCCTCATGGACGGTGCCTCCCGGGTCGACGTCGAGCTCGTCCGGTTCGAGCTGTGCGCCGCGAAGGTCACCCGGGCCAAGGTGGACGTCGTACGGGAGACCACCGGGTACGCCATCGGGGGCGTGCCGCCCTTCGGGCACCGGACCAGGACCCGTGTCCTCGCCGACCGTTCGCTGCTGGAGCACGACCTCGTCTGGGCCGCCGCCGGCACCCCGTACACCGTGTTCCCGATGGAGCCGAAGGCCCTGATCGCCCACGCCGGTGCGACCCTCGTGGATGTGCGCGAGTCGGCGACCTCGTGACCCCGGCCGTCACCGCCGCCGTACTGCTCGCCGCCGTCACGCACGCCTGCTGGAACGCGCTCGCGCACCGCATCACCGACAAGCTGGTCGGGTTCACGCTCATCGCCGGCGGCGGGATGGTCATCGGGCTGGTCGCTGTGCCGTTTCTGCCGGTCCCCGCTGCCGGGGCGTGGCCGTATCTCGTGGCGTCGGCCCTCATCCACATCGCCTATTACGTGCTGCTCATGCGCTCGTTCCGGCTCGGTGACTTCGGGCAGGCCTATCCGATCGCGCGCGGTACCGCGCCCCTCGTGGTGACCGTCCTCGCCGCCGTGTTCGCGCACGAGGTGCCCGACGGCTGGGCGGCGGCCGGAATCGCCGTGTCCTGTGCGGGACTTACCGGTGTCGCGCTGTGGGGACTGCGTGGGCGGCGGCCCAACTGGGCGGCGATCGGCGCCGCGTTGGCGACCGGCCTCTCCATCGCCGCGTACACCGTCGTCGACGGGCTGGGCGTACGGGCCTCGGGGTCCGCGCTCGCCTACATCGCCTGGCTGATGGCCCTGGAGGGCATCGCCGTCCCCGCCTACGCGCTGTACCGCTGGCGGGGACAGTTCCTCGCGACGGTACGGCCGTTCGCCGCCGTCGGACTGCTCGGCGGCGCGCTGTCCGTGGCCGCGTACGGGCTGGTGCTGTGGGCGCAGACCCGGGCCGAACTCGCCCCTGTCGCGGCACTCAGGGAGTCGTCGATCATCGTGGGGGCGGCCATCGGGGCCGTGTTCTTCAAGGAGCGGTTCGGAGCGCCCAGGATCGCCGCCGCCGGGCTGCTCGTCGTCGGGATCGGGCTGATGCTGCACGCGGGATAGGTCGCCCCAGCGGTCTTCTAGGGTTCGTTCCGCACAGGGGTGCCGGGCGCGAAGTGGGCGACGGCGGTGATCAGCCGGTCCTTGTCGAGGCTCCACCCGTTGACCGCCCGGGACGACATCGCCGTGTCGGCGGGTACCGGGGCCAGGGACTCCAGGACGGCACGGGACTTCGGGCCGTCACCAGGCAGGGCTGGCGCTCCTTCTCGCCGGGACACCCCGACGTAGGGCAGGGAGGCGAGGCCTACGGTCTGGCGCCACAGCACGAGGCCTGTGATGTCGTCCCAGGGCACGTGAGTGGTGGTGGCCTTGTACCGGGCGGGGTTCCCGCCGAGGAGCACACCTGTCTCGTCCACCCGGAACGCGACCTTGCGGCTCAGCGTCATGTACGCCATGAACAGCCCGCCCCCGCCGAACAGCGGCAGACCCAGTATCCGCGCGGGCAACGGCATGCCCGGGAGGAAGAGGACCGCGGTGAACGCGGCGCAGCACGCCACCAGTCTTATGGTCTTGCGGTCCCAGCCGTAGCGCGCCTCATACACAGGCGAGATGTCGCGATCCATGGCTAGATCATGACAACGTCCAGCTCCTCGGGGAAGCCTCTGCGGTCAGTGCGGCAAGCGGTGAGCCGGCTACGGGCGTACCGCCACCGCGTCCACCTCGAACAGCATCCCCGGTAGGGCCAGCGAGGCGACGCCGCTCAGTGTCTGGGCCGGGAGGCGGTCGCCGAAGCGCATGTGCAGCGCCTTGCCGAGGGTTTCCAGCTTGTCGAGGTCGTGGTCGACGATGAACGTGCCGAGGCGTACGACGTTTTCGTACCCGAGGCCGACCCCTTCCAGCGCCGAGCGCAGCCGGTCGAACGCCAGGTCCACCTGGGCGGCGAAGTCACCGGGGACGGGTGCGCCGGTGGCGTCGGAGGCGTACTGGCCGCCGATGTACACGGCTTTGCCGGGTGCCGAGACGGCGTGGCTGTAGCCGAAGGGCGTCGGGTCGTGCAGGGCGGGCGGGTTGGTGATCGTGCGCTCGTCGGACGTCATGTCGGGGCCAACGCTCCGGGTGCGCTCGTGATTCCGGTGCACCAAGTGCCCGGGGACCCGGTCCGGCATTCCGCCGGGGGCGGGCTCAGCGCTGGTCGGCCGGTGCCGCGTAGCAGTGGACCTTCACCCGTTGCCCGGGGCCCCATTCCTGCTCCACCTCCGCCGCCAGCAGGGTCCAGCCCAGGCGTTCGTACAGGGCCGCCGCCGCTGTGTCCGTCGACGCCACGTCGAGTACGGGGTGCAGGGCGCGGAACCTCGCCTCCGCCACCGCCCGTGCCATCAGCGCCGCGCCGACTCCCCGGCCACGGGCCGCCGGATCGACGTACAGGCGGTTGATCACCGCAGTCGGGCCCCGGTTCCACAGGGCCGCCGCCGCGTCGCCCTCCTCGCTGCGGGACAGGACGATATGGCCGACGATCCCCTCATCGCCCTCCCCTTCCGCATCCGCGACCCACACCGCGAGGAGCGAACCAGGGGTCAGCCAACCGGCCGGGTCAGTCGGCCAGTTGAGGGGGTATGCGTTCTGCTCGTGGACCGTCGCCAGCACCCGTACGCATGCGTCGAGGTCAGCCTCCGTGCGGGGGCGGATGCTGAACCGGGCTGAATTCGCAGTGCTGTTGGTGGCTGTCACACGCGTAGGTAAGCACGGACGCCCGACAGGTCGTGCGGGCGCATGCTGTTGCGGTCGGTCACCGAGCGGCCGAGGGCGTGGTGGGGCCACATGCCGCCCGCGGTGAGGCGGCTGCGTTCTACCCAGGCGCGGGCCGGGACGCTGCTGTTCTTGTAGTAGTTGAGGGCGTAGCCGCCGGTGTGGACGCGGAGCAGGCAGAAGCCGCCCGGGTAGTCCTTGACCGCGCTGACCTCCTGCTGGGTGACGTGCGGGGCGCTGCTCAGGAGCGTGCGCTTGTTGCGGTGGGTGTGACCCGCGTGGTGGAGGAAGACACCGGGGGAGGCGGAGTAGGCGTCGACGATCGAACGGGCCTGACCGCGGTCCAGGCGCTGACCGCGTCCCATGGGGAACACCGAGTCCCGTGTCGTCAGCGGGTGATGGCCGAAGACGATCGTCGGCTGGTCCTTGTCCGTCCTCAACTCGCCCTGGAACCATGCCAGTTGTTCGGCGCTCAGACCGCCCGCGTCCCCGCCGTTGCCTTCCTTCTCATAGGTGTCGAGGCCGATCAGGCGCAGGCCGCCCAGGTCGCGCGCGAAGTAGCCGGGGCCGTCGGCGCCGCCGAGGAAGCCGTCGCGGAAGGAGTCGTCGGGGTGCCGGGGGCGGTCGTGGTTGCCCCGTACGACGAAGTAGTCCCGTCCGTGGGTGCCGAAGCCGTCCAGGATGCGGCGGGCCTCGGCCAGGTCCCGGGGTGCGCCGGCCGCCGAGATGTCCCCGGCGGCGAGCAGGACGTCGGCGCCGCGCCGGTGGGCCTCCTCGACCATCGCCACGCTCATGATCTCCGGGTACGGGTCCAGGCCGGGCTGCTGCGAGACCCCGCGCAGCATCGGGACGCCGGCCACCCGGCCCGCCGTGGTCTCGCCGAGGTGCAGGTCGTTGCAGAGCGCGACGGAGAGGAGGTGGCGGCCGGGGGGCGGCTGGGGGGTCGTGAAGGAGTACGGGCCGCCGTGCGAGCCCAGACCGTGCAGCGAGGTGCCGACCGCGTTGCCGCGCACCAGGTGCAGCGGGGTCGGTGTGGCCGCCCGGCCCCGCGAACGGGCCTGGTAGTAGTACGTCTGGCCCGGTTCCAGGTCCGTCAGTTCGACGTGGTGGTGGGCGGTCGGCCGGCCCTCGGACGCCGTGCGCGTGAGGTGGGCGGGGTGGGTGCCGTACACGACCTCGCCCTCGGTGACGGCGGGGATCAGGTGGCCGAAACCGTCGTCCGTGCCCGGCACCGCCGTGGACCAGGTGATGACGGCGCTGTCCTCGGTGAGGGTGACCAGCTCCAGGTTGACGGCCGTCACGACGTCGGCGCGCGTGACGCGTTCCCGACGCGCGGCGAGCGCGGAACGCAGGACGGCGGGCGTGAGAATCGCGCCGGACCGGACGAGGTCGCGGGGGTCGGGGAACGCCGCGAGGGCGGCGAGGGGAGCGGAGAGACAGCAGCGCATGATCGGAACGTGCCCGTGGCCCGTTAACGGCAGCCGTGGAGGCGGGGGCGGCCGAACGTATGGGGCACGACAACTCCTTGGCGTCGGTGCGGTCGGTGCGGGGGTTCTTGCAGCGTACGACCGAGGGGAGAGCGCGCATCCCTCACTCGGGGCGAACGCGACGAACGTCACACAACGGACGCGCCGGAGATACGCCGGACTCAGTACCCGCGATACCGGACTCGGTACGCGCGGCACATGTGCGTGCCGGGGCCGACAGGAGCACCCTGGAAGCAGCGGTACCGGAGGTGATCGTCATGACGCACACCGCAGTGGGATGGCATGTAGAGCTGGAGTTCGAGGAGGACGAGCAGCGCACGCGCGCCGCCGCCCTCGTACGGCTGGCGGACGGCAGCGAGGTACGGGCCAACGGGTACGCCAGCCGTCACCGGTCCGACGAGAACCAGCCGCGCATCGGCGAGGAGATCGCCGGGGCACGCGCCCTCAACGAACTGGCGATGAAGCTGCTGACGAAGGCCCACGACGAGATCGACGAGGCGTCGGGGCGTACGTCGCGTTCACTGGGCCTCAGGTAGGAGGGCGGCCCGCACCGCCCGTACCAGCGCCTGTGCGCGCCCGTCCGCCGTCACGCTCTTGCGGAAGCCGTTCGTCACATAGCCGAAGGCGATACCCGACTCGGGGTCGGCGAAGCCGAGGGCTCCGCCCCTGCCCGGGTGGCCGAAGGAGCCGGGGGCCAGGAGAGGCGCGGCCGTGCCGTGGAGCATGTAGCCGAGGCCGAAGCGGGTGCCGATGACCAGGACGCGGTCCGGGCCCGCCGACTCCTCGCGCCGGGCCAGCTCGACCGTCTCCGGGGTGAACAGGCGTGTCCCGCCGTCGACTTGGTCGATGAGGGAGGCGTAGAAGCGGGCGAGTCCGTCGGCCGTGGCGATGCCGTTGGAGGCGGGGAGGGCTGCGGCCCGGTACGCGGGGTCGTTCTCGTCGGGCAGCGGGGTTATCGCGGCGAAGGCGCGGCTGGTGAGGGAGTCCGGGTCGGCGTAGGCGTCGGCGACGGACCGCTTGGGGCGCGTCCGGAGGGCCGGGCCACCCGTCTCCGGGGTCTGGACCCGGCCCACCCGGCCCACGCGTCCTGCCTCCGCGTCCGGCAGCCCGAGCCACAGGTCGAGGCCCGCCGGTCCCGCGATCTCCGCCGCGACCCACTCTCCGACCGGGCGCCCGCCGACCCGCCGTACGAGCTCGCCCGTCAGCCAGCTGTACGTCTGCGCGTGGTACCCGTGGTCCGTGCCCGGCGCCCAGACCGGCGCCTGCGCCGCGACCGCCGCCGCGCCGAGGTCGGGATCGGCAGCCTGCGCGGGGGTGAGTGGCCGGTCGAGGACGGGGACGCCCGCGCGGTGCCCGAGCAGATGCCGGACGAGGGTCCGCTCCTTGCCCGCCGCCTTGAACTCCGGCCAGTACTCGGCCACGGGGGCGTCCAGGTCCAGCTCACCGCGCTCGGCCAGCATCAGGAGTGCGGCGGCGGCGACGCCCTTCGTCGCCGAGCGCACGATCTGCGCGGTGCCGTGCTCCCAGGGCGCGTCGCCGTCGACGTCACGGGTACCGGCCCACAGGTCGACGACCCGGCGCCCGTCCCGGTACACGGTGACGGCGGCGCCGTGCTCGCCGCCGGTCGCGAAGTTGCGCACGAACGCGTCCCTGACCGGCTCGAAGCCCTCGGCCACCACGCCGCTCACGTTCACGTCCATGTTCGAGTCCACGCGGGTGTAACGCGCACCTACCCGCCCGCGATTCCTCAGCCCGTGAGCTGATCAGCCCAGAATGATCGTCACGTCGATGTTGTCGCGGGTGGCGTTCGAGTACGGGCAGACCATGTGGGCCGCGTCGACCAGCTTGGCCGCGATGTCCTGGTCCAGGATCGGCAGCGACACGCTCAGGGCGACCGCGAGGCCGTAGCCCTGCTGCTTGTTGGGGCCGATGCCCACCTTCGCGGCGACCGTGGAGCCCGACAGGTCGTAGCCCTCGCGGCGGCCGACCAGGACCAGCGCGTTGTGGAAGCACGAGCTGTACCCGGCCGCGAACAGCTGCTCCGGATTGGTGCCGTTGCCGTCTCCGCCCAGCTGCGGAGGCATCGCCACCTTCAGGGCGATCTGGCCGTCCTGGCTGGTGACATCCCCGTTCCGGCCGCCGTGAGCGGTGGCCTCGGCGACGTACATGATCTTCGTCGGACGAGAGTCCGGACGAGTGTCGGCGGTACGGGCCTCGACGTCGATACCGGCGTCAGTCACGGCAGAACCTCCCCCAAAGCGGACAACAGAAGCACAGAACCATGTGCAGAAACTGCGAAGAGCACAACTACATCGTGCACAAGGTACCGGCTGGTAGGGGTGTATCCGTCATCCGGGGGTGGAGAGCGTGAGTTACCTCAGGTCAGACGGGTGCGGTCGGCCGCCACCTGCGCCCGTTCCGCCAGCGCCCACAGCTCGCCCCGCAGCCGCGCCACCTCGCCCCCGCTCAGCTCCGTCGCCGCGAGCAGCGTGCCCGGTACGCGCGCCGCGCGCTCCCGGAGTTCGTCGCCGCGCACGGTGACGCCGACGGACACCGACCGCTCGTCCAGCGCCGACCGCTCCCGGCGGACCAGCCCCGCCGCCTCCAGCCGCTTGAGCAGCGGCGAGACCGTGCCGTAGTCGAGGCACAGGGCGGCGCCCAGCTCCTTCACGGTCACCTCGCCGCGCTCCCACAGGACCAGCAGCACGAGGTACTGCGGGTAGGTGAGGCCCAGCTCGTCGAGGAGCGGGCGGTAGGCGGCGGTCATCGCGCGCTGGGCCGCGTACAGCGCGAAGCACAGCTGGTCGTCGAGGCGCGGCGACCCGGGGTTGTGCGCGTCCTCTTGTTCGATCACGCGACCATTGTCACGGACGCCACGAGTGTTATGAACGTCACGGGGTGCGGATGGCGGAGACCGACCGCGGGTCGAACCCGAACGGCAGTTCCAGACGATGGGCGCGCATCAGGTCGTCGTCGGCCAGGAGGTCGCCGGTGGGGCCGTCGGCGGCGATGACACCCTCGCTGAGGACCAGCGCGCGCGGGCACAGCTCCAGGGCGTACGGCAGATCGTGCGTGACCATGAGGACGGTGACGTCCAACGACCGCAGGATGTCGGCCAGTTCGCGGCGCGAGGCGGGGTCGAGGTTGGACGACGGCTCGTCGAGGACGAGGATCTCGGGCTCCATGGCGAGCACCGTCGCCACGGCCACCCGGCGTCGCTGCCCGAAGGACAGATGGTGCGGCGGCCGGCCTGCGAAGTCGGCCATCCCGACCAGGTCGAGGGCGGTACGGACGCGCTGCTCCAGTTCCTCGCCCTTCATCCCGGCGGCGGCCGGCCCGAAGGCGACGTCCTCGCGCACGGTCGGCATGAAGAGCTGGTCGTCGGGGTCCTGGAAGACGATCCCGACCTTGCGTCGGATTTCGGCCATGTGTCGCTTGCCGACAGGCATCCCGGCGACGGTGACCGTCCCCGCCCCGCCGGTGAGGATGCCGTTGAGGTGCAGCACGAGCGTCGTCTTGCCGGCCCCGTTGGGCCCGAGCAGCGCCACCCGCTCACCGCGCCCGACCGAGAAGTCGACGCCGAAGAGGGCCTGGTGGCCGTCGGGGTAGGCGTAGGCCAGCCCGGCCACTTCGAGTGAGGGGGAGGAGAGCGAGGGGGACGCGGGGAGTGGGGTCGAGGTTGTCACAGGGCCCATCCCAGCAGACAGACGGCGAGCGCGGCGACGGGCAGGGCGAAGGCGTACGACCACTGCGCCCGGGACGCGGTCACCTCGTCGATGACGGGCATCGAACCGGCGTACCCCCGGCTCACCATGGCCAGATGTACGCGCTCGCCCCGCTCGTACGACCGGATGAACAGTGCCCCGGCGGACTTCGCCAGCACCCCCCAGTGACGGATGCCCCGCGCCTCGAAGCCCCGTGACTCCCGGGCGATCCGCATCCGCCGCATCTCGTCGGCGATGACGTCGCCGTACCGGATCATGAAGGACGCGATCTGCACGAGCAGCGGCGGAAGCCTGAGGCGTTGGAGCCCGAGGAGCAGTTCGCGCAGCTCGGTGGTGGAGGCGAGGAGTACGGAGGTGGCGACACCGAGGGTGCCCTTCGCGAGCACGTTCCAGGCGCCCCAGAGCCCGTTGACGCTCAGCGACAGGCCCAGGACGTCCACCCGTTCGCCCTGGGCCACGAACGGCATGAGCACGGCGAAGGCGACGAAGGGGATCTCGATCAGGAGGCGCCTGAGCAGGAAGGCGGCGGGCACCTGGGCGGCGCGGGCCACGGCCCCCAGCAGTACGGCGTACACCGCGAAGGCCCACACCGCCTCGCGCGGGGTGGAGACGACCACGATCACGAAGGTGAACGCGGCGGCGAGCTTGGTGTGCGGCGGCAGCCCGTGCACGGGGGAGTGCGCGTGCCGGTAGAGCCGGTGGGCGTGTCCGGCGCCCATGTCAGACGCTCGTCGGTGAGGCGGTGGGGGTGGTGTCGCTCGTGGCGCTGCGCCTGCGGACCGCCCAGAAGACGCCCGTCCCGGCGACGACCGTGACGCCGACGCCGATCACACCGGCGAGGCCGCCGGACAGCCGGCCGTCAGTGATGCCCTCGACGCTGTAGTCGGCGAGCGGGGAGTCGGCGGCGGCGTGGTCCTCGACCTTGGCGTCGATGCCCTTGTCGGCGGCGACCTTCTCCAGGCCGTCCGGGCTGGCGGAGGCGTAGAAGCTGACGACACCGGCGAGGACGAGGGAGGCGGCGAGACCGGTGAGCCAGACGGTGCGGGTGCGGTGGGCGCCGGCGGGGGAGGGGGCGGGGGTGAGCTGCGGCTGTTCCGGTGCCGCGTCCACCAGTTCGCCGCCGACCCGCAGTTGGAGCTTCTGGCGCAGGCCTCGGGCGCCGTACACGAGATCCGGCCGTACGGCGATGACGGCGCCGACCGTGAACGCGGTGATCGCGGCCTCGCCGAGCCCGATCAGGACGTGCACGCCGACCATGGCGGTGAGGACGCGCCCGATCGGTACGTCCGTCGTGCCGCCGATCGCGTAGACGAGCGTGAAGGCGAGGGCGGCGGCCGGTACGGAGAGGGCGGCGGCGACGAAGGCGGACACGGTGACCGAACGGCGCTTCTTGGGAAGCACCTTCACCAGCCCGCGGAAGGTGGCGTAGGCGACGACCGTCGTCACGACGGCCATCACCGTGATGTTCACGCCGAGCGCGGTGAGGCCGCCGTCCGCGAAGAGGATGCCCTGCATGAGCAGGACGACGGACACGCACAGGACCCCTGTGTAGGGGCCCACGAGTATCGCTGCGAGCGCGCCGCCCAGCAGGTGTCCGCTGGTTCCGGCGGCGACCGGGAAGTTCAGCATCTGCACGGCGAAGATGAACGCGGCCACCAGGCCGGCGAGCGGCGCGATCCGTTCGTCCAGCTCGCGCCGGGCGCCGCGCAGGCTCACGGCGACGGCACCGGCGGCGACGACTCCGGCCGCTACGGAGACGGGGGCGTTGATGAATCCATCGGGCACATGCACCGTCTGATGATAGTGGCTTGTTGCGAACCTTTCGCAAGAGCGAGATGAAAGCAATCTGAGGCGTAAATGGGAAAATATGCGACATTGGAGAGGAAGTGGGTGCGGATCCACAGTTTCCGCACAGGTTACGCAGCGTAAGGGGCAGTCTGATGTCCGTAGTCGAGCAGTACGCGCGAGCCCATATCGTCACGGACACAGCGGACGACGACCGCGACGCGGTGCCGGTGGTCCTGCGCTACGACCCGGACGCCGATCCGCGCGCGGTGCGCGTCGGGCTGCCCGGTGCTCACGAGTGGACGTTCTCCCGGTCACTGCTGGAGGAGGGGTTGCGGGCGCCTGTGGGGTCCGGGGAGGTGCGGGTGTGGCCGTGCGGGCGGGTGCAGGCGGTGGTCGAGTTCCACTCGGCGGGGGGTGTGTCGGTGGTGCAGTTCGAGAGGAAGACGTTGATGCGGTTCCTGCGGCGTACGTATATGGCTGGGGCGCGGGTCAGCAGCTGAGCTGAGGTCGGGTTGTCTCGCCCCCGCCGCCCCTACCCGTCCCATCCCGTACCTGGGGGCTGCGCCCCCAGACCCCCCTGCCGGCCCTGAAGGGGCCTTGTCCTCAAACGCCGGACGGGCTGAGGGGGCGGGCCTGCGTTCTCACGCGCCGGATGGGCTGAGGGGGCGGGCCTGCGTTCTCACGCGCCGGACGGGCTGAGGGGGTGGGCCTGCGTTCTCACGCGCCGGATGGGCTGAGGGGGTGGGAGTGAGTCCTCAGACGCGGGGCGGGTTGGAGGGGTGGGCCGGCTCGGCTGGACAGAAGCGGTGAACGGGTTGGCGGGTGGGAAACCCCGGGGTCGGCTACGACCCCGCCCTCAGTAGCGCTGCCACGATCGGGCCCGCTGTGCTGCCGCCGTGGCCGCCCTCTACGACCACTCCCGCGCCTGCCAGGTCTCCCCGGTACGCCGTGAACCAGCCGTTCGGCTTGTCCTGGCCGTCGACCTCCGCGGAGCCCGTCTTCGCGCCGTAGTTCGGGCCGAGGCCGGACATCGCCTCCGCCGCGGTGCCGTACGCCGCCGTGTACTGCATCAGCTCCCGCAGCTGCGACAGCGTCGACGACGACATCGTCCGCGCGGCCGTGGCCAACGTACGGCCGTCAACCTCCGGTGAGACCAGGTACGGCTGGTGGAAGACGCCGGATCCGACCGTCGCCGCCACCGACGCCATGTTCAGGGGGTTCATCCGCACCCCGCCCTGCCCGATCAGCGACGCCGCCATCTGGGCCTGCGACTGCACCGGTACCGAGCCGTCGAAGGTCGAGACGCCGATCGCCCAGTTGTCCATGCCGAGGCCGAACACCTGCTGCGCCTGCTTGGTCAGGCTGTCGTTGTCGAGTTTGGGCGCCTGGCTGATGAAGGCCGTGTTGCAGGACCGCGCGAAACTCGCCTTGAACGTGCCGCCCTTGATCTCGAACTTGTCGTCGTTCTGGAACTTCCAGCCGCCGTACGTCGAGAACTTCGGGCACGGATGCGGCTTGTCCGGCGACGCGAGGTCCTTCTCGATCAGCAGCGACGACGTGATGACCTTCATCGTCGAACCCGGCGCCAACGAGCCCTGGAACGCCGTGTTGAAGCCGTGCGACTGGTTCGCCACCGCCAGGATCTCGCCCGTGGAGGGACGAAGGAGTACCACCGAGGACTTCGGCTTCTTCAGGACCTGCGCCTCGGCGGCCGTCTGCAGCGCCGGGCTCAGTGTCGTCTTCACGGTGCCAGGCGTGCCCTTGCTCAGCTCCAGCAGGGTCTTGTCGGCCGCCTTGGCCGCCTTGGACTCCTTGCCGCGCACGACGCGCAGTTCGATGCCCGCCTTGCCGCCGGCCTTCTTGCCGTACTTCTCCCTGAGGCTGTCCAGAACCGTGCCCAGGGACGGGTACTTGGCGAGCGTCAGCTCACCGCCGTCCCGGTCGACGGCCTTGATCGGCGGGGTGCCGGACTCCCCGGTGAGGAGTTTGTCGCCGTCCGCCAGGTCGGGGTGGATCACCGACGCGTGCCAGTCGACCAGCGGCTTCCCGTCGGACGTACGACGGACCACGGTCAGGGCGCTCTCGTAGGTGAGCGGCTTGCTCGTGCCGCCGTACTTCACCGTGCCCTTGACCGTGAAGGGGACCTTGGCGCCCGTCGCCGTGCCCGGGGTGATCGTCACGCCGGTGATGTGGGCGTCCTTGGTGTAGCCGGTGAGGAGGTTGGTCGCCGACGCGGTGGTGTCGTTCGTCGACGCCGCCGCAGCCGCCACCTTGCCCGTCTGCCAGGACGTCAGGAACTGCGTGGCGATCGCCCTGACCTGCTTCGCGGGCACCGGGCCCGTCGGCACCGACGGCTTCCTGTCGGCCGTGGCGGCCGTCGAGGAGCCGTCCTCGGCCGCCGCTCCGCCGCCGTACAGCGCGTACCCGCCGAAACCGGCGCCGCCGACGACCACGGCGATCATCCCGCCGATCACGGCGGGCCTGGTCTTGCGTGCACTCCGTCGCTCGGCGACGCGCCTTCTGTTGCCCACAGCTCCCGATCCTCCGCGAAATCCCCAGGGTCCCCGTTGCCCTCATCCACCTCAACGACAACGACCACCCTAGAGTCCCGTCCCGCGAGGGTGAGTTCAGCCGCCGGTCCGTAGCACGGCTGCGACAATCGGGCCCGCCGCGTCGCCGCCGTGGCCGCCCTCCTGGGTCATGGCCGCCGCCGCGATGTCACCCCGGAATCCGGTGAACCAGCTGTTCGACTTGGTCTGCCCGTCCACCTCGGCGGACCCCGTCTTCGCCCCGATGTCCCCGCTCAGCCCGGCCATCGCCTGCGTCGCGGTGCCCTGCGTCGCCGTCATCCGCATCATCTCCTTGAGCTGCGCGGACGTACTCGCCGGCAGGCCCTTCGCCGTCGCCAGCTGACGCTTGTCCAGGTCGGGCGAGACGAGATACGGCTGCCGGAACTCACCCGTGATCGCCGTCGCCGTCACCGACGCCATGTTCAGCGGGCTCATCTGGACCTGGCCCTGGCCGATCGCGTTGGCCGCCCGGTCCGGGCCGGGGGAGGCGGGGACGCTGCCGTCGAAGGAGGTGATCCCGGTCTTCCAGTTGTCCTGGCCGAGCCCGAACCGCTCCTGGGCCTCGGTCGTCAGCGACTCGTCGGTGAGCGGGTTCGCCTCGGTGCCGTCGATCAGCTTGATGAAACCCGTGTTGCAGGAGCGCAGGAAGTCGTTGGCGAGGGTGGCGTTCTCGTTCGGTGCCATGCCCTTGAGGTTGCTGAAGGTCTGGCTCTTCCAGACCGCGGTCGGCGTGCAGGGCGCCGGCCCGTTCATCGACGTCACGCCGTTGTCTATCAGCATCGCCGCCGTGACGATCTTCATCGTCGAGCCCGGCGCCAACGTGCCCTCGAAGGCCGCGTTGAACTGGTCCGCACGGTGGTTGGCGACCGCCAGCACCTCACCGGTGCTCGGCTTCACGGCGACCACGGACGACTCGGAGAACTTGAGCACCGCCTTCTCGGCGGCGGCCTGCGCACTCGCGCTCAGTGTCGTCTCCAGCTTGCCCGGCGTGCCCTCGGCGAGGGTCACCAGCGAGGTGTCGGCGATGTTGGTGTCGGCGTGCCGGACCATCAGCTCGATGCCCGGCCTACCGCCCGCCTTGTCGCCGTAGCGCGCCCGCAGGGTGTCCAGGATCGGCCCGAGGGAGGGGTACTTCTCCTTCGTCAGGACCTTGCCGTCGCGGTCCACGGCCTCGATCGGCGGGCTGCCGGCCTCCCCGGTGACCAGCGAGTCCCCGACGGCCTTGAGGCCGGGATGCACGACCGACGGCTTCCAGTCGACCAGCGCCCGCCCGGTCGTCGTGCCCCGGACGATCGTCAGGCTGCTGGTGTAGGCGAGCGGCTTGCTCTTGCCCTGGAAGGACACCGTGGCCTTCACCGAGAAGGGCACGGTCGCTCCGGTGGCCGTCCCGGGGGTGATCTTCAGGCCCGTGATGTGCGCGGTCGCCTTGTAGTCACTGATCAGGGTGGTCGCGGGCGCGGCGTTGTTGGTGAGCTCGCCGGCGGCCTGCGCCTGCCCCTTCTCCCAGGCCGCGAAGAACTTCTCGCTGGCCTCCGCGATCTCGTCCTTCGACGGCGGCCCGGTCTTCACGGCCTCCGTACCGCCGCCGCTGTCCTCGTTGAGCGCGGACACGATGTTGAAAGCGCCGTACCCGGCCCCGCCGACCATCACCGTGAACACGGACCCGACGATCGCGGCCTTTGCTCCCTTGCGCATGTGAGTTCCCCTCCCCGTAGGCCACTGCACTGTAAGTGGCCTACGGGGCTGCTGTGGGGGCTGTTTCGGCCTCTTGTCCCAACTCTTGTCCGAAGAGTGATCAGAAATGTGATCCAGCGAGCGATCAGACCCAGGTATCCAGCCACATTCGTGAACGCCAGGAGTCGATGGGAATCGCCGTCCCGGTGTACAGCGGCCAGAAGTAGATGAAGTTCCACGCGATCAGCAGCACCAGCACACCCGCGCCCGCCGCGCCCGCGACCCGGCGTCGTTCGCTCGAACCCGGTGGGCCGATGATCGCGCCGATCATCATCGCCAGGGCCAGGCACAGGAACGGCAGGAAGACGATCGCGTAGAAGAAGAAGATCGTGCGCTCCTGGTACATGAACCAGGGGGCGTAGCCCGCCGCGATGCCGCAGGCGATGGCGCCCGCCCGCCAGTCACGCCGGAACAGCCAGCGGTACAGCACGTACATGACGGCGAAGCAGGCCGCCCACCACAGCAGGGGCGTGCCGATGGCCAGGACCTCGCGGGCGCACTGCTGGCCCGCGTCGGTGGGGCAGCCGTCCTTGCCGGGGGCCGGGGACTCGTAGAAGAACGAGACCGGGCGGCCCAGGACGAGCCAGCTCCACGGGTTCGACTGGTAGTTGTGCGGGGTGTGCAGGCCCACGTGGAACTCGTACACCGCGTGCTCGTAGTGCCAGAGGCTGCGCCACCAGTCGGGGAACAGCCACGACCAGCTGCTGCCCTTGCCCTCGGTCGCGGCCCAGTTGCGGTAGTAGCCGCCGGTGCCGTCCGACGGGGAGAGGATCCAGGCCGTCCAGGAGAGCAGGTAGGTGAGGACGGCGACCGGGACCGTCGCCAGGAAAGCCCAGCCCAGGTCGCGCTTGAAGACCGCCTCGTACGGGTGGCGGGCGCCGGCGACCTTGCGGGAGCCGACGTCCCACAGCACCGCCATCACGCAGAACGCGACCAGGATGTACAGGCCGTTCCACTTGGTGCCGATGGCCAGGCCCAGCATCAGGCCGGCGAGCCAGCGCCAGGGGCGTACGCCGAAGCGGGTCGTCTCGGCGATGTGCGCGTCCGGTCGTACCGCGCCGTCCGCGTCCGGTGGCAGCGCCGCCGCCAGCCGTTCGCGGGCCTTGTCGCGGTCGATGACCAGGCAGCCGAAGGCGGCGAGGACGAAGAACTGGAGGACGCCGTCGAGCAGCGAGGTGCGGCTCATCACGAAGGCCAGGCCGTCCACCGCCATCAGCGTGCCCGCCAGGCAGCCGAGGAAGGTGGAGCGGAAGAGGCGGCGCCCGAGGCGGCACAGGATCAGGACCGACAGCGTGCCCAGCAGCGCGGTCATGAAGCGCCAGCCGAACGGGTTGAACCCGAACATCCATTCGCCGAGTCCGATGACGTACTTACCGACCGGCGGATGCACGACATAGGCCGGGTCGGTCGGGACGGGCACGTGCCCGTCGGTCTTCAGGATCAGGTCGTTGACGTCCTTGTCCCAGCCGACCTCGAAGCCCCGGTGGATGAGACCCCACGCGTCCTTCGCGTAGTACGTCTCGTCGAACATCACCCGCTTCGGACTGCCCAGGTCCCAGAAGCGCAGCAGCCCCGCCAGCAGCGTCACCAGCAGCGGGCCGCCCCAGCCGGACCAGCGCGTGATCCGGTCGGTGAGGGTGGGGGGCAGCCCGAGGGTCGCCCACAGGCGGGGGCTCGGCTCCGTGTACGGCGGCACCAGCCGGTCCCGGACATCGCTTCTCGGCTTCGCCGTGTATCCGTAGCGGCGCAGTCGCTGCTGCCACGCCGGCCGCTGCTCTGGCGAGGGGGCGGTCAGCCGGGTGTCCGTGGAGGGCGCGGTACTGGTCACCGCGCCATCGTAGGGAACAGCGCTGTGTGCGTCCCGTGGAAGGGGCTCTTGATGGCCCTGCGAGGATGGAAACGTGACAGGAACACTGGTTTTGGCAGGCACTCCCATCGGCGACGTCACGGACGCGCCGCCCCGGCTCGCGGCGGAACTGGAGGGCGCCGACGTCATCGCGGCCGAGGACACCCGTCGGCTGCGCCGGCTCACCCAGGCGCTCGGAGTGCAGCCGAAGGGCCGGGTGGTGTCGTACTTCGAGGGCAACGAGGCGGCGCGCACCCCCGAACTGGTCGAGGCGCTGCTCGGCGGTTCGCGGGTGCTGCTGGTGACGGACGCGGGCATGCCGTCGGTGTCCGACCCCGGGTACCGGCTGGTCGCCGCCGCCGTGGAGAAGGACATCCGGGTGACGGCCGTACCCGGCCCGTCCGCCGTACTCACCGCGCTCGCGCTCTCCGGGCTGCCCGTCGACCGGTTCTGCTTCGAGGGTTTCCTGCCGCGGAAGGCGGGCGAACGCCTGTCGAGGCTGAGGGAGGTCGCCGAGGAACGGCGCACCCTCGTCTACTTCGAGGCCCCGCACCGCCTCGACGACACCCTCGCCGCCATGGCGGAGGCGTTCGGCGCGGACCGACGGGCCGCCGTCTGCCGGGAGTTGACGAAGACGTACGAGGAGGTCAGGCGCGGTCCGCTGGCCGAGCTGGCCGAGTGGGCGGCCGAGGGCGTACGGGGTGAGATCACCGTCGTCGTCGAGGGCGCCCCCGAGAAGGACGGCGGGGAGCTCGGCGCCGAGGAACTGGTGCGGCGGGTACGGGTGCGCGAGGAGGCGGGGGAGCGGCGCAAGGAGGCCATCGCGGCCGTCGCGGCCGATGTGGGGCTCCCCAAGCGGGAGGTGTTCGACGCGGTCGTGGCGGCGAAGAACGCGCAGGGTGCGGGCGGTACGGGTGGTACGGGGACTGTGACGCCCGGCACGTCATAAGGGGGCAAAGGCGGGCGCCGAACGGCAAAGGCCGGCCCTCGGATCCGGGCCGTTCCCACAAGGAATGCCCAAAACGCCTTCAACAGTCGACAGGTCGGATGCCTTCGCGGCGGCAGAGGCGTCCACTGGTTCACAGGGACGCACCCGTCCTGTGTCCAGCGGACCAGAGGAGCTGGCATGAGCGAGACCACCGGCCACCGCAGCACGGCCACCGCCGTCGTACACGAGTCGTATTCCTTCGCCTGCATGCGCTGCGGGCACGGCTGGGAACAGTCGTACGAGATCGAGCACCACACCGACACCGAGGGCGGCCAGATGGTCATGTACGTGGCCGACGGCCGCGTCGTACCGTCCCCGCTGACCCGCCCCACCTGCCAGAACTGCGACGGCCATGTCGTACGCATCATGCGCGCGGGCCAGGTGTCGTCGGTGCAGAACTCGATGCAGCGGCAGCGCACGGTGCCCAGGGCCGTCCCGGTGGCCGACGAGGCTTCAGGGACACCGAAGGAAGACCACCACTGGCACCTCTCGGATCTCCTCCACCCGTTCCACCGCAAGGCGAGTTAGGCTCCGCCGGCTGGGCGGTTCATCTGCTGCGGGCCGGTGGGGGCCGGCCGCGCCCACGCGGCGGAGCCGCAGGATGAAGCAGGCCCGCGCCCCTTTGGGGCGCGGGTTTTCCGCCCTTCGTAGGATCAGGGGCATGTCTGCCAAGTCCCAAGCCGCCGAAGCCCCGCCGCTGCCCGAACCCCTCCGGGTGCCGGTCGCCGACTCGCACACCCACCTCGACATGCAGTCCGGCACCGTCGCGGAGGGCCTCGCCAAGGCCGCGTCGGTCGGGGTGGCGACGGTCGTCCAGGTCGGCTGCGACATCAAGGGCTCCCGCTGGGCCGCCGAGACGGCGGCCACGTACGACAGCGTGCACGCGACCGTCGCCCTGCACCCGAACGAGGCCCCCCGCATCGTCCACGGCGACCCCGACGGCTGGTCCCGGCAGGGCGCGCGAGTGCCCGGCGGCGACATCGCCCTCGACGACGCGCTCGCGGAGATCGACCGGCTGGCCGGACTCCCGCAGGTCAAGGGCGTCGGCGAGACGGGACTCGACTACTTCCGCACCGGACCCGAGGGCAAGGCGGCTCAGGAACGGTCCTTCCGGGCGCACATCGAGATCGCCAAGCGGCACGGCAAGGCGCTGGTCATCCACGACAGGGACGCCCACGCCGACGTCCTTCGGGTCCTGAAGGAGGAGGGTGCCCCCGAGCGGACCGTCTTCCACTGCTACTCCGGCGACGCCGAGATGGCCGAAGTCTGCGCCGGGCACGGCTACTTCATGTCCTTCGCCGGCAACATGACCTTCAAGAACGCCCAGCCGCTGCGCGACGCGCTCGCCGTGGCCCCGCTGGAGCTGGTCCTCGTCGAGACGGACGCGCCCTTCCTCACCCCGGCGCCGTACCGGGGCCGGCCCAATGCTCCCTACCTCATCCCGGTCACCCTGCGGGCGATGGCCGAGGTGCGGGGCATCGACGAGGACGGACTGGCGACCGCCATCGCGGCCAACACCGCACGTGCCTTCGATTACTGACAACACTGACGTGTGTTGACGCTCGGTAGTCGCGTCGCTTTGGAGAGTGACGGCCGCTCCGCTAGGTTCGGTGCCCGTCGCCGGAACCTGGAGCGTGTCGTCGTGAGCAGTTCGCCGCCGTACGAGACGTACAGCCCCGTGGGCGGGCCGCAGCCGCCGTCGCCGTACGGGGGGTACGACCCGCACACCGCCGAGACGGTGGCGTACGGGGTCCTGCCGTACGCGGACACGTACCGGCCCGCCTACGAGCCCCCGGCGCCCCCGGAGCCGCCGCTGCCGCCGGCCGGGGTGCCCCGGCAGCAGGCGGCGACCGGGCCGACCCGCGAAGGGCGCTCCCGCGAGGGGCGGGCGGCCAGGCGCCGCAAGGGATCCGAACGGCCCGACGCCATCCGCCGGTTGCTGCCGCAGGCACTCGTCGTGGCGTTCCTGGCGGGCGGTACGACGGCCTTCGTCGCCAAGGACAAGGCGATCGAACTGAGCGTCGACGGCAAGCCGCGCACCCTGCACACCTTCGCGGACGACGTGACCGAACTGCTGGCCGACGAGGGGGTGGCGGTGGGCGCCCACGACGTCGTCGCCCCCGCGCCGGGCACCGCACTGGCCAGCGGCGACGAGGTCCGCGTCCACTACGGGCGACCCGTACGGATCACTCTGGACGGTGAACGGCGTGAGGTGTGGACGACGGCACACACGGTGGAGGAAGCACTCAGACAGCTCGGGGTGCGCGCGGAGGGCGCGTACCTCTCCCTCGCGCGCTCCCAGAAGATCGGCAGGCAGGGGCTCACGATCGACGTCCGCACCGAGCGCACGGTGACGATCATGGCGGACGGCCGGGCCCGCACGATCCGTACGAACGCGGCGACGGTCGCCGAGGCGGTGCGGGAGGCCGGGATCACCCTGCGCGGCGAGGACGCCCTGTCGGTGGCCGCCGCGAGCTTCCCGCGCGACGGCCAGGCGGTGACGGTGCTGCGGGTGACGGGCTCCAAGGAGGTACGCGAGGAGGAAATCCCCTACGACGTCCGGCGCACCCAGGACGCGTCCCTGTTCAAGGGCACGGAGATCGTCGACCAGGCGGGCAGCCCGGGCCTGCGCCGTGTCACCTTCGCCCTGCGCGCGGTCAACGGCGTGAAGCAGAAACCACGCCGGGTGCGCACGGAGGTCGTCCGCGAGCCCCGGGCCCAGCTGGTGAGGGTCGGCACGAAACCCCTGCCGACCTCGGTGCGGGGGGCGGACCATCTGGACTGGGGTTCCCTGGCGGCCTGCGAGTCCGGGGGGCGCCCGAACGCGGTGGACCCGTCGGGCACGTACGGCGGCCTGTACCAGTTCGACACCCGGACCTGGCAGAGCCTCGGCGGCTCCGGCCGCCCCCAGGACGCCACGGGCGAGGAACAGACACTGCGCGCGAAGAGGCTGTACGTGAAACGGGGGGCGGGGCCCTGGCCGCACTGCGGGGGGCGGTTGCACGGCTAGCCTGCGGTCACCTCGAAGAGAGCCCCGGTGTCACATCGTCGATGTCCGGGACAAGGCAGGAGTGCTGCCGGCCCATGGGTCTCCCACGCTGACCTGAAGAGAGCGGGGAGGCCGCTGGTCGGCCTCGGACGAGTCGTCGCTCAGCACCCAGATCGCGACCATGGCGATGAAGCCGACGACGAGAAGTGCCGGCAGACCCAGGATGAGGGCGACCACCCACCACCTGGTCCGTCCCGAGGGGGCCTGGATGTCCTCGTGCCCCACGGGGGAGTCCTGTGTCGCTTTCATGAGATCCATCCTTTGTCTGCCTGTGCTTGTCGCCGACCCACTCAACCAGGAGCTTCGCCTCGTCCAGCGCTCGGTCTCCCTCAACTCGACCGGTATTCAAGCAGGTTGGCGAGACGGCAGGGGGTCGTCCGCCTTTGGCTCCGCCTGTGCGCGTCAGGGTGTCGGCTGACCGGATCCGTCCGCCCCGGGACCCGATGCGGCCTGTCGCCGCACCCTCCGCACGCCGGAAGCTGGAGGCATGACCCGAGCACTGATCGTCATCGATGTCCAGGAGTCCTTCCGCGCCCACCCGCTGTGGGAGACCATCTCCGACCCGAAGATCGCCGACAAGGTGAACCGGCTGGTCCGGTCGGCCCGCCGAGCCGGGGACCTGGTGGTGTGGGTGCTGCACTCCGAGCCGGGGAGCGGTGATGTCTTCGACCCGGCCCTCGGTCAGGTGCGGCTGCTGGAGGAGCTGGGGCTGCCGGAGGACGGCGAGCCGCTGATCCACAAGACCTCGCACAACGCCTTCACCACCACCAACCTGCAACAACGCCTCACCGAGCACGGGGTCGGCGAACTCGCCGTCTGCGGTATCCGCACCGAGCAGTGCGTGGAGACCACCGCCCGCGTGGCGAGCGACCTCGGTTACCAGGTCACCTTCGTCGTCGACGCGACCGCCACGAACCCGATCCCGCACCGCGACGCCCCCGCCGGCCAGAGCGTCGCGGAACTCCTCGCCGACCCCCGTACCCTGCCCGCCGACGAGATCATCCGGCGCACCGAGTACGCCCTCGCGGGCCGTTTCGCCACCATCGCGACGGTCGACGAGGTGGAGGCCGCGGCGGAACGTCCGGCACGATGACCGGTCTTCCGGCATGATGGCCGAATCGTGAGCCACGTCGTCTTCTTCCTGGTACCCGGAGTCCACCTGCTGGACCTGGCCGGCCCCGCGCAGGTCTTCTCCACGGCGGCCGACTTCGGGCACCCCTACACCCTCACCTACCTCGCCGAGCAGGCGCAGATCACCACGGCTCAGGGGCTGCCCGTGGTGGCAGGACTGGACTGGCCCGACCTCGGGCCCGACGACCTGATCGTCGTCCCCGGCTGGCGAGCCGTCACCCTGGCCGACTCACCGGCCATCACCGACGCCTCCCTCCAAGTCCTTCGGGACCACCACACCAGGGGCGGAACGGTCGCCAGCGTCTGCGCCGGAGCCGAGGCACTCGGGCGGGCCGGCCTGCTCCGGGGCCGGCGCTGCACCACCCACCACGACGTGCAGGACGAGCTGGCTCTGCGCCACCCCGGGGCCGTCGTGGTCCGCGATGTCCTGTTCACCGCCGACGACCGGGTGATCACCTCCGCCGGTATCGCCAGCGGGATCGACCTGGCCCTTCACCTCGTCGCCGGCCGGCACGGGCCCGCCGTCGCCGCCCAGGTCGCCCGGGACATGGTGGTCTACGCCCGCCGCAACGGCCACGAGCCACAGACCAGCGCGATGTTCCGGCACCGGTCCCACCTCGACGACACCGTGCACCGCGCCCAGGACCTCATCGACACCCGCTTCGACCAAGCCCTACCGCTGCCACACCTCGCCTCGGTCGTCGGCGTCAGCGAACGCACCCTCACCCGGCTCTTCAGCCGCGCCACCGGTCTCACCCCGCTGCGCTACCAGCAGACCCTGCGGCTGGAACGCGCCGAGCACCTCATCAGCCACGGCGCCACGGTCGACGCCGCCGCCCACTCGGTCGGCTTCGAGGACGCCCGCATGCTGCGCCGCCTGCGCAGCCGCGCGGCGTGACGGGACGCGGTGAGACGACGTGGTGAGCGAAACGTCGAGACCACCGCAAGCCTCGGGGTTCTGGGGTTCTGGGGTTCTGGTGCTCTGGTGCTCTCCCGAGCGTCGGACCGGATCAGCCGGTCCTGGCTCCGCACGGCCAAGCGCCGCGTCCCGCCCTCACCCCCCACCCCCGTACCCTGGACCCGTGAGCACCAGCCCCGCCCCCGATGCCCTCCCCACCTCCGACGCGCTGTTCGGCGCTGCCGACATCCGTGAGCTCGCCGAGGTTCTCGGTGTGCGGCCCACCAAGCAGCGCGGGCAGAACTTCGTCATCGACGCCAACACGGTCCGCCGTATCGTGCGCACCGCCGGTGTGCGGCCCGACGACGTGGTCGTCGAGGTCGGGCCGGGGCTCGGGTCCCTCACCCTCGCGCTGCTGGAGGCCGCCGACCGGGTCGTGGCCGTCGAGATCGACGACGTCCTCGCGGGCGCCCTGCCCGCCACCGTCGCCGCCCGGACGCCCACCCGCGCCGACCGGTTCTCGCTGGTGCACTCCGACGCCATGCGCGTCACCGAACTCCCCGGCCCCCCGCCCACCGCACTGGTCGCGAACCTTCCGTACAACGTCGCCGTACCCGTGCTGCTGCACATGCTGGAGACGTTCCCGAGCATCGAGCGGACCCTCGTCATGGTGCAGGCGGAGGTCGCCGACCGGCTCGCCGCGCCGCCCGGGTCGAAGGTGTACGGCGTACCGTCCGTCAAGGCCAACTGGTACGCCGAGGTCAAGCGGGCCGGTTCCATCGGTCGCAACGTGTTCTGGCCCGCGCCCAACGTCGACAGCGGGCTCGTCTCGCTCGTCCGGCGTGCCGAGCCGCTGAAGACGACCGCCGACCGCCGCGAGGTCTTCGCGGTCGTGGACGCCGCCTTCGCCCAGCGCCGCAAGACCCTGCGCGCCGCGCTCGCAGGCTGGGCCGGATCCGCCGCCGCCGCCGAGACCGCCCTCGTCGCCGCCGGTGTCTCCCCGCAGGCCCGCGGCGAGTCGTTGAGCGTCGAGGAGTTCGTCCGCATCGCGGAGAACAAGGTCCAGCAGCAGAACAGCGACACCGACGGTGACAACGAGGAGTCCGGGCAGCTGTGAGCGTGACGGTACGGGTTCCCGCCAAGGTCAACGTCCAGCTCGCGGTGGGTGCCGCGCGCCCCGACGGCTTCCACGACCTCGCCAACGTCTTCCTCGCCGTCGGCCTCTTCGACGAGGTGACGGTGACTCCGGCCGACGAGCTCCGGATCACCTGCGCCGGGCCCGACGCCGCTCAAGTCCCCCTCGACGGTACGAATCTCGCCGCCCGTGCCGCCGTAGCGCTTGCCGAGCGGTACGGCCGTACGCCCGACGTGCACATCCACATCGCCAAGGACATCCCCGTCGCAGGCGGGATGGCGGGTGGCAGTGCCGACGGCGCCGGTGCGCTGCTCGCCTGCGACGCGCTGTGGGGGACGAGCGCCTCGCGCGTCGAACTCCTCGACATCTGCGCCGAGTTGGGCAGCGATGTGCCGTTCAGTCTGGTGGGCGGGGCCGCGCTCGGGATCGGGCGCGGGGAGAAGCTGACGGTCCTGGAGACCGGCGGCACCTTCCACTGGGTGTTCGCGATGGCCGAACGCGGGCTGTCGACACCGGCCGTGTTCCGGGAGTTCGACCGGCTGGTCGCGGACAGTGAGGTTCCGGTGCCCGTCGCCTATCCCGAACTCCTCGACGCGCTGGCCAAGGGCGACCCCGAGGCGCTCGCCGCCACCGTCTCCAACGACCTCCAGCCCGCCGCTCTTTCGCTCTTCCCCGCCCTCGCCGACACCCTCGCGGCGGGCCGCGCGGCGGGCGCGTTGACCTCGCTGGTCTCGGGTTCCGGCCCGACGACGGCGTTCCTCGCCCGCGACGCGGGGGCCGCACAGCAGGTGGCGCGGGCGCTGTCCGCGTCCGGCACCTGCCGGTCCGTACGGGTGGCGGCAGGACCGGTACCGGGCGCGCGTGTGCTGTGACGGTGAACACACAGAGTTACTTCTGAGTTAACCCATTTTTCCGACCTCCACAGGGAATTCACCGTTCCTTGGCTTGAGGGAGCGCAGGTGGGGCGGACGTGACACGTAGGGTCTTTTCAACTTCAAGCACTCGCCGTCCGCCACAGATCTCCGCCAAGTCTTCGGAGTTCACCGAATTCCAGAGTGCGCGCGGCGTGGGGTCCCCCTTGAGTTGCCAACTGCCCCAGCACCTCCGGAAGGCATCTCCGTGTCCGTACCTCCCCCCAGTCATCGCAGGAAAATTCCCCTCACCCGGCGCGGCATGATCGGTGCCGCGGGCGCTGTCGCCGTCGGCGGCGCGCTGACCCCGGTGGTCTTCGCGGCCACCAACGGCGAGGACTCACCGTCCGGTACGACGGACAGCACGTCCGGCACCGCCGGTACCGAGCCGCAGAAGTTCCCGGCCACCCGAACCGAGGCCGCCACCGGCACCGCCGAGGCAGGCGCCGCCTTCGCCATCTCGTACGTCGGTGTGCGCTGGAGCGGCGCGGCGGACGGCGCCGGGATCAAGTTCGCGGACGGCGCCTCCACGCCCGGCAAGTGGCAGGAGCTGAGCGGCGGTTGCGCGACCGTCGAGGGCGGCGGCACGGCGCTGGTGGCGGCGGGGGACGCCACCGCGTACGAGCTGAAGCTGCCCGACGGGGCGAGCGCGGGCGGGGCGCGGTCGCTGGCGATCGACACGACCGGCGGGTCCGGGAAGACCTTCCGGGTGCCGACCGAACCGACCCGGGTGCGCGGGGTGCAGTACCTGTCGCGACCGGCGTGGGGCGCCGACGAGTCGAAGCGGTACAAGGACGGCAAGGTCAACTCGCCCGAGGTGTACTACCCGTTCCAGACGGTCACCGTGCACCACACGGACACCCCGAACGCCGACCCCGACCCGGCGTCGACCGTGCGCGGCATCTACGAGTACCACGCGATCACCCTCGACTGGGGTGACATCGGCTACCACTTCCTCATCGACGAGGCGGGTGCCGTCTACGAGGGCCGCTACTCCGGCGACGACCTGGTCCCCGCCTTCGACAAGGACGGCAAGCTCGTCACCGCCTTCCACACCGCCGGCTTCAACTCCGGCAACCTCGGTATCGCCCTCATCGGCACGCTGGTCGACCAGCCGCCGACGGACGCGGCCAAGGCGTCGCTGATCCGCCTGATCAAGGTGATCGCCCGCTTCAAGGGCCTGGACCCGCAGGCCAGGCTGACCTATGTGAACCCGGTCAACGGGGTCACGAAGGACGTCAATGCGATCAGCGGCCACCGCGACTGGCTGTCGACCGACTGCCCCGGCCAGACGATGTACGACCTCCTCGGCGAGGTCCGTACGGAGGTCGCCGCCAAACGCTGATGGCTCTGTGCCATCGGCGGCGACGCTGAACGCGATCGAACGCAACTCACCCTGCTGAACGGTGCTGAGGGGTCGGCGAAGGTCGGCCGACCCCTTCCCCCGCAGCGATCAGCCCTTCCCCGGTCCCCCTGATACCGGTGGTACTACCGAGGCGCTGCCCCCCTGCCCGCGCCTCGGGCGAGAGGAATTCCCCCATGGGCCACATGGACCACTTCAGCGCCGGATGGGTCACCCCCGTCCTCTCCTACGCCATGGCCTGTCTGGGCTCGGCACTCGGACTGCGCTGCACGGTAAGGGCGTTGGAAGCCGACGGCGCCTCCAAGCGGAACTGGCTGACGCTGGCCTCGCTCGCGATCGGCTCCGGCATCTGGACCATGCACTTCGTCGCCATGATGGGCTTCAGCGTGGAGGGCACCCCCATCCGCTACGACGTCCCGCTGACCGTCCTCAGCCTCCTCACCGCGATCGCCGTCGTCGCCGCCGGTGTCTTCACCGCCGGGTACGGCCGCTCCCGCGTCAGGTCGGTGATCCTCGGCGGCCTCGGCACGGGTCTCGGCGTCGCCGCCATGCACTACGCCGGCATGTACGCCCTCAACCTGCACGGCGACCTCTCGTACGACCCGGTGCTCGTCGGCGCCTCCGTCGCGATCGCCGTCGTCGCCGCCACCGCCGCGCTGACCCTCACGCTCATCGTGCGCGGGCCCGTGCTCGCGACGATCGCCGCTCTGGTCATGGGCCTCGCGGTGAGCAGCATGCACTACACCGCGATGTTCGCCGTCCAGGTCACGCTCACGCCCAGCAGCGCGGAGCTGCCGGGAGCCACGTCCACGGAGTTCCTGTTCCCGCTGGCCGTACTGCTCGGGTCGTTCCTGTTCCTGGCGTCGGCGTATGTCGCCCTGTCGCCCACGGGGCAGCGGGCGGAGTCGGCGATCGCGGCGGAGCTGCTGCGCGAGGTCGAACTGTCCACCGCCTGATTCCGCCCTCCCCGTACTCCGTACCCAATCCCCATTCCCGCTTCCCATTTCCGCCGGACGGGCTGAAGAACAAAGGCCAACGAGGTTCCCATGAGTATGGCTCGCACCGCCGAACGACTGCGCCCCAGATCCGTACGGGCGAAGATCGTCGCCCTGCTGATGCTGCCCGTCGTCTCCCTCATGGCTCTGTGGAGCTTCGCGGCGGTCACCACCGCGTCCACCATCGGTGACGCCGAACGGGCCAAGGAGGTCAACTCCGAACTGCTCGCCCCGGTCGCCGACTTCGTCACCGCGATACAGACCGAGCGCACCTTCGCCGCCCGCTACGCCGGCGACCCGGCCTCGGGCGACTCGGACGTCCTGACACGGACCCAGGTGGCCACCGACAAGGCGGTCGACGCCCTGCTCGACGGCGTCAACTCCACCAGCTCCGACGCCGCGCTCCTCAACTCCGCCCTGCCCGACCGCCTCGACAGGCTCACCGACGACGCCAAGGGACTCACGGCGCTGCGCGCGTCGGTCAGCGGCGACCGGAACGCGAAGCAGACCGCCGCCGCGGCCTCCGCCGCGTACACCTCGTACACCGGCTTCGTCGAGGACGCCTTCGCCGTCACCGGCGCGCTCACCGGGGAGAAGAGCACGACCACCGCCTCCGAGGCCCGCGTCGTCCTCGAACTCTCCCGTGCCCGCGAGGCCGTGGCCCAGGAGCAGGCGCTCCTCGCGGCGGGCGGCGCCGCCGGAAAGCTCACCGGCGACCAGTACGCGCTGTTCGTCGGCGCGGTCGCCGTCCAGCGCGGTCTGCTGAAGCCGGCGGTCGCCGATCTGCGGCCCGAACACCAGAAGGCGTACAACGAGCTTCTGCAGAGCGGCAGTTACCGTCAGCTGGCGGAGACCGAGAACCGCGTACGCAGCGCCGGGCCCGGCGAATCAGCGGTCGGTGACGGCCTGTTGAGGGGCTGGGACAAGGCCGCGAATGATGTGCTGCACGCCCTCGGCAAGGCCGAGACCGAGGCCGGTACGGCCGCTGCCGCCAAGGCGAACCCGTTCGGCTGGGCCACCCTCGGCGCCTCCGGAATCGCCGTGCTCCTGGGCCTCGTAGGCGTGTTGCTCTCCCTCCTCGTCTCCGTGTCGGTCGGCCGGGGCCTGATCGTGGAGCTGCTCGACCTGCGCAACTCGGCCCTCGAAGTGGCCGGCCGCAGGCTTCCGCAGGCCATGCGGCGGCTGCACGCGGGTCAGGGCGTCGACATCGACGCCGAGGCCCCGCTGCGCCGACTCGCCGGGGACGAACTCGCCCAGGTGGGCACCGCGTTGACGGCCGTACAGCGGGCGGCGCTCAAGGCCGCCTCCGAACGCGCCGAACTCCTCAGTGGCATCTCCGGCGTGTACGTCAGCCTCGCCCGCCGCAGCCAGGTGCTGCTGCACCGCCAGCTCGACATCCTCGACCAGTTGGAGCAGCGCCCACGCGACCCCGCCGAGCTGCACGAGCTGTACCGCGTCGACTACCTCGCCACCCGGATGCGCCGCCACTCCGAGAGCCTCCTCATCCTCTCCGGCATCGCGCCCGGCCGCGGCTGGCGGGACCCGATCCCACTGGCGGACACCCTGCGCGCCGCGGTGTCCGAGATCGAGGACGCGAGCCGCGTCCAGATCTGGTCGGCCCCCCGGGTGTCGCTGAACGGCGGCTCGGTGGCCGACGTCATCCACCTGCTCGCCGAACTCGTCGAGAACGGGGCGTCGTTCTCCCCGCCCAGCGCCAAGGTGCGGCTGCGCGCTGCCCGGTTGAGCGACGGTGTCATCATCGAGGTCGAGGACAGCGGCTTCGGCATGAACGAGGACGCGATGGCCGACGCCAACCGCAAACTCCGGTCGGAGAAGGTCGACCTCCTCGACGCCAAGCAGATCGGCCTGTTCGTGGTGAACCGCCTCGCGACCCGCCAGGGCCTGCGCGTCGAACTCCGCGACTCCCCGAACGGCGGCGTGACGGCAGCCGTCCTCATCCCGGAAAACCTCCTCCGCGACGACATGCCGACCCACGGCCAGGAACACGACGACGAGTACGGATACGGCCACGAGCACACCCCGGCCACCGCCGACGCCCGAACCCTGACACCGGCGCCGACACCGGCGTCGGCGACGCTGATGCCGCAGCAGTGGGACCAGTAACGCTGGGGTCCTGGGGAGGGGCGAACGCACTCCGGGCCACACTTGAAAGATAAAAGAACAGCGGTACCATCGCTCGCGCACATAGTGTGACCTCCTGACCACGGAACCATCGGTTCCGTGGTGATCACTTCCCACTGCCGGGCCAGTGAGGGCGCCGTCCTTTGTCGTGCACGACAGAAAGTGACGTGAGCATGAGCATCAGCAGAGGCCGAGGACTGCAGGCCAACGTCCTCGGTACGTTCGACACCGTGGTGATGGCGGTGGCGGGCAGTGCACCGGCTTACTCGATCGCGGCGACCACCGCGGTCCTGGTGGGCACAGTGGGGCTGGCCAGTCCGGCGGCACTGCTGTACTGCGCGATACCCATGCTGGGTATCGCACTCGCGTTCAGCTACCTGGGCCGTATCGACGTGAACGCGGGCGCCAGTTACTCCTGGGTGGGCCGCACGCTGCACCCGTTCCTGGGCTTCGTCAGCGGCTGGTCACTGGTGGTCTCGGCGACCATCTTCATGGTCGCCGGCTCGCTCCCCGCGGGATCGATGACGCTGGCCCTGTTCGACGAGGGGCTCGCGGAGAACACCGGGCTGTCCACGGTGGTCGGTGCGTGCTGGTTCCTGATCATGCTCGGCGTCGTGCTCGGCGGTGCCCGGCTCACCGTACGAGCGCAGCTCATCATGAGCGGCGTCGAACTCACCGTCCTGGCACTCTTCGCGGTGCTCGCCGTGTTCCACACGGACAACGCCCGGGACTTCGACTGGTCCTGGCTCGGCTTCGGCCACTTCGACGGGGTGTCGGGCTTCGCGGCCGGTGCCCTCATCGCCGCGTTCTACTTCTGGGGCTGGGACGTCACCAGCAACCTCAGTGAGGAGACGCGCAACAGCCGCCGCACGACGGGACTCGCCGGCCTGATCGGGTTGGGCATCGTCTTCCTGCTGTTCGAGGTGTTCACGATCCTCACCACCGTCGTCCTCACCCCGGCCCAGATCGCCGAGAACGAGGGCAATGTGCTGGGCACGCTCGGTGAGGAGATCTGGCCGGGCTGGGGCGGCAAGTTGCTCATCATGGCCGTGATGCTGTCCACCATCGCCACCCTGGAGACGACCCTCATCCAGGTCACGCGGTCGCTGTTCGCGATGGGTCGGGACCGAACGATGCCGGCGGCGCTCGGCAGGGTGCACCGCCGGTGGAACACTCCCTGGGTGGCCATCGTCGTCGTGGGCGGGGTGGCGCTGGTGCTGTTCGTCGCGTCCAACGCCCTGGGTTCGGTGGGCGACATCCTGTCCGACGCCATCTCGGCGATCGGCCTGCAGATCGCCGTCTACTACGGACTGACCGGCCTGGCCGTGGTCGTCGCCTACCGTAAGCTCCTGCTGAAGTCGGTCGCCAACTTCGTCTTCGGCGGGCTGTGGCCGCTGTTCGGCGCGGTGTTCATGTTCTGGGTGCTCGTCGAGTCCCTCGGCGAGCTGAGCGGGGCGGCGGTCACGATCGGCCTCGGAGGCCTGGCCGTCAGTCTGGTGCCGATGCTCTGGTACTGGCGCAAGGGCAGCGAGTACTACCGGCCGGTCAAGCTGGACGCCTCGCGCACGGTCGAGGTGGACTACGTCCCCGACGTCCATGAAACCGCCCGGTCTCATGCGTACGAGGGCGCCCCCACCGACTTCTGAGGGAGAGTCCGATGGCGCGAAACAGATTCAGTTCCAGCGCCGACATCGACTTCGACCCCGACGGCGGAGACGCGCCCCTCGCCTCCGCCCGCCAGGACATCGTCATCGGCCGCTGGCAGGGCCTGCGCGATCTGCTGCGGGCCTCGACCGTCGACTGGTCGATGCGAGGCCACCGCGTCCGGCTGCTCGCGCAGGCCTGCGCGAACAGTACGACGGTGGAGTCGTGGCTGGCCGCCGATCCCCGCAGCGTCGACGCATCGGTGTTGCGGGCGGCCACGGAGACGGCCCGGGTCTTCGGCCTGGCGATCGCGGCGGGACGGGGCGTCCCGATCGCCGTGGAGCGCCTCGACACCGTGGTGACGGCCTGTCTGCAGGCCGCCGAGGCGTATCCGGAGGATCCGACCCCGTGGATCTCGCTGATCTCCGTTGCCCGGCTGTATCCGTCGGGCGTACAACAGCGGGAAATGGCCCGCTGGTGGGACGAGTTGCACGCGCGTGATCCGTACAGCGTGGAGGGGCACCTGCAGGTTCTGCACTACTACTCGGCCCGCTGGCACGGCACGCACGGGTACATGTACGGCTTCGCCCGCGACGCCGCCGACGTGGCGCCCTCCGGCACCCCGCTGCCGGTTCTGGTGCAGCACGCCCGCGTAGAGGAGTACCGCTATCTTCTGGACGCGGCAAAGGGCCGGCGTGATGCCATGCGGCTCGGGCCGCACTGGGATCACGACGGTGCCGTCAACGACGTGAGACGTTCCTGGGAGCGCTGGATCCAGGCGCGTCCGGACACCCCGGTGCTCCCCTCCGAACTGCGCGAACTCAACTGTCTCGCCCACGCCGCCTGCCTCGCGGGCGCCACGGACATCACCACCGCACTCCTGCGGATGCAGGGACGCCGCGCCACACGAACTCCCTGGTCCTACACCGGAGATCCGGTCAAGCAGATCAACAAGTGGCGCGAGTAGGCCGTCGGGGAGCGGTCCCGACCGCCGGAGGCGACGTTCAGTGCGCGGTGCCGACGAGGCAGACTTCGGTGTGACCTGGCTGACGGGCATGTTCCACGAGGACGGGAGTCAGCACGGGCCCACGGCAGCCGATACGGCCGGGTACCACCTCTGGGACGAACTGGACCCGGAGAGCGTCCTCGCCGTCCGGAGCGACACCCGGCTGTTGCTGCGGCTTCCTTCGGAGACGATCGAGGCGCTGTGGCTGGCCGGCACGGCGGACGGGCCGTCCTTCTTCTCCGGAGGACGGACCGGCGTCACCTTGGGAACGCGGTGGATGGAGACGCTCACCGAACTGTGCGACGCCTGGCTGACCCGGCACGCGCAGGCCGCCGTCCCCCCCTGCGGTCCCCGCCGAGATCGGTGATGACCGCGTCGTACCGGAGCGGAACAGGCAGGTGCTGGCCGAGTATGTCCGTCACTGCACTCCGGACCTGGCGTTCCGGCTGGTGCTGCGGGCGACGGCCCAGATCGGCACCGCGTCCGGTGGGGCGCTCTCGCCGGAGCGCTACGCGCGGCTGGCGGCACTGGGTTCGGCGCTCCACTACGGCGAGTTCGTCGTGTCCGAGGTGCGGCATCCTGTGAGGTGAGCTGTGAAGTGAGAAGGAAACGCGGGCGAGGGACCCGCACCCTCGACGCTGTTTCGCCGCCCCCGGGAATCCGCCCGTAACCCCCACCCACCCCGCCCACTATCCTGGAAGGTCGATCCACCCCACCTCAGGAGCAAAATGGCCGTCAACCTCGTCAATGTCGAGAACGTCAGCAAGGTGTACGGGACCCGTGCCCTGCTCGACGGGATCTCGCTCGGGGTGTCCGAGGGGGACCGGATCGGGGTCGTGGGTCGTAACGGCGACGGCAAGACCACCCTCATCCGGATGCTCGCCAAGCTGGAGGAGGCCGACACCGGGCGGGTCACGCACTCCGGTGGCCTGCGTCTCGGCGTGCTCACCCAGCATGACTCCCTCGACCCCACCGCCACCGTCCGCCACGAGGTCATCCGGGACATGGCGGACCACGAGTGGGCCGGGAACTCCAAGATCAGGGACGTACTCACCGGGTTGTTCGGCGGGCTCGACCTGCCGGGGTTCCCACAGGGGCTCGACACCGTCATCGCGCCGCTCTCCGGTGGTGAGCGGCGTCGGATCGCGCTCGCCAAGCTGCTCATCGACGAGCCCGACCTGATCGTTCTCGACGAGCCCACCAACCACCTCGACGTCGAGGGCATCTCCTGGCTCGCCCGGCATCTGCGCGAGCGCCGTTCCGCGCTCGTCTGCGTCACCCACGACCGGTGGTTCCTCGACCAGGTCTGCACCAGCATGTGGGACGTGCAGAAGGGCGACGTGTACGAGTACGAGGGCGGCTACACCGACTACGTCTTCGCCCGCGCCGAGCGTGAGCGCATCGCCGCCACCGAGGAAGTGAAGCGGCAGAACCTGGTCCGTAAGGAGCTGGCCTGGCTGCGGCGCGGGGCGCCCGCCCGTACGTCGAAGCCGCGCTTCCGCGTCGAGGCCGCCAACGAGCTGATCGCCGACGTACCGCCGCCCCGTGACAGCAGCGAGCTGATGAAGTTCGCCTCGACCCGGCTCGGCAAGACCGTGTTCGACCTCGAGGACGTGACCGTCCAGGCCGGGCCCAAGGTGCTTCTCAAGCACCTCACCTGGCAGCTCGGCCCCGGTGACCGCATCGGGCTCGTCGGGGTCAACGGCGCCGGCAAGACCTCCCTCCTGCGTGCCATGGCCGAGGCCGCCCGCAGTGACGGCGAGAAGCAGCCCGCCGCCGGACGCGTCGCCGTCGGCAAGACCGTCAAGCTCGCCTATCTCTCGCAGGAGGTCGGCGAGCTCGACCCGAACCTGCGGGTGCTGGAGGCCGTGCAGCAGATCCGCGACCGCGTCGACCTCGGCAAGGGGCGCGAGCTGACCGCCGGACAGCTGTGCGAGACGTTCGGGTTCGGGAAGGAGAAGCAGTGGACCCCGGTCGGGGACCTGAGCGGTGGTGAGCGGCGCCGGCTGCAGATCCTGCGTCTCCTCATGGACGAGCCCAACGTCCTCTTCCTCGACGAGCCCACCAACGACCTCGACATCGAGACCCTCACCCAGCTCGAGGACCTCCTCGACGGCTGGCCCGGCTCCATGGTCGTCATCTCCCACGACCGGTTCTTCATCGAGCGGACCACCGACCGTGTCTTCGCCCTCCTCGGCGACGCCTCCCTCCGGATGCTGCCGCGCGGCATCGACGAGTACCTGGAGCGGCGCAAGCGGATGGAGGAGGTCGCCGCTGCCGCGATCCAGTCAACCCCCTCGGCAGGCAAGGCCGTCACCGAGAAGAGCGCCGCCGACTCCCGCGCCGCCAAGAAGGAACTCCAGAAGATCGAGCGGCAGTTGGACAAGATGTCCGAGCGCGAGAGCAAGCTTCACGCCCAGATCGCCGACAACGCCACCGACTTCGCGAAGGTCGCCAAGCTCGACGCCGAACTGCGCGAACTCTCCGGCGAGCGCGACGACTTGGAACTGCGGTGGCTGGAACTCGCGGACGAGGCATAGCCGTAGGCGGACGAGGTCTGGCCGGAGGCGGGCAAGGCGTGAAGTTCACAGACATGGCGTGAAGGGCGCGTGAAGGCGCATAACGGCGGTATCACGGGCCTGTTCGCCCTTGGGAACAGAGGTGGACAGGGGCGGATACAGTCAGGTGCGGGGTGGCCACGGAGTGGTAGAAAGAGCCCTCTGAGAACTCCCCCGAGGATATTTCCGAGTGCGGCCGCGCACTCTTCGCGTACCTCGGGGCGTGGCTAAAAATCAGCTGAAGGGGGAACGCGCTGATGACCCAGCCGCCCAGCCAACCGCCCCAGGGTCCGCCCCAGGGTGGCTTCGGACCGCCGCCGGAGGTACCGCAGGGCGTGCCACCGGGCGTGCCGCAGGGCGCGTTGCCGGCCACGCCGTACGGGTCACCGCCACCCATGCCCCCCGTGCCGAACGGGGCGCCGCCACCCCCGCCGCCGACCCCGCCCACGCCCCAGCCGGGCTACGGCCATCCGCAGCAGCCCGGCCCCTACGCCCAACCGGGCCCGTACGGCGGCCAGTCCGGCCAGTCCGGCCCCTACGCCCCCCAGCCCCCGGCGTACGGTGGCGCGCCCGGGTACGGCTACCCCGGCCCGCAACCGCCGCAGTTCCCCGGCGCTCCCGTGCCCCCGGCGCAGCTCCCGCCCGGTGGCGGTTCCCGTAGCCCCTTCAAGGGGCGGCCCGCGTTGATGCTCGGAGCGGCTGTCGCCGCGCTGCTCGTCATCGGGGGCACGGTGTACGCGGTGACCAGCGGCGGTGGCGACGACGACAAGCCCGGCGCGACAGGCGGCCAGGCCGGCCCCGACCTCTCCGCGCCCGCCTCCGGCCCCGCCGACGCCGCCGCCGGTGGCGACGACAAGGGGGGCGGCGGTACCGCCGGCGCGGACCCCGACGACCTCAACGCGGGGCGCAAGGCCGGTGACGCGAAGGTCCTCTGGTCCAAGGACGCGCCGGACGCGCCCGCCTCCGGCGCCAACGCCGACGGCATGTGGATCACGGACAAGGTGGCTGTGAAGACGGCGTACAAGGAGGTGTTCGCGTTCCGGGTCGGGGACGGGGGCACCGAATGGGGGCCGATCACCTTCCCGCAGAAGATCTGCGCCGTCACCCCGCAGAAGTCGGCCGACGACAAGGTCGTGGTCGCCTATATGAGCGGTGCCAGCGAGCGGGCCAAGTGCAACAAGCTCCAGGTGCTCGACCTGAACACCGGTGCGAAGGGCTGGAGCGGTGAGGTCGCCGACGGGGCGCTGTTCGACAGCTCGCTCAGTGTGGAGCTGTCGGTCACGGGGACGACGCTGATGGTCGGGCGTTCGCAGTCCGGCACGGCGTACGACCTGAACACCGGCGCCAAGCTGTTCGACAAGGTGAAGTACGGGGCCGCCTGCTTCCCCGCCGCCTTCGCGGGCGGCGCCAGGCTGATCGCCGTGTCGTCCTGCGGGGCGTCCACCTCCACGGAACACGACGAGGTGCAGGAACTGGACCCGAAGACCGGCGCGGCCCGCTGGACCCGGCCGATTCCGAAGGGCTGGGCCGTCGCGCGTACCTACTCCGTCGATCCTGTCGTCCTCTATCTCACCAACGAGGACAAGAAGTCGTGGAACATCTCCACCCTCAAGGACGACGGCAGCTTCCGCTCCGAGGTCTCCGTCGACGAGTCCTTCGCACCCGTGTGCGGCTGGGCGATCCTCGAGCGTGACCTCCAGGGCTGCCAGGGCGTGGCCACCGACGCCGACACCCTCTATCTGCCGACCGAGGCCAACGAGGTCGTCGCGATCAACCTCGCCACCGGCAAGGAGAAGTGGCGCGTCAAGTCACCGGCCGAGCAGCCCATGCTGCCGCTGAAGGTCGAGGGCGGCGAACTCGTCGCCTACGTCGAGCCGCCGTACGACGCCGGCGGCCAGGTCGTGTCGATCCCCGTCACCGGCACGAGCCACACCCCGACGAAGCTGCTCCAGAACCCGGCGGGCGCCGCCGACGTGGAGAACGGCTTCTACTCCAAGGCGTACGACTGGGTGGACGGCCGTTTCTTCCTCTCCACCACCAGGCTGAGCGGCAAGGACGAGCTGAAGGAGAAACTGATGCTCGCCTACGGCAAGTAGACCCTCCTCCGGGCCCTCTCCGGGGGCCCCTCTCCCCTTCTCTCCTCTCTCCGCTCCCGAGGTACCCACGTCATGACCCAGCCGCCGCCCCCGCCTCCGCCCAACCAGCCTCCGCCGCCCCCCGGCTACGGCTATCCCCAGGGGCCGAACCCGTACACCCAGCAGCCCCAGCCCCAGCCGCCGTACGGACACGGCTACCCGCAGCACCCGCAACAGCAGCCGCACCCCGGCTATCCGCCTCAACCGCCCACCCCCAAAAGGAAGTTGAACGCGCAGGCGGCCATCATCGTCTCGGCCGTCGCCGCGATCGCACTGATCATCGGCGGCGGTGTCTGGTACTCCTCCTCCAAGGGCGGCCAGAGCGACGACAAGAACACCGCCTCCGGCACGACGGGCGGCACAGGCGGGACCGACAGCGGCGTCAGCGGTGACGGCGGCGACGACGGCACGGACAAGGCTCCCGCGAACACCGCCTCCAAGGTCCTCTTCCAGGTCCCCGAGCCCGTCGTCAGCGCCGACGAGAGCAGCACCACCGTGGTCGGGTCCTGGCTCACCGACACGGTGTACGCCAAGACCGGTCGCGCCGAGATCGCCGGATACGACCCCGTCAAGGGCACCAAGCTCTGGACGGTCCCGCTGCCCGGCCCGGTCTGCCAGGCGAGCCGCCACACCACCGCCGACCATCGGACGGCGGTCGTGTACGAGCCCGCCATGCCGACCAAGGACAAGCCCTCGCACGGCTGCAGCCAGGTCGCGGCGATCGACCTCACCGCCGGCAAGCAGCTGTGGACGCGGACGGTCAAGAGCGGCGACCAGGTGATCAACCTCGACAACGTGACGGTCAGCGCGAACACGGTCGCCGTGGGCGGCACCAGCGGCGGCGCCGCCTTCGACATCACCGGCAAGGCCCTCTGGTCCCCGAAGCCGACCGACACCTGTTACGACGCGGGCTACGGCGGCGGCGAGAAGCTGGTCGCGGTACGCAAGTGCGGCTCCTACGGCGCCCGGCAGCTGAACATCCAGACCATCGACCCGGTCTCCGGCAAGGTGCTCTCCGAGTACGCGATGGCCAAGGGCATCGAGGACGCCAGCGTCGTGTCGACGAACCCGCTGGTCGTGGCCGCCGACATCAACCGCTCCGCGGGCGACGGCAGCGGCATCTCGGACTTCTTCTCCATCGACAACACGACCGGCCGGCTCCGTACGAAGATCTCGGCGCCCGGCGACCGGTACGCCGCCAGGTGCTCGGGCATCACCAGGATCGAGTACTGCACCAAGCTGGCCGTCGGCAACGACAAGCTGTACCTCCCGACCGAGGACCACGACGGCACCGGCGAGTACAGCAGGACCAACGAGATCGTCGCCTTCGACCTCGCCACCGGCAAGCAGGACGGACAGCGGGCGGACGCGGGTGACGGCTACTCGATCTCCCCGCTGACCATGGACGGCGACAACGTGATCGCGTACAAGCGCCCGCCCTACGACAAGGGCGGCCAGATCGTCAGCATCGACGGCGGTTCCTTCGCCCAGACGAAGCTGATGGAGAACCCGGCGACGAAGTCGGTCCGCGAGATCGAGTCAGGCATGCAGCCCGAGTACGCCGAGCTGATCTACGCTGACGGCCGCCTCTACATGTCCCAGGTGTACGCCCGCAAGCCCTCCGCCACGGGGGAGAAGCGGTACCTGGCGATCGCGTACGGCACGAACTGAACACGATCGGCTGATCGCCGACCACTGCCGTTGACGGCCCCGTCCCTGTTCAGGGGCGGGGTCGTGCACGTACTACTCATCACCCTCGAATGAGAGGATTTTCGACGATCCGGGGCACTTCTCTCCAGTAGGGAAGCGCAACGTCGAACAAGCGTGTAGCTTCCGGGGGCATGAGAAGCGGGGGGAGCCGGGGGGCTCCCGTCCGTGGGGACCAATGGGCATCCAGAAGGGACAACCGTTGGGGGGACTGGGGGGTGGCTCGATGGGAGTGCGGCTGATGGTGGTCGACGACCACCGACTGCTCGCCGAGGCTCTTGCCTCGGCGTTGAAGCTGCGCGGGCACCGGGTGCTCGCCGCGGCGGCGCCCGCCGCGGGCGCGGCGGAACTGGTGATCACACGCGCGCCGGAGGTGTGCCTGCTGGGCACGGCGACACCGGCCGAGCCGGGCATGTTCGACCCGGTGGTACGGATCAAGCGAGAGCGTCCGCAGGTGGCGGTTCTGGTGTTGGGTCCGGTGCCCAACCCGCGCGGCATCGCCGCCGCCTTCGCCGCGGGCGCTTCCGGATACGTACGTCACGACGAGCGCATAGAGGGCGTCGAGCGCGCCATCATGAAGGCCAGAGCGGGCGAGGTGGCGGTCTCCCCGCAGCTGCTGCAGGGCGCGTTCAGTGAACTCCTCAACCCCGCCGCCCAGCCGGACGACGAGGGGCAGCGCCTGCTGCAGATGCTCACGCCGAGGGAGGTCGAGGTCCTGGTCCGGGTCGCCGACGGCGAGGACACCCGGCTGATCGCGGCCGGCATGGGGATCGCGCCCAGCACGGCCCGTACGCATGTGCAGCGGGTGCTGATGAAGCTGGGGGTCGGTTCGAGGCTGGAGGCGGCGGCACTGGCGGCCCGGACGGGGCTGCTGGACCGGGCGGGCCCGCTCCCGTCGCACCAGACGCATCAGCCACACTCACCTCCGGAACCGGAGTTCTGACGAGGTACTGCGACCGCCACCTCGGTTGTCACCTCGTCTGTCGCCTCAGCCGTC
>NZ_AEJB01000020.1 GCF_000331005.1 Streptomyces turgidiscabies Car8
CGCGGAGGAGTCCGTTAGGGTCGTGTCCGAGTGGCCGGGACACGACTGACGGAAGAATGTGCACAGTGCGACTGCGAGTGGAGTTCACGACCGAGCCCTTCGACCTCGACGAGGCCCCCGCACACGCGCTGGTCGCCCGTGAGGTCATCGAGGCGGCCGAACTGGACGCGGTGGACGTCGGCCCGTTCGGCAACACCGCAGAGGGGCGCGCCGACGCCGTACTGACCGCCGTGGACGCGCTGCTGCGCAGGACCCTGGAGGCGGGCGCCACCCGGATCTCGCTCCAGGTCAACGTGATCGACGGCGAGGGCGGCCGATGACCGGCGCCGGGGACGGGTCCGTCGGCGAGGCCTTCGTCGCGGCCGTGAAACCGCTGGTCGACGCCATGGGGGGCGAGCTGCTCGCGCCCGGCCGGGCCGGCCCCGACGACGTCGTGCTCGCCTGGGAGGGCGCCGACGTGATCGCCGTACGCCTGCCCCAGCTCGCCGACTCGCTCGATCACATCCTGGCCGCGCTGGAGCGAGGGCACGGCAGGCCGCTGGCCGAACTGGACCGCAAGGCCAAGCAGGAGATCGTACGGATGCTGGAGGCGCGCGGCGCCTTCTCCGTGCGGCACGGCGTCGAGACCGTCGCGGGCGCCCTCGGGGTCAGCCGCTTCACGGTCTACAACTACCTGAACCGCGAGAAACAGGCCTGACAGGCGCGGCGCGGAAGGTGCCGTCACCCCAGTTTTTCAACAAAGTGTTGACGTCCCGTCGCCGGAAGGCGTTAGCTGTGCGCAGCCGGTCCGTCGTGTCTCACCGCACGCACCCCCCGGCCACGCCCAGTACGCACAAGGCCACGGAGGCTCGCCGTGACGTCGAGTACGTCGAGTACGACCCCTGGCGGTCTCGCCCGGTTCAACGCCCTGGAGGAGTCCGCGGCCCGCGCCGCTCTCCACGAGGCCTGCGCCTCGACGGCCTGGGGACGGCACCTGCTCGCGAAGCGGCCGTACGCCACCGCCGAGGACCTGTACACCGCGAGCGACGCCGCGACGGCCGGGCTGACCGCCGACGACCTCGCCGAGGCGATGGCCGGGCACCCGCCGATCGGCCGCCCCAGGCCCGGTGACCCGACCTCCGCCCGCGAACAGCGGGGTATGGCCGGCGCCTCCGAGGAACTGAAGGCGGAGATGCTCGAACTCAACCTCGCCTACCAGGAGCGCTTCGGCCATGTCTTCCTGATCTGCGCGACCGGCCGGACCGGCGAGCAGATGCGCGACGCGGTGCGGGAACGGCTCGGCAACACGCCGGAGCGGGAGAGGGAGATCGTCCGCACCGAACTGGGAAAGATCAACCGCATCCGGCTGGGCAGTCTCGTACAGGAAGAGCGGTAACAGACATGAGCACCGACGCCGACGCCGTCGATCCCACCGCCCTGGTCGCCTCCGTGTCCACGCACATCCTGGACACCAGCGTCGGCCGCCCCGCCGCCGACGTCGCCGTCCGGCTCGCAGCGCGCGGCGGGCGCGACGCGGCCTGGCGGGCGCTCGGCGGCAGCGCGACCGACGCCGACGGGCGGTGCAAGGACCTGCCGGCACTGCCGGAGGGCACCACCCATGTGCGGCTCGACTTCGAGGTCGAACCGTACCTGGAGAAGAAACAGGCCGATCCGCAGCAGGACGCCCCCGCGAATCGGGACAGCGGTGCGGCGGGAGCGTTCTTCCCGGAGGTGGCGATCACGTTCGCCGTCGTGCCGGGTGAGCACTACCACGTACCGCTGCTGCTCAACCCGTTCGGCTACTCCGTATACCGAGGGAGCTAGCAGCACCATGACCGATGCAGCCAGGAACGACTCAGCAGGCGGCGCCCGCCCCGTGTTCCTCGGGCAGAACCAGTACGGCAAGGCCGAGAACCGTGTCGTGCGCGTCACCCGCGACGGCGCCACCCACCACGTCAAGGACCTCAACGTCTCCGTGTCGCTCTCCGGCGACATGGACGAGGTCCACCTCTCCGGCTCGAACGCGAACGTCCTGCCGACGGACACCACCAAGAACACGGTGTACGCCTTCGCCAAGGAGCACGGCATCGACTCCGCCGAGCAGTTCGGCATACATCTGGCCCGGCACTTCGTGACCAGTCAGGAGCCGATCAAAAAGGCGCGCATCCGGATCGAGGAGTACTCCTGGGAGCGGATCGGGACGGCGGGCGAGGGCGAGCACTCCTTCGCCCGGCAGGGCCGGGAGACCCGGCTCACCCAGATCACCTACGACGGCTCGTCGTGGGAGGTCGTCTCCGGGCTCAAGGACCTGGTCGTGATGAACACGACCGACTCCGAGTTCTGGGGCTACGTCAAGGACAAGTACACGACGCTCCCCGAGGCGTACGACCGCATCCTGGCGACCCAGGTGTCCGCGCGCTGGCGCTTCAACTGGTCCGACGAGGAAAGGGAGATGCCCGACTGGGAGGAGTCCTACGCGCAGACCCGGGGGCATCTGCTGTCGGCCTTCGCGGAGACCTACTCGCTCTCGCTCCAGCAGACCCTGTTCCAGATGGGCGCGCGGATCATCGAGCACCGGGGCGAGATCGACGAGGTGCGGTTCGCCCTCCCCAACAAGCATCACTTCCTGGTGGACCTGAAGCCGTTCGGGCTCAAGAACGACAATGAGGTCTACCTCGCCGCCGACCGGCCGTACGGCCTGATCGAGGGCACGATCCTGCGTGACGGCGCCGAGCCGCGCATCCCCGCCGACCTCACCAACCTGTAAGGACGTCCCTGCGATGGTTCAGCGCATCGTCATCGAGAACTGCGCGGTCGCGACCGTGGACGCCACCGACACCGAGTACGCGTCCGGCCATGTGGTGATCGCCGGCAACCGTATCGAGTCGGTCGGCGCGGGCAGGGCCCCCGAGGGCCTCGCGGACGTGGTCCGGCGCATCGACGCGAGCGGCCACCTCGTCACCCCCGGCCTCGTCAACACGCACCACCACTACTACCAGTGGATCACCCGGGGCCTGGCCACCGACCACAACCTCTTCAACTGGCTGGTGGCGCTGTACCCGACGTGGGCGCGCATCGACGAGCCGATGGTCCGCGCGGCGGCGCGGGGCTCGCTCGCCATGATGGCCCGCGGCGGGGTCACGACCGCCATGGACCACCACTACGTCTTCCCGAAGGACTCCGGCGACCTGTCCGGCGCGATCATCGGCGCGGCCCGCGAGATGGGCGTCCGCTTCACCCTCGCGCGCGGCTCGATGGACCGCAGCGAGAAGGACGGCGGTCTGCCCCCGGACTTCGCCGTCGAGACCCTGGAGGGCGCGCTCGCCGCCACCGAGGCCACCGTCGACGAACACCACGACCCTTCCTTCGACGCCATGACCCAGGTCGCGGTCGCCCCCTGCTCACCGTTCTCCGTCTCCACCGAACTCCTGCGACAGGGAGCCGAGTTGGCGCGGCGCAAGGGGGTACGGCTGCACACGCACGGCTCGGAGACGGTCGAGGAGGAGCAGTTCTGCAAGGAACTGTTCGGCATGGGACCGACCGACTACTTCGAGTCCACGGGCTGGCTCGGCGAGGACGTGTGGATGGCGCACTGCGTCCACATGAACGACTCGGACATCGCCGCCTTCGCCCGTACGAAGACGGGTGTGGCCCACTGTCCGTCCTCCAACGCCCGGCTGGCGGCGGGCATCGCACGCGTCCCCGACATGCTCGCGGCCGGCGTCCCGGTCGGCCTCGGCGTCGACGGCACCGCGTCCAACGAGTCCGGCGAACTCCACACCGAACTGCGCAACGCCCTCCTCATCAACCGCCTCGGCGCGCACCGGGAAGCGGCCCTGAACGCCCGTCAGGCCCTGCGCCTCGGTACCTACGGGGGTGCCCAAGTCCTGGGCCGGGCACGGGAGACGGGGTCACTGGAGGCGGGCAAGCTCGCCGACCTGGTCCTCTGGAACCTGGACACGCTCGCCCACGCGTCGATCGCCGACCCCGTCACCGCTCTCGTCTTCGGTGCGGCGGCCCCGGTCACCGCGTCGTTCGTGAACGGCGAACAGATCGTCGAGAACGGGCGGTTGCTGCACGTCGACGAGGACGAGATCGCCCGCTCGACACGTGCGGAGGCCCGGCGGCTGGCCGCCATCGCGGCGCGCGCCTGAGGTGCCGGGCGCGTCCTGAACAGGCCGCGCGTACAGACCTCCGGCCGAGGGGGACGGCCCTCGGCCGGAGTTTCGCCGTCACGCCATCGGTCAGCCGATGTAGTAACTGTCGCCGTACACCTTCCAGTCGAGCGGCGGATCCAGGTTCAGGTTCCCCTGGCCGAGGAAGACGCGCTGGGCGGTGTCCACCCGGCTGGTGTCCTCGTGGGCCGTCTCCTGCCGCATCGCCCACACCCGGGCGTCGAGGAACGCCTCCAGATACGTCGTCTCGTCGCCGCCGTCGGCCGGGCTGGCCGCGCTCGTACGGGCCCGGTCGCGGATCCCGCCGAAGGAGAGGCTGTCCGCGCCGGGGCCGTGCATGACCATGGCGTCGTAGTAGGCGAACTGGCCGAGTGTGCCTACCCCGTCCTTCTTGGCGCGGGCCACGGCCGGGTCGAAGTAGACGCGGTCGCGCTCGTCGTCCTGGGCCTCCCGGAAGGCGGACGTCTTGGCCGCCTTGCGCCAGGCGGCGGGGAAGCCCGGGTCGAGACCGTCGTGCGAGTCCGTGCCGTCCACCGCGCGCAGGGCGGGCAGCCAGGTGGCCAGGACGTTGTCCGGGTCCCGCTCGGTGTACAGCTCGACCAGGGCCAGCAGGTCGCTCGTACCGGAGCAGAAGCCGATGATCCCGGCGGTGTAGCCGCGCCCGTCGCCGATGTCCTGGATGTACGAGTACTGGGCCCGCCAGTCCAGGGACGAGTTCTCCGCGCTGCACACCAGCCGCATCGCGATGTCCTTCTTGGCCGGGTCGTCGAGCCCGCTCCCGGCCGCCTCGGTGGTCGCGCCGGACGCGATCCGCTGGGTGGTCAGGATCGCGGTGGCGCCGAGCGCGGCCAGCAGCGTACGACGGGCGGCGGCTCTGTGCATCATCGGCACGGGGATCTCCAAGAGGGGCGCGACGGGAAGAGGTCGAGGGTCGCGCGCCAAGTTGGGAAAGCCGTGGGGTGATGGTAGGAGGTCGCTGTGAGTACCGCTCAGAGGCCGAACAGCCGTGGCTCCGACGCCAGGGCGCGGAAGTACTTCTTCGGGTCCGCGACGAGCTTGCGTGCCTGGAGGTCCATCAGCCCGCCGACCGCCGTGAGCTCCGCCGCGACCGTGCCGTCGGCCTTGCGGATCGTCTGCCGGATACGGAAGGTCTTGCCCTCGCCCCAGACGAAGTCGCAGGTCACCTCCACCTTGTCGCCCGCGAGCAGCTCTCGCCGGTAGCGGATGGTGGTCTCCAGGGCCACCGGTCCCACGCCTTCGGCTATCAGCTCCGCCTGACTGATCCCGGCCGCGTGGAGTAACGACCAGCGGGCGTGCTCCGCGTAGTTGAGGTACACGCTCTGGTTGACGTGCCCCTGCATATCGGTCTCGTACCCGCGCACGGTCACCGGGACGGAAAACGGTTCGGCCACGACTTCCCCTTCACGACTGCTCGACAACTCGACTTCACCACGAGGGCGCAAGAGTACTGAGCGGTCGCTCACGGTCGTCAACTGCCTTGGCCTGTCGGGCCGTTACTTGCGCCGGGGTGACGCCAGCAGATAGCGCGCGCCGGTACGCGGTTCGGTGTGCTCGCCGACCTGCCAGCCCGCCTTCTCCAGGGTGGCCGCACAGGCCCGCAGCGCGTCACCGTCGGGCTCGCGCACGGCGACGGCCTCCGGCTGCGGGGTCGCCCGCACCCGGTAGCCGCCACCGGTCCCGGCACCGCCCCCGTCCTCGGGGCGGTGCCCGGCCGCCTCCAGCGCCAGCGCGGCGGCCTGCACCAGATGCGTACGCTCCCAGCCGCACGGACGGTCCGTGGCGCCGTCCGTGTTGGTCATCCGGCGCAGCTCCAGCAGCCCCTGCCAGGCACTGTGCACCTCACGGGTCCGGGCGGGCCCGGCGGCCGGTATCTCCTCCTCGCCGCCCACCCGGGCGGCGAACACCCCAGGGGCCCCGGAGGCGGGGACGGCCTCGGCAGGGGCAGGCGTGTCCGTTTGCCGGTCCTCCTCCCGTACGCGATGGCCGGTCGGCGTCAGGAAGTGGGCGTGCGGCGGCCGTGGGTGCCGGAAGGCGAGCCCTCGCTTCACGAGCGCGGCGAGCTGGAACTCCGTACCCCGCAGCCGTCCGGTGACGGGGTCGGCGGCGTCGATGACGCGTCGCTGGGCGGGGGTCGGCGGACGGGTCATGGCGCACTCCTCCCCGGTTGTCGGCTGCTGAGGTCGAACGGGCGATTCGACCTTTTCGAAGCCTACGACCCGGGTCTGACATCGCGAGCCCAGCGCTCCAACTCGGCGAACTCGCGCTCCCCGAGACCCCGGCGCGGGTCGATCCGCAGAAGAAGCGCCGGCCCGGCGTGGTGTTCGGCCACATGGCGGACGTCGAGGTCGGTGATCAGGTCGTCGACCCAGACGAAGGGGCGGCCGTCGGCCCACTCCACCACGCGCCGTGTCTTCCAGAGAAGGCCGTCGGGGTCCTCGGTGAACAGGTTGGTGAACTCGATCACGGGGAGGGTCGCGGGCAGGCCGATCGCCGGGCCGATCATCTGGTTCGCCTCGTGCATCCAGGCCGTGGCCCACGCCAGGTCGTACGGCAGAGCGAGCAGTCGGGCGCCGTGTCCCGGGTGCAGCCGGATGCGCAGGCCCCGCCGGAGCCGGCGCGAACCCGGTTTCTGCCGTGCGGACCAGTTGGCGGGGTGCACCCGGCGGGTCACGTATCCCCGGTGGCGGAGCAGCCGGGCGCGGAACGGGTTGAGGGGGCCGTCGACGTCGAGGAGCAGCAGCGGTCGGTCCGTCATGGGGAAGGGCTACCCATGACGGACGCCGGTGGACCGCCCCGGTCGGCGTTACTGCCGATAACCGCTCAGGAACCGCCCGATCCGGCTGATCGCCACTTCCAGGTCGTCCGCGTACGGGAGCGTGAGGATGCGGAAGTGGTCGGGGGAGGGCCAGTTGAAGCCGGTCCCCTGCACCACCTGGATCTTCTCCTGGAGTAGCAGGTCCAGGACGAACTTCTCGTCGTCGTGGATCTTGTGCACGGCCGGGTCGAGGCGCGGGAACGCGTACAGCGCGCCCTTCGGCTTGACGCACGAGACGCCCGGGATCTCGTTGAGGCGTTCCCACGCGCGGTCGCGCTGTTCGCGCAACCTGCCGCCGGGGGCGGTGAGTTCGTGGATGGACTGGCGGCCGCCGAGCGCGGCCTGGATGGCGTACTGCGCGGGCGCGTTGGGGCACAGGCGCATCGAGGCCAGCATGGTGAGGCCTTCGAGGTAGCTGCGGGCGTGCTGCTTCGGGCCGGTCACCACCAGCCAGCCCGAGCGGAAGCCGGCCACGCGGTACGTCTTCGACAGACCGCAGAAGGTGAGGACGACCAGGTCGGGGGCGAGCGCGGCGGCCGAGTGGTGCACCTCGTCGTCGTACAGGATCTGGTCGTAGATCTCGTCGGCGAAGACCATCAGGCCGTGTCGGCGGGCCAGGTCGAGGATGCCCTCGATGATCTCCTTCGGGTAGACCGCGCCGGTGGGGTTGTTCGGGTTGATGATGACCACGGCCTTGGTGCGGTCGGTGATCTTCGCCGCCATGTCGTCCAGGTCCGGGTACCAGTCGGCCTGTTCGTCGCAGAGGTAGTGGACCGCCTTGCCGCCCGCGAGGGTCGTGACGGCCGTCCAGAGGGGGAAGTCCGGGGCGGGGACGAGGACTTCGTCGCCGTCCTCGACGAGGGCCTGGACGGCCATCGAGACCAGTTCCGAGACGCCGTTGCCGAGGAAGACGTCGTCGACGTCGACCTCAAGGCCGCGGTCCTGGTAGCGCTGGGCGACGGCCCGGCGGGCGGAGAGGATGCCGCGTGAGTCCGTGTAGCCGTGGGCCTGCGGCAGCATGCGGATCATGTCCTGGAGGATCTCCGGCGGTGCCTCGAAGCCGAAGAGCGCGGGGTTGCCGGTGTTGAGGCGGAGGACGCTGTGGCCCGCCTCCTCCAGTGCGTCTGCGTGCTCGATCACCGGTCCGCGGATCTCGTAGCAGACCTCACTGAGCTTGCTCGACTGCCGGAACTCCATGCGCTTACGCCCCTCCGGTTCGTGTGTTGCTTGGTTTTACCAAGCTTCTGCTTGGAAAGTCCAACAACATGTCTAGACTGCGTCGCATGTCACCTCGCCGAAGCTACGACCAGCACTGTTCCGTCGCTCGCGCCCTCGATGTCGTCGGCGACCGCTGGACTCTCCTGATCGTGCGGGAGTTGCTGGCCGGTCCGCGCCGCTACACCGACCTGCACACGGACCTGCCGGGCGTCAGCACGGACGTACTGGCATCGCGGCTCAAGGACATGGAGCGCGAGGGCCTCACGACCCGGCGCAGGCTGCCCCCGCCGGGCGCCGCGTACGTGTACGAACTCACCGGCCGGGGGCGTCAGTTGCTGCCCGTGCTGCAGGCGCTGGGGGAGTGGGGCGGACCCGAGCTGGGCGAGCGGCGCGCCACGGACGCCGTACGGGCCCACTGGTTCGCGCTGCCGTTGCTGCGCGGGCTGGGCGCGGTGGACGGGGCCGGCGGCGGAGGGCTCGTCGAAGTCCGGCTGGAGGAGGGCGAGTTCCACCTGTACGTGGGTGCCCAGGACGTTCCGGTGTACGGAGCAGGCCCCGCGCCCGAGGAGCCCGACGCCCGCCTGTCGATGGACACCGGCACCTGTGCGGCGGTCGGCCGGGGAGACATGAGCGTGCTGGACGCCGTACGGGACGGACGTATCGAGGTGACCGGCGACGGAACGCTCGCCAAGGCCCTGCGCGAGGCCTGAGGCGAACGGGGCAGGCGGGGCGAAACGGGGCCTGAGGCGGCAATGACCGCCTGATGCGAAACCGCGCCCGAGACGGCACATGCCCGCCGTGCGACTGTGCGCGGCGGGCATGTTGACGAACCGTCAGCTTCGGGTCACACGCCCGGCGGAACCCGCCTCGGCCGGCCCGAGCCGCGCGTCAGGGCGTAGCCGCCGACGCCCGCCAGTGCGGCCAGCGCACCGCCGATCGCCGTCCAGACCCAGCGGTCGGACCACCAGCCGGAGGACCAGCCGTCGTCGGGCTCGATGCTCGACAGCACCGCGGACGCCGTCGAACTGTCGTCCGCGTCGTCGGAGTTCTCGGATTTCTCGGACTTGACGGCGATCCCGGGAACCAGCGGCTCGGCCAGCGAACCGTCCACGGCCGCCGCACCGCCGATGTCCTTCGAGTCGACCCGCACTTCGGCGCCGACCGGGAGGCCGAGGTCGGAGGTCGGCAGGTTCACGGCCGTCAGCCGGACGTAGTACGTGCCCGGCAGCGGGTCGTTGGCCCACTGCTCCGACCAGGCACGGACCGTGCGCAGGATGCACGCCAGCTCCACGGACGCGGTGCCCGAGGCGGCGGTGCGCGTCTGCGCGCCGTACTGGCAGGCCTGACGGCGCCGCAGACCGTCGTACACGTCGAGCTGCCATGTCTCCGACGCGTGGGTGTCCGGCAGCTTCACCGTCGCCTTGACGGTGGGGCGTTGACCGGAGTCCGCGGGAAACGACCAGTACATGTAGTCGCCCGCGGAACCACTCGCGGTGGCCTGCTGCCCCTGGTCGATCTCCGTCGCCGTACGGAACGACGTGCCCGCCGAGGTGGGGGCCGAGCTGCCGTCCGACGGGCTCGGGGAGGGTGAGGCGTCGGCGACGGCCGGGGTCGCGGCCAGCCCGAGCAGCAGCACTGCCGAGCCCAACACGCGCGTGCCGCGCAGCAGTTGTCTTCCTGGAACTCGCATCACTCGTACGACTCGCATCAGTTGGTCCTCCAGACCGAGACCCGCAGGCGCGAGATCCAGCCCCACAGGACACCCGTGAGGAAGCCGAACAGGACGAGCGCGCCCAGCAGCCACCAGCCGCGGCCGAGGCCGAAGGAGGCCACGTCGCTCGCCGGGCTCGGGCCGTCGACGACGTCGACGGTCATTTCGAGCGGCAGACCGGGCGCGGACTTCACACCACCGGCCGCCGAGAAGGAGTTGGTGACCTGGAGACACACCGTCTCGGCCGCCGGCTTGTCCTCGTCGTCGGTATCCGCCTTCGCATAGCGCAGGCCCGTCGAGATGACATCCGTACGGCCGGTGCCGTTGCCCTCGCCACGGACGATCTCACGGCCGTGCGCGGTCATCGCCCGCAGCAGCACCCCGTAGTCGGGGTTGACGGCCCGGTCGGCGGACACGCTCACCGAGGCGCGCAGTTCCTGCCCCGGCAGGACGTCGACACGGTACCAGCGCTGCTGTCCGAACTCCTCACGGTCCGTGTACAGACCGGACTTCACCGCCGGAGCGCCTGGGCATCCCGCCGCACCCTCGACGGCCACCGGTGTCACCACCGGGTCGGCGGCCCGGACGACCAACTGGTTTACCTTGTCGGTGAGTTCTTCCGTGTGCTCGACCGAGGTGTACGTCCCGCCGGTCGCCTCCGCGATACAGCTGAGCTGCTGCCGCATCTTGGTGTTCGGGACCAGACCGAGGGTGTCGATGGTGAGACCGATGCCCTTGGCCGCGATCTCCCGGGCCACCTCGCACGGGTCGAGCGGCGCGCAGGTGTCCTCGCCGTCGCTGATGAGCACGATGCGCTTGGTGCCCTCACCGCCGTTCAGGTCGCCGGCGGCCTTCAGCAGCGAGGGGCCGATCGGCGTCCAGCCGGTGGGCGTGAGCGTCGCGACCGCCGCCTTGGCCTCCGTGCGGTCGAGCGGGCCCACCGGGTAGAGCTGCGCGGTGTCCTTGCAGCCCTCCTTGCGGTCGTCGCCCGGGTAGTTGGCGCCCAGCGTACGGATGCCGAGCTGGACCTCCTCGGGTGTCGCGTCCAGCACCTCGTTGAACGCCTGCTTCGCCGCGGCCATCCGCGACTGGCCGTCGATGTCGCGCGCCCGCATCGAACCGCTGACGTCGAGCAGGAGGTTGACCTTGGGTGCGAGTGCGGTGGTTTCGTCGGCGACGGCTTCGCCCGGGACCGCGATCCCGGCCGCCAGGGCGACGAGCAGGGCGCAGGCGCCCGCCGCCAGCCGTTGTCTTGTGATCATCGACGGATCCTATTGACCCTGGGCGACCCGCTTCAAAACGGGTCCCGTCAGCTGCCCTCTTTCGTCACCTCTCCCAGCGGGTTGGGCAGTTGGGTCCACAGATCCCCGGGCGAGCCCGGCGACAGCCGCATCAGGGTCAACGCCTTGGTGGGCAGCGGCTGTTCGAGCAGCGCCAGGAGATCGGGCGTGCGCGGCAGCCCTCGTACGGCCGCCTCCAACGCCTCCCGCAGCGCCGCCTCGGAACCGGCGGTCGCACCCAGCGCCCCCGCCACCAGCGAACCGAACAGCTTGCGGCGCAGGGCGGGTTCGTCGTCGGTGACGATCCGTCCGGACAGCTCCGGCGGCGCGATGCCGTGGTGGGCCAGCCGGGCCGGACTGACCCTGATGTCGGCGAGGTCGCGGTAGACGAGCCGCAGCGGGTTCCCGGTCGCCGACAGCACGACGAGGAGATTCTGACCGTGGGCCTCCAGGGCGACACCCAGATCGAGCAGGCGCAGACCGACGGTGAGGGCGAGCCGGGTGAACTCGGCCATCCAGGAAGGAGATCGAGGAAAGCCGGTGGCGGCGAGCGCCCCGACGGGCACGACGTACTCACCCGCACCCGGGTCCGCGTACAGGTCCGGCGGCTCCCGCAGCACCGCCGCCAGATCGGGGGAGGCGTCGGTGACCGCGCCGAGGGTGCGGGTGATGTGCAGCAGCCCGTCGAGACGCGCGGCCATGGACTCCATGAACGCCGACACCGTCCCCGCCGTCTCGATCGAGTACGGCGAGATGTCCCGTACCGAGGAGGTGAGCCGGGCGCTCAACGCCGTCTTGACGTGCGGTCCGCCCTCCGGGAGAGCCAGACTGCGCAGGGACATCAGCGGATGCGCGGACAACCCACCCCGGGTGGGAAGTTGGAGCACATGCTCCGCCTGCCAGGGATGCACCGGAATCAGCGGACGCCCCCCGTCCCACAGCCACTCGGGCCACTCGCCCCGCACCGCGCTGTCGTCCGCCGCCACCAGTGCCAGCTCCACGACCGGCCGGTGCTCGGGCCCGTACGCGAGCTGCTCGGCCACCGAGAACCCGGGCCGGGAACGGCAGTTGGGGTGGAAAGGATGCCCGTCCACGACCCGCTGCTCCCATTCCCAGCTCGTCACGGGATCACCCGAGACGTCCTCCTGATTCGCCCGCGACAGGGCCAACGAGGCGACACTGTGGCCGAGTTCGACAGCGAAGGCGGGCCCGTGCGGGACGCCCAGGTCCGTCATCAGCCGCGCCGGGTCCTCGTACGACACCGCCCCGAGGCGGGTCCCGAGCCGTACGGCGCCGACCCGGCCGTCGACGGTGTACGGATCGGCGTACGGGCCCTCCAGCCGGCGGCCGTCCGCCAGCAGGAGACCCCCACCGTTCTCGCGGCGGACGATCCACGGCAGCGGGTCGTGGACGAGCGCCCGCCACAACCGGGTCAGGACGGCGGCCCGCGCGCCGGGCAGCTCGGCCGCGTACCGGGGGACGAGGCCGGGCCGCACGGCGGCCAGTTCGTCGGCGACCTCGGCCTCTGCGCTGGAGGGACGGTGCACGGGCGGGCTCCTCGGGTGCGGGTTTGGCTGCGGGTATGTGCTGGTGAGCGGGCGTGGACGACGACAGACATACTGATCGCCGACGCAGCGCGGGAAACCGCAACCGTAGGCAAGCACCGTAAGAAACGAGGGAACGCGTGGACCCCACCAGGCCCCCCACCGCACCCCCGGCGACGCCCGCCACCCCCGACGCACCGGACGGCACCGGAGCGCGCGCCGACGCCTACGCGACCGCGCCCCTGCTCAACTGCCTGCTCCGGGAGGTGGCGCAGCCGCTCCCCGGCCCGGGCGAGTCGCACGTGTACCGGCTGCCGAGCGGGGAGCGCCTGCTGCGCGTGCGCGGGGGACGGCGGCCGGCCGCGCCCGAGGTGAACACGGGCGACGGCACCTGGCACCCGGTCGGACACGCCGAACTCGTCAAGCTCGTGGCCGAGGAACTCCAGGCGCACACCGGCCTGTCCAACCCCGAACTGCCCGCCGAGATGGCCGACAGCCGGGACGCGCTCGCCGCGCTCCTCACCGCCCGCGACCGCGCCACCCCGCCCGACGACCCGTACCGGCGCTCCGAGCAGTCCCTCCTCACCGGGCACCCCTACCACCCGGCGCCCAAGGCGCGCGGCGGCGGCCCGGTCGCGGGCTGGCTGCCGTACGCCCCCGAGGCGTACGCCGCCTTCCCGCTGGTGCTGCTCGGCGTGCGCGAGGACGCGGTCGCCGAGGAGGGCGACGTGTCCGCCCTGGACGCCTTCGGCACGGCCCCGCCCGGCTACCGGCTGCTGCCCGCCCACCCCTGGCAGCTCGACCTCGTCGGCCCGGGCCTGACGGACGCCTTCGCGGACGGCCGGCTGATCAGGCTGGGCACGACCGGGTTCGACACCTGGCCCACGGCGGCCGTCCGCACGCTGTACGCGCCCGAGCACGACCTCTTCGTCAAGTTCAGCCTCGACGTCCGCATCACCAACGACGTACGCCGGCTCTGGCGCCACGACCTGCTGAATCTGCGCCGTACGGACGCGGCGGTCGTCGCCGCTGCCGAGGGCCGGCCAATCTGGCTCAGCGACCGCGGCTACCGCACCGCCGACTTCGCCTTCGAGGAACTGGCGGTCCTGGTCCGCGACGGCCTGCGCGACCATGTCGTCCCGGGCGCCACCCCGCTGCTCGCCGCCGCGCTGGTCGAGGGCTTCGACGGCAACCCGCTCGACGGGCTCGCCGACCCGGCCGCCTGGTGGGCGGCGTATCTGCGCTGTGCCGTTCCACCGGTCGTCGAACTGTTCGCACGTTCCGGCGTCGTCATCGAGGCCCACCTCCAGAACTGTCTGATCGCGGTCGACGCCCAGGGAACCCCGGTACAGGCCCTGTACCGGGACGCGGAGGGCGTGAAGCTGCTGCCGGACGTGACGCGGGCGGCGGGCTGGGAGCGGCTCGTGTACTGCCTGGTCGTCAACCACCTCACCGAGGTCGCCGAGGCGCTGCGGGAACGCCACCCGGGCTTCGACCCCTGGCAGGCCGTACGCCGGGAACTGGCCCGCCACGACCTCCCCGAGGTCGCCGCACTCCTCGCCTCACCCACCCTGCCCGGCAAGACCAACCTGCTGCTGCGCTGGACCGGCGCCGACGGCGCCGACGCCCGCTATCTGCCCCTGCGGAATCCGCTGGCGGAGTGAACTGGCGGGGCGAAAGGGAACCGTTCCGGACCCGATGACGTCATGAGCGGCACATCTAGACTGATGGCCGGTAATGGAGAGCCTCGTGGCTGATCATGGCCGCACGACGGGAACGGGGGCCGGGGCGATGAGTTCCCACAGCCGGACCGAGAGGCGAGATGGGGGAGTCATGAAACCGCTCGGAGCAGGTGATCCCGCCTCGGTCGGCGAGGGCAGATACCGGCTGGTCGGACGGCTCGGCCAGGGCGGAATGGGCGTCGTCTACTTCGGCCGGTCGCGGTCGGGCCGGGCGGTGGCCGTCAAGGTCGTACGGCCCGAACTGAGCACGGAACCGGGCTTCCGCCGCAGATTCGCCGACGAGGTCGCGGCGGCCCGCCGCGTCGGTGGCTTCCACACCGCGCCGGTCGTGGACGCCGACCCGGAGGGCGAGCCAGCCTGGCTGGTGACGGCCTACATCCCCGGCCCCACGCTGCGGGACGTGCTCGACCAGGTGGGCCCCCTGCCCGCGGACACGCTCACGGTGCTGGCCGCCGGCCTCGCCGAGGCGCTGGCCGCCATTCATCAGGCCGGGGTCATCCACCGCGACCTGAAGCCCGCCAACATCATCGTCGCGGAGGACGGCCCCCGGGTCATCGACTTCGGCATCGCGCGGGCCCTCGACGGCGCGGCCCTCACGCAGACCGGCTTCCAGATCGGCACGCTCGGCTTCCTCGCGCCGGAGCAGCTCGTCGGTGGCACGCTCACTCCCGCGGTGGACATGTTCGCCCTGGGCGTGGTGCTCAGCCAGGCGGCGGGCGGCGCTCCCTTCGGCGACGGGGGGTCGGCCGCCTGGGCCTACCGCGTCGTCCACGAACAGCCGGACCTCACGAACGTGCCCGACCCGCTGCGCGGACTGGTCGCGGCCTGTCTGGCCAAGGACCCGCTCGACCGCCCCCGCCCGTCGGAGTTCCTCGACCAGCTCACAGTCCGGCATCCGTCGGACACCTGGCTGCCCGCCGAGGCGACCGCGCTCATCCGCAGGCAGGCCCCCGAGGCGGACCTCGCGGCAGCGGACCGCCCGTCCGCCGCGCCCACCGACCCGCGCACGGCCGCGTCCGCGCCGCCGGTCGGCGAAGGGCAGGCCCTGGCCGTCGATCCGCGTACGACGGTGTCCGCGCCGCCGGTCACCGGTGGACGGGCCTCGGCCACCGACCCACGAGCGACCGTGTCCGCGCCGCCGGTCGCCGAACGGCAGGCACCGGTCACCGACCCCCGCTCCGCCACGTCGGCCCCGACGACGCCTGCCGAGGGCCGGACCGTGGCCTCCCATCCCCGGACCGTCCAGTCGCCGCCCGGCCCCGGCTTCGGGCCCCCGCCGGTCCTCACACCGGAGCCGGTCCCGTCCGGTGACCCCGGGGTACGGAGGGGCCGCCGAGGGACGGTCGCCGTAACGACGCTGCTGGTCGCGGCGGCCGTCGCGGGGCTGCTCGTGTGGCATCCCTGGACCGGTTCCGACGATCCCGGAACCGACAAGGCCGGCGGCGCCTCGCCGTCGCACGCGCGATCGACCCCCGCCGCGTTCCCCGACGACCCACTGCTGGTCCGGCTGGACACGGACCCCGGATCGTCGGAATGCCACAGTGTGATCGGCCGCCGCGACTCCACCAAGGACAACCCCGAAAAGCTGATCGACGGGACCTGTGACGCCCTTCCGCAGTGGTCCCCCGACCACAGTTCGTTCGCGTTCACCCGCAAGACGGCGCAAGGGTCGGCCGTGTGGACGGCGAACGCGGACGGCAGCGGCGCCCGCCGGATCGCCGCCATCTCGGGCGGCCGGGTCTCCTGGTCCCCGGACGGCGAGCGACTGGCCGTCCTGCGCCGCGCGGACGGTGTGCAGCAGCTGTTCGCCGTGAACGTCTCGGACGGCTCGGCGCAGCAACTGACGCACGGTTCCGGCAAGGTGGAGGACCCGGCGTGGTCCCCCGACGGCAAGCTCATCGCCGTCTGCCTGCAGAAGACGTCGGGCTGGCAGGTCCACGTCGTCGATCCGGACCGGCCGGGCGCCGAACCCCGGCAGGTCACCAACCAGCCCCGGCGGGCGCTGGACGCCGTCTGGTCCCCGGACAGCCGCTACTTCGCGTACACCGCCGGAGCACCCGGCGAGGGGACGGGAGGAGACATCCGTATCGCGAAGGCCGACGGCAGCGACGACAAGTCGCTGGTGCGGACGGCCGCCCAGGAGATGGACCCGGTCTGGTCACCGGACGGCAAGTGGGTGGCCTTCGTCCGCGGGCCCTTCGACCGGCCGGCGATCTGGGCGATCCGCGCGGACGGCACGGGCGCCCGCAAACTCACCACCGGCAGCACACCGGAGGGGCATCCGTCCTGGCGCTGAGAAATGCCGTCTCGGCTGTCACCCCTGGTCACTATGCTCGCGGCATGAGAGAGGTCACGGCAACCCGCTACGTCGAGCCCCTGAGGTCGGGCGGTTCCGTCCCAGGGGTGGTCGAGGCCGACGACCTCGGCACCTACGTCGTCAAGTTCACCGGCTCCGCGCAGGGCCGCAAGGCACTGGTCGCCGAAGTGATCGTCGGAGAACTGGCACGCGCCCTTGGGCTGCGCTTCCCCGAACTCGTCCTCGTGCACTTCGACCCGGAGATCGCCGACGAGGAACCCCACCAGGAAGTACGGGACCTGCACAGCGCCAGCGCCGGCCTGAACCTCGGCATGGACTACCTGCCGGGCGCGCGGGACTTCACCCCGGAGGTCGCCGCGCGCTGCACGGTCGACCCGCTGGAGGCCGGGAAGGTCATCTGGCTCGACGCGCTGACCGTCAACGTCGACCGTACGGTCCACAGCTCCAACCTGATGATCTGGCCGACGCTCGGCATCGCGCCCCCGCGCCTGTGGCTCATCGACCACGGCGCCGCCCTCGTCTTCCACCACCGCTGGGACGGAGCCGACCCGACGAGGGCCTACGATTTCCGCCACCACGCCCTCGGCCACTACACCCCCGACACCCGGGCCGCCGACGCCGAACTGGCTCCCCGGGTGACCGAGGACCTCCTGCGCGGCATCGCCTCCGAAGTCCCTGATGCCTGGCTGGCCGGCGAACCGGGCTTCGCGACACCGGACGGCGTCAGGGAGGCGTACGTCGGTTACCTGCACGAGCGCGTCCGGGCCTCGGCGGCCTGGCTGCCCACCGACTTCCCCACCCGGGAGGAACTCGCCGCCGAGGAGGCCCTTCGGGCGGCGAAGACACAGCGAGGCCGCCCGAGTTGGCTCAAACGGGTCCCCGACCTGCACGGCAGACCGGCGGCGGAACAGGATTGGTCGGTGCATCTCGGATGAGCCCTCAGGCACCCGTCGTACAGATCGAGTACTGCACCCAGTGCCGTTGGCTGCCCCGTGCGGCCTGGCTGGCACAGGAGCTGCTCACCACCTTCGAGACAGAACTCGGCGAGCTGTCACTCAAGCCGGGCACCGGCGGAGTGTTCGTCGTCCGGGTCGACGACGAGGTGGTCTGGGACCGCAAGGAGCAGGGCTTCCCGGAGCCCACGGCCGTGAAGCAGGCGGTACGCGACCGAGTGGCCCCGGGAAAGTCCCTGGGCCACTCGGACAAACCTGCGGAGTGAGCTGACCGGAACGCGTCAGCCGCGCAGCTGCTCGTACGCCGGCAGGGTCAGGAAGTCCGCGTAGTCGTCGTCGAGGGCCACGGTCAGCAGCAGGTCGTGGGCCCGCTGCCAGTTGCCTGCCGTGAAGGCATCCTCGCCGATCTCGGCGCGGACGGCCGCGAGTTCGGCGGCGGCGATCTCGCGGGCCAGCTCCGGAGTGGCCTTCACCGTCTCTCCCGCGTGCTCGAACTCGACGCCCGCGTTGATCCACTGCCAGATCTGCGAGCGGGAGATCTCGGCGGTGGCCGCGTCCTCCATGAGGTTGAAGATGGCGACGGCGCCGAGCCCGCGCAGCCACGCCTCGATGTAACGGATGCCGACCTGCACGGCGTTGACGAGTCCGTCGTACGTCGGCTCGGCCTTCAGGGAGTCGACGGCGATCAGGTCGGCGGCCTCGACATGGACGTCCTCGCGGAGCCGGTCCTTCTGGTTCGGCCGGTCGCCGAGGACCGCGTCGAAGGAGGCCATGGCGATCGGGACCAGGTCGGGGTGGGCGACCCAGGAACCGTCGAAACCGTCGCCGGCCTCCCGGTCCTTGTCGGCCTTGACCTTCTCGAAGGCCACCTTGTTGACCTCTTCGTCGCGCCGGGACGGGATGAACGCCGCCATGCCGCCGATCGCGTGCGCACCGCGCTTGTGGCAGGTACGGACGAGGAGTTCGGTGTAGGCGCGCATGAACGGGGCTGTCATCGTCACGGCGTTGCGGTCCGGGAGGACGAACTTGGCGCCGCCGTCACGGAAGTTCTTGACGATGGAGAAGAGGTAGTCCCAGCGGCCCGCGTTCAACCCCGAGGCGTGGTCGCGGAGTTCGTAGAGGATCTCCTCCATCTCGTACGCGGCCGTGATCGTCTCGATGAGGACGGTCGCGCGGACGGTGCCCTGCGGGATACCCACGTAGTCCTGCGCGAAGACGAACACGTCGTTCCACAGGCGGGCTTCGAGGTGCGACTCGGTCTTCGGGAGGTAGAAGTACGGGCCCTTGCCGAGGTCGAGCAGCCGCTGCGCGTTGTGGAAGAAGTACAGGCCGAAGTCGACGAGGGCGCCGGGCACCTGCTCGCCGTCGAGCTGGAGGTGACGCTCGTTCAGGTGCCAGCCGCGGGGCCGCATGACGACCGTGGCGAGGTCGCCGGCCGCCTTCAGGGCGTACGTCTTGCCGCTCTTCGGGTCGGTGAAGTCGATGTTCCGGGTGTAGGCGTCGGCCAGGTTGACCTGCCCGAGGACCACGTTCTCCCAGGTCGGCGCGGAGGCGTCCTCGAAGTCCGCGAGCCAGATCTTGGCGCCCGAGTTGAGGGCGTTGATCGTCATCTTGCGGTCGGTCGGGCCGGTGATCTCGACGCGTCGGTCGTTCAGGGCGTCCGGAGAGGGGGCGACCCGCCAGGAGTCGTCGGCGCGGATCGCGGCCGTCTCGGGGAGGAAGTCGAGGGTCGAGGTACGGGCGATCTCCGCGCGGCGCTCCGCACGGCGCGCGAGGAGTTCGTCACGCCGGGGCGTGAACCGCCGGTGCAGCTCGGCCACGAAGGCGAGCGCCGCGTCGGTGAGCACCTCCTCCTGCCGGGGCAGGGGCTCGGCGTCGACGATGGCCAGCGGGGACGGCGCTGGTGCGGACATGAGCGGTCACTTCCTTCAGCGGTTTGCTGTGAGCTGCTGTGAGCTGCTGGGAACGAATGTTTCTGATCAGTGGATGCTAGTTTCCTCATCGTGGAAGTTCAATCATTTGTTGACGTCGAGATTCTTGGTGGCGAGTAGCCATCACCCGAGGCGGTCCAGGTCGGACGGGGTGTCGATGTCGTACGGCTCCGCCACGTCACCGCACTCGACGAGGGTGATCGTGTCCTCGTGCGCCCTGAGATAGTCGCGGGCGCCGCGGTCGCCCACCGCTGAGGCCGCGACGCCCGTCCAGTGGGCGGCGCCGAACAGCACCGGATGCCCCCGCGTGCCACCGTACGAGGCCGCCACGAGGGACTCCCCGGAGGTGTACGCGGCGAGCACGCGGGCCATGGCCTCCGGCCCGACGTCCGGCTGGTCGACCAGCGAGACGAGGGCCGCGCCGGCGTGTGTGCCGCGCAGCGACGCCAGTCCGGCCCGCAGCGAGGACCCCATGCCCTGCTCCCACTCCGGGTTGTCCACCAGCACGCACCCGGGCAGGACGGCCCGCTTCCGTACGTCGTCGGCCCGGGCCCCGAGGACGACATGGACCGGGGTGCAGCCCGCCGTGCGCAGGGCGTCGGCCGCGCGTTCGACGAGAAGACTTCCCCGGTGTTCCAGCAGGGCCTTGGGCCGTCCGCCGAGCCGTCGCCCCCCGCCCGCCGCGAGCAACAGCCCTGCCACCTGGTCCGGTTTCTCCGTCATGCCTCCTGCATACCTGACCCGGCGCCGGACCGCCGGTGTTCACGGGCTGAATTTCGGTCCATGGTGTGGCGCCTGTCGCGTGGTTGGCGTTTACTGTCCCGCGTCCCCGGCGCCCGACCATCGCCATGGGGGCGTGCGGGGCGCTTGTGGGGCCAGTGGGGGAGAGCTGTGTTGCGGAGCTTGGGACAGAGGTCGGTGACCGGCAGCGACGAGGATCCGAGGGTGGCGGAGTTGCGGACCGCGGTGTCCCGGCTGCGCCGTGAACTCGCCGCGCACCCGGCCGAGTTCCCCGACCGCGGCATCGCCGAGGACGAACTGGCCTGTCTGGCCGCGATGGCGATAACGGGCAGCCCCGAAGTCCCGCGCCTGCGACGCTCGTTACTCCTGATCGCCGGCGCGATCGGCTCGGTCAGCGCACTCGCCCGGGGCCTGTCGGACGTCCGCGCGGCGGTGGAACTGTTCGGCGCCCCACCGCGTCGCTGAGAGCCCCGCCGGACCCGTGCGTTCGAGTACTGCGGCCCGGTGGGGGCTGGTCGCGCGGTTCCTCGCGCCCCTGCCGGGGGTGCTGTGCCGTCGGTGGGTGGCCGGAGGGCAGTGGGTGCTTCCGTGCGGGGAGGATCCGCTCGGTCGGACACGTGCGTTCGAGTGCCGCGGCCCTGTGGGGGCTGGTCGCGCAGTTCCCCGCGCCCCTGAGGGCGCGGGCCGCTGGGGCGGAGATCAGTGGGTGGGGCTGGCCGGGCCGGCGGGGGTCCCCAGCAGGTCGGTGGGGGCTGGTCGTGCGGTTCCCCGCGCCCCTGTCGGGGCGCTGTGCCGCCGACAGGGGGCCGGAAATCAGGAGGTCGGGCTGCCCGAGCTTGCCAGGGTCACCGACAGTTCGGCGGCGACCTGCTTCAGTACGGGCACGATCCGTTCCGTGGCTTCCTCGGTGACCCGGCCCGCAGGGCCCGAGATCGAGATCGCGGCGGCGGTGGGGGAGTCGGGGACGGAGACCGCGAGACAGCGGACGCCGATCTCCTGCTCGTTGTCGTCGACCGCGTAACCGAGGCGGCGCACGTCCTCCAGGGCGGCCAGGAAGTCGTCCGGGGTCGTGAGCGTCTTCTCCGTCGCGGCCGGCATGCCCGTACGGGCGAGCAGAGAACGCACCTCGTCCGGCGGGAAACCGGCGAGCAGTGCCTTGCCGACGCCGGTGGAGTGCGGCAGGACGCGCCGGCCCACCTCGGTGAACATGCGCATCGAGTGCTTGGACGGAACCTGCGCCACATACACGATCTCGTCGCCGTCCAGCAGCGCCATGTTGGCCGTCTCGCCGGTCTCCTCGACCAGCCGGGCCAGATAGGGGCGGGCCCAGGTGCCGAGCAGCCGGGACGCGGACTCGCCGAGGCGGATCAGGCGCGGGCCCAGCGCGTACCGGCGGTTGGGCTGCTGCCGTACGTAACCGCAGGCCACGAGCGTGCGCATGAGCCGGTGGATGGTGGGCAACGGCAGCCCGCTGCTCACGGACAGTTCACTGAGGCCGACTTCACCGCCCGCGTCCGCCATGCGCTCCAGCAGATCGAAGGCACGCTCCAGGGACTGGACACCACCGCCGGCGGCGGCGGGTTTGGCGGCGTCGGTGGAGCTGGCGCTGGGCGTCGGCACGGCGCGTTCCTTTCACGGCTGACAGGCGATGGTGCAGCCTACCGGTCGGTTGCTTGACGGCCTGCTGGTGTGTGGCTACGTTCTGTTTTCCGGAACTCTAATTCCGTCTTGTGGAAATATCCAGGTCGCCGCTCCGGTTGGCGTCGGACCGGGTGGGTCGGCAGGGTGGCTCTTGACGGTGTGGGGTGGTCGGTGAAGACTCCTTCAACAGAACGTTGAATTCCGTTACGTGGAAGTTAACGGCGGGATTCACGGTGACAGAGGTACAGAGAGGGGTGTCCGGCGTGTCCGACATCGAACTGGTGTTGCGCTCGACGCGCGTCATCACGCCCGAGGGGACACGCGCGGCCACCGTCGCCGTCGCCGACGGCCGGATCGTGGCCGTACTCCCGTATAAGGCCGACGTACCGTCCGGCGCACGTCTGGAGGACTTCGGCGACGACGTCCTGCTGCCCGGGCTGGTGGACACCCACGTCCACGTCAACGACCCCGGACGCACCGAGTGGGAGGGCTTCTGGACCGCCACGCGCGCGGCGGCGGCCGGCGGCATCACCACCCTCGTCGACATGCCCCTCAACTCCCTCCCGCCGACGACGACGGTCGACCACCTCCGTACGAAGCGGGAAGTGGCCGCGGACAAGGCGCACATCGACGTCGGCTTCTGGGGCGGCGCGCTGCCCGACAACGTCAAGGACCTGCGCCCGCTGCACGACGCCGGCGTCTTCGGCTTCAAGGCGTTCCTCTCACCGTCCGGCGTGGACGAGTTCCCGCACCTCGACCAGGAGCGGCTCGCCCTGTCGATGGCCGAGATCGCCGGCTTCGACGGACTGCTCATCGTGCACGCCGAGGACCCGCACCACCTCGACACGGCCCCGCAACAGGGCGGCCCGGAGTACGCGCACTTCCTCGCCTCGCGCCCGCGCGGCGCCGAGGACCGGGCGATCGCCGGCCTGATCGAGCAGGCGAAGCGACTGAACGCGCGCGTGCACGTCCTGCATCTGTCGTCGAGCGACGCGCTCCCGCTGATCTCCGCCGCGAAGGCGGACGGGGTGCGGATCACCGTGGAGACGTGCCCGCACTACCTGACCCTCACCGCCGAGGAAGTCCCGGACGGAGCCAGCGAGTTCAAGTGCTGCCCGCCCATCCGTGAGGCCGCCAACCAGGACCTGCTGTGGCAGGCGCTGGCCGACGGCACGATCGACTGCGTGGTCACCGACCACTCGCCGTCCACCGCCGACCTCAAGACCGCCGACTTCGCGACGGCGTGGGGCGGCATCTCGGGGCTCCAGCTGAGCCTCGCGGCGGTGTGGACCGAGGCGCGACGGAGGGGCCACTCCCTGGAGGACGTCGTGCGCTGGATGTCCACGCACACGGCCGCACTCGTCGGACTGGACGCGCGCAAGGGTGCCATCGAGGCGGGCCGGGACGCCGACTTCGCGGTACTCGCGCCGGACGAGACGTTCACCGTGGACCCGGCCGCCCTCCAGCACCGCAACCGCGTGACGGCGTACGCGGGCAGGACCCTCAGCGGTGTCGTCCGCTCGACCTGGCTGCGCGGTCAACGCATCGTGGCGGAGGGCGAGTTCACCGACCCGCAGGGGCAACTCCTCACCCGTACCCCCTGACCGGCGCCCTCCCGGCACCCGCAACTCCCGGCACCCGCAACGGCCGACTCCGAAGTGCGAAAGGCAGAACTGATCACCGTGACCGCGACTGTGAGCTTCACCGGCGACGCGAACCCCTACGGAGGCGGTGACCCGTACGCGGACTACCGCACCGCGGACTTCCCCTTCACCCAGTACGCCAACCTCGCCGACCGCCGCCTCGGGGCCGGGGTGATCGCCGCCAACGACGAGGTCTTCGCCGACCGCGAGAACATGCTCGTGCCCGAGCCCGCCGAGTTCGTGCCCGAGCACTTCGGCCACAAGGGCAAGATCATGGACGGCTGGGAGACACGGCGCAGGCGCGGCGCGTCCGCCGAGCACCCGTGGCCGACGGCACAGGACCACGACTGGGCGCTGGTACGGCTCGGCGCGCCCGGCGTCGTACGCGGCATCGTCGTCGACACCGCCCACTTCCGCGGCAACTACCCGCAGGCCGTGTCGGTGGAGGGCGTGTCGGTGCCCGGCTCCCCGTCCCCCGAGGAACTGCTGGCGGACGACGTGAAGTGGACGACGCTGGTGCCGCGCACGAAGGTCGGCGGTCACGCGGCGAACGGCTTCGAGGTGTCGCTCGAACAGCGCTTCACGCATCTGCGGGTCAACCAGCATCCGGACGGGGGCATCGCGCGCCTGCGGGTGTACGGCGAGGTCGCCCCCGACCCGGCCTGGCTGGCGGCGCTGGGCACCTTCGACGTGGTCGCCCTGGAGAACGGCGGCCGGGCCGAGGACGCTTCGGACCGCTTCTACTCACCGGCGTCCAACACCATCCAGCCGGGGCGCTCCCGCAAGATGGACGACGGCTGGGAGACGCGCCGCCGCCGCGACCAGGGCAACGACTGGATCAGCTACCGGCTGGTGGCCCGGTCGGAGATCAGGGCCGTCGAGATCGACACCGCGTATCTGAAGGGGAACAGCGCGGGCTGGGCGACCGTGTCGCTCCGCGACGGCGACGACGAGAACGGCGAGTGGACGGAGATCCTCCCGCGCACCCGCCTCCAGCCCGACACCAACCACCGCTTCGTCCTGCCTGCCCCGGCGACGGGCACGCACGCGCGGGTGGACATCTTCCCGGACGGTGGGATCTCGCGCCTCCGGCTGTTCGGATCCCTGACGGAGGAGGGCGCGGCGGAACTGGCGGCCCGGCACCGGGAACTCGGGGGCTGACACCGCCGGGCCTGGTGGACACCGTCGAGGGCGACGAAGGAAGCGAGGGCGAGGGCGCTGAAGGCGGATAGCTGACCTCTGCGGCGCTCCTCCCTCAGTCCCTGCTCGCCCCCGAACTCGTCGACGAGGTCCAACCGTTCACCTTTCCGGTCGCCCTGGGTGCGTGCCGTGACGGCAGGTGACACGCCAAGAGGT
>NZ_AEJB01000021.1 GCF_000331005.1 Streptomyces turgidiscabies Car8
TCTGGCGTAGGACGTGGCTGTAGATGTGCAGCGCTTTCATGATCTGGTCGGCGCGTTGCCGTACGTCCTCGACGTCCTCGACGACGCCTCGGGCCGGGCCGCGGACGTCGCCGACGGCTGCCTTGTGCATGGCGGCGATGGTCGCGCAGGCGCTGAGGTAGCTCTGCTTGTGCTCGTCCCGCTCGCGCTGTGCGTCCTCCAGCTCGATGGCGACGCCCGTGTACAGGCCGACGGCGTGTTGAACGCGCGCACCACCGACGCGGATCACGTCCTCGGCGAGCATCACCTCGGCGCGGTGGTAACCGGCGAGCAGCTGCTCCAGGGATGCGGCGCCGCTGGACAAGCCCTGCTCGGGATCGTCGACCACGACGGCCTGGCCGTTGGGGAACACGACGCCGTCGAGGGCGCGGGTCCCGGGGCCGACGAGGCGGAACGGGCGGGCCCAGGAGTCGGTGGTCCACCAGTCCGCGTGCTTCTCCTGGCGGCACAGTGCGCACAGGCCGTTGTGGCGGGTGGTGGACTCGCAGCGTGCGCAGTCGCCGGGCGTGCCGGGCGAGGTCTCGGCGCCGTTCATGGCGGCGATGCACGTCGGGCACAGTCCGGCGGGCAGGGCTGCGTCCGGGTCGTCGGCGAACCGGAGGGGTTCGTCGGGGACGACGGCCATGCGCTCGCAGCCGGCCACTGCGAGCGTGCCGGGGGCGGGCTCACCGAAGAGAGCGGGCATGAGGACGGGAAAGACGTGCCGGTAAAGCGGGTCGGCGTCGGCGTACGGCGAGAACGGGTTCGGCAGGACGATGGTCATGCGGGTCTGCTCCTGGTGGTGCGGTGGGATGGTGGCCGGGGCCGCCCCTGGTTCGGACGGGGGCGGCCGTACGCGCGGTCAGGCGCTTCGCTGCTCCTGTGTGATCAGCACGTCGATGCCGCACTCGGGATGGGTGCAGGTGCCGCCGTCGGGCAGGTCCTCTGACGTGACGGGCTCTACGAAGTCGCCAGGCGCTGGCCAGTCCGGGGCGTGGCGAAGACAGCGCAGCATTCGTCCGATGCGGGAGCGGTAGGCGATGGTCCCCGGGGGCGGGAACTGGCAGTCGGCACAGGGCTCCGGGACCGGGCGGGGGTGGTTGTCGCCGTAGTGCTCGACACCGGAGTGCTCCGGATCGGTGGCGGTTCCCTTGCAGCGTTCGCAGGGGACGTCAGCGGTCCCTGTGACGCCCGTCAGCGGCCCGTCAGCTACGGCGTCGAGCGCCAGGAGCCGGACGTGGTTGTGGATCCGCTCGCGCCTCTGGAGCGTCCCGTGTCCGTCCCACTGCGCACGCGGATCCGTCACGTCGACCACGGGCACATGCCGGAACTGCTCAGCCTCGTCGGGCCGGATGTGCCAGGACATCTGCCAACCGCCGGCCACGAGATACAAGACTTGCGTCCCCTCCGGGTCATGCCCCGGGGCGATCACGGCGGTGGCCGGGTGGAGAGCAGCGAGCCAGGCGAGCAGCAGCGCGCACTCGCCGTACGCGTCGTCGCGCTCCCGGATCCGCCCGGCGAGGGCCTCCACGGCGCGCTCGCGGTCCTGCTCGTAAGAGTCGGCGTGGCCCTTCCATCGCGCGGCATCGGACAGGGCGGCGGTGAGGTCCTGCGTGAGGCGGAGGATGTGCTCGCCCTCCGGAATCGGAGGCGTTGTGACGGGCGTCGGCCTGCGGAACAGGCGCGCGAACCAGGGGCGAACCGGTTCCGGTTCCTGGTTCCTGTTGGGGGTGTTGTTGGTCATGGACTGCTCCGGTGTGGTGTCCGGGGCGGGGCCCTGCGTGGGGCCCCTGTCCGCCTGTGGCTACTGCTTGGGTGGTGGGAGGGCGTTGAGTGCGTCGCCGATGGTGTGGGCGAGGTGGCGCCAGCGGGTGGCCAGTTCGGGTGCGGTGTCCTCTCGGGCCTGGGCGGCGACGAAGAGGGCTTCGACGAGTTCGGTGGCGTCTCGGGTGCCGCCGGGGAGGTGGAGGAGGGCGGCCATCAGGTCCCCACTGGTGGTGTGGGCGCTGTCTGGGGTGAGGGTGCTGGTACTGCGTCGCCGGTGCAGTGGCAGGCGAGGAGCAGTACGGCTGCGGTCGCGGTGGCGACGAGGGTTCTGAGGGCGCGCATCAGAATGGGGGTTCGTTGTTGCCGGGGCTGGTGGCCCACGGGTCGTCCTGGGGCGGCGGGCCCTGGCGGGACTGCTGCTGTCCCTGGGGGCGCTGCTGGTTCTGCGCGGGACGCTGTCCGCTCTGGCCGTTCTGCTGGCTCTGTGTGTCCTTGGCCACGGTGGCGACGGCGTACGCGAGGTTGGGGGCGATTGAGCGGATGAGGAGTGCCGGCCGTTCGTGCTTCTGGCCGTCCTTCTCCCACGACTCGGTACGCAGCTCGCCGGTGACGAGGACCTCCATGCCCTTGGAGAGGGATTCGGCGACGTTTTCGGCGAGGCGCTCCCAGACGGAGCCGCGGATGTAGAAGACGTCTCCGTCCTCCCACTCGTTCGTCTGCTTGTTGAGGCGGCGGGAGTTGAAGGCGAGGGGGACGGAGGCGACGGCTTTTCCGGCCGGGGTGAAGCGGAGTTCGGGGTCGGCGGTGAGTCGGCCGACGCCGGTCATGGTGGGCAGCAAGATCAGTTCTCCTCGGTGGTGGTGGGCTGGTGGTCGGGGTGGATGACCGTCATCCAGTCGTCCCAGTCCTCGTCCGGAATGCCGCCACTGCTCTCGTGGCCCTCGACGGGCTGGCTGGTGACGTGGGCGGCGACGGCGGCGAGCTGGGCGTGGACCTGGGCCATGGCGAGGTGGTGCGCGGTGGCCTCCGGGTGGACCGGGCCGCCGCCCGGGCCGTGGGTGAAGGAGGCGGCGCTGAGGTGGCGCTCGGCCTCGCGGTAGTGCTCGGGTCCGGTCAAGGTGATGCCTCCAGAGGGATAACGGGCTGGATGGGGATGGAGGTCTGTCCGGGGTGGACGCTGGGCGTCGTGACGGGCGTGACGGGTGTCGTCACGCGACGCTGACGGGGCATCCGCTTCGGGATCAGCCCGTGCCTTTGTCCGCAGATCGGGCCGTAGCCGCGGGCCTTGGACTCCTCGGTGCGGAGCTGCTGGGGGCAGTAGGCGCACTTCATCGGCGCTTCTTTCGGCGGTGGGCGTCGAGGCTGGTGACTCCTACGGGGAGTTCGAGCTGTTCGGCGCGGGCGGGGCAGAGGGTGCCGACGTGCGGCATGTGCAGGCGTTCCCAGCCGGTCAGCGGGAGGTCCTCGCTGGGGCGGCGGGAGCGCCAGGTGCCGGTGCCGTCGCACCAGACGGCGGTGTTGCCGGCGGGGTCCGGGTCGGGGGCGACGGCGAGTTTCTTCCCGGCCTCCGTGATGGTCCAGAGGACGGGGTGGTGGCAGTCTCTGCACGGGATGAGTCGCTTCATGGCGTGGTGGTCGGGGTGGGGACCGCGGTGGTGCGGGCCTGGTGGATGTCGGGGGTGATGGTGCAGGGGTGTCCGGGGTGGGCCTGGCAGATGCGCTCGGGGCACCGGGTTGACATGACCCGGTCGTATTCGGTGCCGCGGGCCTCGTGGGTGTCCTGCTGCCGCGCGAGGGTTCCGCGCTGGTTCCTGCACAGTTCGCCAACCGGGGCCTTGCACCAGGTGCACTTCACGGACATGGCGGTGAATCGGTACGGCTTGCGCTGACGCGGGATCGGGCCCGTCATGACGCCTCGGCCTCTGGCTCCTGGTCCTCGCGGGCGAGGTTGAGGGCGGCGGCGGAGGCTGCCTTGATTCGGGCCTCGTCGGCGTCGGGGTCGAGCAGCGGGAGCCCGGCGGCGGCGCGCTGCATGTCCTCCAGCCGGATGGGGTGCGGGTCCCTGAGGCGGCGCTTGCCCGCCGTGCAGCTGCTGCCGGCAGCAGCTCCGCAGCGGCGGCAGGCGCGACCGCGGGGGTCCTTGACGGAGTCCCGCCCGGCGGGCATTTTGCCGATGGCGGCGCGGGCCGCAGCTGCACGACCGCTGTACGGGCCGTGATCATCACCTGGGGGCAGCGCGAGGCGCTCGGCGGTCCCGAGGGACCTGCCGATGCTGCTGGGGCCTGTGAGGCCGTCTCCAGCGGCTCGGATGATCTCGCGGATCGCGGCGGCGGACTCCGCACCGGTCTCCAGCGGGTTGCCGTCGTACACGACGTTGGCCAGCTCGATGCGCTCGGTACGGCGGGCCTTGATCTCGGCGATGACGTCGGCCGGGGCGATGAACGGCTGCTTGCGGGCGACGACGAGTACGGCGGTGCGTGCCTCGTCGAGGCTGTACGGGGCGAACAGCTCGCCCCAGACGTCGGGGGTGAACTCGCCGATGCGCTGGGCCGGGCAGGCTGCGGAGATGTACTCCAGCAGCAGGATGGCTTCGTCCTGGGTCACTGACCCTGTCCTTCCTGGGCGGCGGTACGGGCGGCCAGGCGGGCACGGGCACGGTCGAAGACGGTGGTACCGGTGGCCTGGTCGTAGAGGGCGGTGGTGGGCTGCTGGCGCGGGGCAGAGGCGCCTGGGGGCCCGGGGGTGTTCATGGCCTCGTTGACGACGCTGGCGAGCGTCGCGGGGTGGAGGCCCTTCTTCATCCAGTTGGAGATGCCGCGGCGGATCCAGTCCGGGTGGATGCGGTCCTCCTCGAGGAGGACCCGGATCTCCTTGGAGAGTTGGCCGATGACGCGTGACGGCGGGCGCTCGGTGCAGCGCTCCAGCCACTCGCCGACGATCGTCTGCGCGGTGACGGGTGCCTCGGGGGACTCGCCCTCAGCCTCGTCTTCCGGCTCGACGTCGATCACTGCGTCGTCGGGTGCGTCTCCTGTGTCACCGGGGCCAGGTGCGGCGGCGGCACCGGAAGAGCCGACGGGACCCGCGAACGGTTCCTGGTGGTTCTCTGACGGTTCATTGGTGGTTAGGGGGGCACTGAGTGCGTGACATTCGGACGCAGAGTGCGTGACGTCACGCACTGGGAGTGCGTGACTCACGGAGTCTGAGTGCGTGACATCCCCCTCTGTCACGTCGTCTGAGTGCGTGACTGTCACGGACTCTCCATCCGTGACAGTCACGGATTCTGACTGCGTGACACGCTTCTGCCGGGCCCGCCGCTGACGCTCCGCAGCCTGCTTCTTCGCGTCCTCGGCCTCCGCCTCCAGCTCGGCCCAGTCGAACTCCGGACGCTTCAGGTGCATCTGGAGCTTCCACTTCGGCCGGCCGTTCACCGTGCCCTGCCGCTTGATGAGGCGACCGGCCTCCAGGCGTCGCAGAGCCCGCTGCACGGTCCGCTCGTCGTAGCCGGTCCGGTACTGGATCCGGACGTTCGACGGGTGCGAGTTGGAGCCGTCAGGGCGCGCGTGCTCGGCCAGGACCTGGAGGACGTGTCGCGCCGTGCTGTCGGGCCGATCCTTCTCGGTCCGCAGCATCGGGGCGTCGTCCATCGCCCAGGAGACAGCCTCGGTGCTCACGCGCTCCTCATTCGGTAGGGGTGGTGGCCGGTGGGCCCCGTCAACGACCTCGAACAGGACATGCTCGACGCCCTGTTGAACTTCCCCGGGCACGTCATCGTCACCATGCGGACGAAGAACGACTACACGATGGAGGGGAAGACCGTCACGAAGGTCGGCGTCAAGACCGTCCAGCGTGAGGGCGCCGAGTA
>NZ_AEJB01000022.1 GCF_000331005.1 Streptomyces turgidiscabies Car8
CCCATATGATCACTCTCCATGGGAGATGCCCGGCTCACGCCGACCGTTCAGCGACGTCCCAGTACCACCGCCTCGCGGCGGGCCGCCGCGTTCGCCGTCTGGTATCTGCGGGTCGTCACCTTCGTCAACCTGCTCAGCGCGGTGTGGGTCTCCTTCGGGAACGACGTACGGCGGCACAACGAGGAGAACTTCTTCACGCCGTACCTGCTGACCGCCGGCTTCGCCTCCGGTGTCTTCACGATGTTCCTCGCGATCACCATGCGGCGGCGCAAACGAGCCGCCTGGATCCTGAACATCGTGATCAGCACGCTGTTCCTGCTGCTGTTCGGGCTCGCCATGTTCTTCGAGGAGATCCGGGAGCACGCGCAGAACTGGATCTCGCTCGTCCTCACCGCCGCCTTCGTCGCCGCGCTCGTCGTGGGGCGGCGGGAGTTCTACGCCAAGGGCGACCGGTCCAACCCGCGGCTCGCCGCCGCCGTCGCGGTCGGCGGCCTGCTCGTCTGCTCCCTCCTCGCTGCGCTCCTCGTCACCGTCGCCAACGAGGCGCACGACACCCACAGTTCGACGTTCATGGAGCGCTGGGGCTACGGCACGATGCGGCTGATCTCCGTCGCCGCCGACGACTCGGGCTTCGCCGGGATCTCCACGCCCAACTGGGTCGACGTCGTCATCAACGTCATCAGTACGGTGCTGATCCTCGCCGTCTTCTACGCCGCCTTCCGCTCCCGTCGCGCCGTCGACCCGCTCACCGAGGACGACGAGGCCCGGCTGCGCGCCCTCCTCGACCGGCAGGGCGACCGCGACTCCCTCGGCTACTTCGCCCTGCGCCGCGAGAAGAGCGTCATCTGGTCCCCCACCGGCAAGGCCGCCGTCACCTATCGCGCCCTGGGCGGGGTCTCCCTGGCCGCCGGTGATCCGATCGGCGACCCGGAGGCCTGGCCCGGCGCCATCGAACCGTGGCTCGCCGAGGCCCGCGCCCACGGCTGGATCCCGGCGGTGATGGGGGCCGGCGAGGAGGCCGGCACGGTGTACGCGCGGCACGGCCTGGACGCCCTCGAACTCGGCGACGAGGCTCTCGTGGAGACCGCCGAGTTCACCCTGGACGGACGGGCCATGCGCACCGTCCGGCAGGCCTACAACCGGGTCAAGCGGGCCGGCTACACCGTGCGCATCCGGCGCCACGCCCACATCCCGGCCGCCGAGATGACGTACCTCCTCCAGCGCGCCGACGACTGGCGGGACGGCGCCACCGAGCGCGGGTTCAGCATGGCCCTGGGGCGGCTCGGCGACCCGGCGGACGGGCAGTGCGTGATGCTCGAATGCACCGACGGCAAGGGGGAGCTGAGAGCGCTGCTCTCCTTCGTGCCCTGGGGGCCTCGCGGGCTGTCGCTCGACCTCATGCGGCGCGACCGCGACTCCGACAACGGGCTGATGGAGTTCATGGTGATCGAGCTTCTCCAGCGGGCGCAGGAGATCGGGATCACTCAGGTCTCACTCAACTTCGCGATGTTCCGTTCCGTCTTCGAACGTGGCGGGCGCATCGGCGCGGGGCCGGTACTGAGGCTGTGGCGCTCGCTGCTCAGCTTCTTCTCCCGCTGGTGGCAGATCGAGTCGCTGTACCGCGCCAACGCGAAGTACCGGCCCATCTGGGAGCCCCGGTTCCTGCTCTTCGAGAAGAGCGCGGACCTGCCGCGCATCGGCATCGCCGCGGCGCGCGCGGAGGGCTTCCTGGAGGCGCCGGGACTGCCGAAGTGGGTGCACCGCAGGCACCTGGAGTCGAAGAGATGAGCACGTGGATGGACACGCACGGATGAGGGCCGGGACATGAGTCCGGTCGTCCGCTGGGCCCGCACCGAATGGGGGCGGCTGTACGTCGCCGTGAGCGGGCCCCTGCTCCGTCGGCGGTGGCGGGCGCTGCCCATGACGCTCGGCGTCGTGTGTCTGACCGCGCTCGTCCAGTTCACGCAGAACCAGCAGAACCAGTCGTGGGGCTACCGATTCGTCCAGGACGTAGGTGCCGTCCGCGCCGAGGACCCCCTCTGGCTCGCCCTGCTGCGCACCCCGCTCTCCCCGTTCGTGCCCGCCCCCGACCTGCCGGTCTGGGGCGCCCTCGCGCAGATCCTGATCGTCTTCGGCCTCGCCGAGATCTGCCTCGGCTGGTGGCGCACCCTCACCATCGCGTACGTCGCCACCCTCGCCGGCACGCTCTACGCGCGCGTGGGCATCGCCGTGGGCCCGGCGGGCTTCCTGGGGCTGCCCGGCACGGACGCGCACGTCGTGGACACGGGTCCGTCGGCGGCCGTGGTGGGCCTCGCCGTCTTCCTGGGGTGGCGCTACCGGGCGTATGTGACCGCCGGTGCGGTGATCGTCGCGATGGTGGTGGAGGTGGTCCTGAAGGACAACCTCGCAGGCAAGGAGCATCTGGCGGCCATCGTGGCCGTACTCGTCCTGTGCGGGGTCTCGGCGCTGCGTCACCGGCGTACGGCGGGAGCGCGGGCCGGTTCGGGGTCGGGTCTGCCGCCGATCAGGTCCTGGATACGGCGCCGGGGGCCGGCCCAGCGTCGGTCGTGGCGGTAGGCGCGCAGGGTCGAGCGGGCGCGGGCGCGGGGGCGGCGGCCGTAGAAGCGCTTCGCCCAGAAGGAGCCGGGGCGCGCCAGACGGAGCGCGCCGAGGATCGCGACGAAGGGGACGATCACGCCGAAGATCGCCGTGCGGGCCTTGCCCTTGCTCAGGGCGAGGAGGGCGAAGAGGAAGTTGACGCCGACGCTGGCCATGGCCTCGCCCCGGTTCTGGACGTCCTCGTCGCTCAGGTCGTTCACGCCGAACGGCAGGAATCCCATGAGGACCAGGCCGACCAGTGCCGCCGTCAGCACCACCACCTCGACCTCTGCCGGCCGGCCTCGCTCCAGTAGACGTCGTCCAAGTGCAGGGATCAGCGCGAACTCGTCGAGCACCAGACCCGCGCCCATCCCGAACAGCACCGCGCACAGACCCGCGCCGAACCCGTGCTGCCCGCTGGTCACGGCCCCGAATCCGCCGACGACGGTCAGTACGACCCCGGGCACGACGTGATGGATGTGCATCCCGCCCGCCTTGACGTTCCCGAACGGTCCCTTGCCCGCGCGGATCATCCGGGTGACGACCCGGGTGATGAGGAACGTCAGCACGAAGGCGGCGAGCGCCAGGAGCAGCGGCAGCTTGCCCGGTTCGACGATGTTCCGATTCAGCCAATGACCCATGAGCGCACTTTATCCAGGTATAGACCCTTAACGGCTGCTTGTACGCCGCCGACCTGGGCAGTTCCCACCCCGCCGGGTACTCTGCGCCGGTGTCCACGCCTCCGCCTCAGCCCACGCAGTCCGACCCTCTCACCCCCCTCACCGGGCTCCGGTTCGCCTTCGGCACGCTGACCGTGCTGCCGGTGCGGGTGACCCGCTGGGACCGGGACGCGGCACGCGGCGGCATGCTGTGGGCGCCGGTGGTGGGCCTGGTCGTCGGCGCGTGTGCCGCCGGGGTCGGGCTGGTCCTGCTGTTCCTGGGCTCCGGTGCGCTGCTCGCCGCCGTCGCCTCGGCGGCCGTGCCCGCCGTCCTCACCCGGGGTCTGCATCTCGACGGTCTCGCGGACACCGCCGACGGACTGGGCAGCGGCAAGCCCGCCGAGGACGCGCTGCGCGTGATGAAGCAGTCGGACATCGGCCCGTTCGGTGTGCTCGCCCTCGTGTTCGTGCTGCTGGCCCAGGTTGCCGCGCTCGCTCAGGCGTACGGCGACTCCTGGGGCCGGGGCGCCCTCGCCGCCGTCGTCTCGGCGACCGCCGCCCGGCTGGCCCTCACCCTGGCCGCCCGTGACGGCGTGCCGCCCGCCCGGCCCGAGGGGCTGGGAGCGGCGGTGGCGGGAACGGTACCGGTGCGCTCCGCGCTGCTGGTGGCCATCCTGGTGACGATCGCGGCGGCCGGCCTGGGCGCGTTCTTCGGAGCGTTCGACATCGTCCGTACCGCCTTCGCGGTCATCGCGGGCTGCGCCGCCGCCGAACGCCTCCTGCTGCGCTGCACACGCCGTTTCGGCGGGGTCACCGGCGATGTCTTCGGCGCCCTCGCGGAAACGTCCGCGACGGCCGCACTGGTCGTGCTGTCGTTGCGCTGAGAGCCACTTGGAGACTCGGCGACCCAGCGACTCAGGTGAACGCTCGCAGGAATGAGCGAAACCGGCCGCCGAGCGTAGTCTCGTGCCGGGTGTACCACCCCCGGCGCCGACCGCCCCCCAGGGCCGGATTTAGGGTCGCTTGTCGGGCCTGGTCGACCCATTCCACTCGGCCACAGAGTCTCTTCAGACGGACTTTTCAGACGGAAGCGAGAAATCACCACCGTGACTGCTCTCACTCTCAGCACCGCTGCGGCGCCCGGCCTTCGGGCCGACGCGATCGTCGTCGGTGTCGCCAAGAGCGGCAAGGGCCCGGTCGTCGCACCGGGCGCCGAGGCCGTGGACAAGGCGTACGACGGCAAGCTCGCCGACGTCCTGGGGACCCTCGGCGCCTCCGGTGCCGAGGGCGAGGTGACCAAGCTGCCCGCCCCGGCCGGCTTCAAGGCACCCGTCGTCGTGGCCGTGGGCCTCGGCGCACTGCCCGAGAAGGACGAGACCTTCGGCGCCGAGTCGCTGCGCCGGGCCGCCGGTGTGGCCGCCCGCACCCTCGCCGGTGCCAAGAAGGCCGCCTTCGCCCTGCCGATCGAGGACGCCGCCGACGCCGGCGCGATCGGCGAGGGCGCGCTGCTCGGCGCGTACTCCTTCGACGCGTACAAGGAGATCGGCCGGAACGGCAGGGACGCGAAGAACGGCAAGGCGCCGCTCGCCGAGATCACCCTGCTCGGCGGCAAGCCCCGGGACGCCGCGTTCAAGGCGGCCGTCGCGCGCGCCACCGCCGTCTCCGAGGAGCTCAACCGCGCCCGCGACCTGATCAACACCCCGCCGAACGACCTCAACCCCGAGGCCTTCGCCGCCGTCGCGCAGGCCGCGGCCGAGGAGCACGGCATCAAGGTGCGGGTGCTCGACGAGGAGGCACTGGAGGAGGGCGGCTACGGCGGCATCCTCGGCGTCGGCATCGGCTCCGCCGCCGGGCCCCGGCTGGTGAAGCTGACGTACACGCACGAAGCGGCGAGCAAGCACCTCGCCTTCGTCGGCAAGGGCATCACCTACGACTCGGGCGGCATCTCGCTCAAGCCCGCCGGGCACAACGAGACGATGAAGTGCGACATGAGCGGTGCGGCGGCGGTCTTCGCCGCGGTCGTCGCCGCCGCGCGGCTCGGCCTCCAGGTCAACGTCACCGGCTGGCTGGCGCTCGCCGAGAACATGCCGTCCGGCTCCGCCACCCGCCCCGGTGACGTGCTGCGCATGTACAGCGGCAAGACCGTCGAGGTCCTCAACACCGACGCCGAGGGCCGCCTCGTCCTCGCCGACGCCCTGTGGGCCGCCTCGGCGGAGAAGCCGGACGCGATCGTCGACGTGGCGACGCTGACCGGCGCGATGATGCTGGCGCTGGGCAACCGGACGTACGGGATCATGGCGAACGACGACGCGTTCCGTTCCGCGGTGTACGAGGCCGCCGAGGAGGTCGGGGAGCCGGCGTGGCCGATGCCGCTGCCGGACCACCTGAAGAAGGGGATGGAGTCCCCCACGGCCGACATCGCGAACATGGGCGAGCGGTACGGCGGCGGGCTGGTCGCGGGGCTGTTCCTGCGGGAGTTCGTGGGTGAGGGGATCACCTGGGCGCACCTGGACATCGCGGGGCCCGCGTTCAACGAGGGGGGTCCCTTCGGGTACACGCCCAAGGGTGGGACCGGGACCGCGGTCCGTACGTTGGTGCGGCTGGCCGAGCTGACCGCTGCCGGCGATCTCGGCTGAGGGTGTTCTAAGGGGCTTTGAGCGGCGGGACCCCGTGGGCGGGTAGTCCGGGGTCCCGTTGCGCCTACCGACTCGGTCATGTGCGTCGTACGGCGAGTGCGGGTCCGCTGTGGCTTGTCGCGCAGTTCCCCGCGCCCCTTAGGCCGGTCTCCTCACTGCTCTCCAACAAGTGTGGGGCGTCTCTCACACCGGCCCGGCGTCTCGTCCGCGTCCGACAAGTGCGAAGATGGGCTCGGCAGGATAGGGCCCCCACCACAGGGCCGAAGAAAGAGCGGCCGGACACCAGCCGCCGCCCGGTCACTGACGACCGGCGTACGGCGCAATGCATGGAGGACGTGACGTGGCGAACGACGCCAGCACCGTTTTCGACCTAGTGATCCTCGGCGGTGGCAGTGGCGGTTACGCCGCGGCGCTGCGCGGGGCCCAGCTGGGGCTTGACGTCGCCCTGATCGAGAAGGACAAGGTCGGCGGCACCTGCCTGCACCGGGGATGCATCCCCACCAAGGCCCTGCTGCACGCGGGCGAGATCGCCGACCAGGCCCGCGAGAGCGAGCAGTTCGGCGTCAAGGCCACCTTCGAGGGCATCGACGTCCCCGCGGTCCACAAGTACAAGGACGACGTCATCGCCGGCCTGTACAAGGGACTCCAGGGGCTTGTCGCCTCTCGGAAGGTCACCTACATCGAGGGTGAGGGGCGGCTCTCCTCCCCCACCTCCGTCGACGTGAACGGGCAGCGGATCCAGGGCCGCCACGTCCTGCTGGCGACCGGCTCCGTGCCGAAGTCGCTGCCGGGCCTGGAGATCGACGGCAACCGGATCATCTCCTCGGACCACGCCCTCGTCCTGGACCGGGTGCCCGAGTCGGCGATCGTTCTCGGCGGCGGTGTCATCGGCGTCGAGTTCGCGTCCGCGTGGAAGTCCTTCGGCACGGACGTCACGATCATCGAGGGCCTGAAGCACCTGGCTCCCCTCGAGGACGAGAACTCCTCCAAGCTTCTTGAGCGCGCGTTCCGCAAGCGCGGCATCAAGTTCAACCTGGGCACCTTCTTCTCGAAGGCCGAGTACACCGCGAACGGTGTCAAGGTCACCCTTGCCGACGGCAAGGAGTTCGAGGCCGAGGTGCTGCTCGTCGCCGTGGGCCGCGGCCCGGTGTCGGCAGGCCTCGGCTACGAGGAGCAGGGAGTCGCGATGGACCGCGGCTACGTCCTGGTCGACGAGTACATGCGGACGAACGTGCCGACCGTCTCGGCCGTCGGTGACCTGGTCCCGACGCTCCAGCTCGCGCACGTCGGCTTCGCCGAGGGCATCCTGGTGGCGGAGCGTCTGGCCGGTCTGAAGGCCGTGCCGATCGACTACGACGGCGTGCCCCGGGTGACGTACTGCCACCCCGAGGTCGCCTCCGTGGGCATCACCGAGGCCAAGGCCAAGGAGATCTACGGTGCGGACAAGGTCGTCGCTCTGAAGTACAGCCTCGCGGGCAACGGCAAGAGCAAGATCCTCAAGACCGCGGGCGAGATCAAGCTCGTCCAGGTCAAGGACGGTGCCGTGGTAGGCGTCCACATGGTCGGCGACCGCATGGGCGAGCAGGTCGGCGAAGCCCAGCTGATCTACAACTGGGAGGCGCTGCCCTCCGAGGTCGCGCAGCTCATCCACGCCCACCCGACGCAGAGCGAGGCGCTCGGCGAGGCCCACCTGGCCCTGGCCGGCAAGCCGCTGCACGCCCACGACTGACCCTCGGTCGACGGACGACGACACAGACTTCCGCAATTTCGTAAGGAGCAACCGAAACCATGGCGGTTTCCGTAACCCTTCCGGCGCTCGGTGAGAGCGTCACCGAGGGCACTGTCACCCGGTGGCTGAAGGCCGAGGGCGAGCGCGTCGAGGCCGACGAGCCGTTGCTGGAGGTGTCGACCGACAAGGTC
>NZ_AEJB01000023.1 GCF_000331005.1 Streptomyces turgidiscabies Car8
CCACACGCGTGTCGTACGCGCGAACTATTCCGGCCCGGTCGCCTTCCCCGGCCCGGCGTCCAGGAAGTGGAAGCCGGGCCTCGGGTGCATCAGGAAGTCGTGGTGGGAGATGTTCCACGCGTAGGCGCCCGCCATCGAGAACAGCACCCGGTCACCGGCCCGCAGCCCCGGCGCCGGGACCTGCCGGGCCAGTACGTCCTTCGGTGTGCACAGCTGGCCGGCCAGCGTGACCCGCGACTCCTCGGCCGCCGGGCGCGGCCAGGGATGCGGCCAGGCGTCCACCGGCAGCACCGTGCACGGCTGGTCGTGGCCCTTAGTCGCTGGGGTGCGCAGATGGTGGGTGCCGCCCCGGACGACCGCGAACTCCTCGCCGTGGCTCCGCTTCACATCCAGCACCTCCGTCGCGTACCAGCCGCAGTACGCGGTCAGCGCCCGGCCGGGTTCGATACGCAGGGTCAGTTCCGGGTACGCCTCGGTCAGCCAGGCCAGGCCCCTGCCGAACGTCGCCCAGTCGAAACGCCGGCCCGGTGCGGCGTAGTCCACGGCCATCCCGCCACCGACGTTCACCTCGGTCATGCACACCCCGAGCCCCGCCGCCCAGGTGACCACCGACTCGGCCACCGCCAGCTGCTCCCGGGCGTCGAGTCCGCTCGCCAAGTGGGCGTGTACACCGCGCAGTTCGAGCTGCGGATACGTCCCGTCGGTCAACGCCCGGAACACCGGCGCGGCCCCGGCCGGGTCGAGCCCGAAGGGCGTAGGCCGGCCGCCCATCGTCAGCGAGCTGCCCGCCAACGAGCCGTCGGTCACCGGGATGTTGACGCGCACCAGCACCGCCACCCGGCGCTCGGGCCCGACCTGCCGCGTCAACTCGGCGAGCATACGCAGCTCGTGCTCACTCTCGACGTGGAAGCGGTCGACGCCCAGCTTCAGCGCGGTCAGCACCTCGTCCGGTGTCTTGCCGGGGCCGCCGAACGCCAGCGGCCGGCCCGGCACCGCGCCCGCTACATGGGCGAGTTCACCGCCCGAGGAGACCTCGTAACCGTCGACGAACGGCGACAGCGCGGCCAGGATCTCCGGCTCCGGATTGGCCTTGGCCGCGTAGTACAGCTCGACCCGCTCGGGCAGCGACTCCCGGACCATCACCGCGTGAGCGCGCAGTTCCGCCAAGTCGTAGACGTACGCGGGCAGTTCGGCGGTGGACAGGGACAGTGCGTGGTCGCGCACGGCGAGGGTCATCGGGTGCTCCGGGTGGTGTCGCGCAGGATGTCCTCGGCGAGCGGGGACGGCAGCCGTACGTATCCTGCCTCGCGGTCCGCCTTCCGTTCCCAACGGGTGAGCAGATTGGCCTTCGCGGGCAGCGGAACCCCGGCGAGCAGTGCGGCGAGCCGGGGCGGGCAGCCGGAACGCTCCGCGTAGGACCGGAGCGTGTCGCGCACCCGCCCCCACAGAGCGGCCTCGGCTTCCGGGTGCAGGTCGGCCAGGGCGGCGAGGAGTTCGGCGATGTGGTTGACGAGCAGGCAGTAGACGACCCGGTCCCAGCCGCGCTGCGCGTCGTACGTCATCGGGCCGGCGACCTCGGCCGGTACGGCGGCGAGGGTGTCCCCGTGGTGCTCGGGAACCAGCTTGGTGCCCTCCAGGTCCCGGAAGAGCACCTGGACGGGGTGGCCGTCGCCGTCCACGCAGATCAGCACGTTCTGGAGGTGCGGTTCCAGGACCAGCCCGTGGTCGAAGTAGGCGGCCAGAACAGGGGGGACGAGCAGGTCGAGATAGGCCGTCCACCAGTCGAGGGCTGTCTCCGGGGCCGTGTCGGTGAGCAGCCGGGAGACATGCGCTGCGCTTGACGGGTACTCGTCGGCAACGGCCGCCGCGAGCAGGGGAGTTGCCCCCGGTGCGAGGCGTCGGGGCAGGCCCTCGCGGACGATCACGCCGAAGCCCTCGAAGAGTTCACGGTCCGGGGTGCCGTCGGGCCCGGGCAGGGCGAGCGTGCGGTAGGCGGGCTCGCGGAGCACCGCGCTGCCGGGGAAGCGTGTCGCCAGGTCGGTCAGGGCCGGGTCGAGGGCGCGGGTGAGGGCGACGGCGCCGGACAGTTCGTAACTGCTGTTCTTGCGGAGGCAGTTGGTGATCCGCACATTCAGGCTGAACTTGAGGAACGTCTCGCCGTCGTACAGGGTGCGCACGGACGCCGTGGCGGCGAAGGGGCGGCCGCCGGGGCCGAGGTCCAGGATGTCGCCGCTCTCCAACGCGGCCCGCAGCAGCGGGTGTTCGCGCAGGGTGTCGTACTGCCAGGGGTGTGTGGGCAGCAGCCGGTAGCCGTCGGGGACGTCCGTGCGCTGACCGTCCAGCGCGGCGACGGCCCAGGGGGCGGCGTTCTCCTCGGCGATCAGGTCGGCGCGCACGGCGAGATGCCGCAGCGGGAAGACGGCCCCGGTCTCCGGCGCGTACGCCGCCCAGGCGCGCGGGTCGCCGGTGCGGGCCTTGGGGGTGGGGTGGAAGCGGTGCCCGAAGAGCAGGGACTGCTCGGAGGCGAGGTAGGCGGCGAGATGGCCGTCCGCCGGTCCGGTGGGGTGCTCGCCGGCCAGGGCGGCCGAGACGGCCTGGTGGCTGGAGGTGATCTGCTCCAGGAACTCGTCGTTGCGTTCCCCGGTCCGCAGGGACAGCTCGTCGCGCGTGTACTGGGCGAGGCGCAGCCAGCTCACCTCCGCCCAGCCGTCGCCGGCCTGCTCGCTCACCGGGCCGGCGAAGCGGTGGGCGCCCAGGAGCGACGTACGGCGCAGGCCGACCCGGAGGAGAACGCCGCGGCGGGGCAGGCGGAGCAGCAGGTGGCCGTCGTCGACGACGGTCTGGCGTTCCGGGCCCGACACCTCGCGCAGCAGGCAGTTGAGGAGGGTGTGGGTCACCACGTCGTCGGCGGTGGGGAGGCCGGCGGGGGCGGTGGTGGCGTCGGGTGAGTCGGTCAGCGAGGGCATCAGCGGCTCCAACGGGCGTGGGGCGAGCGGGGGTTGAGAAGAAAGAGGGAGGCGAACACGGTGACGGCGGCGGCTGCGCCGCCGGTCAGTACCGGCGCGGCCGGGCCGAAACGGGCGCTGCCCGCCGCCGCGGCGAGGCCGGCGACGACGGCGCCGGCCTTGGAGAAGAACTCCAGCGACCCGAACATCCCGCCGGGCGCACGGCCCTTGGCGCAGTCGGCGGCCAGCACGGACAGGGACACCAGGCCGAGCGTGAGCCCCACCCCGAGGACCAGCCGTACGGCGATCAGCTCGGTCAGCGAATCGGCGACGCCGTGGCCGGCCAGACCGAGCGCGATACAGGCGAACCCGAGGACGATCCCGGACCTGGGCCGGTCCCGGACCGCCGAGTGCACGGCCAGCGCCGACACCAGATAGACCAGGTGGGGGAGAGCGAAGAGAACACCGGACAACGTTGCCGACGTGCCCGGCAGTTGGTCCTCGACCAGGGAGATCAGGTAGGGGAAGGAGATCACGGTGGAGAACACGAACGCGAACTCCAGGGCGTACAGGGTGCGCAGGGAGACCACCGGCGCCGACGCGGGCGCGGCGGTCTCGGGTATGGGCTCCGCGGCCTGTTCCTCGCTCGGTTCGGGGAGCGCGGCGAGGAACAGGGCGGCGGTCAGCGGGAGTACGGCCAGCAGCGCGTACTGGCGGTGCGGTGACAGCCAGCCCGACAGTGAGCCGACGACGATCGGTGCGACGACCAGGGCGGCCCGGGCGCTGCCCTGCATCAGGGTGAGCGCCCTCGACAGGGCGGGGCCCTCCAGCGCGGCGCCCAGATAGCCGTTGGACGCGGCGAAGGTGCCGCCGAGGATGCCCTGGAGGATCAGCGCGGCCGTGAACGTGGCCAGCGAGTCGGCCCAGCCGGCGAGCAGAAAGGCGACGGCGAGGCCCAACTGGGCGCGCAGCAGCAGGCGTTTGCGGCCGAAGCGGTCGGCGAGCTTGCCCCAGAAGGGGGCGCCGAGCGCGCCGAACACCGTCGGGACCACGTAGAGCACCCCGGCCCAGCGCGCGGAGCGGTCGCCGAGCTCCGGGAGGATCTGGGTGAGATACGGGGGCAGACCGAGAGCGGCGAAGGAGGCGACGAAGTAGCAGCCGGCCACCGCGTGCACATGACTGCGGCCGAACGAGGAGCGCCGTCGCGGCAGGCGCCATGCCTCGGCGCTCATCCGGCGTCCCCGGAGTGGGATCCGGTCTCTTCTCCCGCGTGGAGAAGGTAGTTGGGGCCGGTGGTGTAGTGCTTGTTGATGTCGGCTGCGCCCGAACGCTCCTTGCTGAGCAGGGTTCCGGCGCTGACCATCGCCTTCACGGGCAGCTGCGGCGCGTCCAGGATCCGGGTGCGCAGTACGGCGCCCGGATCGCCGCCGAGCCGGTCGACCGCCTCGCCGAGCCGGTCACGGACCAGCCTCAGCAGCGTGGGCAGCGGAGCGCGGCCGTGCCGGGCGAGCCCGAACGCGTAGGCGCCCGCGCACAGATGGACGGTGATGGTGGTGAACACGTCGGCGACCGGCTCGTCCTCGGTGCCGTAGGTCCGCTCGTCGTCGAAGCCCCACGGCCCCGGCAGGACGGCGGCGAGCCGGGTGGTGTTGATGCGCGGGCCGTCGTTGTCCTTGAACAGCAGCCGCACCCTGCCGGGTTCGGGCCCCAGGAGCAGCGAGACGTTCTGCTGGTGCGACTCCAGGGCGATGCCGTGCCCGAAGAGGGTGGTCTGCCAGTCGAAGAGGAGGGTGAGGCAGGCGTCCAGCAGGGCGAGCGGGTCGCCGTCGTGGAAGCGGTCGGCGAGATGGTCGACGACCAGCCGTCCGCCGGGTGCCTCGGCGAGCAGCGCGGCCAGCGGGACGACGGCCGTGTCGTCGAGGCCGGCCGGGTAGCGGCGGCACAGGACGGCGAGCAGTTCGTGTCCGGCGTGTGCGTACGTCGTCTCGTCGGCGTGCAGGACGGTGTCCCGGAAGCGGGGCTCGCGTGCGACGACCCGCTCGATAAGCCGCTGCCCGGCGGCGCCGTCGACGAGCGTGCCCGGCTTGATGGAGCGCCGGTTGCGCAGCCCCAACGTGGCTGTGGCGAGGGGGAGTTTCAGATGCAGGGTGGGGTCGGCGGCCACCGCGACGGTACGCGTCGACAGCGTCGGAACCACTTCGAGGTACCCGTGGTCGGCGAGCCGGGCGTGTCCCGTGAGGCCGGTGACGCGCAGCGCCTCGGCCAGCGGGGCACCGACGGTCAACGGGTGCACGGGCAGGGCGAGATGCGTGTCCCGCAGATCCGCCATGCCGAGCATCGCGGGCGTCGGCCAGACCTTCGGCAGCGTACCCGCGAGGGTCACCGCGTCCCGGGGTACGGCGAGCCAGCGCAGCGCGAAACGGGGGTGGAACTCCGGTGCGTACGACCGCAGTTGCTCCTCCGTGAGCCCGGCTCGGCCGCGCGCGGTCGGATACACGGGATGGTCGACACGGGCGGCGAGGGTGTCGTACGCCAGGGAGGACGTCAGGCCCGTCCAGCCTGCCGGGTCGGCTCCATGACGGTCCGTCAGTCGCTTGTCGGTCTCGTCGCGTGTGGCGTCGTGCAGCCGCAGGGTGGCCAGGGTCTGCCGGCACTCCTCGGTGAAGGCGTCGAAGCCGTCACGGTCCACGGGATCGGCCAGTTCGCGCAGTGCGGCGAGCACGGTGCCGTACGAGGTCAGCTCGGCGCCGTCCGACTCGCGCACGAGCAGCGGCAGCCGGGCGGCGTACACGCACTGGAAGCCGTCCTCGGTGAGCGGCAGCAGCAGGGCGTCGCCGTCGCCGGTCGTCAGGCGCAGCCAGCTGCCGTCCGGGCGGTGCGTGAGCGTACCGAGGGTGCGCAGACCGACCACGTCCTCGCGGAGCAGTGCGCTGAGGACGCGGGTGAGTAGTTCGGCCTCGGCCGCGTCGGTCGTCAGGGGGAGGGAAGGGGTGGCGGTCACGGCTGGACCTCCCAGCGCCGGGCCGCCAGGAACTCCGCCGACACCCGGTCGACCGTCGGCTGATCGGTGCCGGTGGCCCGCAGGACGCCCACGTAGTCGCGGTTGGTGCGGTACAGCTCGTGCCGCTCGCCCACCGCGCGCAGCGGACGATATGTCAGATGTACGCCGTCCACGTGCAGTTCGGTGGCCGGGGGAGCCGAGGTCAGGGTGCCCGCGCGGTCGGCGCACGGGTACTCCAGACGGGCCGCGCCGCCCTGACGGATGCTCAGGTCGGCCGGGAGTGGCTCGCCCAGGTGGGTGCGCAGGATGTGCTCGAAGAGCGGGATCTCCAGGAGCCGGGCCAGCAGCAGGTCCACCTGGTCGCCGATGGCACGGTAGTTGACCTCGATGATGCGGGCGCGCCCCTCGTGTACCACGAACTCGGTGTGACAGGCGCCGAACCCGACGCCCAGCGCGTCGAGTTGCGCCAGTATCTGCGCGACGACCGGCTCGGGGTGGGCCTGGACGAGGACGAGCCGCTCCTCGATGAAGTAGGGCGGCGCCGACAACTCGGTGTGGAAACCGCCCAGTACGTGCCGGAGGCTGCCGTCGCCGAGCGTCTCCAGGGTGTACAGCTCCCCGGGCAGGTACTCCTCGACGACCAGGACCGTCCCCGGCCGCCGCGCGAAGATCTCCTCTGCGCGGCTCGCCAGCTCCTCGACGCTGTCGACGAGGACGACGTCCTCGCTTGCCACACCCTCGCGCGGCTTGAGAACACAGGGGTACGGCGCGGCCAGGGCGACAGCCCCGACGGGAGTGGTCTCCGTCAGCTCGGCGGACCACACGGTGTCCACGCCCACGGCGGCGAGGCGGCGCCGCATCTCGGCCTTGTCCTTGCAGGCGAGCGCGGCCCGCCAGTCCTTGCCGGGCAGCCGGAAGTAGTCGGCGGCCAGGGCGGCCTGGGTCTGGAGGTGGTCGCTGTTGCTGAAGACGGCGTCGGGCCGGTGATGCGTGGAGATCCGGGTGACGACGGCCCGGAAGTCACGGACGTCGCACTCCAGGATCTCGACGTCCGGGTACACGGACCGGTGGGCGTCGGGCTGGTCGGTGAGGACGGTGACATCGAGGCCGAGTTGGGAGGCGGAGGGCAGAAAGCCCTCGGTGACGGAGTCGGTGGGGTTGAGGGCGAGCAGGTACAGACGCATGGCGTGTGGAACAACTTCCGCTAGCGGGTGGGGGGTTGTGGCCCGGGTCGGCGGGCCCAGGAGCGGGGCGCGTGCAGAAGGGCGCGCCCCGCCCCCGTACGGCGGGAGTTACTTCTTCGGCAGTTCCACACCGGTGGCCCTGGCCACGTCGACGAGCATCTGCTCGGCGGCCTGGACGCCGATGCCGGACATCCAGATCTCGTCCGGGACCTCGAAGACCTTGCCGTTCTTGACGGCGGGCAGGCTCTTCCAGACCGGGTTGGTGACGACCTGCTGCTTCTGCGTCTTGTCCTCGGTGTCGGCGGCGGTGACGAAGATCAGGTCGGCGTCGGCCTGGTCGATCTGCTCCGGGCTGACGTCCTTCATCGTGACCTCGGGGTCGGCGGAGACCTGCGACTTCGGGCGGACCAGGCCGATGTCGCCGAGGACGACACCGCTGTAGGAGTTGGACTGGTAGAGACGGGTCGGACCGGCGATGAAGCGGACCACGGACGCGGTCGGCATGGTGCCCTTGTCCTTCGCCCTGATGGCCTCACCGAGCGCCTTGGCCTGCGTCTCGTACTCCTTGAGCTTGGCCGCGGCCTCGGTCTCCAGGCCCAGGGCCTCGGCGTGCACCTTCAGGTTCTGCTTCCAGACACCGCCGGTGGTCTCCGTGAAGACGGTCGGCGCGATGGCGCTGAGCTTGCTGTAGACCGCCTCGTGGCGGACCTTCGAGGAGAGAATCAGGTCGGGCTTGAGGGAGGCGATCAGTTCGAGGTTCGGCTCCAGGAGCGGACCGACGTCCTTCGTGTCGCTCAACTCGCCCTTCAGGTACGTCGGGAAGCCGCCCTCGGACTTGAAGTGCGGGGCGACCGCGCCGACCGGGTCGATGCCGAGGAGGGTGACGTCGTCCAGCTCGCCGGTGTCGAGCACGACGACCCGCTTCGGCTTGGCGGGGATCTTCACGTCGCCCATGACGGTCTTGAGGGTGCGGGGGAAGCCGGCGGTGTCGGCGGCCGCGTTGGCGGCCGTGTCCGTGCCCTCGGCGCCCTTGTCGTCAGCGTCGCCGCTGCCGCAGGCGGCGAGCACGGCGGAGCCGAGTACGACGGCGAGAAGCAGAGCCAGGAGACGCCCAAGGCGGCCGAAACGGCTCATTCCGGGCAGTGAACGGGTGTTGCGCATGAGGGGGGTTGGTCTTTCTGTCGATTGCGGCGGTACGGGTGGGTCAGGCGGTCGCGGCGGAGTGCCGCACCGCGCTGCCCTTGGGGATGACCAGCGGGGTGCCGGTCTCCGGGTCGGGTATGACCCGGCAGTCCACGTCGAACACGGACCTGACGAGCTCCGCGTCGAGCACGTCGGCGGGTGGGCCGGCGGCGGCGAGACGGCCGTCCTTGAGGACCACCATGTGGTCCGCGTAACGGGCGGCCTGTCCGAGGTCGTGCAGCACCATCACCACGGTGCGGCCCGCCTCGGCGTGCAGTGCGGCGACCAGGTCGAGTACGTCGAGCTGGTGCCGCAGGTCGAGGAAGGTGGTCGGTTCGTCGAGCAGGAGCAGCTCGGTGTCCTGCGCCAACGCCAGGGCGATCCAGGCGCGTTGACGCTGACCGCCGGAGAGCCGGTCGACGGGCTGGTCGCGCAGCGCGGTCGTGCCGGTGCGGTCCAGGGCTTCGTCGACCGCTCGCTGGTCGGCCGTCGACCAGGGGGCCAGCAGGCGCTGGTGCGGATACCGGCCGAGCCGGACGAGCGCCTCGACGGTGATCGCCTCCGGGGTGACCGGCTGTTGCGGCAGCAGTCCCATCCGCAGGGCCAGTGCCTTCGCGGACATCCGGTGGATGTCGGAGCCGTCGAGGGTGACGGTACCGGCGGCGGGTGCCAGCAGTCGGCTCAGTCCCCTCAACAGGGTTGATTTCCCGCAGGCGTTGGGGCCGACGATGGCGGTGACGGCCCCGCCCGGGAGGGTCAGGTCGAGCCCGCCGACGACGAGGCGGTCGCCGTAGCGCAGATCGAGAGCCCGGGTGCGCAGCTGGTTGGTGGTGTCCGGCCGGGCGTTCATGCGTGACTCCTGTGAACGGGCTTGCTCTGACGGAACATCAGCACCAGCAGCCAGGGCGCGCCGAGGGTGGCGGTGACCGCCCCGACGGGCAGTCCCTCGACGGGCAGCAGATGCTGGACCACCAGGTCGGAGGCGAGCAGCAGTACGGCCCCGGTGAGACCGGCAAGCGCCAGGGAGACGGCGGTCGGCGGGCCGGTGAGGAAGCGGACGATGTGTGGGACGGCGAGGGCGACGAACGTCACCGGGCCGGCAAGGGCCGCGGCCAGAGACGCCAACGCGACGGCGAAGAAAAGGAGTTGGAGCCGGGCGGCGGAGGTGCCCAGTCCGAGAGAGCCCGCCGAGTCGTCCCCGAGGTCCAGCACGGCGAGCCTCCGGTGCAGTACGAGGGTGACGGCGAGCGCGGCCACCATGGCGCCGCCCGCTCCCCACACCTCCGTCCACGTCCGCCCGTACACCGAACCGGTGGTCCACTGGAGCGCGGAGCCGGCCAGCTCGGCCGGGAAGCGCACGATCAGCAGGTTCACGGCGGCGGCGAGCCCCGCCTGCACGGCGAGCCCGGTCAGCACCAGCCGGGTCACCGCGACCCCCGAGCGCCAGGCGAACACGCCGAGCAGCAGGGCGGAGAGCAGCCCGCCGGCCAGCGCGCCCACGGGGATCAGGGTCTGTGAGGCGCCGGCCGCGATGAGCGAGACCGCGCCGAGCGACGCGCCGCCGGTCACGCCCATGACGTCGGGCGAGGCCAGCGGATTGCGGAACAGCCGCTGCAGCACACACCCGGCGACACCGAGCCCGGCCCCCGCGACGAGGGCGGCGAAGGCCCGCGGTGCCCGGAACTGCTGGACCACCAGCACGTCCCCGGAGTCCCCGAGTCCGACCAGCGCCCGTAGCGCGGTACCAGCCGGAATCCCCATCTCACCTGTCGTCAGGGCAACGGTGAGCAGCACGAGGACGGCGACGATGCCGCAGCCGGCGTACAGCAGCACACGGCGACTCGGCCGGACGCGGGATCCCGGCGCCGTACGGGCGACAGCCGTGGCGGCGTTCATCGGGTCACCTTCCTTGCCAGCAGTGCCAGGAGGGGCGCGCCCAGGAACGCGGTCACGATGCCGACCTCCAGTTCCGAGGGACGGATGACCAGCCGGCCCAGTACGTCGGCCGAGAGCAGGAGCAGGGGCCCGGCGATCAGACACCCGGGAACCAGGAGACGGTGGTCGCCGCCCAGCAGAGGGCGTACGAGATGGGGTGCCGCCAGGCCGATGAACGCGATCGGGCCCGCGACGGCCACCGCCGAACCGGCGAGCAGGACGACGGCGATACCGCCCGCCAGACGGATCCTGGCCACCGGGACGCCCAGCGCCTGCGCCGAATCGTCGCCCAGGGCAAGGGCGTTGAGGGCGGGCGAGACCGCGAGCGCCACCAGCAGGCCCAGCAACAGCGTGGGCAGTACCGGCCAGAGGGTGTCGAGGGTGCGCCCGGAGAGCGAGCCCGCCAGCCAGAAGCGGGCCTCGTCCAGGGTGCGCTGGTTCAGGAGCATGACCGCCGACGTCCAGGAGAGGAGGACGAGTTGGAGGACGGTGCCGCCGAGTGCGAGCCGAACCGGGTCGATGTCGCCCGCCCGGCGGGCCAGCGCCTGGGCGAGGAGAGCTGCGCCCGCCGCGCCCGCGAAGGCGAACCACACGTACTCGATCGGGTCGCTCAGCTTCAGCGCGAAGATGGCGACGACCACGGCGAAACCGGCACCCGCGTTGATTCCGAGGGTGGTCGGTGAGGCGAGCGGGTTGCGGGTGATGCCCTGGGCGACCGCTCCGGCGACCCCGAGTGCCGCCCCGACCGCGAGCCCGATGACGGTACGCGGCAGCCGCAGCCCGGTCACCACGAGCGCGTCTCTCCCCTGGGCGTGGCCGAACAGCGCGTCGGTCACCGTCGACAGGGGCACCGAGCGCGCACCGAGGGCGAGGCTCAGCGCCGCGCACAGGGCCAGGGCTCCGAGGCCGGTGAGAAGGATCGGGATGTGCCTCAGGGCACGGAAGGGTGCACCGGTCGGTGCACCCGGTCGGGTCGCAGTCACGAGCCGGAGCTTAGGTTAGGCATACTTTACTTTTCAACCGGCTGTGGAGCTGCTGTGGCGTCCATAGTCCCTGTTCGTGGCCTTGATCGTCGGTGCGGGGGTGTTTCGGTCACCCACCTTGCGATCTTGTCGATAAGGTAAGGCTTGCCTATCTAACCCCATCCGAACCTCGCCGCGCAGGAGTACCGATGACCGTCGCCCTGGAGACCCCGCCGGCCGCCGCAGCCGCGCGTGTGCTCGGCGGCGCCTACCGACGCCTCGCCGACCTCTGCGACGCACTCACCGCGCAGGTGACGCAACCCGCCCTGGCGGGCCATCAAGTAGGGCTCACCGGACTTGATTTGACGACGAGTCAGGAAAGTCTGAACTCCTTCGTCGAGGCCGAGGCCGCGCGGATCCAGGAGCGCTACGGGCACAAGGCCCGCCCCCACGTCGCCGCCTCCCGCGCCCTGCACGACTACGCCTGGTCGGTCGGCCTGCTGATGAGTGGCGTCTGGTACCTGGAGCGCCGCGTGCCGCGCATCAGGCCCGAGGACATCCGGTTGGACCTCTCCACCGGCGTGTACAAGATCACACCGGGTTCCTCCCTGTCCTGCCTCCCGGGAGACCCCGCCGCGAACCTCCCCGGAGTCACCGTGCTCCCGCACGAGGAGGCGCTCCGTACCGAGTTGCGCTCGGCCGTCGCCGACCACATGGCCCCGCTGCTCACCGCGCTCGGCCCGATAGCCCGCCGGGGATCACGCGCCCTGTGGGGCCTTGTCTCGGACGACCTGGTCTCCGGGATCTGGTACCTGGGCAGGGTGCTCGGCCGGGAGGACGACGCCGTCCGTGCGGCCACCGAACTGCTGCCCTCCGCCGTCTCCCCGTACCCCGGTGGCGCCGACTTCCGCCACCTCACCGACTCGTCGGGGCGCCGCCACCCGACCCGCACCCGTTCCGGCTGCTGCCTCTACTACACGATCCGCCCGGACGACGCCTGTTCCACCTGCCCGCGCACCTGCGACACGGAACGGCTGCGCAGGCTGGAGAGTTGAGCGTTTCACGAACTGTGCGTGCTCAGCCGGTGGTCGCCAGGAACTGCGTCGCCGCCAGCTCGGCGTACAGCGGATCCCCGGCGACGAGTTCGCGGTGGGTGCCGACCGCGCGGACGCGCCCCGCGTCCATCACCACGATCCGGTCCGCCATCGTCACCGTCGACAGCCGGTGGGCGACGACGAGAACAGTCGTCGTACGGGCGACATCCGCGACCGTGTCGCGCAGCGCCGCCTCGTTCACCGCGTCCAGCTGTGAGGTCGCCTCGTCGAGCAGGAGCAGCCGGGGGCGGCGCAGCAGTGCGCGGGCGATGGCCACCCGCTGACGCTCGCCGCCCGACAGCTTGGTGCCCCGATGCCCGACGAGGGTGTCGAGGCCGCGCGGCAGCCGGTCCACCAGACCGTCGAGCCGGGTCGTCTTCACCACCCGCGTGACCGCCTCCTCGTCCGCCTCCGGGTTTCCCAGCAGCAGGTTGTCGCGCAGCGAGCCCGACAGCACGGGTGCGTCCTGCTCGACATAGCCGATGGCGGACCGGAGTTCGGCCAGTTCCCAGTCGCCGGCGTCCCGGCCGTCGAGGGTGATGACGCCGGACTCGGGATCGTAGAACCGTTCGATGAGAGAGAACACGGTGGTCTTGCCGGCGCCGGAGGGGCCGACGAAGGCCGTCATACCCCGGGGCGGCACGGCGAACGTCACGCCGTGATGGACGTACGGGAGATCGTCGTCGTAGCGGAAGCGGACGTCGTCGAAGGCGAGTGCAGCCGGTTCGGCGTCCCCGGCCGGGAGGCGAGTGGGGCGGGCCGACGACGGTTCGGAGGGCAGGGCGAGAGCCTCCTGGATACGGGTGAGGGCCGCGGCGCCCGTCTGGTACTGCGTGATCGCGCCGACGACCTGCTGGATCGGCGACATCAGATAGAAGACGTAGAGGAGGAACGCGACCAGCGTGCCGACCTCGACCGCCCCGGTCGCCACCCGCGCGCCGCCCACCGCGAGCACCGTGATGAAGGCGATCTGCATCGCGAGGCCGGCCGTGTTGCCCGCCGCGGCCGCCCACTTGGCGGCCCGGACGCTCTGCTTCCACGACTCCTCGGCCGCCGCGTGCAGCCGCTGCTCCTCGCGGTGCTCGGCGCCGGACGCCTTGATCGTGCGCAGCGCGCCCAGCACCCGTTCCAGCGAGGCGCCCATGACACCGACCGCGTCCTGCGCCCGCCGGCTCGCCTTGTTGATACGCGGCACGATCACCCCCAGGACGGTCCCCGCCCCCGCGATCACGGCGAGGGTGACGCCCAGCAGCACCGGGTCGACCAGGCCCATCATCACGACCGTCGCCACCAGGGTGAGACCGCCGGTGCCGAGACCGACGAGCGAGTCGGTGGTGACCTCGCGCAGCAGGGTCGTGTCCGAGGTGACCCGGGCCATCAGATCGCCCGGCTCGGTCCGGTCCACGGCCGGTATCCGCAGCCGCAGCAGATAGGAGGACAGCGCCCGCCGGGCCCCCAGCACCACCGACTCGGCGGTACGCCGCAGGACGTACGAACCCAGCGCGCCCAGCGCCGCGTTGGCGACGACCAGCGCCGACATCAGCACCAGTGCCCCGGTGATCGTCCGGTCGTGGGACAGGTCGTCGATGAGCCCCCGCGCCACCAGCGGCAGCGCCAGCCCGGCGGCACCGGTGGCCAGCGACAGCAGGGCGCCCGCGAACAGGGTCCACCGGTGCGGCCGTACGTATCCGAGGAGCAGCCGCCAGGCGGGCGGACCGGCGTTCGGCTCTGCGATGCTCACGGCGCTCCTCGGCGGTCGGCGGACATTCACCCTACGTCGGCGGCCGGGGAAGCGGAGGGGCGGTCATCCCCCGTGTGCGGAGGGCCCTTTCACCGTGAACTCTTCTGCCGTGTGTTCTTCTACCGGGTGTTCTCCGTGCAGCGCCCGCCAGTCCCGGGCCGTCGTGAGGACGAGGGGTGTCGTCTCCCCGCCCGGCAGACAGCCGTCAGCAGACCGGCCAGCACCTCGCCCGGGCCGAGTTCGATATACGTGGTCACCCCGTCCCCGCAACAGGGCCACGGAGTCCGCGAATCGCACCGGCTCGCGCAGCTCCCGCACCCAGAACTCCGGTGCCGTCGCCTCGGTGCCGACCAATTTCGCCGTGATGTCGGAGACGAGGGGCACAGCGGGTGCGCACAGGTCGAGCGTTTCCAGGGTGCGACGGTACTCGTCGAGGAACGGGTCGAAGTGCGGTGAGTGCGCGGCGACATCGGTGCGCAGCGCCGCCGTCCGCCGACCGCGCTCCGCCCACTCCTCCCGTACGGCCGCCACCGCATCGCGGTCGCCCGAGACCACGACCGCCCGGGGTCCGTTGACGGCCGCGACCACCACTCCGGACCCCAGGCGCAACTCCTGTACAGACGCCTCCACCGCCGCCATCGCACCCCCCTTCGGCAACGCGCCCATCAGCCGGGACAGCGTGCCCACCGCACGGCAGGCGACCGCCAGGGAGAACACTCCGGCGGTATGGGCGGCGGCCATCCGCCCGGCCGAGTACCCGAACAGCACGTCCGGGCGTACCCCCCAGCTCTCCAGCAGCCGGAACTGCGCGACCTGGAGCGCGAAGATCGCCGGATTTCCGAACGTGATCCGGTCCAGCAGTGCGGCTGTGCGCGTCCCGGCCTCCGCGAACATCACGTCCAGCAGCGGTACGTCCAGACAGGGGTCGAGGCCCGCGCACACCTCCTCCAGCGCCGCCGCGAACACCGGGAAGGCGTCGTGGAGTTCACGCCCCATCCCCGGACGCTGGGACCCGGCGCCCGAGAACAGGAAGGCGGTCCGGCCACGGACAGGGCTCCGTCCTAGGGGAGTTGCCCGCGCCGGAACCGTCCCAGTGCCCGACTGCCGCACGGGACGGGTCAGTTGAGCCACCACCTCCTCGGCCGACTCGCACACCACGATCCGTTCAAGATCCCCGGGATGCAGAAAGCCCTCGTCCCGCGCGTGCTCCAGGAAGGCCAGCAGCGGACGGTAGAAGCCGTACGGGTCGAGCAGCAGGCACGGCTTGTGATGGATGCGCAGCTGCGCCCAGGCGAGCACCTCCAGCAGTTCCTCCGCCGTACCGAGGCCGCCCGGCAACGCCACGAACGCGTCGCCCGACTCCGCCATGCGCGCCTTGCGTTCATGGATGTCCGCGACCACCTCCAGCTCGCTGAGTCCGGTGTGCGCGATCTCGTACGGCAGCAGCCGGCGCGGTACGACACCGGTGACCCGGCCGCCGGCGTCCAGCGCGGCGTCCGCGAGCGCGCCCATGAGGCCGGTGCGGGCCCCGCCGTAGACGAGCCGCAGGCCCGCCTTCGCGAGGGCGCGGCCCAGTGCGGCGGCGGTCTCCCGGTGGCCGGGGCGGTGCCCGGGGGAGGCGCCGCAGAAGACGGTGACGGCGGTCATGGCCACAGCCCGTACCCCCGGGTCAGGACGGAACGCGGGTCGTAGCGGTCCTTCGCGCGGGCCAGGGTCTCCCAGACGGGGCCGAAGTGCGCCCGCCAGTCCCCGGAGGTCATCGGCAGCGCGCTGGTCGGGTGCAGGACACCACCGAGCGCACGCGCCCGCTCGTACAGTGCCCGGTTGGCGGCGACCGCCTCCCGTACGTTCTCGGGGGCGCCCGGCGGTGCCGTGCGCATCAGGGAGAGCAGGCACAGGAGTTCACCGGGCGGCCTGCGCAGCAGCGGGGCGCGCAGGGTCCGGGAGGTGAGCGGACGCAGCTGGACCGCTCCGCAGGCGCGCAGGCCGCGCTGCGCGTGGTCGGCAAGCACCGTCGGTACGAAGGAGGGAGCAGCCTCCTCCGGGAGGAGCAGCGTCAGCCAGGGATGGGGGCGCTGCCACTCGCCGGTGGTGCGCAGGATCCGCTCGTCGCGGTCTATGCGCCGCAGGAACTCCTCGTAGGAGAGGTTCTCGATCTCCTCCGTTTCCCGGTCGTGCCCCAGGCCGCCGGTCAGCAGGGTGTCGTCACAGGGCAGTCGGCCGGCGCACGGGGCCACGGCCTCGATCATGTAGTCCCATGCGCCACCGAGCGCGGGGCGCGCCTGGCCGCACACATGGCTGAAGCGGTCGTCGCGGGCCAGTGCGCGCTGGTCGGCGAAGAACGTGCCGGGGGAGTGGTGGTAGAGGCGGAAGCGGCGCACGAGGGTGGGCGCGGGCACCAGGTCGAGCGTGGCGCGCACGATCAGCGCGCACTGGCCGAGGCCCGCCACCACCGCGTCGAACAGGTCCGGGTGGCGCTCGCGCGAGCAGGTCACCTCCGCGCCGGCGCCCGTCACCACGTCCAGCTCCCGCACGTGGTCGGCGACCAGACCGTGCCGGTGACTGGAACCGCCCAGCCCCCCGGTGCTCAGCAGCCCGCCGACACTGCCGCCGAGGTGGTCGGGGAGCACGGGCGGGGAGAGTCCCTCCGCGAGGGCGGCCCGGACCACCTCGCTCCAGCGGGCGCCCGCTCCGGCGGTGAGCGTCCGTGCGGCGGGCGCGCAGCGCACCTCGTCGAGAGCGCTCAGGTCGACGACGTACCCGCCCTCGGCCTGCCCCTGGCCGTAGACGGAGTACCCGCCGCCCCGGGCGGCGACCGGCAGACCGTGCGCGGCGGCCGACGTGACGAATCCCCGCAGCTCGGCCACGGACGCGGGGGTGAGCACGCCGAGCGGTCGCGTACCGACGATATGACCGAAGTCGTCGGCGGCCCGGACCATGTCGCAGGCGGCGGAGTCAGGGAACGGAACGAGGTGATCCGGCCCGGAATCGATGTCCGTCGTTCCCTTCACGCGGCACGCCCCAGCACGCTCGGATCGAGGATCTGTTCAGGTAGGCGACTTCCGAAAGTTTCGGTGAACACGCGACTCTGCAGAATGCCGTGTTCCGCGTGCCGAAGGGCGATCAGGGAAGCCATCTGGGACCGTATCGGATCGGGTGGCGCCTGTTTGTGGATGGTCCCTACATTCAGTGAATATTTCGCGCAGCATTCCAAAACGGCTTCGAAACCGTTGACGGATGCCGCGAAACGCCGGTGCCGGGGGTCGGCCCAGAGCACCGCCAGCTCCTCCAGGAGGCTGCGCTCGGGGGTGGGCGGAGCGAGCATCGTCCGTGCCCGGCAGGTGAGCGCCTCGATGTAGTCGCCGTACGCGGGCAGCGGCAGCACCCGTACCGACAGCTGCCAGGGCAGCGCGGCGCACCGTGCGGCCAGCACCTTCAGCAGCGAGATCGAACCGCCTTCGACGATCACGAACGGATGCCGGGAGCCCAGCCGTTCGACCAGTCCGAACAGGGAGTCCGCGGCTGCGGCGGCGTCCAGGTCGCCGTCGGCGACGGTCCGGTCCGCGAGCCAGTACCGCCGCACACCCGGGGCCTGCGCACCCGCCCGGGCGCTCGTGGTGGCCAGGTCCGTGAAGCACTGGAGCCGGTCGGCGACGACGACCGGCGCCCCGGTGACCCGGGCCAGGTCGTTGGCGACGGCACTCTTTCCCGCCCCTGTCGGCCCGGCGATGAGATGAACATAGGGACGAACCGTGCAGTCCGCTGGAATCTCGCCCATCTGAGTTTCCCTCCCGATTCGTGCGACCGTTTGCTGAGCACGGACAAGAGAAGCACGGCCTGACACGCGTCAACACCAGCTCACTGTCTCGGCAGAGCAAAGAAACAACCACATTTCCCCGTGCTTGTTAAAGGTCGAGAAATTCGGCGTGGAAGGGGGAATTCCGGGGGATCTGCAGCAGTGGGAAGGCCACGTCGGCCCCCTTTTTTTAATGAACTCCTAACGCTGTGCTCAGGTTCTTACTCAGGAGGACTCCGTGCAATCCGAGATGCTGCTCGCCGCCGCCGACGCCCTGCCGCTCCCGGGAGGTGACGAGGCCCGCCCGGACGCCAGAATCCTCGTCGGCTTCGGTGTCCCGTCGGAACTCGCCAGGTTCGCCGCCCGCCCCGGCTGGACCCTGTACGTCCCCGGCCATCCCGACGAGGTACGGCGGGCCGTGCTGACCGCCATGGCTCGTGGCGAGCGGACGTACGTCCATGTGTCCGCCGAGTCCAACGCCGAACCGCACTGCGGGGCGACAGACGGCCTCGAGCTCGTCCGGGAAGGGGGCGCCGGTGTGGTGCTCGCGGTGGGTGCCACGCTCGACCCGGTGCTGCGGGCCACGGCCGGACTGGACCTCGCCGTTCTCTACACGGCTGTCGTCCGCCCCTTCGACGAGGTCGGACTGCGTACGGCCGTGCTCGCCGCCGACCATGCCGACGTGGTGCTGGTGGAGCCCTGCCCGCGTGGCACCTCGGCCCATCACATCGCCGGCACGCTGGTCCACGTCCCGCACCGGTTGCTCGCCCTCGGTGGGCCGGACGGCCTGGACGAGTGCGAACTCGCCCGGGCCGTCCGGGACTTCATGCGCTGACGCCTGCGGCGTGTTGCGCCTGCTCGGCCGAACCGGTGGACCCGGCGCGCTCCCGGGACCGCCGGGCGAGAGCGGTGAGGGTGGCGTCGAGGTCGGCGGGGCGGAGCCGGTTGTGCGGCAGCCTGGACAGCAGATGGGCCATGCCGCAGGTGTTGCTGACGGCCGAGAAGACGAGGCCGCCCGCGACCCCGGCGGCCAGCAGCCGCCAGGCGGGGTGCAGGCGGCCCAGCCCGAGACCCGCGAGGACGAGGCCGCCCGCGGTGAAGCGGACCTGGCGTTCCATGGACCAGGCGGCGCGGGCCTCGGTCGCCGGGTGCTGCAGCGTGTGCCCCTGATCCCGCCAGCCCTGGGTGCCGCCGGACAGGGTCATGGCCGGCACGCCGTTCTCGGCGAGGACGGAGCAGGCGGACTCGGAGCGGGCGCCGGAGGCGCAGACGACGAGGAGTTCACCCTGGTGCGCCGCCTCCCTGAGGACGGGCAGTGCGCGGCGGATGTGGTCCAGGGGGATGTTGTGGGCGCCGGGAAGATGGCCGGAGGCGAACTCGCCCGGGGTGCGGACGTCGACGACGGTCAGGTGGGGCAGGCGGGTACGGGCCTGGTCGGTGTCGAGGGCGACGGGAGCGGTCATGGGGTCTGGGATCCTTTCGTGGGGTGGAGGTAAAATACCCCCACGGGTATGTAGAGGAGTGATCGTGGAACTGCAGTTCGAGGGTGCTGAGCTCAAGTCGGTGCTGAATCGGTTGCGCCGGGCGCAGGGGCAGATCTCCGGGGTGATCCGGATGATCGAGGAAGGCCGTGACTGCGAGGAGGTCGTCACACAGCTCGCCGCCGCCTCGCGTGCCCTGGACCGGGCGGGTTTCGCCATCATCGCGACCGGACTCCAGCAGTGCCTGACCGACGTGGAGGCGGCCGGGCGGAACGGTGAGACGAAGGAGCAGATGCGGGCCCGACTGGAGAAGTTGTTCCTGTCGTTGGCGTGAATGTGTTCGAGGGGTGAGTGGCAGGCGCCGGTGGTCAGTGGCGAGTAGCGGGCAGGGGCAGAGCGGTGGACAGGGGGGTGATCGGCAGTCGGCCGGCGATCACACCAGCGCGTCGGCCAGCATGAACAGGGCCACGGCCAGCAGCACCCAGGCGAAGATCCGCTGGAGCCGACCGCCGGAGACCCGGCCCGCGAGCCGCTTGCCGTCCCACGCGCCGAGGATCGCGGCCCCGGCGAAGGGCGCGACCAGCGTCCAGTCGACGCGGGTCGCGGTGCCGGAGCGGGCCACCAACGCGGCCAGCGAGTTGACGGTGATGACCAGCAGGCTCGTCCCGACAGCGTTCCGCATCCGCAGTCCGACGACGTTCACCAGCGCCGGTACGGCGAGAAAGCCGCCGCCCACGCCCAGCACCCCGGTCACCGCTCCCAGCCCCGCGCCCGCCTGAGCGACCTGGACGGGCCGCACCGGCACCCCTTCCCGTACGGACGCCGAGGGGCGCAGCATGCGGTACGCGGCGAGTCCGGCGATCACCGCGAACGCGCCGGTCAGCAGTGCGGATGGCACATACCCGCTGATCGCCCCGCCGACCGTCGCGGGCACCAGACCCGCCGCCGCGAACACGGCCCCGGCCCGCCACTCGACGGCGTTCGCACGGGCGTGCGCGGCCAGTGCGGTGGCGGAGGTGACGGTGACCACGGCCAGGCTCGCGGTGGTGGCCGCCGCCGGGGTGAAACCGAGCAGATAGATCAGCGCGGGCACGGCCAGCACACTGCCGCCGCCCCCGAGCGCCCCCAGCGCGAGACCGGTGACGGCCCCGGCGAACAGCGCGAGAACGTACGCACTCACGTGACCGGTCCACCCTCGGCGCCGGCATCCGCCACCGGCGGGCGCACCTGCGCAGGCGGCCTGCCCCCGTTGGCCGCCGGCGGGCCCGCCACGGCCGGCCTGCTCCCGCTCACTCCGGGCAGGGGCGCCTCTGAAGGCAACCTCCTCCCGTTGGCCATGGGGAGGCCCGCCTCCGTCGGCGCCCCGTTCCCGTGGGCTACGGGCAGGCGAGGCTCTGTCACCGGTCCGCTCCCGTTCGTTTCACGCAGGCGAGCCTCCGCCGCGGGCCCGCTCTCCGCCACCAGCGGCAGGCCCGCCTCCGCCCACGCCCGCATGCCGCCGACCACGTCCGAGACCTCCGCGCCGCGCGCCGTGAGCAGGGCCGCCGCCTCGCGGGAACGCTTGCCGGAGCGGCAGATCGCGATCAGCGGGCGCCCCTGTACGGACCCAGGCAGCGAAGCCCCCGCCGCCAGCGCCGACAGCGGCGCGTGCACCGCGCCGACGGCATGCCCCGCGGTCCACTCCTCGGCCTCCCGTACGTCCACGAGTACGGCCGTCCGGTCCGCGCCGGTGAGCTCGTGCGCCTCGGCCGGGGTGACCCGGGCCATGGGGAGCCCGGCCTCACGGGCGGCGGCGAAGCCGTCGTCGACGGCGACCACGGCGCGGCCCGCCGCAGCCAGCAGCGAGGCGGCGATCGCGGCCCGCATCCCGCCCGCACAGTGCACCCACACCGTCCCGTCGGGTATCTCCGCGAGCCGGTCACGCACCTCGTGGAGCGGAATGTGCAGCGAACCGGCGACATGGCCGCCCAGGCGCTCGGAGTCGCGCCGCACATCCAGAATCACGACCCCCTCACGCCACCGACCCGCGAGACCGGCGCGGGGAAGGGAGCGTGACTGGCCGCCCGGCCGGGGTGGAACGGCGGGGGAGTCAGTGGTGGTGTCGGGGCGGTTGCTGTCGACCTGCGTCAACTGGCCCTGCGCGTCCGCGCGGTGGCTCGGGGGGTCGGTGGGCTCCGTGGCGTCCGGAAGGGAGTGCGGTTGTCCGTCCGGTGCTGGCTGAGCGGTGGGGGAGTCTGTGGTGGTGGTGTCGGGGCGGTTGCTGTCGGCCTGTGGCAACTCCCTCTCCGGGGCCACGAGATGGTGCGCCAGGTCGGTGAACGTGGCGCGTGGGAAGGTGCGGGGGTGTTCGCCCGGTCGTAGCCATGTCGCGGGGGAGCCGGTCGCGGAGGCGGCCGGTCGGTCGATGCCGACCCGCACCAGTTCCCGCTGGGCGGCGGCGAGTTGGGACGTCGACTCGGCGAGCAGCGTGACCGGCCTGCCCCAGGGAAGCAGCCACGCCAGATAGGTGGCGAGCTGCCCCGTCGCCTCGAAGTTGACCGACCCGGCGACATGCCCCTCGGCGAACGCGACCCGGCTGCGCAGATCGACCACCCACTCCCCGGCGGCGAGCCGCGCCGCGATCTCCACGGCGTCCGCAGGGGCCGCCGGCGTCAGATCCACCGGCGCGGGGCCCTCGGAGTTCACCGGGCCCATGTGCGCGTAGTACGCCGGCACGTCGTCCAGCCCGGCCAGCAGGTCGGCGACGAACATGTCGACGTCCTTGACCAGCGCCTCGTTCGTGACGCGTTCTTGTCCGACGGTCGTGGCGTCGCCCGTCGCCGTCCCGGCGGAACAGAAGCTGCCGAACCCGTGGGTGGGCAACACGGCCGTCTCGTCCGGGAGTTCGGCGGCCAGCCGGTGCGCCGAGTCGTACTGCGCGCGGGCCAGTTCCCCGGTGAGCCGAGGCTCGACCAGATCCGGCCGCCCGACCGTGCCGATCAGCAACGAACCGCCGGTGAACACGGCCACCGACCGGCCGTCCTCCTCCAGGACGTACGCGGTGTGGTGCGGGGTGTGCCCGGGCGTGGCCAGCGCGCGCAGCACCAGCCCCTCCTCGACCTCCACGCTGTCCCCGTCCATGACCGGCACCCGGTCGTAGGCGACCCGCGCGCCGGCCGGAACGAGGTAGGCGGCGCCGGTGATCCGGGCCAGTTCCAGGCCGCCGGTGACGTAGTCGTTGTGGACGTGTGTCTCGACGACGTGCGTGACCCGCACACCCCGTCGGGCGGCGGCCTCGATCACCCGGTCGATGTCCCGAGGCGGATCGACCACCAGGGCCCGGTGCGGCCCGCCCGCCAGATAGCCGCGATTTCCCAGCCCCGGCACCTCGATGCGGTCGACGAAATACATGGCGCCACTCCTCTCCCTCGTGAACCGTCAGGGACCCCTGGGAAATTACCCCCGGGGGTATGTGTTTCACCGTAGCAGAGGTACCCCCGGGGGTATTCTGGAGGCGAGCTCCACGGTGGACGTGCCGACGTGCCGTTACCGATCGGTCGCACGTAGGGTCGGAGCGAAGAACCGAACATTGGCCGATGGAAGGGTCCAGCACCATGGCGCAGGAAGTACGCGGCGTGATCGCACCGGGTAAGAACGAACCGGTGCGGGTCGAGACGATCGTCGTGCCGGACCCCGGTCCGGGCGAGGCCGTGGTCCAGATCCAGGCCTGCGGCGTGTGTCACACCGACCTGCACTACAAGCAGGGCGGGATCAACGACGACTTCCCCTTCCTGCTCGGCCACGAGGCCGCCGGGGTCGTGGAGTCGGTGGGGGAGGGGGTCACGGACGTGGCTCCCGGTGACTTCGTGATCCTCAACTGGCGTGCTGTGTGCGGGAATTGCCGGGCCTGTCTGCGTGGGCGCCCGTGGTACTGCTTCAACACGCACAACGCCAAGCAGAAGATGACCCTCCTCGACGGCACGGAACTCTCCCCGGCCCTCGGTATCGGCGCCTTCGCCGAGAAGACCCTCGTAGCGGCCGGGCAGTGCACCAAGGTCGACCCGTCCGTCTCGGCGGCTGTCGCCGGGCTGCTGGGGTGTGGCGTCATGGCCGGGATCGGCGCCGCCATCAACACCGGGAACGTCGGTCGCGGTGACACGGTCGCCGTCATCGGCTGCGGTGGGGTCGGCGACGCCGCGATCGCCGGGGCCAACCTCGCGGGTGCCGCGAAGATCATCGCCGTGGACATCGACGACCGGAAGCTGGCCACTGCCCGCACGATGGGCGCCACGCACACCGTCAACTCCAAGGAGACCGACCCGGTCGAGGCGATCCAGGAACTGACCGGCGGATTCGGCGCCGACGTGGTCATCGAGGCGGTCGGCCGCCCGGAGACGTACAAGCAGGCCTTCTACGCCCGTGACCTCGCCGGGACCGTGGTGCTGGTCGGGGTGCCGACGCCGGAGATGAAACTCGAACTCCCGTTGATCGACGTCTTCGGGCGGGGCGGCTCACTGAAGTCGTCCTGGTACGGCGACTGCCTGCCCTCCCGTGACTTCCCGATGCTCATCGACCTGCACCTCCAAGGCCGCCTGGACCTCGCGAAGTTCGTGACGGAGACCATCCGACTCGACGAGGTGGAGAAGGCGTTCGAGCGGATGCACGGCGGCGACGTACTGCGTTCCGTGGTGGTGCTGTGATGGCCGCGCGCATCGAACGCCTCGTCACCTCAGGGCAGTTCAGCCTCGACGGCGGCACCTGGGACGTCGACAACAACGTGTGGATCATCGGCGACGACCACGAGGCGATCGTCATCGACGCCGCCCATGACGCCGACGCCATCGCGGCGGCCGTCGGCGACCGGCGCCTGACCGCCATCGTGTGCACCCACGCCCACAACGACCACATCGACGCGGCCCCGGCGCTCGCCGAGCGCACCGGTGCCACCATCTGGCTGCACCGCGACGACCTGCCGCTGTGGAAGCAGACCCACCCGGACCGGGACCCCGACGCCTGGCTCGCCGACGGCCAGGTGATCGAGGCCGCCGGCGCCGATCTGACGGTGCTGCACACGCCCGGACACGCACCGGGCGCGGTCTGCCTGTACGACCCGGGGCTCGGCACGGTCTTCACCGGCGACACCCTCTTCAACGGCGGCCCGGGTGCCACCGGCCGCTCCTACTCCCACTTCCCGACGATCATCGACTCGATCCGGGACCGGCTGCTCGCCCTTCCGCCCGAGACGAAGGTCCTCACCGGGCACGGCGATCCCACCACGATCGGGGCCGAGGCGCCGCACCTCCAGGAGTGGATCACCCGGGGCCACTGACGGCCACGGACCCGGACACCGCACGCCTGTGGGCGCCCACCGTCACGACGGAGGGCGCTCACAGGGATGTACACAGCGGAGAGGCGCGGTTCAGGCAGCGACCGGAAAACCCGGCGTCCGGAGCACCTGCCGGTCGGCGTCCACCGCGAACACCTCGCAGCCCTCGCGCGCGGCGGCCCAGTCGATGCCCTCCGCGCCCATCGCGAACGCGGCCGTCGCCGTCGCGTCCGCCTCGGTGAGGGTGGGGGCGACTACGGTCAGGCTCAGCAGTCCGGTCGCCGGGCGGCCGGTGCGACCGTCGAGGATGTGGTCGCCCCGCTCGTAGCGGGCGGAGGTCGCCACACCCCCCTCGGTGATCTCCAGCACCGTGCACAGCTGGTCGGCGTGCTCGGGATGCCGTACACCGACCCGCCAGGGGCGCCCGGCGGCGACCACGTCACCGCCGGCGTTCAGGCAGTACGTCCGTACACCCGCACCCTCCAGCAGTTCCGCCGCCCGCTGCACCGCCCAGCCCTTCACCATCGCGCACGGATCGAGGCCCCGGCCGGGCAGCCGTACGTCGAACGCGCCCCCCGTCGAGACCCGGTACTCCTCGCACAGGCCCAGCACCTCGGTGAGGTCGGCGCTGAGTGCGCCGGACTCCAGTTCGCCCCGGTCGAGGCGGGACACCTCGCTGTCGGGCTTGAAGGGGCTGAACCGCGCGTCGACCTCGTGAAGCCAGGCGAACACGGCGTCGGCCGCCTGCGCCGGAGGGTTCTCGTCATCGATCCGCAGCGAGATCGGGAACCCCATGATGTGCTCGACGCGCCGCATCTCCTCAGCCCTTCGCGTCGATGGCGGCCTGGAGGGACTCCCTGTAGCCGTCGCTGGTGATGGTGGCGCCGGAGACGGTGTCGATGTCGGCGCTCTGCGCGGCGAGGGTCTCCGAGATCAGGACCGGTACGGCGGCCGTGGTCTGCGGGTGGTTCGGCTGCTGCAGCATCTTCACGGAGGCGATCTTGTCGCCCTCGAAGGTCACCTCGACCTGCACGGTGCCCTTCTCGGTGTCCACGGCGGTCCCGGAGACGACCTTGGACGCGGACTCCGCGGCCGGGGCCGACGTGGACGTGGACGGCGACGGGGACGACGCGGCGGAGTCCGCCTGGGAGTCGATGGCGGCCTGGAGGGACTCCCGGTAGCCGTCGCTGGTGATGGTGGCGCCGGAGACGGTGTCGATGTCGGCGCTCTGCGCGGCCAGCGTCTCCTTGATCAGGACCGGTACGGCGGCGGTGGTCTGCGGGTGGTTCGGCTGCTTCAGCATCCGCACCGAGGAGATCTTGGAGCCCGCGAAGGTGACCTCGACCTGGACGTCACCCTTCTCGGTGGTCACGGTGGTTCCGGTGACGACCCCGGACGACGTTCCGGAGGAGCCGGAGGACGAGGTCGAGGACGACACGGACGGGGTCGAGGCCTCGGAGGAGGTGATGCCCAGCGAGGGCTCGTAGAGCCAGACGGGGACCAGGCCCGCGATGCTGAGGACCAGTACAGGTAGTGCTCGTTTCACGACGTTCCTCTTATCCGGCCAGGCTGAAGCGCTCGAAGTGGGTCTGCGACCGGGGCACGCCCAGCTCCCGCAGGCTGCGCAGCACCGCGTTCATCATCGGCGGCGGCCCGCACAGGAAGACGTCGCGGTCCGCGATGTCCGGCACCAGCTCGGCCAGCGCGGCCGGTGCCAGCCTGTCGGGGACGACGGGCCCGCTCACCAGGTGCAGCTCGGCACCCTTGGCGTGCGCGAGGTCCCGCAGCTCCTCGTAGAGGACGGCGTCCTGGTCCCGGGCGACCCGGTAGATGACCACGGCGTGGCCCTGGATCTCCTCCAGCAGCGCGCGGATCGGCGTGACGCCCACCCCGCCGGCGATGAGGACGGCCTCCGGCCGGGTCCGGTGCATCGCGGTGAACGCGCCGTACGGGCCCTCGGCGAAGACCCGGGTACCGACCGGGATGTGCCGCAGGGCGGCGGTGCCGTCACCGGCCACCTTCGCGGTGAGGCGCAGTGACCTGCCGTCGGGCGCCGCCGACAGCGAGAACGGGTTCGCCTGCCACCAGCGGTCCTTGGTGAGGAACCGCCAGAGGAAGAACTGGCCGGCGCGGGCGGGCAGCTTGTCGAGGTCGCGGCCGGTCATGTAGATCGAGACGACGTTGTCGGCCTCGGGGACGACGGCCGAGACACGCAGCTGGTGCCGGAGGTTCTTGCGCAGCGGCAGCACCACCCGGCCCAGGAAGACGGAACCGAGCGCCACGCTCCACAGAACCCACCAGTACGTGGTGGCGGCGGACGACGAGGTGAACGTCGTACCGACACCGACCTGGTGGGTGAAGGCCAGGACCACCGCCACGTAGGTGTACAGGTGGATGAAGTGCCAGGTCTCGTAGGCGAGTCGGCGGCGGGCGTAGCGCGCCGAGACCGCTCCGATGACCATGATCAGGACGAGGGCGACGATCGCGCGGAGCACGCCCTCGGTGGTCTCGGCCAGCTCCACCAGCTCGTCGACCGGGCCCATGCTGGTGCCCTCGGCGTAGCCGAAGGTGATGAACACGGCGTGGGACATCAGGGTCCACAGCAGGCCGAAGCCGACCCAGCGGTGCCAGGTGGTCAGCCGGTCCATGCCGATGCGGTGGTCCAGCCACGGCAGCCGGGCCACCAGCACCAGCTGGAAGGCCATGAAGAGGGCGCCGTACAGTCCGGCGAGCCGGCCCAGCACGATCAGCGCGTTCGACGCGAACCCGGCCTGCGCGAAGAAGACGGTCACGACGGCGACATTGGCGGCCAGCACGGCGTACAGACCCGTGCGGGCCACCACTTTGGGTCGTATCGCCGTGGGGGGCGCGGGAGGCGATTGGACGGTCGTCACGGACAGTGCTCCTTGATCGGGTCCAGGGACCCCGAGTCTGACCGACGGTAGCTGTCATTCAGCTGTCGTTGGACTTTCAAGTTGTTATCGATCACGCGTTCAGGGGGAGGGAGCTATGGCGCTGCGAGCGGCGTGCAGCAGTATGAGCACGTGGAGAAAGTACGACTTCTCGTCGTGGACGACGATCCCCCCATCGCCGACCTGGTCGCGACGGTCGCCCGCTACGAGGGCTGGGAGGCGGTCGCCGCGTACTCCGGTGAGGAGGGGCTGACCAGGGCCGCCGAGTTCCGTCCCGACATCGTGGTGCTCGACCTGATGCTCCCGGGCCTCGACGGCTTCGCCGTGCTCGACCGGCTGCGGCTGTCGGGCACGATGGTTCCCGTGGTCTTCCTCACCGCCCGTGACGGGGTCGCCGACCGGGTCGCCGGCCTCACCCGGGGCGGCGACGACTACCTGGTCAAACCCTTCGCCGTGGAGGAGCTGATGGCCAGGCTGCGGACCGTGCTGCGCCGCAGCGCCGGCCCCGGTTTCCAGCGGTCCGTGCTGCAGGTGGCCGACCTGACGATGGACGAGGACACCCGCGAGGTGAGACGCGGCGACAAACGGCTCACCCTCACCCCGACCGAGTACGAGGTGCTGCGCTACCTGATGCGCAAGTCGCCGACCGTCCTCACCAAGGCACAGATCCTCGACCACGTCTGGGAGTACGGCTTCGGCGGCCGGTCCAACGTCGTGGAACTGGTCGTCAGCAGGCTGCGCCGCAAGCTCGACGACCCCGACCAGCACGACGAACCGCTGATCCACACCGTGCGGGGCGTCGGCTACGTGGTCCGGCAGGTCGGCGAGTGATCCGCCGCTGCCGGGAGAACTACCGCAGGCTGCGGCTGGGCACGCGGCTGGCGCTGGGCATGGGCGTGCTCTCGCTGGTCGTGTTCGCCGTCGTCGGCGCCTCGCTGTCGATGTACATGCGGGACTACCTGGTACGCCAGCTCAGCGACCAGATGACGCACGTCCAGACCAGCCAGGCCAAGGACGTGATGGCGTACGGCGGCGTCCAGGACAAGCCCTACTGGGGCTGGTACAGCGCCTCGTACAAGATCTCGGGCCCCGAACCTGTCCTCCGCAAGCCCGCCGACGTCCCGCCGGACGCCAGTGAACTCCGCGCCACCGCCGACGCCGTGCGGACCTCCGGCGCCGACGTGCTGCGCACGGCGCGGATCGGCGGGGAGTCCTACCGGCTGCGCGCCTGCGAGGTCGAGGACGGGGTCGTCCTGGTCACCGCGGCGCCCCTGGAGGACATGGAGAACACCATGGACCGGCTGGTCACGGTCCAGGTCGTCGCCTTCGCACTCGCCCTCCTGGGCCTCGTGGTCCTCGGCCGCGCGGTGCTGCGGCGCGGCCTCAGGCCCCTCAGTGACATGGCCCACACCGCCCGCGGCATCACCTCCCACGACTTCACCGACTCCGCCCGGCTGCCCGTACGCGCCGACCGGGGCGACGGCGGCCCCGAGGTCGAGGAACTGCGCACCGCGTTCAACACCATGCTCGAACACATCGACGACTCGCTCGCCGTGCGCACCGAGGCCGAACAGCGCCTCCGCCGCTTCGTCGCCGACGCCTCGCACGAGCTGCGTACACCCCTGATGTCGGTACGGGGCTATGCGGATCTCTTCCAGTACGCCGCCGCCAACGAGCCCGGTGAACGGGACAGGCACCTGGCCCGGCTGCGCGCCGAGGCGGCCCGGATGGGCGTCCTGCTCGACGACCTGCTGCTGCTCGCCCGGCTGGACGCGGCCCAGGTCGAGACCCCGCTGCGCCCGGAGAGCGCCGACCTGGTCGAACTGGCCGGCCAGGCGGCGGACGCCTTCCGCGCGGGCCACCCGGAGCGTCCCCTGACGGTGACGGCACCCCCGAAGGAACTGCGGCTGCGTCTCGACCCGCTGCGTATCCGGCAGGTCCTGGACAACCTGCTGACCAACGCGGCCGTGCACACGCCCGCCGGAACAGCGGTGTCCCTGGAGGTGGGAGTCGACGACGGCCACGCGGTGGTCCGGGTCGCCGACGCGGGCCCCGGCATCCCGGCCGCCGACCAGGACCGGGTCTTCGACCGTTTCTACCGCGTCGACAAGGCCCGCAGCCGTGACCGGGGCGGCAGCGGGCTCGGGCTCGCGGTCGCGCTGTCCCTGGTCCGGGCACACGGCGGCACCCTCGACGTGACCAGCGTCACCGGGGAGACCGCCTTCACCCTGCGCATCCCGCTGAACAGGACGGACGGGACGGACAGGCCACTGGACAGCTGATCGAACCGGACAGCAATGCGAGTACAACGACCCGACCGAACACCAAGACCCAACCGAACACAACGATTCAACTGAATACGACGACTCGGTCCGACGGCTCAGCACGGACGATCTGAGGAGACCCCCCACTGTGAACGTACTGATCGTTTTCGCCCACCCCGAACTCTGCTCGTTCAACGGCGCGTTGAAGGTCAGAGCCGTGGACGTCCTGAAGCGGGCCGGGCACGAGGTCGTGGTCAGCGACCTGTACCGGCTCGGCTGGAAGGCGGCGCTCGACGCCGAGGACTTCCCCGGCGTCTGGACCGACCCCGACTTCCTGGATGTCACCGCCGAACAGGAACGCGTGTCGGCGGAGCACGAGACCCCGCCCGACGTCCTCGCGGAGCAGGAGAAGGTCACCCGGTGCGATCTGCTGATCCTCCAGTTCCCGCTGTGGTGGTCCGGAATGCCGGCCATCCTCAAGGGCTGGATCGACCGCACGATGGCCCGCGGCTTCGCCTACGGAGAGGGACGCGCCTACGGCACCGGCCCGCTGAAGGGCAGACGCGCCCTGGTGTGCACGACCACGGGCACCACCTCAGGCCTGTACGGCCAGGACGGTACCGACGAGGACCTGGACCGCGCCCTCTGGCCCATCCACCACGGCATCCTCGGCTGCCTCGGCTTCGACGTCCTCCCGCCGTTCGTCGCCCGCGCTCCGGGGGAGGCGTCGGCGAAACAGCGGGAGGAGTACCTCACGGAGTACGCCGAACGGCTGCTGGCGGTAACTCCGTAGCGGGCGCGGACTCCCGTACGGGCTACTCCCGTACGAGGGCGGCCACATGGTCGGAGACCGTGTCGAGGATCTCCGCGCAGGCCTTCTCGTCGCCCAGGGCCAGGAAGTTGAGCGTCAGCCCGTCCGTCATCGCGGCCAGATAGCGGGCCAACACCGGGACGGGCACGCTCAGTTCGAACGCCATGGTCTCGCGCAGCTGCTCCAGCAGTTCGGCGTACGTCTCGGCGTACAGCTCGTACTGCCGACGGGCCAGATGCGTGAACTCCGGCTCGCGCAGGGCGTACTGGGTGAGTTCGTACGTCAGCATGTGCCGGCCCGGGTGGGCCGCCACATGGTCCCAGTACGCCCTGAAGCCCGCCCTGATCGTCTCCCGCAGGGTGGACTGGGGCTGGATCGCCTCACGCACCACATCGACGTAGTCGTCCATGATCGTCGTGATGACCGACTCGATCAGGGCCTGCTTGGAGTCGAAGCAGTAGTGGAAGACGCTCAGTGACACGCCTGCCTCGGCCGCGATGGACCGGGTCGTCGTCCTGGGGACGCCGTCCCGGGTCATCGCGCGGATGGCCGCTTCGGTCAGCTGCCGGCGCCTCTCTGCCGACGGCTTGCGTGCCATGGACTCCCCCTAGATGTGGAACTCAGCTGCTGTAGACACCTACTTCGTAGAGTGAGTATCCCCAGTCAGTGCCCCGATCCAGTCCGTGGACGCGCACATAGCGGGCAGGGATCCCCGAGAACTGCGCGGTGTCCAGGCCGCCGTCGCCGACAGTCGTGGACCAGGCGGTCTGCCAGGTCGTACCGTCGGTGGAGAGTTCGACGCGGTACGACTTCCCGAACGCCTTCTCCCAGTCGAGGGTGACTCGCTTGACCAGGTTGGTCGCCCCGAGGTCGAGCTGGAGCCACTGGTCGTCGCTCCAGTCGCTCGCCCAGCGGCTGCCCGAGTCGCCGTCCACGGCCCGGTCGGGCTGGTAGCTGGTGAACGGGTTCGACTCCGACGAACTGGCCGTCGCCGTCACGCCCTTGGCGAGGTTCACCCCGGCCTTGTGGGTCTCCGAGGCGCCCCAGGTGTCGAGGTAGGACTCGGCGCCCCGGAACAGGTCGCTCACCGCGTCCGCGCCACCGACCTGCTTGATGTCCTGGATCCAGTCCGGGATCAGGCCGACGTGCGCGGCACCGTCCGTGTTGATGTCCCAGGTGCGTGAACCCGTGGTCTGCCGGTTGATCACCGAGCCGCCGTCGACGCTGGTGAAGGGGTACGTCACCGTCGTACCGGTGTCGGTGCCGCGCGGGGCGGGGTGGTCACCGATGCCGTTGAAGTCGGTGCCGTAGCCGTAGCCCTTGTCGTACTTGGTGCGCAGGGCGTCGGTGCGCGCGGCCTCCGCGACGAACTCCTTGGAGGAGTGCATGTACTGGGCGATGAAACCGCCGAGACCGTAGACCCGGTCGGTCCAGTTGAGGTCCATCCAGCTGTGCGAGGAGAGGATGCCGGGGTAGGCCTCCGCCGCGAAGATGTCCATCGCCTGACCGGCGGCCTTGACCCCCATGTGGTCGATCTCCAGCATCATCTTGCGCTTGATCATGCCGCGCACGGCGTAGTCACCGAGCGCGGTGAGCCCGCGCTTGTTGCACTGCGCGTCCGAGGAATACGTCGGCAGTTCGGTGCCCGCCGGCAGATCCTCCGTCGCGTCGGTCGCCGTGGCGCCGCCGATGGGGTTGTCGTGCATCGCGCTCGTGCACTTCTCCGTCTGCCAGAAGGTGCCCGTCGACAGGAACTGGCCGACGTTGATCGCCGTACCGAGACCGCCCTCGTCGAACCGCACCCCGCACAGGGCGTTGTCGAACTTGTGGCACAGGAACATGCTGCGCACACCGAGGCCGTACAGCTCGTCGAGGCCCTTGTCGATGTCGGCCTTGCTGCACTGCGCGATGTCCAGGATCTGCTTGCAGCCGAAGGGCTCGGACGTCTCGACACCGAGGACGACCGCCAGCTTGCCCTGCTTGATCACCTCACGGGCCTGCGCGCTGTCGGTGACGATCCGGAACCAGCCCTTGCCGGTGCCGCCGTACTGGGCGTCGACGAAGTCCTGGAGCTGGTAGGTCAGTTTCGCCTGGAGACGGATGGAGGTCATCTCGTCGCAGCTGCGGTCCTTGAACGGGTAGATCGAGCAGATCATGCCGTTCGTGACCAGGTCGTTGACCAGCACGCGCTGGCCGCCGCGCCAGGCGCGCTCGATCCAGGCGTAGTAGTTCGCCTGATGGGTCATCGAGTCGTACGCGGGCCAGTCCTTGAACGTCGGGTAGCCGACCGGGTCGTGCTTGCCGTCGCCGCCGTGGGTGATGTAGTCGAAGATCGCGAGGGTGCCGTCCGGGTAGTGCTCGGGACAGTCCTTGAGCGCGTCGGCGATCCCGCTGGTGGAGAAGACCTTCCCGCAGATGAGCCGCCCGCCGAATGCCTCGTTGGAGAACAGGTGGTTGTGCGCGTCGACGAACCCCTGTACCTCGCCCCGGGAGTTGGTGCCCTTGAAGGGCTCACCCGTGACATTGATCTGGGAGTCGGGCGTCGGGCGCGCGGTCGGCGTCCACCAGTCCGTGCCGGCCGCCGAGCTGGGCCCGGTACCGAGCATCAGCGCCAGTACGGCGAGCAGGAGGGGCAGCACGGTCAGGGGTCCGCGACCGCGACGCGGGCGAGGCGGGAAGGCAGGTTCGGTCATCACTCACGTCCTCGCAAAAGGTTGTCATGGCTCGCGCAAAGCCTGTGATGAGGATCGCTACGGCAGGGTGACGGAGTCAATAGTCCGGGACGCTTGACCTGATAGGCGGAGTGGCCGTAGCGGGTGGATTTCAGTGCGTTACCTGTGCACGGCCTGTGTGAGATCGGTACGTGACCTGGGCGTGAACATGGAAAACAATATTGTTGACAATGTTGTCGGTCTAGATTTAGCGTCGACAGGCACTCACTCAGGAGGGCACATGCCGAACCAAGCCCGTCCAGGCACCGGAGAGCAGGCCAGGCAGCACGCGCTGGAGCGGCTGCGGCAGGCGATCCTGCGCGGCGACATGGCGCCGGCCCAGCGGCTGGTGGAGAACGAACTCGCCGAGCAGTTCGGTGTGACACGGGCCAGCGTCCGGGCGGCGCTGATCGAGCTGGAGTCGGAGGGACTCGTCGAACGGATCCGCAACCGCGGCTCGCGGGTGCGGGTGGTGACCGTGGAGGAAGCGGTCGCCATCACCGAATGCCGGATGGTCCTCGAAGGGCTGTGCGCGGCCAAGGCGGCCGTGGCGGCCACCGATGACCAACTGGCCGAACTGACCGGTATCGGCGAGGCGATGGCCAAGGCCGTGGCCGACGGCGAGCCGGTCACGTACTCCGAGCTCAACCAGGAACTGCACGCCCGGATCAGACAGTTCTCCGGCCAGCGGACGGCCGTGGAACTGCTGGAGAAGCTCAACGCCCAGTTGGTGCGCCACCGTTTCCAGCTCGCGCTGCGACCGGGGCGGCCCCAGCACTCCCTGGGTGAACACCTGGCCATGATCGAGACGATCACCGCCAGGGACCCGCAGGCGGCCGAAACGGCCGCTCGGGCCCATCTCACGAGCGTGATCGCCGCATTGCGCGAATGACGCCGCCGGGGTGGGCCGACCGAAGCCGTCCACCAAGGAGATCTCTGCCATGACACACGGTGCGGCGCCCGCCGCCGCTCGCTCGACGCTGGTGATCAGCGCACACGCCGGTGACTTCGTCTGGCGGGCGGGGGGTGCCATCGCCCTGGCGGCCTCGCGCGGCGAGAAGGTCGTCATCGCGTGCCTGTCGTACGGGGAGCGCGGCGAGTCGGCCAAGGCCTGGCGCGAGGGCAGGTCGCTCGACGAGATCAAGGGGATACGCCGGACCGAGGCCGAGCAGGCCGCCGCCGCGCTCGGCGCAGAGGTCCGCTTCCTCGACGCCGGCGACTACCCCCTCCTCGCCACACCCGAGTTGACCGACCGGCTGGTGGGCATCTACCGCGACACCCAGCCCGACGTGGTCCTCACCCACCCGCTGTCCGACCCCTACAACGCCGACCACCCCGCCGCCTCCCGGATGGCCCTGGACGCGCGCGTCCTCGCCCAGGCCATCGGCTACCCCGCCCCCGGTGAAGTCCTGGGCGCGCCACCGGTGTTCTTCTTCGAACCCCACCAGCCGGAGATGTGCGACTTCACCCCGCAGGTGCTGCTCGACATCACCGAGGTGTTCGACACCAAGCGCAAGGCCATGGAGTGCCTGCCCGCCCAGCAGCATCTGTGGGACTACTACACCGACCTCGCGAAACGGCGCGGCGTCCAGCTCAAGCGCAACGCCGGCCCCAACCTCGGCCTGCCGCACACCACTTACGGCGAGGCGTACATGCGCCCCTACCCGCAGGTCACGGGGGAACTGGCATGAGCGGCGTGATCGTCACCGACCCGCCCCGCGCAGCCGCCGGGGACGTCGAGGCGCTGGCCGCCTACGGCGTGGCCACCGTCCACGAGGCACTGGGACGCACCGGTCTCCTCGGCCCCGCCCTGCGCCCGATCCAGCAGGACGTCCGCATCGCGGGCACCGCCGTCACCGCCCTGTGCTGGCCCGGCGACAACCTCATGATCCACGCGGCCGTGGAGCAGTGCGCCCAGGGCGACATCCTGGTCGTCACCACCACGTCCCCCTGCACGGACGGCCTGTTCGGCGAACTGTTCGCCACCGCGCTGCAACGCCGGGGCGTACGCGGCCTGGTCATCAACACCGGGGTGCGCGACACCGCCGAGCTACGCGCCATGGGCTTCCCCGTCTGGTCGGCGGCGGTCTCCGCGCAGGGCACCGTCAAGGCGACGGGCGGATCGGTCAACGTCCCCGTCGTGGTGGGCGCCCAGCAGATCCGCCCCGGCGACGTGATCATCGCCGACGACGACGGCGTCATGGTCGTGCCCCGGCAGCGCTCCGCCGAGGCCGTCAAGGCGTCCCAGGCCCGCACGGCGAAGGAGGAATCGTCCCGACTCGCCTTCGCCGACGGCCAGTTGGGCCTGGACCGGTACGGGTTGCGCGAGACCCTCGTACGGCTGGAGGTGCGCTACCAGTCGTACGAGGAGTACGCGCGGGCCGCCGACCCGGAGACCGGCGCGGAAGCCGACCGGGACGCCGGACCGGGAACCCGCCCGTGAGCACGCCCCGCCCGGAGGAGGAGGGCCTGCGCTGCATGCTGATGCGTGGCGGCACCTCCAAGGGCGCCTACTTCCTCGCCGAGGACCTGCCGGACGACCCTGCCGCCCGCGACGATCTGCTGCTGCGGGTCATGGGCAGCCCCGACCCCCGCCAGATCGACGGACTCGGCGGAGCGCACCCCCTCACCAGCAAAGTGGCCGTCGTCTCCCGCTCGTCCGACGCACAGGCCGACGTCGACTACCTTTTCCTCCAAGTCGGCGTGGACCAGCCAACAGTGACGAGCAGTCAGAACTGCGGGAACCTGCTCGCGGGCGTCGGACCGTTCGCCGTGGAACGCGGACTGGTCGCGGCCGGGGAGGAGTTGGCCTCCGTACGCATCCGCATGGTCAACAGCGGCGACCACGCCACCGTGACCTTTCCGACAACAGCCGGGCAGGTCGTCCGGACGGGCACGACCGAGATCTCCGGTGTGCCCGGTGGCGCCGCTCCGGTCACGATCGGGTTCGAGCGGGGGAGTGCCCCCCTGCTGCCGACCGGCCGGGCCCGCGACATCGTCGCCGGAACACCGGTGACCTGCGTCGACAACGGCATGCCGACCGTGCTGATCGCCGCCTCCGCACTCCAGGTCACCGGCTACGAGGACCCGAGGGACCTGGAGGAGAACGTCACCCTCAACGAGCGGCTGCACGAGATCCGGCTGGCGGCAGGCGAGTTGATGGGCCTCGGCGACGTCTCCGCGACGACCGTGCCCAAGCTCACCCTGCTCGCGCCGCCCGCCCGCGGCGGCACCGTCATGACCCGCACCTTCATCCCGGTCCGCTGCCACGCGGCGATCGGCGTGCTCGGCGCCGCGAGCGTCGCCGCCGGCCTGCGCCTGCCCGGCGGCGTCGGCCAGGGCGTGGCGCGTCTCCCCACCCACGAGGACGAACCGCTCCGCATCGAACACCCCACCGGATTCCTGGACCTCGAATCCGTCGTCGACACAGACGGCCCCGTCCCGGTCGCGCACCGCACGGCCGTCGTCCGCACCGCCCGCAAGATCTTCGACGGCACGGTCTACCCCCGCCCGGCCGCCCCTCCCACCGATCTCCCCGCTGACCCTTCCTCTGTCAGGAGCCGCTGATGACCCCGCCGCTCGGCGACATCGCCCACCTCGGCCACGTCGAACTGCTCACCCCCGACCTCGACGCGAGCGTCCGGTTCTTCACCACGATCCTCGGCCTGACCGAGAACGGCCGCTCCGGCGACTCGGTGTACCTGAGGACCTGGGACGACTACGAGCACCACAGCCTCACCCTCACCGCCCACTCGACCTCCGGCATCCGCCGCACCGCCCTGCGCGCCTCCAGCGAGGAGGCGCTTCGGCGCAGGGTCAAGGAGACGGAGAGCGCCGGCCGCCCCGGCCGCTGGGTGGAGGACGAACCCGGCCTCGGCCCGCTGTACGTCACCACCGATCCCGACGGTCACGAGATCGCCCTGTACTGGGAGAGTGAGTGGTACGAGGCGCCGCCCGAGCTGCGGCCCGGCCTCAAGAACCAGCCCCAGGCCAAACCCGCGACAGGCGTCGGCGTCCGCCGCCTCGACCACGTCAACTTCCTCGCCGCAGCGGTCGAACCGAACGCCGGTTTCATCCAGCACGTCCTCGGCGCCCGCCCCACCGAACAGATCGTCCTCGACGAAGGACGCCTGGCCGCCCAGTGGCTGACGTTCACCGACAAGTCGTACGACATCGTCTACACGGAGGACTGGTCCGGTTCCACCGGCCGCCTCCACCACATCGCCTTCGCCACCGACACCCGCGAGGACATCCTGCGCGCCGCCGACCTGTGCCTGGACAACGGCGTGCACATCGAGACCGGCCCGCACAAGCACGCCATCCAGCAGACGTTCTTCCTCTACGTCTACGAACCGGGCGGCAACCGCGTCGAACTGTGCAACCCGCTCACCCGCCTGGTACTCGCCCCCGACTGGCCGCTGATCACCTGGACGCAGGCCGAGCGCGCCAAGGGGCAGGCGTGGGGCCTGAAGACCATCGAGTCCTTCCACACGCACGGCACGCCCCCGCTCGACTGACAGCCCC
>NZ_AEJB01000024.1 GCF_000331005.1 Streptomyces turgidiscabies Car8
GTCACCTCGCCGCGAGCAGCCCGTCGATCTCCCGCATCTGGTCCGCGGTGAGCGGGCCGTGCTCCATCGCGGCGGCGTTCTCCCGCACCTGGGCGACCGTCCGGGCCCCGGGCACGGGCAGCAGCGAGGGTGAACGCGCCCACAGCCAGGCGAGCGCGCCCTGGGCGAGCGTGCGGCCCCCGGAGGTCAGGATGTGCCGTACGGACTCCAGCGCCTCGGCGAGTTCCTTCACCGGGGCGCCGTCCTGGAAGTAGTTGAGCCAGTCCGGGGAACGGCGCCGGAAGTCCTGCTCGTCCGTGATCAGGGAGCCCAGCGGGTGCGCGCCGGTGAGCAGGCCGGTGCCCAGCGGGCCCCGTGCCAGTCCGGGGATGCCGTGCTCCTCGCAGAGCCCGATGAGGGCGGGCGCGTCATGCACCACGTTGACCTCGAACTCCAGGCCCCCGAAGCCGGGTCGGCCCACCCAGGCGGCGGCGAGCTCCGGGTCGTCCGTGGACCAGCCGTACGCGCGGATCGCGCCCTGCGTCACCAGGTCCTGGAGGGTGCCCAGCAGCTCGTCGGCCTCGGCGACGGGCAGGCCGGACAGGTGGAGCAGGTAGAGGTCGAGGTAGTCGGTGCGCAGCCTGCCGAGGGAGGCTTCCAGGGCCTGGCGGACGTAACCGGGGGTGGCGTTCTGGCCGGTGAGCTGCCGGGCCTCCTCGTCGATGGTGTTGCCCCACTTGGAGACCAGGGTGATCCGGTCGCGCTTGCCCGACAGGGTCTCGCCGATCAGCCGCTCCGCGGTGCCCGTGCCATAGGCGTCGGCCGTGTCGTAGAGCGTGATGCCGCTGTCGTACGCGGCCCGGAACACGTCCGCGGCCTCCGCACGGTCGAACCGGGCGCCCCAGCCGAGGGGTTGGTCACCGGCGGCGGAAGGGCCGCCGAGCGCCCAGGTGCCGAGCCCGAGGGCCGACACCTCGGGCCCGTCGGCGACAAGGGTTCGTCGCTGGTCGTTCATGTCACTCCTTTGTGTCGCATACTTCGGTTTCCGGGTACTGGTGTCCTCACCGGTACCTTCACTGGCGTATCGGGCAGTTTGTCGATCTTCTCTCGGCCGGCCAGCAGCAACACCCCGCCCGCGCCGAGCAGTTCGGCCACTGTGCAGACCACTCTGCTGGCCAGCGCCGCCGCGCCCGCCTGGGCCCAGGGCAGGACGGCCGACAGCGCGGCGAGCAGGACGAGTTCCCGGGTGCCGGCGCCGTCGGGCACCACCAGGGTGAGCGCCCCGACGACCGTGGCCAGGGCGAACGCGCCCAGACAGACCGGCAGGGCCTCTCCAGGCGAGGCGCCGAGGAGGACGGCGACCAGCCACAGGTGCAGCCCCGAGACCGCCCAGCACAGCGTCTCCAGCCCGATCGCGGCCCGCACACTCCGGTCGGAGAACTCCCCCGACGGCGGCTCGCGCCGCAGCAGCCGGGCCGCCCCCGACACCACACGCAGCAGCAGACGGGGGCGCCACAGCACGGCGAGGGCGAGCGGAGCCGCGGCCAGCAGCCACCAGCCGCCGGCGCCGAGCCCCGGAGCGCACAGCAGCCCCACGACGGCGGCCGTGAGCAGCACCACGACCGTGTTGAGCAGATAGGCCGTCACCATCCGGCCCGCGCCGACGCCGGCCGCTCCGCCGAGCCGGACGTAGGCCAGCACGCCCCAGACGGGCCCCGGTATGTACTTGCCCAGCAGCGCCAGGAAATAGATGCGCGCGCTCCGCCGGGCCGGCAGCGGTGCGCCGAGCCCGGTCAGCCCGGCCCGCCAGGAGGCCCAACCGGCAAGCTGGCCAAGGATTTTGGCCAGCAGCGCGCAGCCGAGCAGCGCGCCGGCCCCGGGCCCGGAGAACATCGCCAGGACGTCGTCGCCGTGGCCCCACAGCACCGCGCCCATGCCGACGGCGGCAGCGGCGAGAAACGTCACCGCCAGGACCGCCCTGACAAGGCGCCGGCTCCGGTTCATCGGGACGCCCGCACGGAGACGACGGTTTCCTGGAGACGGTGGTCGGAGATCTCCGGCAGCGAGGTGAGCGCGTACCGGTATGTCTTCAGGCCCGTAGAGGTGAACGTCCAGTCGAGCCGCCACAGCCTCAGCCGGCCCTGCTCGTTCCACGAGAGGGGCAGGACCGAACCGCCGTGGTCGGCCGCGTCGTCCAGTGCCGAACGCAGCGGCCGCAGATCGCCCATCGCGGCGGTGGTGTTGAAGTCCCCGGCGACCAGCAGGGGGTGGGGGTTGGCGCCGATGTCGTCGAGCAGCCCCCGGTACTGGGCGCGGCGGGCCGCCTCACGGTCGTGGATCACCCGGTAGAAGGTGGGCGTCAGAAAGCTCTCACGCATGTCCACCTGGACGGGGATGTGCACGTTGTAGAGGGAGACGACGTCCCCCCGGACGCGGATGTCGGTGCGCAGCACCTTCCCGGTCCGGTAGACGTCGTACCAGTCGGGCGAGGCGGCGTGGGCGGTGGCCCCGTACGGACCGACCGGCGGGCGGTAGACGATCGGGTACCGGGAGAGCGTGACGAGTTCGCCCTGTACGGCCACGTGGTACTGGGGGAACTCCCGCCGTATCCGGGCCATGTCGTCGATCCGCCGCTCGTTGGCGTCGTCCTGGTCGCTCCAGACGTACTCCTGGAGCAGGTACACGTCGGCGTTCCGTGCCTTCAGCGCCTGGTAGAAGCGGTCCGGGGTGGTGCTCTTGCCCCAGGCCAGGGTGTTGAAGGAGACGACGCGCAGCGCGCCGGGAGGTACCTCGCCGGTGCCGTTCCACAGGGCGGCCGGGTTCAGGCCCGACCACGGGTATCCGAGGACCAGCCCGGCCAGGGCGAGACCGGTGACGGCCAGCGCGGGCCGCCGGGGCACCCTGCGCCGGGCCAGCCGAGCGGCGGGGACACCGGCGAGGAGCAGCAGGGGTACGGCGAGAAAGGCGACCGGCGGTTCGAGGTTGAGCGCCATCATGGCCCACCAACGGCCGCTGAGCGCGTACTGGAGGAGGAGAAGCACGAGCCAGCCGGCGCCGACCGCGAGCAGCAGCCGGGTGTAGAGGCACCAGCGGCGCGGGGCGACGGGGCCGGGTCCGGGAGCGACGACGCCGGAACCGGGCGAGGGAGCGGCGGTGGTGGCCGCGCTGACATCCGTACTGATGTCCGTACTGCTGTCCATACTGGGCACCGTTTCCTCAGTGTCAGCGGGCGGGCAGAACGGCGACCGGGGCGCCCTCGCGGTCGTACAGAGCCCTGAACCGGCCGGAGAGCAGCCAGTGCAGTACCCCCGTCACCACTCCGGAGGCCACCGCCAGGTTGAAGACGAACTGGACGGCGACGAAGAACAGCAGGAAGCCGGTGCCGCGCGCCGAGCGCACATAGCGGTACATGCCGAGGTCGCAGCCGAGGGAGAGAGCCAGCAGCCCGGCGGGCAGCAGCCAGCCGACGGTGCCCACGAGCAGCGGCAGCAGCAGGGCGGGCAGTGCCATGAGCGCGGCGAGGCTTCCCCAGGCGCGGGACGCGGTCTCGAAGCCCTTGGCGAACCTGCGCCGGCGGGCGTACAGCGGCACGCGCAGCCGTGCCCGGGTGAAGATCTTGCGGGCCAGCGGCAGGAGTTCGTGGTCGTCGTCGTGGGTGCCGCGGACGGTGGAGGTGAGGATGAGGTCGTAGCGCGCGGAGAGCCGCAGCCCGTAGTCCACCTCCTCCGTCTGCCGCAGCCGGGCGTCGAACGGCCCGACGTCGTCGTACACCCGGCGCCACATGGCGCAGATGGACGGGAAGAGGAAGGTGACCGTGCCCTCCGCCGTCTCTCTCCAGTAGTAGGCCTGGAGCGAACGGCACTCCTCGACCATGCTGTCCCGGATCAGCGGCACGGGTTCGTAGATCCCGCACACGGCACCGGCGTCGGGCTCGGCGAGGAGTCTGCCCACGGCGTTGTGCACGGCGTCGGGGGCGAGTGCCACGTCGGAGTCGAGGAAGAGGAGCACCTCGCCGTTCGCGTGCCGGACACCGACGTTGCGGGTGGCCGCGACCCCGCTGTTGGTACCGGTGCTGAGCACGGTGACCCCGGCCTCGCGGGCGATGTGCGCGGAGTCGTCGGTGGAGCAGTCGTCCACGACGATCACTTCGAGGTGCGGGTACGTCTGCCGGCGTACCGAGTCGAGGCACAGGCCGATCGTGCGGCCGTAGTTGTAGTTGGGGATGACGACGGAGACCAGGGGGAGCGAGTCCATGGCAAATCGTTCCTTCAGTGAGGTCGGCGAGGTCAGTGCAGAGCCGCGAGGCATACGGCCGTCAGCGCGGCCCACAGCAGACCGCTGCCGACCAGCAGCCGGTCGCCGGAGAGGGTGCGGACCGGGTCGGCTCCGCCGTGTCCGACGAGCAGGAGCTGCAGGTAGCGGAAGACGGCGAAGAACGCGCAGGGCGCGGTGAGCAGCACCAGGGTCGCCGTGCCGTCCTGGAGGGCCATGTCCGAGCGGACGCAGAGCAGATAGCCGACGGTGGCCAGGGTGGCACTGATCACGGTCAGATGGTCCAGGTAGGGGACGGTGTAGCCGCGCAGCGCGGGCCGGTGGGTGGCGTTTCCCCGGGCCAGTTCGTGCCGCCGTTTGCCGAAGACGAGCAGCAGGCAGACCGAGAACACGGTGAGCAGCAGCCAGCCGGAGGCGGGCACGTCGACGGCGGTGTAGCCCTGGAGCGTGCGGAGCACGAACCCGAGGGCCACGCAGAAGGCGTCGACGAGCGGGATGTGCTTGAGCCGCAGGCTGTAGGCGAGGTTCAGCCCGAGGTAGACGAGGACGGGCCAGCAGCGGGCCGGTGAGGCGAGGACGACCCCGCCCGCGAAGAGCGCGCACACCACGGCCAGGAAACCGAGGGCGGTCGGGACCCGCAGTCGGCCGGAGGCCAGCGGGCGGTGCCGTTTGACGGGGTGCAGGCCGTCACGGTGCCGGTCGAGGACGTCGTTGAGGACGTACACGGCCACGGAGGCGAGCACGAACAGCCCGGTCGACCAGGCGATACCCAGCACCGTGTCGGTTCCCCAGACCGGCATCGTGATCAGGGCGAGCGCCACGGCCAGCGGGTTCTTGGCCCACTGGTAGGGGCGGGACAGGGTCAGCAGCTCGGCGAACGGACCGCGCCGGCGGGCGGGTTGTGGGGGAGTCGGGGGAGCGGCGAGCGCGGGCGCGTCGGGAGCCGGGCGCGTACCGGGCGTGGTGACGGTGGACATGGTGATCTCCTCGTGCCAGAAGTCGAGGGAGAGCAAAGGGAGTTGTGTGGGGGGATACAGCGCCGTACGCCTCAGAAGAGGACCTTGGCCAGTCCGAGGGCGCCCTGCCGCCAGGGATCGCGGCTGGTCCGGCCGGCCCGGGCGGCCTGAGCCCCGCGCGGCTGCTGACGCCACCAGCGGTACGTGGCGAGGATGGCGTCCCGGTTGGAGCTTCGGGGGACGAAGCCGAGCGTTTCCCGGATGTGGTCGGTACTGACGTACGAATCGGCGCGCAGCTTCTGCAGGAGCCGCCCGTAGACCGGGGACAGCCGGGCCTTCTGGAGCAGTTGGAGCGCGGCGAGGGCGGGCCCGGCCGGGACGGAGACGATACGTCTGCCGTGTCCCGCTTCGTCCAGGACGGCCTGGAAGTCCTCGCGGAGGGTGCCGAACTCGGCGGCGGCGACGTTGAATGTGCCGTTCGCGACGTCCGCGGAGGCGGTGGCGGCAAGGACGACGGCGTCCACCAGGTCGTCGATGGCGAGCATCTGGATGCGTACGTCACCGCGGCCGAGCACGGGGAAGTTGCGTCCCTCCTCGGCCCACTCGAAGAGCATCGAGAACAGCCCCATGCGACCCGGCCCCACGAAGGTCTTGGGGCGCAGCACCGGCAGCACCATGCCCTCGTCCCGGAAGTTCAGCGCGAGCGCCTCGGCCTCGGCCTTGGCCCGGCTGTAGTGGTCGACGGGGGCGTACGGATGGGTCTCGGGGGTGGGGACGACGTCCGGGAGTCCGTAGACGGCGGTCGAGGAGATGTGCACGGTACGGGGCACGTCCAGCCGGCGGGCGGCGCTCAGCAGGGTGCGGGTGCCGCCGACGACGATGGAACGGATCTCCTCGGCCGGGTAGCTGGGCAGGGCCGCCGCGCAGTGCACCAGCAGGTCGGCGCCCTCCAGGGCGCGGCCCACCGCTTCCGGGTCGCGGATGTCGCCGGTGATCTCCCGTACGCCGGACGGCTGTTGACCGCTGGGGGCGATGTCGAGGCCGGTGACGGACCAGCCGTCGGCGGCGAAGCGCGCGACGAGGTTGCGGCCCAGCATGCCGCTGCTGCCCGTGACGACGACGCGGCTCACCATCGGGCCAGCACCCGGTCGCGGGCGAACTTGGTGAGCAGGCCCGGCAGTCCCTTGGCGAGGGTCGCGTCCAGGCTCTCCAGGAAGTAGTTCACCTCGGCCGGCTCGACGACCAGGGAGGGAGCCACCACCAGCGGGTTGTCCCCGTTGGGGCTGAAGTAGGTGAGGATGCCGTGCTCGCGGTAGAGCTCGGCGATCACCGCACTGGTGATCAGCTTCGTACGGAACTTCGGGTCGGCCGACAGCCCCGAGGGCGCCAGCTTGCCCGCCAGGTCGAGGAGTTTCGTACCGCCTCCGAGGAAGACGCCGTGGATGGCGCCGACGCCTTCGGTGGCGGTCACCGTCTCGGGGTGCTTGCGCTGGATCTCGGCCAGCCCGTGGGTGAGCATCTCCTCGATCTTGCGGGCCCGGCCCGGGTAGTCGTCCTCCACGATGATGTTGACGGCCTCGATCGCGGTGGCCGTCTCCTCCCCGAAGCCGTAGTAGGTCGTGGAGTGCAGGATCACCTCACTGAGCCGGTCGTAGGCCTTGCGGAACACCGGCTCCCGGGTGGTGTACCCGGCGATGGAGGCCTTGCCGCCGCCGAAGGACTTGGAGTAGGTGAGGATGTCCGGTATCAGCCCGTCGTACCGCATGAAGTAGAAGAGGCTGCCCGACTTGCCCCACCCCGTGTAGACCTCGTCGAAGATCAGGACGATGTCCTCCCGGGTGCACAGCTCCCGCAGTTCCCGCAGCGCGGCCTCGCTCCAACTGTTCATGGTGGACGCGCTGAAGGGTTCCACCATGATCGCGTAGACGTCGCAGGAGCCGTCGGCGGTGCGGTGCGTGGCCACCAGGTCACGGATGGCGTCGATGTCGCCGTACGGATACGTCACGTTGGGGATGCCGGGGAAGCGGAAACTGTTCTCCAGGGAGCCGGTGAGGCTGCCGGTGGCGATCAGTTTGCCGTGGAAGCTGATGTCCGACCGCAGGATCGTCTGCCGCTTGCCCTCGTGGTACTTGTACGCCAGCTTGATCGCGCCCTCGTTCGCCTCGGCGCCCGAGTTGGGGAAGTACGAGATGTCGAGGTCGCCGGGGAGGAGGCGGCCGACGTTGTGGCTGAGGGCGGCCACGTAGGGCGAGAGGAACGCCTTGTGGACCTCCATCCGGTGGCGTTCGGCGAAGCGCCTGCGGGCTTCGAGGATGCGCGGGTGGTTGTGCCCGTGGTTCAGCACCCCGACGGCTCCGGTGAAGTCCAGGATCCGGGCGCCGTCCCGGGTGTGCAGCCAGACCCCCTCGGCTTTCTCGATCAGCTGCTTGCCGAAGCCGAACGTGGTGGTGAGGGACACGTGACTGCGGCTCACGTAGTCCCGGTAGAGAGCCTGTACCTGCTTGGCGCTGAGCTGTTCGCACTGCTCGATTCCGATGAGCTCGGGCATGAGTGGCTTCCTCTCTCGTCGCTGCTGGGTTGCGTTGTCTCCGCGCTGGTGCGAGTGGAGGGCCTACGGCCAGTCGATCAGGACGTGCATTGCTGACCACCACCTTGTGGGTCCGCTGGGGAGGGCACGTGCTCCGGTGTTGCCAAACGAACGTAACAGCGCTTGCCAGAGCTTGGCAAGTACTTGCCAAGACGGTGGGTAATCACCCCGTGACGTGCGGATGTTCCCCTTTTACCTGCTCAGATAGGCAGGGGTAGGGCAGGTGAAGATCTCGTGAACGGGCGGGGATCTACCGGTCAAAGCGTTCGTTGAATCGCTTCAGGCATATGCTTGCCAGAAATGGCACGCGCATCGGCGCTGCCGAACTTGGCAAATCCTTGCCAGGCCTCGTGCGCCCGGCTAGCGTGGTCACGGCGTCGGGGGACACATCACGCATCTCATCGAGGTGGCACAGGCCCTGCCGGACGAGGCCCGGCCACCCTCACGAACGACTGGTGGAGACCACATGGTGGAGCAACCTGCCTTCGGACGCCGCCTCAGGGAACTGCGCAAGGAGCGGGGGCTGTCCCAGGCAGCCGTCGCCGGCGACAACATGTCGACCGGCTATCTGTCCCGGCTGGAGTCGGGGGCGCGTCAGCCGACCGCTCGTGCCGTCGCCTACCTGGCCGAGCGGCTCCACGTGGACCCGGTCGAGTTCGACGAACCGAGCGTCGGTTCGGTCGCCGAGGCCCTCGCGCTGGCCACGTCGTCCGGCGGGGGCGACGAGGCGCTGCAGAAGCTGGCCGCCGCCCTGGAACAGTCACCCGCCGTCGATCCGACGCTGCGCTGGCAGGTGCTCTGGCTTCTCTCCGGCGCCGCGGCCGGACGCGGCGCCCGCGCGGAGGAGGCCACCCTGCGCGAAGAACTGGTGCGCACCGCCGAGGAACTGATGATTCCCGAACTGCAGTGCCGGGCCCGCGCCCAGCTCGCCCGCTGTCTGCGCTCCCTCGGCGAGATCCCGCGGGCGCTGGAGGCCGCGCAGGAGGCGAGCCGGCTGGCCCACGACCACAAACTGTCGGTCCAGGACACCGGTGCGGCCCTGCTGACGCTGGTGTCGGTGGAGGCGGAGGCCGGCCGGCTCTTCGACGCCCGGGCACACGCCGACGACCTGCTGGCCCTGGTGACGGAACGTACGGACACGCTGCGCGCGGAAGCCCTGTGGGCCGCCGCCACGGTGAGCTTCCGTCAGGGCGACTCCGACGCCGCCCGGCAACGACTGGAGCAGGCCATAGGGGAGTTCGACAGCCGCCTCGACCTGGTCCTGTGGATGAGACTGCGGCTGGCCGCCGCCTCCCTCTATCTCCAGGTCTCGCCCCGGCAGCTCGACGAGTGCAGGCGGCGCCTGGACGAGGCGGAGCCGGCACTCGCCCTGGTCGGCACCCCGGTGCTGCGTCAGGAGATGTTGACGCTTCGGGTGCATCTCGCCTTCGAGGAGGGTAGGTACGAGGACGCGCGCGCGGCGCACGACGAACTCGTGCTCGACGAACTGAGGCTCACCTACCGGGACCGCATCAGACTCGACATGCTCCACAGCAGGCTGCTGATCCAGGAGGGCCACACGCAACAGGGCAGCGCCCAGCTGCGGGAACTCGCCGAACGGGCCCAGCAGACGTCGAACATCGACCTGGCCGCCGAGATCTGGCGGACCCTCGCGGAGACACCCGAACGACAGTGAGGTGAACATGGACCGCACTCCCTGGTCACCGGCCCCCGTCGGCGTGGGCAGACGTCTCGACGTCGTCCAGTGGGCCACCGGCAACATAGGCACCGGCTCACTGCGGGCCGTACTGGAACACCCGGGGATGTCCCTGACCGGTGTCTACGTCCACTCCCCGGAGAAGTCCGGCCGCGACGCCGGTGACCTGTGCGGACTCGGCTCCACCGGGGTCAGGGCGACCCATGACATCGACGAGGTCCTGCGCCTCGGCGCCGACTGCGTGCTCTACATGCCGCGCGCGTGCGACCTCGACGAGGTGTGCCGGATCCTGGAGTCGGGCGCGAACGTCGTCACGACCCGGGGCGAGTTCCACCACCCGCCGAGCATGGATCCGGCCGTACGGGATCAGGTCGAGGCCGCCTGCGCGCGCGGCGGCACCTCGATCCACAGCACGGGCAGCAGCCCCGGCTTCATCACCGAGGCCGTCCCACTGGTCCTCGCGTCGGTCCAGCGCCGGCTGGACCGCCTGACCATCCAGGAGTACGCCGACCTGTCCCGCCGCGACTCACCGGGGATGCTGTTCGACGTCATGGGGTTCGGCAGCGCACCCGGGGACTTCGACGAGGGCCGGCTGTCCCACATCCGCGGCAGCTTCGGCCCGTCCCTGCGCCTGGTCGCGGACGCCCTCGGCCTGCCGCTCGACTCCGTCGTCGCCACCGGAGAGCTCGCGACCGCCCGCCGTAAGACCACCATCGCCGCCGGTACGCTCCCGGCCGGCACGGTGGCGGCGCAGCGGATGACGGTCTCCGGCCTGCGCGACGGCGAGACCCTCCTCCGCTTCCAGGCCAACTGGTACTGCACCCCCGACCTCGACCCCGTCTGGGACGTCCGCCCCACGGGCTGGCACCTGTCGGTCGAGGGTGACGCCCCGCTCGACGTCGACATGCGCCTGGCGGTCCCCCTCGACCGCATGGCGTCGGTGTCCCCGGGCTACACCGCGCACCGCGCCGTGAACGCGGTCCCGGCGGTCTGCGCGGCGGCCCCCGGGATCCGTACGACACTCGATCTGCCGGCGTTCACGGCGACGCTGGCCTGAGGGATCAACTCCCGCTCCGTCAACCGGCGTTGTGTGCCGCTGCGATCAGCAGCAGCCACCGGCGACGGCCGGTTCCTTCGAGTCGGAGTCGGAGTCGGAGCCGGCGAGGGAGAGGGAGTCGGCCGGGGTCGCGCCGGTGCAGCAGGTGCTGTCCTGCTGCTTGGCCAGGGAGCCGGCGTCGGCCTTGACGACGTACACCTCCCAGGGTTCCTGGCCGGGGCCGTGGACCCAGACCTTGTCCTGGAGGGCGTAGCAACAGGTGGTGTCGTTCTCCACGTCGGTGATCAGGCCGGCCTCACCCAGGCGGGCCGTGGCGGCCTGGACGGCCTCGGTGCTCCCGACCTCCACCCCGAGGTGGTCCAGGCGCGTCGCCTCGTCCGCGGTGCCCTCGATGAGGACGAGCTTGAGCGGAGGCTCGGCGACGGCGAAGTTGGCGTAGCCGTCGCGGAGTTTGGCGGGTTCGGTACCGAAGAGCCTGCTGTAGAAGGCCACGGACGCGGCGAGGTCGGGGACGCGGAGGGCGAGCTGTACGCGGGATGTCATGGCGAACCTCCTGGGGTCGGGAGCGGGGGCGAGGGCCCCTGGCTTCCTTGCTTCGATATCCATCGATCTACTGTGCTGCCAGCATGACACTTGTATCGACGAACGTCAACATAGACATTCATCGAATCAACAGGCCTGCTTAGACATGTGTCAACATAGATGCATGTCGAATACGAAGGTGCTGCCGCTGCTCGATCCGGCCCCCGGCCAGGCCGGGGCGCCCTGCTGCCCGCCGCTGACCGAGCGCCCGTTCACCGCGGAGGAGGCCGAGACGGCCGCGCGGATGTTCAAGGCGCTCGGTGATCCGGTGCGCCTGCGGCTGTTCTCGGCGGTGGCCTCCCACGAGGGCGGGGAGGCCTGTGTCTGCGACATCTCCGACGTCGGCGTCTCCCAGCCGACCGTCTCCCACCACCTGAAGAAGCTCAAGGAGGCCGGCCTGCTCAGCTCCGAGCGACGCGGCACGTGGGTGTACTACCGGGTCGAGCCGTCGGTCCTGGCCGCGATGGGCAGACTGCTGCTGACGACCACGCCGGCCGCGGTCTAGTCACTCCCGGGGCGCCCGTGCCCCGTGCCCCGGGACCTGCGGCACGTCCACGTCATGACCGCCGCGGTGTTGCTGCCGTCGGTGCCGTCAGTTGCCGACCGGGGCGAACCTCCGCCGCCAGGCCAGGGAGACGTACACCAGCGCGACCAGGACCGGGACTTCGATGAGCGGGCCGACGACACCCGACAGTGCCTGGCCCGAGGTGACGCCGAAGGTGGCGATGGCGACGGCGATGGCCAGCTCGAAGTTGTTGCCGGCGGCCGTGAAGGCGAGGGTCGCCGTGCGGTCGTAGGCCAGGCCGATGACCTTGCCGAGGGCGAACGTGCCGAACCACATCACCGCGAAGTACACCAGCAGGGGCAGCGCGATGCGGGCGACGTCGAGCGGCTGCGAGGTGATCGTCCTCCCCTGCAGGGCGAAGAGGACGACGATCGTGAAGAGCAGGCCGTACAGCGCCCAAGGGCCGATCTTCGGCAGGAAGTCGGTTTCGTACCTCTCGCGGCCCAGCCTCTGTTCGCCGACACGGCGGGTGAGGAAGCCCGCCAGCAGGGGGACGCCGAGGAAGACGACCACGTTCAGCGCGATCTTCCACATCGAGATGTCGAGGTGCTCGCCGTCGCCGAGGCCCAGCCGGCCGGGCAGCAGGTCGAGGTAGAACCAGCCGAGCAGGCCGAACGCCAGGACCTGGAAGACCGAGTTGAGGGCCACGAGTACGGCCGCCGCCTCACGGTCGCCGCAGGCGAGGTCGTTCCAGATGATGACCATCGCGATGCAGCGGGCCAGCCCGACGATGATCAGGCCGGTGCGGTACTCGGGCAGGTCCGGCAGGAAGACCCAGGCCAGCGCGAACATCACGGCCGGTCCGACGATCCAGTTGACGACCAGCGACGAGACCATGAGCTTCTTGTCGCCGGTGACGGCGTCGAGTCTGTCGTAGCGGACCTTGGCCAGGACCGGATACATCATGATCAACAGGCCGAGGGCGATCGGCAGGGAGATGCCGCCGACCTCGACCTTCGCGAGGGCGTCGTTCAGGCCGGGGACGACGCGACCGAGTCCGAGTCCGAGAGCCATGGCGACGAGGATCCACACGGCGAGGAATCGGTCCAGCGTCGACAGCTTCGCGACGACCGAGGAGCCCTCGGTGGGGGACGTCGCGGACACTTCGGTACGGGTCACGGACAAGCCCTCTTGTTCCCGGCGGCGGTGCGGGCGGACTCGGCCAAGTCGGCGAACCGGCCCGCGAGTTGGGCGATGACGTCCGGGCGCAGCCGGTAGTAGGTGTACCGGCCGCACGGCTCCGTCTCGACGACACCGGCCTCGCGCAGCACTCTCAGGTGATTGGAGAGGTTGGTCTGGCGAGCGCCGGTCTCCTCCATCAGGTGGGTGGTGCACAGCGTCTCTTCGGCGAGCAGGGTCACGATCCGGAGCCTGAGTGGGTCGGCCAGGACCCGGATCAGGTCAGTGTCGGCGGACGTCATCATGGGCTGATACTTTCACATCATTCTGTACTGATACCAGCCAGGTCTGATATCAGTGCAGAATGACGTCAGTAGGGGGTGGCATCCGCACCGCTACTGATGCCAGAACCTCGACGTTCGACGATCGACGTTCCACGTCCGACTCCTGACGTTCGACGCTTGACGAAGGAAGAACCGATGTCCTCCCCGCCGCTCGCCTCTGTGCTCTTCGTCTGCGTCCACAACGCCGGCCGTTCCCAGATGGCCGCCGGATTCCTCGCCCACCTCGCGGGCGACCGGATCGAGGTCCGCTCGGCCGGCTCCCTCCCCGGCGACCGGGTCAACCCCTCCGCCGTCGAGGCCATGCGGGAAGTCGGCATCGACATCGCCGCCGCCCGGCCGAAGGTCCTCACCGCCGAGGCCGTCCAGGCGTCCGACTACGTCATCACCATGGGCTGCGGCGACGCCTGCCCGGTGTTCCCCGGCCGGAAGTACCTGGACTGGGCCCTGGAGGACCCGGCGGGCAAGGGCGTCGAGGCGGTCCGCCCCATCCGCGACGAGATCAGGGGCCGTATCGAGGCCCTGATCACCGAGATCGACACGGCTCGGGAGACCTGAGCGCGAGGCGGCGCGATCTGCCGGTGGAAGCCGAGAAGGGCATCGGCGCCCAGCATGCCGCCCGCGCTGGAGCCGGGGGCGGTGCGCTGTCCGACCTCCGCGGTCACCGTGAACGCCTGGACCAGCTCGCGCGGCGAGCGCACGTGGATACCGGCCGTGCGGAACGTGTCGGCGGCGTTCCCCCGCAGGATGTCGATCTGGCCGACGACAGCCGCGTGGTCACCCGCTGCGGTCGGGCACCGGACCAGGCGCGATTCGAGAGCCGCACAGGCAGACGTAGACCGGGGCCGCGCACGGGAAACAGTGATCGCACCGTGCGCATACCGCAGCATGCTTGCCGTTACGGCTGACACGGCGCGCATCACGGTGACGCTCCCCACCGAGCAGGTGGCGGAGCTGAGAAAGGTCACGGACAACGTCTCCGGCTACGTGGCCGAAGCGGTCGCCCGACAGATCCGGCACCAGCTCCTCGGTGCCGGATCTGCGCAACCACGCGGACGAACACGGCGCGTTCGGTGAAGAGGAGCTGGCAAGCGGCGCGGGCACGGGTTTTCGGTGCGACGCAAGCCCCGGGCGGCGCGAGTGCCGCGTGAGCGGGCACATCGAGAGCATTGTCCTCGACAGCGAGGGGCTGTCGGCCTGGATCGCCCAGGACCGGCAAATCGGGGCGATGTTCCAGGTGTTCCACGACATGGGCGCCGACCTCGTGGTCAGTGCCAACACCATCGTGGAGGTGAGCCACTCCAGGCTGGATCTGCCTCGGCTGCAATGGGCGCTGTCCCGGGCAAGGTGGAGCCGGTCACGGAGGCTAGCGGCCAAGGCGGCGGCACAACTGCTCAAGGACACCGGTCTGCACGGGCACAAGTACGCGATCGACGCGACAGTCGCGGAAACGGCCCTGCGCCGGCCCGGCCCGGCTGCCATCCTCACGTCGGACGTCGATGGCATGACCCGGCTGTGCGGCAGCAAGGTCCGGATCATCGGACTCTGACCGCTGCCGCTGAGAGAACAACGAAGAAGGGCCCCACCCTGAGGTGGGGCCCTTCGACATCGTGCCCGGTGAGGCACTGGCGGAGGATACGAGATTCGAACTCGTGAGGGGTTGCCCCCAACACGCTTTCCAACTCTGCTGGTTGCCGTTCCTGGTGGTTCAGGGCCGTTCAGATCCTGCGTGCCGCCGTCTGCTGACACGGCTCTGAACGAGCACGAACTTCCACGGATGAGACTGCCGTTGAGACTGAGCGACTGCATCACGAGCACCACCACAGTCGCGCCGGAGGCTCATGTGCGCGCTTCTTCGACTCATGTCAACCCCTTGTTCGTTGCGCTCCTCGATGCGAACCACGGGCAGGGGGTCGCTGAGGCTCCTCTACAGCAAAACGCCGCCTGACGGGTCGCCCTCAGACAGCCGTTGTGGTTAATACACCATCTGGCTAATTTCGGTTGAAGCCTCACGCTTCGGTGCAAGATGGGTCTACCATATGCACACCACACGGAGGTGGCATATGCCGAGGCATCAGTTTGCACTGTACGAGATTCGCGTTCGTAGGATCCAGGAACCGAAGTCGTTTCGCCAGGTGTATAGCTTCAATCCACGCAAAGACGATCTATTTGAGATCTATACGAAGTTCCTAGTGGATGGTGTAGGGACGAAGGGTGTAACGGTCGAGAAATCCGAGCGCTACGCTCGACTGCACTCGATAGAGGAGTCGCAGCGGACCCTCTGGTTCACGGTCGAATCTGGACGGTATGGAACTCCTGGAAAAGTGGTCGCCACTGAGACTGGGGATGACGCATATGAAATTCAGGACGATGATGCGGCAGCCTATCCACTCCGACAGGCACTGTTTGTCCCAAGGGCCGGCGACTTCGCTCTCTGGGCCACGGAAGTAATTGGCCACACGAGCGCGATCAGTTCACTCACTGTGATGTTCCGCGACTGGTTCAAAACTCGATACGACTCCGAGCGGCTGATGATCGAGATCAACTATTTCCAGGACACGAACGCCTGGACTAAGTTCATAGAGGAATCCAGCCTTCAGGAGATCACTTACATCACGCGAGAGCGCGATGGCGATGACAGGAACGTGGGAACGCGAGTTCAAGAGCATCGCATCAAAGCCGCTCGTCGCCTCCGCCTGCCGCGAGAATGGATCAGGAGCGCCATCGCCAAGAGCCTTCCCCCCGATGCGGTCTTCTCTGTGCGTGGCTTGCCGGAGGCTGACGAGGTTCGCCTACAGATCGAACGGGGCGGTAGGTCCCGTACCATCGTCGTTGATCGTGACTGGCCACGGTTCAACTATGCACTTGAGGGGCCTCGCAACGGTCCACCCGGTGACGACGTGTTCCGTCGCGAGGTGTTGTCAGAGGTAGGTGCTTCACTGGAGTACCTGGGCGCGGACCGAGGCGCCTGGATGATCTAGACACGGCCACACAAGGGGGCCCGCCGTGAGTGGTAAGTGGGATGTTCGGGACATCGCGGCGGCTAACTTCGGCACCTACGTTGACGCTGACGGCAAAAGGCGTGCCGGCGATATCGTAGTCTTCTTTGCCCTGCCGCTCATGCTGGGGGTTACTTGTGGAATCTTGCGGCACTACGAGCGCCTGCACATTCTTGACGCCTCGAAACTAATCGGCGGAATTGGCATCTTCACGGGACTATTGTTTGGACTCTTGACGAACGTCTTCACTTTGAGTTTGCGCGTTCGTCGAGATGAAGAACTCCACCCCGACCATGCCATTATTCGAGATGTGCGGGACCTTTTTGCGAATCTAAGCTGGGCAGTTCTGGTAGGCCTACTACTTGTTGTTCTTCTCGTTGCGGTATCCGCCACTCACGATGCCAAAAAATCTATTGGTGTCGCATGGACTGTGGTCCTTGTTACCGTGTTCTCTCACCTAATTCTAGCTCTCTTGATGAGCCTCAAACGCCTGTGGTTTGCGCATCAAAATGTTTCTGCCCTGCCACCTAAGGTCAATAAATAGGTTCATGGTTGGGGCGTGATCTTCGAGGCTCGCGCCAAAGTGGCTGGCTAAAGTCGCGGAGCCGCTCGCCCCACCGCGAGTAGATGAGAGCTTGCGGCGAGCAACTCTGGGTATGGCTCAGCCATCCGCGCGGCCGTCATGGCGGACGCGATCAGCTCATCCGTGGGCCCCTCGCCCGGCTGCTGTTCGACAGCTTTCACGAGCGACCATGCCGGACCCTCGATCCCGAACACCTGCACGTCGCTGAGCCCCGATTCCCGAAGCTCGTCAGCGAGTTCTTCCGCGCGGTGGAAGTACGCCAGGGTGAAGTGTGCGCCGTCGTGCACGGCAGTGCGGAGGATCTTCGAGATTGTCTCCTGCATGCGCTCGGTGTGCAGATGCGCATAGGTGACGTGCTCGAAAAGTGAGGCGTAGCGGTTGATCGCCGCTGCGGCGACCAACCCGCCCGGTTTCACGACGCGTCGGGCTTCCGAGAGCGCCGTACGGCGGTCGCTGGCGTCGGGCAGGTGGTAAAGCGGGCCGAGGAGTTGCACGACGTCGTAGCTGTCATCGGCCGCGTCCAGCTCGCGTGCGTCTCCGAGAGCCGCCGGGCAGACAGCGGAGGCCTGTTCAACGTGGCGAGGAACGGGGTCCACCAAGGACACTTCGTATCCGTCCTTCACCAGCCACTCCGCATGCACTCCGGTGCCGCCACCCACGTCCAGTACACGTGCTGGCGCCGGCGGCAGGAAGCGGCGCAAGAGTTCCTTGGTTCGGGCCAGTTCGAGACGGCCGTCTGCCGAGCGATGCAGGCGGCTGCCCTCGTTCACGGTCTCGCCGTAAAAGCGCAGGACAGAAGGGGCCAATTCGCGATTCGACATAAGAGCAGTATGGTGTGTACCGGTGGACCAGTCCACCCTGGAGTGCCGGAAGGGAAGTCATGGCCCTACTGAAGTACGAGGAGATCGCGGAGTCACTACGTGCGCGTATCGCCGCTGGCGAGTTCGAGCCGGATGAGCCTCTGCCGTCCGGACGTGACCTCGCGGAACAGTGGTCGGTGTCGCGGGCGACCGCCATCAAGGCAATGGACGTGCTGCGCAACGACGGCGTTGTCGTGGCCAAGCAAGGGACCGGGTTCGTCGTGACGAACACGCCCGTGGCGCGACCTGCGGGGGCACGGCGAGCGGGTTCCGCTCGCATCTCTGGAGGCATGCCCTATGAGAGGATCGGTGAGCCGGATTGGGCCGAGCCTCCGGTGCGCGTGGCCGCCGCCCTGCGCATGGACTCGGGAGTCTCCGCATTGCGGCGCATCCGACTCCACCGGCTCCCGGACGGGAGCCCGCACAGCTACGCGGAAGCGTGGTTCCCGCCGGAGGTCGCGGAAGCCTCTCCCCGGCTTGCGGACACCGCTCCCATTGCCGAGGGAACGACTCGTTACGTTCGTCGGCAGACCGGCCGCTATCCGGCGGAGGGGGTGGATGTGACCACGGTGCGGCTTGCAACCGAGCACGAGTCACACCACCTGGCGCTGTCTGAGGCGACGGCCGTTGCTGTCATCCTGCACACCGCGTACGACCAACAAGGGCGCCCGCTTGTATGTGAAGAGGGGGTCACGCCGTCCCCCCGCTATGAGCAGGTGGAGACCTATGCGATGTAGGCCTGAGTTACCCATAGAAGAGCTGGACCGGTCCGCCGGTCCAGCTTTTTTGATGCCCTTTCAGCTCTCTGACCAGCAAGGACGCGTTGAATGTCGACAAAGTAGGTTCCGCCTGGCTTGACTGGACCGGTCCACCGGTCCAATCTATGGATGTGCCCGGAGGAAAGCCCGCAGGGGTGAGTGCGAAGGAAGCGCCGATTGATTGAGAACTCAACAGTGTGCCGACCCAGCCACCTGAACACGGGTGGTCGATGGGTCGCCTCCCCTGCCCGGCCACGACGGGCGTACGCAGCAAAGCAGGCAGGGGAACGGGGCCCGCCGATCCATTCGGCGCCGGCCCACATCTACGACACGTCAGGGGTCCACATGTTCGGCATGAAGTCGCAGGAGTCCACCACCGACCTGACCTCCCCGGAAGCCGTGCAGATCGGCCAGGAGGTCTACGACCGCATCACGTCCGGCGAGTGCACGGACGCGGTGGCGGAGCTGAACGAGGCCTACGGCCGCAACGGCTGACCAACCCGCCACACCAAACGGCGCGCGGCGCCCGGGGTGCAACCCGGGCGCCGCTGTTGGGCCGTCACACCTGCTAGGGAGATCACGACCCATGAAGCACATCGTCACTGCTCAGGAAGCTGTTACCGCGTTCGCCGACTGGATGGAGCCGACGGCCGCTGAGCTGGACGGCATCGAGCGCGAGATGCCGCTGATCCTCGCGGAGTCGACCTGCTGGACGCCGCAGATCATCACCATGGACCGCACCCCCACCGAGCTGGACGTCCGCCGTATCCGCCGGGCCCGCCGCCGGGTGCTCGCCGCCGGCCGCGAGCTGGCCAACACGACCATGCCGCTCGTTCCGGGGGTGGGCGTGTGAGCACCACCGACCAGAACCTGACGGCCGCGCACGCCGAAGTGAAAGCGGAGATCGCACGAACCGACACCAAGACCGGTCTGCTGCTGGCGTTCGTCGGCGCGGTCCTGGCCGGTGCCTGGACCGTGGCCAAGGATCTGCCGCTGAACCCCGCCGCTTACCTCGCCGGCGGGGTCGGCCTGGCACTGCTGGTGGCCGCCGCCGGTCTGCTGCTGCGGTCGGTCCGTCCGAACCTGCGCGGCCGGCACGGCTTCCCGCTGTGGGCCACACTCACCGCCGACGAGATCCCTGGCGCGATCTCCTCGGACCTGGCGGCGGATGTCGCGGGACTGTCCCGCATCGCGCTGGCCAAGTTCACCGGCCTGCGCCGTGCGGTCGACCTGACCTGCACCGGCGGCGCCCTGCTCATCCTCGCTCTCCTGCTCACCCTGGGGAGCCTGCGGTGAGCGAGCGGACGACGGCGCGGGAGTTCACGGCGCAGATGTCCATCCGTGAGAGCCGGTGGCGTCTGTACGTGGTGCTGCTGAACACCTGCGAGAGGTGGCCGGAGCACCCGTTCGGGCACGCGGTCCCGACGTTCACGGACCGTACGGACGCGCTCAGCGTGCTCGGCTTCGAGCCGGTGCCGGGCGCTGAGTGGACGTGGACCGAGTACAGCGAGACCCCTGACGATCCCTCTTCCCCGGTCGGCCTGATTGGCGCGATCCGGGTCCGTTCATGGTCGGAGGTGAGTGTATGAACACCGTTCAGATCCGTTCGGCGGAGCGGGCGTTGTCGGTCGGTACGTGGCTGATCGTGGCGGGAGCGATGCTGTATTCGATCCTCACCGTCACCCCGCTCGCTGCCGCGCACACCCCCGACAGGTGGGACTGGACCGCACCCATCCTTCCCCTGGTCGTGGATGCCGCTGTGGTCATCGTGGTCCGGTTGGACGCGGTGCTCGCCCGGCTCGGGGGCAACGGCGGGCGCTGGCCGATCGTCCTGCGGTGGATGACCGGCTGCATGACTCTCGCCCTCAACGTCGCCGACTCCGCACTCAAGAACGACCTGGTCGGCGTGGCGGTGCATGCGGTCGCGCCGCTGCTGCTGATCGTCACGGCAGAGACCGGACTCGCCTACCGGCGGGCCATCACCGCCGCCGTGCTGGCACTGGAGGTCAGGCAGCAGGCCGAGCGTGAGGCCCGTGAACGTGCCCTGACCGAGCGGCGTGACGTGGCCGCCCGGCGGGAGCGTGAGGAGCGCGAGCACGCGGCGGCTCTGGTGCGTGAACAGCGCGAGCACGAAGCGCTCATGGTCCGTGAACAGGCTGAGCGGGAGGCCGCCGCGCGGCGCGAGGAAGCCGAGCGCGAGCAGGCCCGCGAACAGGCCGAGCGGGCCGAGCGTGAACACCGTGAGCGTGAGCGTGAACAGGCCCGGCGGGAGCGTGAACGCCGTGAGCGGGAGGCCGCCGAACGCGCTGAGCGCGAGCGGACCGAGCACGCGGAGCGGGCGGCGCGTGAACGGGCCGCGCTGCTGTCCGCCGGCCCGGCCACGGACAAGCTCCCCGAGGACGATGCCCGCGCGATCGTGGCCGCCGCCCGTGCGGAGGGCATGTCGGTGCGGACCGCTGCCGAGCTGTGCGGCTGGTCGGTGGGCTGGGTCTCCACCCGGTACGCCGAACTGCGCGGCCCCGTCAACGGCGTTGCGGTCGACCTCGCCGGTACGGGCCACTGATGACCACCGCATCGGCGGGCGGCTCGCTGCCCGTCTACCGGTGGCGGCTCGCCCCGGACGGATATGCGACCTACCGCCAACTGCGCGCCCTCGGACTGCGCCCCGGTGGTCAGGACGTGGCCGCTCAGCTTGAGCGGCCACGTCGCCGGCGGGGCCCGCTGATCGCCTACCTCTACCGCATCGACCACGCCAAACCGGTGCGTGCGATGACCCCGGGCCGGTGGGCCGCGCTCGACAAGGCGAACCTCGCCCGCCGTACGTGCCCCCAGTGCCGTCGTGACGCGGGATACGTCATCCCCACTTCGCTCGGCATGTGTGTGCCCTGCGCCTACCCCAACTGATCGTGAGGGAGGACCTGATGAACCATCGTGACCCGCCGGGGATCATCGCCCCGCACATTCCCGCCGACGACTACCGCCGCGCGCAAGCCACTGGGCAACCCGTCGTCATCGTCGTGCAGACCAGCGACCGCAGCGGGCGCCCGCTGGGTCACTACCTGGTCCCGCTGGTCATCGCGGGTGCGAGCGTCATGGGCTGCTGGGGACTGGTCGCCGCGCTGTGCGCGCTGCTCGATGCCGCCGCGCACACGGTCACCGTCATCGCGCAGACCGCCGGGCCCATCGGCGTCGGCGGCATCACCTTCCGCCTCACCCGCCCCAAGCACTGACCCTGCACCGCGCCCCGCCCGCCTACGGCCCCGCGCCCCGCAACGGGCCGGAAGCCGTAGGTGGCCCGCAGGGCGCCCGAAGGGTCTTCCGGGTGGGGTTTGACCCCCGGAGGGCTGTTCGGGCGCGAGAGGCCCCGTGGCGACGCAGGGTGACGGAAGTTTCCGTCCTCGCGCGCACACGCGTAGGGGTCCCCTAGGAAACCAGGAAACCGGAAACACCTTCACTGCGCGTGACCGCGCGCGTGTGGT
>NZ_AEJB01000025.1 GCF_000331005.1 Streptomyces turgidiscabies Car8
AAGGAATCCGTACATGAACGTCTTCTTGTGGACAGTGCAGGCCGTGCTGGCCGCCATGTTCGCCATGGGTGGCGTCATGAAGTCCACCCAGCCCAAGGAGAAGCTGGCCGGCCAGCTGCCATGGACGGCCGACTTCTCCCAGTCCACCGTCCGCTTCATCGGCATCGTGGAGTTCGCCGCCGCCCTCGGCCTGATCCTGCCCGCCGCGACTGACATCGCCCCCGTGCTGACCCCGCTGGCCGCGACCGGCCTGGTCGTGGTGATGGTGCTGGCCGCGATCACGCACGCCCGCCGCAAGGAGTCCGGCGCGATCGCCTTCAACGCCGTCCTGCTGATCCTGGCCGCCCTGGTGGCCTGGGGACGCTTCGGCCCGTACAGCTTCTGACCCCCGGTACAGCTTCTGCCCCCCGTCCGACCGCCACCGCGAGGAACCACCCTGATGCGCGTCACTGTCTTCGGCGCGACCGGCGCCATCGGCCGGCTCGTCGTCCAGCAACTCCTGGACGACGACCACGAGGTCACCGCCCTGGTCCGCACCCCGGCCAAGCTCGCCCTCACCCCCTCCCACCTCACCCTTGTCACCGGGCAACTGTCCGACCGCGATGCCGTCGAGAAGGCCGTCAGTGGCGCGGACGCGGTGATCAGCGCGCTCGGCCCGTCCCTGAAACGCTCTACGACCGGGACACAGGTGACCGACGGGACCCGCACCATCGTGCAGGTCATGGAGGCGCAGAAGGTCACCCGCTTCGTCGGCCTGGCCACACCCTCGCTCGCCGACCCGCAGGACGAACCGCACTGGAAGCACAAGGTGCTGCCCGTCGCGGCCGGGCTGCTGTTCCCCAACGCGCTGGCCGAGCTGAAGGGCATGACCGGAGCGGTCACCCGCTCACGTCTCGACTACACCATCGCCCGTATCACCAACCCGACGAACAAGCCCGCCACCGGCCGCATCCGTTCCGGGTTTCTCGGCCACGACAAGGTCGGCTCCGCCATGACCCGCGCGGACATCGCCGCCTTCCTCGTCGCCCAGCTCACCGACACCCGCTACCGGCGGGCCATGCCCGCCATCAGCAACTGACCCTGGACCGGCCCGCGATGACCTTCGAACTCGGTGTCTACTCCTTCGGCAACACCCCGCGCCTGCCCGACGGCAGCCGCGGCCCCACCGCCCAGGCGCTCCGCGACCTACTGGAGGCCATCAAGCTCGCCGACGAGGTGGGCCTGGACTTCTTCGGGGTGGGCGAGCACCACATGAGGGCGATGCCCCTGTCCTCACCCACCTCCGTGGTCAACGCCGCCGCGGCCGTCACCCACCGGATCAAGCTCGGCACGGCGGTCACCGTCCTTTCGACCGACGATCCGATCCGGGTGTTCCAGCAGCTCGCGACCGCCGCGTCTCTCGCTCCCGGACGCGTCGAAGTCGTCGCCGGTCGCGGATCGTCCACGATCACGTTCCCGCTGTTCGACCACGACGAGCACGAATACGACATGCTGTACGCGTCCAAACTCGACCTGCTGATGGCGGTCAACGCCGGCGAGAACGTCACCTGGCACGGCCCCCACCGCAGGCAGCCGCTGCGGAACGTCACTGTCTTCCCCCGCCCCGAGCAGCCGCTGAGGATCTGGCTGGGCACCGGCGGCAGCCCCAACTCGGTGGGCCGAGCCGTCGAGTTGGGGCTGCCGATGTTCCTCGGCGTCCTCGGGGGCACCCCCGAACACTGGGCGCGCTACGGGCACGCCTACCGCGCGGCCTGGGGCCAGGCCGGTCACCCCGCAGAGCAGGCCGGCATCGCGGTCGCCGTGCACGGCTTCGTCGCCGAGTCCGACACCCACGCGCGGTCGACGTACCTGGAGCACGAGCACCGCATGATGGCCGAGGGCATGGCCGAACTGGGCCGCCCCGCCCCCTCACGCGCCGACCGCGTCGCGGCCCTCGAACCCGGCGGCATGGTCTTCGTCGGCAGCCCCGACGAGATCGCCGACCGCATCCTCCACCTGCACGGACTGCTCGGCCACACCCGCCAGATCCTTCAGATGGACGTCGGCGGTATGCCGCAGCGCGACTTCCTGCGCGGCATCGAACTGCTCGGCACGAAAGTGCTCCCTCAGATCCGGGCCGAGCTGGCAAACCCCTGACCTGGAGCCGTCTCCGCCGCGACGGCCACCTGCCAACGCCTCGCGCCCTCCGCCGTACGGCCGACTCGGCGCCCCCGACCAGCAGGCGAGGCGTCTGCGGCCCGTGCGGTGTGCCCCACGGCCGACAGCCGACAGCCGACGAACCTGTCGAAGTCCCCGCCACCGAAGCCGCCCGCCGCCCGCCGGGAACTCTCCCCGCCGCCCGAAGGGACCGCGCCGTGACGACCGTCGCCACCGGCCTCCGCCCCCGTGCCCCGCCGACTCCCCTCACCCCCCGGCGCCTGACGCCCTCCCTCAGCGATCCCCCCCACCATGAAGGAGCAGACCGCAATGACCACGATCACCGATCCGTCCTACGTCGACCCGGCGCTGATCAACCCCCGCGCGGTACGTCTCGTCCAGGCGTTCAAGGACGCTCTGGTCCGCCTCCGCGACGAGGAAGGACTGACCTTCGACGACCTCAACACCGTCACCGAAACGCTGCAGCAGATGCACAGGGCCACCGGCGCTCCGCTGTCCTTGGTCGCCATGCCCCTGTACGGCGAGCTCTTCCAGGGCGGCCGGGACGGCTACACCCCCTCCGAGGATGTCACCAGCCCCACCTTCATCCCTGGCTCCCCGCATGTCGACAACGACGGCGCCCTGCCGATGCGCCCCGACGAGCCCGGTATCCCGCTGGTCGTGTCCGGCCGCGTTCTGGACGGCCGCGGTCAGCCGCTCGCGGGTGCCAAGCTGGACATCTACCACGCGGCCAACAACGGCAACTACTCCGGTCTGTGGGACGACACAGTGCCCAAGTACAACCTGCGCGGGCACCTGTTCACCGACGCCGACGGCCGCTACACCTTCACCACCATCACCCCCGTGGCCTACGCCGATGCCGCCACAGCGGCGGTCGACAAGGTCGTCGAGGCCGCCGCGGCCCTCGGTCGCAGCCTCTACCGTCCGGCCCACATCCACTACGAGATCCACCACTCCGACCTGATCACCCCCTGGCTCGGCGAGGTCTACTTCAAGAGCGACCCGGTCATCCCCGTCGACTTCGTCGGCGCGAAGATCGCCCACCCCGCCCTGCAGGGGGACACCGTCCTGCACGAGGACCCCGAGGACATGGCGGAAGCCGGCTTCGAAGTCCCTTACCGCAGCATGGAGTTCGACTTCGTCCTCAAAACCCGCACCAGCCCGGACACCATCGCCCGGGAGGGACAGAGGGCATGACTCCCGAGGACACCACGGCCTGGTCACTGGCCCGACTGAACACGTCCTTCTTCCACCACTACGACCGTCGCGAGTACGACGAACTGCTCGAACTGTTCGCCCCCGACGCCCTGTACGAGGTGCATGGACGCAAGCTGCGCGGTCATGCCGAGATCCAGGACGTCCTCAACGCTCGTTCCGGTCCAGAGGTGACGGTCCGTCACCTCGTCGCCAACCAGCACTTCCACAGCATCGGGGACGGGACCGCCCAGGCCACCGTCTCGCTGCTCGCCTACGGCGGACCCACCCCCGTCGACGACGGCCCCGCCCTCTACCCGGCCGCGAACGCCGGACACATCGTCGAACTGGACGACCACTACCGGCTCGACAACGGGCACTGGAGGATCACCCACCGCGCGGCCCGCCCGATTCTCGCCCCGGCCCCCGACAAGACTTCATCAAGCTGACAAGGAGTCAGAATCATGCGACGTCCAGGAACAGTGAGGCGCAGGACCACGGGGGTACTGGTCGCGGGTGGACTGTCCGTGGCAACTCTGCTGGGAGCAGGCGGAGTTGCCAGTGCGGCCGGTTCCTTCTCCGTGACCGGTAGCGGACCCGTGAAACAGACGCCGATGTGACGGATGCGCGCACCAGAGATGAAGCTCCCGCCGCCCTGTCTGACGGGTGGCGGGAGCTTCGGCGTTCTATCCGCCTGTCCGAAGGCGGTTGCCCGGTGTCATAGGCACTCGATCCACATGGTGGCGGTCCACCATGTGCCTTCCGGGTTCCCGACGAGGCTGCCCTGGCTGTCGTAGACGTAGCTGCCGCCGCAGGCAGCGGCTGCTCAGGCGGTTGCCGAGCTCGCGTCTCCGTCGGACTCCCGTGCTGCGGCGGGAACTTCCTGACCGGCCGCGTCGGGTCGGTCGGCAACCCAGCTCAACAGCATCCCGAGGGCCTCAGCCGTCGGTGAGCCGGGCTGCGGCAGGTAGGTGAGCAGCGAGCGATCGGGGCGGGCCGGCACGGTCAGCACGTGGTAGTCGAACTCGAGCGTGCCGACGACCGGGTGCACGATACGGACGACACCCAGCCGCTTCTCCCGTACGTCGCCGGTCGCCCACAGCTGCCGAAACGGTTCGCTGCGGATGGCCAGCTCACCGACCAGCGCTGCCAGCTTGGCGTCGTCCGGGCGACGCCCGGTGAGCAGGCGCAGCTGAGCGACGGTCTCCGCGGCGATCGCCTCCCAGTTCGAGTACCGGGCTCGGGCATCGGGGTGCAGGAACAGCTCTCGTGCAGCGTTGCGAGGCTGCGGCATGCCGCTCACGCCGAACACAGCCTCGGCCGCGGCGTTGGCCGCCACGATGTCGAGGCGGGCGTCGAGCAGCAATGCGGGCGCGTCCCCCATGGCTTCCAGCAGCCGGACCAGCGGCTCGTCGGGCACGGCTCTCGATGGCCGTCGCGTGGCTCTCGCCTCGGCGTCGGCGCGACGCGGGCGAGCCAGGTTGCGCAGGTGCTCGCTCTCCACGTCCGAGAGGGAGAGCGCCTGCGCGACGGCGTCGAGCACCTGGTCGGAGACCTTCGCGGTACGCCCCTGCTCCAGGCGTTGGTAGTAGTCCGGGCTGACACCGGCGAGCAGGGCGACCTCCTCGCGCCGCAACCCCGGCACCCGCCGCCGCGTGAGGCTGGGGGGCAGCCCCGCCTGTTCAGGCGTGATGCGCTCGCGTCGGGTTCGCAGGAACTCTCCGATCGTCGTCTCCACCCCATCGACGGTACGCCGGCGGCTGCACCCCTGCCTGGCCCTGCTGGACCCAGGTAGGAGCGGACCTTTCTCGCAGCTCATCGGTGGACGAACGTCGGACCTGCGACTTCCACACGGGATGCGCGGAGAGAAGGACACGACAGATGCGTGCAGCAGTAGTCAGGGAGTTCGGCGGCCCCGAGGTGATCGAGATCGTCGAAGTGGCGACACCCGAACCGGGGCCCGGAGAGGTACTGGTCAAGGTGGCCGGCGCCTCGGTCAACTTCGCCGACGTCATGACGCGTACGGGGCTCACCGTTCAGTACGGCGCGACCGGGCCGCGGGAGCAGTTCGGCCTCGGCGCGGATGTGGCCGGCACGGTCGCCGCGCTCGGCGAGGGTGTCACCAAATTCGCCGTGGGCGACGCCGTCGTGGGCACGCAGGAGCGACTGGACCGGCCATGGGGGACTCAGGCCGACTATGTCGTATTGGAGGACTGGGAACTCGCCCCGGCGCCCAGGGGAACAGACCTGGTGCAACTGGCCGCTTTCGGGCTGAACGCGACCACCGCCGACCAGGCGCTTGACGCGTTGGCTCTTGAGCCGGGGCAGTGGCTGCTGGTGTCGGGAGCTGCCGGCGGGGTGGGGCTCCTCACGGTCGAACTCGCACGGCTGCGGGGGCTGAAAGTGATCGCCCAGGCCGGACCGGCCGACGAAAAGCTCGTCCTTCAGGCCGGCGCGCAGCTTTTCGTCTCGCGCGACGACGACCTTGTGCCCACGGTGCGACGGCTGGTGCCCGGTGGCGTGGACGGCGCGGTCGACGCGGCCAACCTGGCCGCCGGGGCGGCGGACGCCGTACGGCACGGCGGTGCGTTCGTGTCGCTGCTCAACTCCGCGCCCCAGGCGCGCCGCGAAGTGCGGATGACCAACCTGGCGTGGCACACCGACGCCGAACGTCTGGCCAAGCTGGCGGCATATGCGGGCGCCGGTCTGATCAGCCTGCGGGTGGCGAAGACCTATTCCCTGAAGCAGATCGCGGAGGCCCACCGGGCCCTCGCCGAAGGCGGGCTCCGGGGCCGGATCGTACTGGTCCCGGACCAGGAATGAGGCAGGCCTTGTCGCGCTGAAGCGATTCGAGGGGCGCACGGTGGTCGTCACCGGGGGCTCAACCGGCCCTTGGCTCGGCGCCGCCGAGCGTTTCGTCGCCGAGGGCGCAACTGTCCACCTCGTCGGCCGCCGACAGCCCGAGCTTGACGTCGCGGTCGCCCGGCCGGAACCTGCCGCGGTCGCGGTCCGTGCCGACGTGACCGTCAACGACGATCTCGACCGGCTCTACACCACGATCGCCGAGCGCGACGGACCGGTGGACGTGGTGGTCGCCAACGCCGGCGAACCGCCGTTCGGCACCATCGACAGCTACACGGGCGAAGAGCTCGACGCGTCGTACGCCCTCAACCTGCGCGGCGTGGCCTTCACCGTCCAGAAGGCATTGCCCTTGATGCCCCAGGGCGGATCGATCGTCCTGGTGAGGTCCATCGAGGGGGAGCGGGGCAGCCCCGGACTCGGGGCCTACGCCGCGATGAAGGCCGCCAAGCAGTCCATGGTCCGCTTGTGTGCGCCGATACCCGGCCCACGAGTCGGCTGGCCGCCCGCTCCCTTGGGCAGGGTGATCCCACTGCCCGGGCGAGGGCGCGGTGGGCAACGGACTTATCTGCCAGAACTGCTCCAGACCGCATGGAGCCTGGGATCTCCGACGCGCACACGTGCTTGGTCGTCACGTTCTTGGCCGTACGTACGAACGCGTCTCTTGTCGCAGCCGGGATGCCCGGCCCCCATGTCAGCACCAGCTGCGTCGACGGCACATCTGTCACCGGAACCGCTACGACGGCCGGTCCGATCCGGTCGGTCGCGCTCGCCCCCACCATCACGATCAATTCGCCCATCGCGACCTGGTCGATGATCTCGTCGAGCGTGCCCTCCGGCCAGTCCGGCCGGAAAAGCCTCTCCACTGCGAGATCGGCAGACGAAATGGCCGATTTTGCTGCGAGGAAATGATCCAGCGGCAGTAAAGCGACGGTCCGCTCTTGGGCGAGCTCGGTGAATTCCAGTCCCTCAAGGCCCTCGTGACCACACGTCAGCGCGATGTCCGCCAAACCGTTGCGCACGAAGTCGACCTGGTCCCGGGTGAACACGACTTCGACGTCGGCAGCACCAGGCTGGCGGCGACCGACCAGCACGATCGAGGCTCCGTCGGTGAGCAGCGGCAGGGCCTTCTTGACCGTGTTCAGCGTGCTCTTGACATTGGTGTTGAAGACATTGTCGAACATGTCATCGGTGACGTCCTCGAGCTTGGCGAAGGCGGAGGTCCCGGCGTTGGCGACCAGCACGTCGTTCTGACGGCCATCGCCCCGCATGGTGTCGTACAGCCGGTCGAGGTCCGCGGGATTCGACACATCGCCCTGGACGGCGATCGCGCCCACCTTCGCCGCGGCGGCTTCCAGCTCCTGCTGCCTGCGGCCGGTCACGTAGACCACCGCGCCCTCTTCGACGAACCGCTGCGCCGTGGCGAGTCCGACACCCGAACTGCCGCCGGTGATGACCGCGACCTTGTTGCTGAGCCTATTCATGACTCCGAGTCCAACACCGCTGACCAGCGAGAACAATGACACGTTCGGTATCACAGCGGTACCCGGAGGGTATCGGTCACGCGGGGTCGTGCCCGGGGCGCACCTGTTGGACGACCCTGCTTTCGAGGCGGTCCATGACGCCCCGCGCGCCGCGCACCCCTGCTCGAGCAGTCCGGTGGTGCCGTCCGCTGATCGTCGTACGCCTTAGTCGGCGGCCAGTAGAAAGCCAGGGTTGTCGCGCTGCCCGGTGAGCGTGTCGATGTATGAGAGTCCATAGGAGCTGGGCTCGCCCAGCGGAAGCAGAGCCACGGACTGCCCGCTCGCGTTGCGCCGTCCGAACACCCTCACCCTCCAGGGCTCCGACCCGGCGGACTTCGAGCCCATGGGCGCCGACCAGTCATGCCGGCTGTCCTTCCGCCGCGACGGTCAGCAAGAACTCGCCATGCCGACCACCTCGAACAACGGCTGACCGGCCCGGTTCATGCTCATGCGGCCGTCCGCCCGTCCCTGGGTCCGCCTCCACACCGTGCGCGCCTTCCGCCACCGCCTGGTGATCGTCTCCGGTTCGCCGGGGCCCCGTGGACGACAACCTGGAGAAGTCGCTCGCCACGGCGCAGACCTCCCACCGACCTCCCCTGCTCACCGGCGCCTTCCTGCCAGATGTTCAGCTCCGGCGGGATTGGAGCATCGGCTGCACCAGCACCGCCATTCCGTCCTTGTCGGGGGTCTTCACCGGTGGGCGCGACGGCCTGACTCTCCCGGCCGAGTCGAGGACGGCCTGCACCGCGATGGCGAACTCCCCCCAGCCTCGTACATCCAGCACCGACTCGAATCGCCCCGCCATCGTGGAGTCCTCGGTGTCCTCGTGCGCGGAGGAGGAACGCACGACCAACGCCCGCTCTTTGGGGCCGACCGGCGCCCGCCATGCGGAGCGCATCGCGTCCTCCCCTGTGGGCGCCCCCGGTGCCCGGTCGGCGGGTACCAGCACGAACCCCGGCAGCACGGCAGCCCCGCCACGGCGGCACGGGCCAGATTGGCGGCCTTGGCACCGCGGTGGTGGCCGCGTCCTTCGCCTGTTCCGCGTCCAGCGGTACGACCCCCAGTTCCGCGCCCTCGAATCCCATGGGTCACTACTCCTTCGAAGAGGTGATGAGGGGGATCGGCTCCTGTTCAGGGCGACGAACGACCGCTCCGGAGGCCACCACCACGGCGGACGGCGCCCGCGCGCCGCCGTGGCGACGCCTGAGCAACCACACGAGACCGAACAGCGCCGCCGCCACAGCGGCGAGCACGGCCGCGCCGATCAGTCCGGCCGCGTGCAGGAAGTCGGTGGCGGCGGCGCCGGCGAAGTAGCCCAGGAGCACGTTTCCGATCCCCCAGATCAGCGAGGCGAGCGTGCTGAAGAGGAAGAAACGGCGGTACGGCATGCCGGACGCCCCGGCGGCGAACGGCAGGAAGGTCCGCACGAACCCGATGAACCGGCCCCCGACGACCGCCGCGCCGCCATGACGCGTCAGGAAGTCATGAGCCCGGCCGATCCGGCTGTTGCCCCGTACCCAGCGGGTCAGCCGGGCGTTCGGACGTCGGCCGTACCAATGGCCCAAGGCATAACCGAGGCTGTCGCCGGTCATCCCACCGGTCACGACGAGGGTGGCGAGGAGCACGGGGTTGAGGTCGCCTCGGCCCGCGATCGCGGACGCGAGGAGGATGACGGTCTCGCCGGGCAGCAGCACACCGACGAAGACGCTGGTCTCACCAGCCGTCAGGGCGAACACGAGGACGTAGGACCACCATCCGGCAGCCTCGACCAGAGCACCGACGTCCATGGCCGTCAGCCCGCCTCTCGCAGTGGGGCGGGTCCCGAAGTGCCCGTCGGCTCAGGCGCGCGGGTGCGGGGCCTTAACGACAGCACCCGTCCCCGCGACTCCCCGGTAGGCAAAGCGTCCGCGCCCCCGTGTGATGGCTCCTCGCCCTCCGGGAGGTGCCCTGCGGCCCACCATGCCAGAGGGGATACGACCACAGCCGGCAGCGCCGCGAGCCACAGGTCGCCCCCGCTCGACGCCCCCGTCACCGCCGCGAGCACCGCGATCAGCAGTACGGCCGCCCGCGGCCAGGTCTTCGAGGTGGTGGCGACCACCGCCAGCGCCATGAGCACGTACCAGCCTGCACGGACACCGGGCAGCGCCAGGTAGTCACCGAACAGGGACGCCTCGCGTGCCCCCCGCACCCATGCGAAGACAACGAGCCCGGCCGTGCCGGACAACAACAACGCGACGGCAAGGCGCATGTAGACCCGCTGATCCCGCCGGGCCGGCCAGAGCAGGCTCAGCACCGCCAGGGGCACCGGGGCGAGGGCAAGGATCCAGGTCAGTACCTGTGCCACATCGTGGACGAACGCCGTTCCGTTCTCCGCTGCGAAGGTCCCATAGGGGCGGAGACGTTCGGCGGTGGATGACGTCCAGCCGGCCTCGGCCAAGGCCCCCTCTTCACGGACGGACGCGGCGAGGAGCCCGGCGTACACGAACAGGGTCACAGCCAGGCCTGCCATCGCGCGCTGTAGGTTTTGCCGGACGGGCGCCTCCGTCGGCCGGGTCCGGCTGAGAAGCGCCGCCCGCCGGGTACCGCGGGTGCGAAGGCCGCAGGCGGCCACGCAACTCACCGGGTCTCTCCGGCATCGCGCGCCGAGCTGCTCGGACGCCGCCTGCTGGCCGCTTCCCACAGCGGCATGACACGCAAGGTCTTCTGCTTCGGCCTGTTCGGCGACGAGGACGCGGCGTTCTGCGGCGATACGGGCTGGATCACGGCAGCCTCCTGATCAGTCACGGGCACGTCATCCGGAGGCGCGCCGACTCGCTCTTCTCGTTATTCTCGATAAGTGGGCCGGGCGGTCCGTTTATTTCCCGCGCTGAACGTGGTGTGCGTCACACGTTGGGGCAAGCGGGGCGTGCCTCGCTGCTGTCGATGATCAACCTGTCGGCGCGGGCGTCCGGAAGGGCTCTCAGCCACCCTGAAGTGGGCTCGACGAACGCTTCGGTGTGCGCGGGTTCGCGAAATCGCGGGAGTGGCGCATGCGCTCCATCAAGGTCCGGCTGAAGCCGTAGTGGCCGTAGTGGCCGACGTGGCCGACGTGGGTCCGTCGAGGGTGCGATGCGCGGACGATTGCCACCGATCTCACGGGCCAGTACACCCACGGCCCATGGCCATCTCGCGATCCGTGCCGGTGCCGGGCCCGGTTCCACAAGACCAGTTGGACCCGGGCGCGCTGCTCAGCCGACTGGTTCCGGCAACGCGTGCGGCCGTACCGCAGGTTCGAGCCGCGCCAATGTCCGCTGTCCCGCCTCCAGGCCGACTCGGATACCCACGGCATCGACAGATTCGGGCCGGCATGCGATCGCCTTCGACCAGCAGGTGCCGGACCCGGGGGATCTGGTGGACTACGCCAACTCCCGTGCGGTGCGCGCGTGAAGGGCCCGGCGTCGGCGGGCGGGGTGACGTCCGCCCGCGGCCTGGCCGGCATGTACGCGGCGGCGATCAGCGAACGGTCCGACCGTCCGCCCCTGCTGAAGCCCGACACGATCGCCGAGGTCGGTCAGACCCACTCCGTCGGCTACGACCTCGTCGCCCGGGCCCACAAGTCCTACGGCCTGGGCTTCCGGGCCGCGGCCGACGTGTGGCACCCGTTCCTCGAAGCCGAAGCCGAAGCCGAAGCCGAAGCCGAAGCCGAAGCCGAAGCCGAAGCCGGAGCCGAAGCCGGAGCCGGTGCCTTCGGCCACAGCGGTGCGGGTGGCTCCCAGGCCTTCGCCGACCCCCGCAGCGGTCTGGCCTACGGCTACACCCGCCACCGGATGGCGCGTTCCCGGGAGGGGCGGCGCCGGAGAACGAGCGGTTGGTGAGGGCCGTGCACCATGCGGCGCCCACGGTGTGACCGGAGCGGA
>NZ_AEJB01000026.1 GCF_000331005.1 Streptomyces turgidiscabies Car8
TGTTCCGTGGTCGCGAGCAGTCCCGGCCCGAGCTGGGCTACCGACTGCTGCAGCGGCTCGCCTCGGACGTCGAGGACCTCGGGTTCATCGAGTCGAACCCGAAGCAGGACGGCCGAAACATGATCATGGTTCTCGGTCCGCACAAGAAGAAGACCGAGGCGATGGCCGAGGCTCGTGAGGCCCAGGCCACCGGGGGTTTTGACGACCGGCCCACCTGATGGGTGCCGGCCTGCTCCTCACTTCGCTTACGCCGCCACCGGCTCCTTCTTCGCCGGTGCCGCAGCCGTCGCGCCGTCCGAGGACTCGGCGGTTGTGGCGCCGAGCGCCGGCTTGCGCATGCTCTTGAGGAGGATCACCAGGGCCGTCGTGACGCACGTGCCGGCCGCGACGGCGATCAGGTAGAGGAACGGGCTGCCGATCAGCGGGACCACGAAGATGCCGCCGTGCGGGGCGCGCAGTGTGGCGCCGAAGGCCATCGACAGTGCGCCGGTGACCGCGCCGCCCGCCATCGAGGCCGGGATGACGCGCAGCGGGTCCGCCGCCGCGAACGGGATCGCGCCCTCGGAGATGAAGGAGGCGCCCAGTACCCAGGCGGCCTTGCCGTTCTCGCGCTCGGCCGGAGTGAAGAGCTTGCGGCGGACGACGGTGGCCAGCGCCATACCCAGCGGCGGGACCATGCCCGCGGCCATCACGGCGGCCATGACCTTCATCGCGGCATCGCTGGGGTCCTGGACGGCGATTCCGGCGGTGGCGAAGGCGTACGCGACCTTGTTGACGGGGCCGCCGAGGTCGAAGCACATCATCAGGCCGAGCAGGATGCCCAGCAGCACGGCGTTGGTGCCGGAGAGGCCGGAGAGCCAGTCCGTCATGCCCTTCTGGGCCTCGGCGATGGGCTTGCCGACCACGACGAACATCAGGAAGCCGACGATCAGCGAGGAGATCAGCGGGATCACGACGACGGGCATGATGCCGCGCAGTACCGGCGGGATCCGGATCTTCTGGATCGCCAGGACGATGCCACCGGCCAGCAGACCGGCGACCAGACCGCCGAGGAAGCCGGCCGCGATGTTCGAGGCGATCATGCCGCCGACGAAGCCGGGGACGAGTCCGGGCCGGTCCGCCATGCCGTAGGCGATGTAGCCGGCGAGGACCGGGATGAGGAAGCCGAAGGCCACCCCGCCGATCTGGAACAGCAGTGCGCCCCAGCTGTCGACCTGGGTCCAGGAGAAGTGCTCCATGACCGAGGGCGCCTTGTTGATCTCCCAGCCGCCGATCGCGAAGCCGAGGGCGAGCAGCAGACCGCCCGCGGCGACGAACGGGACCATGTAACTCACGCCGGTCATCAACCACTTGCGCAGCTTGGTGCCGTAGCTGTCACCGGAGTCGCCGGCCCGCTCGACAGGCGTACCGCCGCCCTGGGCGCTCGCGGTGAC
>NZ_AEJB01000027.1 GCF_000331005.1 Streptomyces turgidiscabies Car8
TAGGAGGTTGATAAAAATGGTTCCCCTGCTGATTGTTCTGCTTCTCGCCCTGCTCCTCTTCGGTGCCGGCTTCGCCGTCAAGATTCTCTGGTGGGTCGCCGTCATCGTCCTGGTGGTGTGGCTCCTCGGCTTCGTGATGCGCTCCACCTCCGCCGGCGGCGGCCGAGGCCGCTGGTACCGCTGGTGATCTGACCCGCACGCACGCGTTCGTTCC
>NZ_AEJB01000028.1 GCF_000331005.1 Streptomyces turgidiscabies Car8
CTCCCTGGGGTGTTGAGCTGTGCGGTGCGTGCTTGTATCAGGCGGCGGCCTGGTCGGCGGTCTTGCGCTCGGTGACGTAGGTGCGCACGTCGGCGGGGTCGTAGCGGATGTGTTTGCCGATGCGGAATCCGGGCGGGCCGGTGTGCTTCTTGCGCCACTGGTAGACGGTTTCGAGGGGTACCTCGAACATCTCGGCGATGTCGCCGGGGGTGAGGTAGCGGTCCGGCAGCCCGGCGCGGAGCGTGGCGCGCGGGTCTGACTGTTCACGGGCGGTGCTCATGGCGTGTCCTCCGTGCGCGGGCAACGGGGCGTGTGTGTCCGAGGTGCGGATTTCTACGTCATTACGTCATCAGCGTCATTCAGGCTTCTGAACTGGGGTTTTGTGTGACGCTGCGGTGGGGTGTGCGTCATGGGCTGCGTCATCCGCGACTCAGCCCATGACGCAGATGACGCAGGATGACGCAGGCGCGGCCGTCTGCGTCATGGCTGTAGCCGCAGTTCAGGGGCCGTTTTCCGGCTTGCATGACGCAGATGACGCAGCGTTTCCCTCTTAGGACAAAAGAAGGGGCGTCTGTTGTGGTTCTGCGCTGCTTACAGCGTGAAGAAGGGGCCGCTGCGCGGCGCGACCTTGGGGCGGCGTTCCGCCGAACAGCAAGAGGAGCACCCCCACGGTTGCGGCTGGTGGTGCTCCTCTTGCTTGTCCGCGCCAGCGCCGGCGGAGGCGCGGGTCAGAACATCCGCTTCGGCTCTTCCGGGGGCGGGGTGGCCGGGCGGGTCATTTCGAGGTAGCGGCCTTCGCTGGTGCGGCCGGTGTCGATGAGGACGCCCCGGGCGGCCAGGGTGGGCTGGAGGCGTTTGAGGCGGTCGGAGAGGACTTTGCCGGTGGTCGGCCAGCCTTTGGGCAGGGCGCGTAGTTCGTCGCCACTGTGGAGGCGGCTGAGGCAGTGCAGCCACTCGGTGGACGTCATCCGCTGCGCGCCGCCCGGCTCGATGGTGTCGGCGTGCTTGAGGACGGTCTGTGCGAGGAGGTCGCCCTCGATCACGTCGTCGTTGAGGTCGTCGAGACTGGCCCGGTACGCGGGGAGAGCTCCGAGGCCGGTTGCGGCATCGAGTTGCGCGCACAGGTGGGCGAAGTCCGCCATCCGTAGATCGGTGGGAGTCTCCGCCGCGACCGCGCGGACCTTGACGGCGAGGTCGAGGAGCGAGCCGAGAACGACGGGCAGCACGTCCGCGTACTCCGCCCACAGTTCCGCCTCGGTCCGCCGCACCTGGGGGCGTTCCAATCGCAGGGGCAGGAGTCGTTCGGCGAGGTCGGGTCGGATGACTCCCACGTCGATGCCGGTCAGGAGCAGGGGGCGGCGGTAGCCGACGCGGAAGACGTCCCCGTCGGTGAACAGGGCCCGCTTGACGCTCTCGGCCCCGGTCACGATGCAGCACATCGCGTCGGACAGGTCCGGGGTCATATGGGAAAGGTTGTCCAGGGCGGTCACCCATCCAGCCGCCACTGCGGCGATCAGGTTCTCTTCGTCCTTGGGTGCGCGGCGCAGGTCGCCGCTCATGCCCTCGATGATCCGCACGAGCATTCGCCCCCCGGTGGACTTGCCCGCGCCCTGCGGACCGGTGAGGAACGGCGCGGGGACGGGCACGGACGGTCCGAGGCAGCCGATCAGCCACGCGATGGCCAGGCATTCGGTCTCGGCATTGGCGAAGTTGCACAGCCGCATCAGCAGGTCGATGCCCTTGCCGTTGGTTTCCTTGGCGGGCAGTGGGAGTTCGCCGGTGAGCTGGGTGCGTCGCCAGCAGACTTCGCGGGGGTCGGGTACGAGGATCTCCCAGCCGGTGGGGTGGATACGGACGGACTGCCCGTCATCACGGCCCAAGTCCAGCCAGGTCGCCCCGTCGTATCCGGGCGCTACGCGGATGTGGACGGGCTGGACGTCCTCGTACAGGGCGAGTGCTTCGATCAAGTCCAATGCCTCCTTGAGGGCGGTCCCGTTGAACACGCCGCGCCCGTCCTTGAACAGGCCGACCATGAGTTCCTGGCGGTGGCTGCCGGTGGTGCCTTGGGAGCGGATGGGGCGGGCGACGGGGTGGCCGTTCTTCTGCGCGTAGACGGTTCCTTCGGCGGTGCGGAAGTAGCGGAAGTGCGATTGGGCGTAGTCGGTGATGACCTCGCGGGCGGGGTTCTTCTCGTCCTCGGCCATGGCTACAGTCCCAACCTGGTCAGGGCATTGGTCCACGCGTCGGTGCAGTGCCGGGCCGACTCGCCCTTGGCCTGCGCGGCGGCGAACAGCCGCACGGTGTGCGCCTCGGTCAGACAGCCGCACCGACCGTGCGCGGAGAGCACCGCGAGGAACGTCCGGTACACGGTGGCGTGCACCGCACTGGACGCTTCCGTGATGCGCTGCTCCGCCATCGCGATGCCACGGTCCAGATAGGCCGGCGTGCGGTGACGGCACTCCCCGCCCCCGACCAGCGCGGGCACCGTGAGGGCCGCCGGTCGAACCGCGGTTGGTTCCTTCACGGCCAGCGCGCGCACGATGTCCGGCAGCGCGGTGGTGGTGCCAGTGCCGGGACCGAGCCACCGGGCGTAGGCCATCGTCGACTTGATGTCCACGCCGGGCCGTACGGCGTTGGCGGACCGCATGGCGCCCTGGTAAATCCAGTGCTCACCCCTGGTGGTGGGCACGGTGCAGGTGACGGGCAGGGTCGCGCGGGCCCACGCGATGGCCGCCTCGTTGTCGAGGTCGACCACGGTCAGCCCGGCGCCGCCGGGGTGGTACGCGACGGCGGCGGCCCGGCGCCACGCGGACGCCCATGCGGGCGAGTTGAGGGTGTGCAGGTTGGTCGTGGCGGCGGCCCACCCGTGGCAGGGAGCAGGGCACTGGCAGGCGCCGGGGTGCTTCATGTTGGGCCGGTCGCCGCAGGCGCCATCCGCGCAGGTACGGCAGTTGCCGAACGGCAGCTTTCCCGCCCGCAGGGGCAGCGGGGGCACTCCGGCCGCTGCCAGGGTGAGGGCGGTGTGCAGGTGGGCGGGTGCTCGCCGAATGTCGGTGGGTTGGGTCATGCTGGAGGTCTCCAGTCCTTTGAGGGTGCTGGGTGACAAGGGCGGCCCCGCACTTTGGCGAGAGGGGGGCCGCCCTTGGCGTCGCTACTGGTTCTTGGCCCAGAGGGCGTAATGCCGACGGACGTAGCCGCGCGGGTCGTCGTTGACGTCCGCCCGGTCGGTGTCGATCAGATAGACGGCGGCGGCTACGGCGGTTTCGGTGGCGCCGCCGTGGGGGTCGTCGGGCTCGTCCAGGAGCGCGATGCGGTCCAGCAGCGCGGCCTTACGGAGGTAGAAGTCCCGGTCCAGGTCGGTGTAGAGCTTCCGGCCGGCGAGGGTGCGGGCGGTCCAGCCGATCTCGCTGTTGATGCTCGGTGCGTCGCCGTACGCGTCCGCCGGCGTCGGCCACAGTTCCGGTGTGGGGTGGTCGTCGTTGTCCGGGGTGGTGTCGGGCAGGAGGAACGAGCGGGCAACGGTCGCGGCGACGGCGGCGATGTTGCGGGGGTCGTCATTGGTGGTGCGGTAGTCCTGCCGGTCGCACTGCTCCCAGATGGCGAGGGCGAGGGCTTCCATGAGCGGGTCGTTGTCGTCCCAGACGGCGGCGGGCGTGGTTGCGGGCGTGGTCATGGCGTCCTTTCGGGGCGGGGTGTTCATCAGGCGGCGGCGGTGTCGTCGCCGCTTGTGGCGGCGAGCCGGCCGTCCACGGCGCGGGCGATGGTGCCGCTGGTGGTGAGGGTTTTGACGGCCTTGGATACGGCGCCCTTGGACAGGCCCGTGATCGTCGCCAGGTCCTTCTGGAGGACCGGTTCGTCGGCGGTCTCGATGGCCTTGAGGACGCGGGCGACGGCGCTGTCCGTGGCCGGGGCCCCACCGGTCGCCGTGTTCTTCACGAGGGTGAGGGTGGGGGCGCCCGCAACCTGCACGGCGGGTGCGACCGTGCGGGACCAGGGGGTGCGGTCGGGCAGGGCGATGACGACGGCCTTGTCCATGTAGCGGACCTTGATCGGGTCGGGCTTGCGCTTGCCGTCACGGATCAACGCCACACCCGGGACCGGGAGTTCGTCGGCGTTCCAGCCCTTGGCCTGCGCGTCCTCCCCGAGCACGACACGGGCCTCGGCAGGGGTGCGAACAGCCAGGCAGATAGACACGCCGATCTGTGGGGCGATCTGCTTGGGGATGCCGTCGCCGATGGTGGGCTTCTGGGTCATCCACCACAGGTCGATGCACGCCGCGCGGCCCATCCGGGCAAGGGACTCCAAACCAGGCAGCGCGGAACGGTTGACGGTGCGGGTCTTGCCGTCTGCGGTCTGGGTCTCGCAGGGGACTTTGTCGGCGGCGGTCATGACCTCGGCGCCCTCGTCGACGACGACCGTGATGCGCGGCCGGTCGGGGGTGGGCGTCCAGGTGTCCTGTCCCTTGGGCAGGATGCTGAGCCGTTCCAGCATCTCCGTCTCCAGTTCGTCGACCACGTCGACGACTTCGCGCGGGGTGGAGGCGACGCGGGCCCGGTGGTCCCACAGGCGTCCTTCCACGCGCTTGAGGTCGATGATGACGAGCGCGTTCGCGTCTCCGTCGGACGCCGCGTACAGGAGCGGCCGGGACGCCACGGACTTGCCCGCGCCGGACCGTCCGGCGATCAGGAGCCGTTCCCCGAGCGGCACCATGACCTGCTCGCCGGTGACCGTGTCGACCCCGAGGGAGCGCTGTTCGGGCGTCCAGGTGAGGTCGTCGCCGTCGGCGGCGCTGCGGGTGCGCAGGGTCAGTTCGGCCCAGCCGCCCTGCTTGCCCGCCTTGATCTGCATCCGCAGGCTTGTGCGCGCCCCGATCAGCGCGCGGACGTGGTCTTCGGCCGAGCGGAGCTTGGTGGCGGTCCAGGTGCCGTCGAGGCGGACGGCACACACGATGCCCGCCTCGGTCAGCCGGGGCCGGCCGGTCAGCGTGCCGACCAGGCCGCGCTGTTCGGCGTGCTCCTTCCAGTGCTGCGGCTGCAGCCGCTTGAGCAGCGCCGATTCTTCTGCGGTGGGCTTGAGTCCGGTGGTGTCGCGTTCGCGGACGGCGATCCACACGGACAGCGCGGTGACGGCGGCGACGAGAGCGACCGCCGACCACACCCACACGCGGGTCGGAACCTGCGGTAGCCACACGTATCCGGCGACGGCGAGCGCGGCGCTGGTCTTGGCGGCGAACAGCCACAGCGGGTCGGGCACGCGCCGTTTGGCGGTGCGCAGTTCGCGTTCCGCGCGGTGGCGGATGGAGGTGATGCCCTCGGGGTCGATGGCGCGTGCGGTGGCCAGCGCGCGGCGGGCGTCACGCACCAGCGGCTTGCGGTCGGCCCGCATCGCGCGGCGGCGTTCGGCTTCCCTGCGCCACCGCTCGGCGGACCAGCGGGCGGCGGTTGCTGCGTACTGGCGGTGGGTGCGCCAGACTTGTCCGTGACTCACGGTTTCCTCGTTTCGGGAGTTGAGTGGGTCGGTGGTGACGGTCCCTGCGACGGCCCGTCACCACACGCGTGCGCTTACGCGCAGTGAAGGTGTTTCCGGTTTCCTGGTTTCCGGGGTGGTCCCTACGCGTGTGCGCGCGAGGACGGAAACTTCCGTCACCCTGCGTCGCTATAGGGCCTCTCGCGCCCGAACAGCCCTCCGGGGGTCAAACCCCCTGCGGAAGACTGTTCGGGCGCCCTGCGGGCCGCCTACGGCCTCACGGTGTGTCAGCGGCCTTTGCGGCCGGTGGGCTTGGTGCTGGTGGTGACCGAGCGGACCACGGTGACCACGGCCCAGCCGAGCACGAGCGCGATGAACGCCAGCATCGCCAGGTTCGCGGCGATGGCGGTCAGCGCGGCGACGAGCAGCGGACCGAAGTAGACGCCGGCCGCGACCGCCCCCGCGCCGACACCGGAGCCGAGCGCGACGCGCTGCACCGTGCGGTCCGGCGGCGCCTGGTGGATGTGCACCACCTGAGGCCCGACCGGCTGAGCGGCGGGCAGGGCGGCGGGGTCGGCGTAGACGTGCTGGCCGTCGGGGAGCTGGACGACTGTCAGCGGGCGGTGTGCGGGGAGCTGTTCCATGACGCACCCTCCGGGGCGTTGTCGGGGAAAGCGCAGGCAGGACACATGCCGAGCGAGGTGGGGATGACGTATCCCGCATCCCGGCGGCACTTCGGGCAGGTGCGGCGGGCGGTGTTGGCCTTGGCCAGAGCCGCCCACCGCGCCGGGGTCATCGGCCGGACCGGTTTGGCGTGCTCGATGCGGTAGAGGTAGGCGACCAGCGGGCCCCGACAGCGCCGGGGCCTTTCCACCTGCGCCGCCACCTGCTGGCCGCCCGGACGCAGTCCGAGGGCACGGAGTTGGCGGTAGGTCGCATAGCCGTCCGGGGCCAGCCGCCACCGGAACACTGGCAGCGTCCCCATCAGGCGGCGCGCTCGGCGCGCAAGGTGTCCCGCAGGACGCGGGCGTTCGCCGGTGAAGTGCGCAGTTCCCGCCGGATGGCCTCGGCGGTCAGCGCGGACGTCGACCATGCGGCCGTGACCGTGCGCGCCTCATCGAGCAACTGAGCCTGCGTGCGCCGGGGCCGACCCGTACGGGCGAGGTCGGGAACCCGACCGGTCGCCCGCCGCGCACGCGGCGCAGCAGCGGCCACCGCACGCGAGACGACCGGCAACACGGGGACCGGGTCGATCGACGGCATCGGCTTGAGCCCCGGAGTCGACTTCAGGAAGTCGACCGGATCGGGCAACCGCACCACCGACGCCGTGACCGGCTCGATGATCGGCGCGGGCGTCGATTCGAGCAGGTCAGCCATAGACCGTTTCCTCATGATCTCGGCTGATTCCTCTGCATTCGTGACCGAGGCCGGAATCGAGGCGACAACGGGCGCGGGAGCGGGGGTCGATCGATGGTGCAGCACCTTGGCGACCAGATCGGATCCGAAGTAGATCGACCCGACCGGAAGCGACGTCGCCAACAGAACAAGGGCCCAGTTCGCGGGGTCCCAGTCGGCCAGCCGCCCGAAGTCGACCGTGCGGCCGTGCAGCTCCGGAACGAGACCGTGGACGTAGTTGAGGACCAGGGAGGCGAGCGTGTAGGTGCCCAGCACTCGCAGCGCGAACGTCCGGTCCTGGTCGACCAGTACGAGCGTGGCGACCAGGGCCAACGCCATCAGACCGTCGACCACGAACGGATACAGCGTGGCCGCCGTCGCGTCGGCGCCGACCGCGCCGGCGATGTCCCGCAGGGCGTTCCACGAGACGCGGAACGCCATACCGACCACGGCTACCAGGGCCAGGACCAGGGCGGCACGGCCCTTGCGGTTGAGGTTCATGCCGCACCCCCGAGGGTGAGCAGCGCGGCGAGGATGAGCAGGGCGCCGCCGGTCAGGGTGCAGTCGACCGCGCGGCGCAGACCGGTGAACTTCCGGACGGCGATCCGGGACAGGCCCGCAATGTCCGCGCCTCTGTCCTCGGCGAGCGCGGTGGTGATCTGCTCGGGGGTGAGCGTCGCCCACAGCGGGAAGCCACGGCCCCCGCCCAGGTTCGGACGCACCGACCACAGCAGCACACCAGCCGCCGCGACCAGCAAACCCATACCGAGACCGCCCGCCACACAGGCGGGCACGTTCAGCGGCGCATCCTTGGCGACCGTCCAGGTGCCAGCCAGGACCGCGCCGACGAACGCGAGCAACAGACCGGTTTTGGTGTCGGTCCGTGCGATCTCCGCTTTCACCTCGGCGTGCGCGGCGGCGAGAGCCTGCGAGGTGGCGTTCACGCGCCCACCTCAGGAGTGCTCGGGGCGGCCGTGTTGGCGAGGGTGCGGCGGGCGGTGAGCACCTTGCGGCGGGCCCGGCGGATACGCCGTGCGTCCAGCTCGGTCGGGGTGCGGTCCATGGTGATGATCTGTGCGTCCAACAGGTCGATCTGCGCGAGGATCAGCGGCATCTCGCGCTCGATGGCGTCCAGCTCAGCGGCCGTCGGCTCCATCCAGTCGGCGAACGCGGTAACAGCATCCTGAACAGTGACGATGTGCTTCATGGGTCGTGATCTCCCTAGCCGGTGTTACGGCCCGAAAGCGGCTCCGGTGTTCGAGCACCGGAGCCGCGCGCCGTTGATGAAGTGGTTGGTCAGCTCTGGCGGCCGTAGGCCTCGTTCAGCTCGCTCTCGACGTCCGTGCACTGGCCGGACGTGATGCGGTCGTAGACCTCCTGGCCGCTCTGAACGGCTTCCGGGGAGGTCAGGTCGGTGGTGGACTCCTGCGACTTCATGCCGAACATTGCGGTCTCCTGAGGTGTCGTAGGTGCGGGCCAGCGCCGAATAGATCGGCGGGCCCAGTTCCCCTGCCTGCTTTGCTGCGTACGCCCGAGTGGCCGGGCAGGGACTGATCTGTTGTTGACGGTCATCACCCGGCCGTCGCGGGGGCGGAATCAATCCCGCCGGTGCTTCTCCCTCTTCAGTTTTCAAGGAACGACCAGGTCAGGGCCCCACATGAAAGCGAGCTATCCCAAACCGGCACGGCTATGAAGCAGCCCAAACGAGCCCTTCCGGGTCGCTGTCCTAGGACTGCGACCGGCCTGAGAAGACGATGACATGCAGTCCCAGGACTGTCAACAGTCCTGGGACTGTGCTTCACTGGGACGCATCGAAGGGAGTTCGGCTTGGCACCCAAGTGGCGTGAGCTGGCTGATCGGCTCGCGGAAGAAATCAGGAACGGCGATTACGCGCCGGGGGCCCAGTTGCCCCAGATCAGAGACCTTGTCGAGGCTGGGGAAGGCTCCAAGTCCACGGTCCATCAGGCGTACAAGGCGCTTGAGGCCGAGGGGTTGGTGACCTCGGTACGCGGGCACGGCACGGTCGTGCGCCCACGCACCCCGCTAAAGCGGCTCGGCATCGCCCGGTACGACAAGGCGAAGTGGCGCGACGGCGATGAAGTCGCGTTCATCGCGGACCGTGTGGCGTCAGGGCGTGAGTACAAGCGCAACGAGCAGACACAGACCGTGAGCCGTGTCGAGGCGAGCACTGCCGTCGCCGAAGGGCTCGGCGTCCCGGTCGGCTCCAGGGTGTACGCACGCGCTCGACTGGTGAAGGAGGGGACCCAACCCACCCACACCCTGACAAGCTACTACCGGCCTGAACACGTCGAGGGGACACGCATCGTCGACCCCGCACCGGGCCCCGCTGGCCGTGGCGGCGGATACAGGGTGCTGTACGACGCGGGTTACGAGATCGACCACATGCGAGAAGCCCTGTTCGCCCGTGTCCCCGCAGCGGACGAAGTGAAGCTCTTGCAGTTGCCGCCAGGCGAACCCGTCGTAGAACTGCACCGCACCACCTACACAGCAGACGGCACGGTCGTCGAGTACGCCATCGGCATCCACTCGGCCTCACGCTTCGCATGGGAGTACGACTTCAAGGTTCCAGACTCGGCACAGGACGGAGAGGGCCAGAAATGATCTCGGCACAGGCATGGGCGGACGCCCGACTTCTGTGGGACTACCACCTCATGCACCACGACCCACGGCCCTGCTCGGTCGCCGTTGGCTTGGGGAGCCACGACCTTGGCGTGGCCGACGTGACAGCAGAGTTGTATCGCCAGGGCATGGCCCCGGTGGTCGTGTTCACAGGGGCCACCAGCCCTACGACCCGAGCACGTATGCCGCGCGGCGAGGCCGTCCATTACCGGGAGCGGGCGTTGCAGCTCGGTGTGCCGGACTCCGCCGTGTTGCTGGAGCCGCGCGCCACGAACACCGGCGAGAACATTGAGTTCACGAAGGCGGTGCTGGTCGAGGCCGGTATCAAGGCCTCGTCTGTCCTACTCGTTAGCAAGCCGTACGAAGAGCGGCGCTCGTACGCCATGATGCGAAAGCTCTGGCCTGAGGTCGAGGTGGTGTGCGCGTCCAGCCCGCTGGACTTGGAGGAGTACGCCGACTCCATCGGGAATTCCCGCATGGTGATCGACATGATCGTAGGCGCCCTGCAACGAGTGCTTGTCTTTCCGGGCTTGGGTCTGGCTATTGAACAGGTAGTGCCGGAATCCGTGGTGGCCGCCTACGAGCGATTGTGCGGCGCGGGTTTCACCAGCCGAATCATCTCTGAGCCAACCAGCGCTTGAGTTTGCGCTGCGCGGCAAGGGCATCGGCAGGCTCATCCCAGCAGTAATCTTCTTGACTTCTTCAACGATCGGGAAGTCCATTCCGTATCCAGTAGCCCGCCCGGATCACGCTGGGCGGGCTACTGCGTTTCTTGAGTGCATCGAGTGCCTTCACCGTCCGCCTCCTGCTGGCGGATGTCGCCAACTGCCCTGGCAGTGCGACCACCCAGCCGCGCTGTGCCGGGCAGGCTCCCGGCTCCGCTCGGGGCTGCGCTCATGTACTCGGCTCACGCTGCCCCGGCGCCCGCCACGTGTGGATAGGGTGCTTGGGTCGAGAGTTGAGCAACCGACGTAGCCGTGCCGCTGCTGAAAACATGCCTTCAGCGGGGGATCGGCGGACACCAGGACGGAGAGGGCATCGTCCGGACTGCGGGCACATCGTGGCGTGCATGGTGGGCTCTCCCGTTCCATGCTGTCTAGGTCGACGGTGGACCGGATGGGAGGTGCGGGCTGCTGATTCCTTCCGAGATCTCGCCGCTATCCATAAATGGATCGGCAGGAAAGACTTCGTGTGCCAACCTGGTCACAAGCTCAATCGGAAGGCGAGAAGCGTCATGACATTCCCTGAGGATCGTCGGCACCACCTAGCTGGCGCGTTGACGCACATGGCATCGCGGCTCTCTGACCACATCGACCGGATCGATCACGGCAACGTGGCAGCGATTGATGACCTTGCCGTCGCCCTCCGGTCGCTCGTTGGAGCAGGTAAGGGGAACGCTGTGCTACTCACGGCTTGTCGAGTGTTCAGCCTTGATCAACCAACGATTCAAGCTTCACGAGCACCGGCAGGTTCTGGATCCTACCTGTCAATAGGGTCGATACCTGTAGAGGAACCAGGCGCTACCCTTCACGGGGCTCGCGAATTGAAGCTTTCCAAATGGGTTCAGGAGCCAGTGCTTCGCTTCGCCACGAAATCTGGAACTGTTTCGTACAGCTGGGACAAGTTCATCCGCGAATATGCCAACAAATGGGGCGGGGCTCATTTTGATTCTGTGATTCCTGACGAACTCTTCACGATTGACCGGCATGCGGCGGCCGGCGTCGTCATGAGTACCTATCTGCTACGCACCGCCGGAGTGGCTGTATGGAAGATGGTGCAGAGCGCTCTGACTAACATCCTTAAACCGAATGTTGAAGCTGGAGAAGTAAGGTTTTTTGCTGCCCCAGGTGCGAGCTCACCAATGCCCGACTATAAGAAGCAGTGTGGGCAATTGCAATGGCTTACACTATCAACCGACAACATGGATTTCGGCTGGTACGTGGATAACGATAGCCAGAAAAATATTCTGAGACTATCTTTCGGTGCCATCCCCTATGATATTCACTATCAGTTCGGAGATGTCGACCAGAAGGGGAAATTTAGCCATTTTCCGCCTCGAGGACCACGCCATGAGTCTCTCAAAGCACCTATTACCGTAGACTCATCACGTAAAGGCACCGCCACGGGAGTCACGGTATCGATCCAGCAATTGGCGGAACTGTCCGGGCAGCGACCCGACGGCAGTACAGCAGCGGACGTCAGCAGATCATCGGCACAAGTGGCGAAGACGTCGGCCCAAGGGTAGCGGCCATCCCAGGTTACTTCGAGCTCGTAACAGGATCTTGTTGAAGTGTCCTCGTCGGGCGTGACCGATGTGACGATTCGGCCGTTCGGGATGGTGTGAGTACTCGGCCGTGGATCGTGGACGACGACTTGTGGATGCTGATCGAGCCGTTGCTGCCGCCCTGGCCGGTGAAGTCGCCGGGGCCGCGGCCGGTGGCGGACCGGCTGTGTCTGCAGGGCATCCTGTACGTCCTTCACAACGACATAGCCTGGCAACTCCTGCCGCTGGAGCTGGGGTTCGGCTCGGGGCAGACCTGCTGGCGACGGCTGGATCGCTGGCGGCGGGCCGGAGTCTTCGACCAGCTGCACCGCGTCCTGCTTGCCGAGCTGAACGCTGCCGGTGAACTCGACTGGTCTCGCGCGTGTGTGGACGGTTCCCACATCCGCGCGAAAAAGGGGGAGCCGACACCGGTCCGTCGCCGGTCGACCGGCGCAAGACAGGCAGCAAACACCACTTGATCTGCGACGGACGCGGCACCCCGCTCAAGGTGATCACCACTGCGGCCAACGTCAACGACGTCACCCAGACCCTCGCCCTGATCGACGGCATCCCGCCTGTGGCTGGACGTCCCGGCCGGCCCCGCCGCCGCCCCGACGCTCTGCTCGGCGACAAGGGCTACGACTCCAACCCCCACCGCGAAGAACTCCGCAAACGCCGGATCCTGCCTGTCATCTCCCGCAAGGGCTCCCCGAACATCAAGGGCCTGGGCAAACTCCGCTACGTCGTCGAGCAGACCTTCGCCCTGCTCCACCAGTTCAAACGCCTCGCCGTCCGCTGGGAACGCCGCACCGAACTCCACGACGCCTTCGTCTCATTAGCCTGCAGCCTCATCTGCTGGAGGCGGCTGAAGAAGCACCGGTCGTGATCGTGTCACGAGCCTTTAGCTACAACTCACACCACTCACCCAAAGGACCGGCCGTCCGTGGCTGGGCGAAGTCGTACACCAGGCCCCATGCCCGATCGGTGTCCAGGACAAAGTCGCCCGTGAACGCGGCGAGGTCGTCCATGATCGGGACTTCGATCTCGGCACCCGAGGGCACGGTGCCGTCTCCTACCAGCAGAGACATCCGCTCGGCGTCACTCATCAGATGGACGATCGCGTGATCACCTCGGAAGGCCAGGACCAGCACCGGGAACTCCGTGTCCGGCGACCGAACCTCGACGTACCCCTGGCCGCAGGAACGCAGGTCGTTGAAGCGGTCTGACAGGTCTTTCACCTCTGAACGTCTCTCAACCGGATGGAACAGCCCAGATTCCGGCGACGTCGCCGCCCACATCACACTCATCCAGCCGCTCTTCCCCACACAAACCATCGCCCGCGATCCAGAGCCACGCTCTCACGCTCCACCACGACAGGACTACCGGGCCTGGGCCGCATGATCGTGTTACGAGCTCTTCGGGACGATGTTGCAAGGCAGATTCTAGGTGGCCAACCTACGGGCCCACAGTTGGTTTACGTGATCTCCATGTCGCTTATACAACCAAGTTGGAGTAGGCGGCGCTCCTGAAGTAGCGACGCAGTAGTCGCCGTAGGCTGAAAGTAGGGCGCCAACTCGGCTCGATCTGAGTTCCTCATCTATGCAATCTGAGAGCGCCTCCAAACGTCGGTCGAGTAGCTCACTCTTCGAATGAGCCGAATTCCATGCTGCTACTTCCGACCATTGCGTGAAGGCGGCTCCAGATGCCAGGGCAACAACTATCAAACGAGCCAAGATTAAGTTCTGCTTATCGGACGCGAGAGGAATGGCCACAAGCACAGCAGTTACTGCGACGACTACAAACCCCCACAGGATTCTTCCGTAGTAGTCGGCAGCTTCCTTGTACATAAACTTGTTCCAGAATGCGTTCTCCTGGAGGTGGTCACATAGGCGTCGCATTCCAACAGGAGCAGTACTAGAAAAATAATTCGGGGGGACTGGTTCGGGAAGTTGCTCTCCCTGTCGGGGCCAAACTCGGATCAGCCAATTGTTTAGATCCACTCGCTCCTCGGCCGCCCCTAGAGCGTCTAGCAGCAACCCTCTCGTTCGCCCTTCCTCTCCCTCGTTGTGACGATTCCCGGCACCCCGCCGCACAGACCACACGTAAACTTGGACGCCGAGAGCAAGTAGTGCCGGAATGTAAGTGTAGGGATTCGCAATAAAAATCGACAAGACACTTAGTAGAAATGTGGCCACCTGGAGCCATCTGCTTCTTCTGTATAGCTCTCCAGCCTTCTCTAGCTGACTATTGGCCAGTGCGATGATCTCAGAAGACGACAGTTGGGAATTGTTCACCGAGCAAGCACCTCCAGCGTTCCATAGATCCCGCAGTGTCACCCTGTGCGGCCAGTTCAAGCGCATCTTGAGCCATCAGTGCAGCTTTCCTGATGACGCTTTTTCCATGGCCCGTCACCTTATCGGGCTTATTCGCGTCGGCTTCTCTGAAGAAAGTAGCAAGCGCCTCGGGCGGTGTGGGCATTTCTGTCCACTTGAGGAAGGTTCGGCTCATGACGCCTTCGATTTCATATGAAGGGATCGGGCTGCCGTTCGCTCGACTCCACCACTTTGCTAGGCGGATAGCCTGCTTGAATTCGTCGCCGAGCTGTAGAGAGAGCTGCTCGATTCGTTGATCCTGTCCCGCCGGATCATAGTTAATCCAGGATCGCTGTTCGGCGGGAATCTTGAAGAGTGAATGGCCTGAGGTATTTTTTCCTGCGATAAATGCAGGTACAACATCAATGCCTGGACCGTCGTTGAGCGTAATGTGAACCGCACTGTCAAAATCTTCGATGCTGGAGTATGTGCGTGCCAGATAGTCAGAGATAGCACTAATTGCCAGCTTCGAATTTTCCATCATTTTAGGATCATCGTTGATGATGGCGATGATATCCACGTCTGAAAACGTTCGAATCGCCGTGGATCGCGCCATGGAGCCCGTGATGACACATTCCTGTACTAGCGAAAAGTTCATTAGGTTCTCGCGAACCGACTCTGCTCGGTTTAAGGCCGCCTCCTGCTCAGGCACGGTTAGACTGATGCGATCTAGCAGTATGTGAAAGTTCTTCGTTGGTGAATTTTTCATGGAGTTCTGCACATCCGATTCCTGCTTACTTTGGTACGTGGGTGCCGCTATCGGCCTCAACGGTTCCTCGCAAGTCAGCCCTCCGACAACGACTGCAGCCACAGGCAAGCTAGGCGCTTCAGTCCCTTGCGCGGAGAGGATCGGCATGAACACGTTGCCAGCATGCCAGTTGGTGACTTGCGAGGAGCCTCAACCGGAGCATCGGGTGGTGGCACGGGACTCTCCCTTGGCGTACGAGTCCACGAAGTAGCGCCTCATGGCGACAACTGGTGACGCGCCAGAACCGTGCCCCATAGGACGGTCAACCCCTGTCAACGACGGCTCGCTGAGGCCGAGACAGACCGCTGACCTGGCGTTCCACGATTACCGAAGTCACCTGGGCGTTCCGGCGGCAGATCACCTCCGCCCTTACAAGGCGGATTTCACCGGCACCGACGTGCCTCCGTGCCCTATATCTTGGCAGGTCGGAGCCCATCTCAGGGGCCGTCTATGGGCCGTCTGAGGGTGGCCAACGACGGCCAACGACGACAGGCAACGACCAGAGCCAGAACCTTCCGGCGCAGGTCACACGATTCGATCTGCGACACTGGTATGGCCATGCCTAAGCCCGGAGAACTCACATTCATCGCCCCGCGCGGAGCTCAGAAGCCGCCGCGGCATCTTGCCGATCTCACGCCTGTCGAGCGTAAAGAGGCCGTTGCCGCGATCGGTGAGAAGCCGTTTCGTGCCAAGCAGCTCTCGCAGCACTACTTCGCGCGGTTCGCGCACGACCCGGCGGAGTGGACGGACATCCCGGCCGCCTCGCGCGGCAAGCTCCAGGAGGCGCTGCTTCCGGAGCTGATGACGGTCGTCCGTCATCTGTCGACCGACCAGGACACCACCCGCAAGACGCTGTGGCGGATGTTCGACGGGACGCTCGTCGAGTCGGTGCTCATGCGGTACCCGGACCGGGTGACCATGTGCATCAGCTCGCAGGCCGGGTGCGGGATGAACTGCCCGTTCTGCGCGACCGGACAGGCCGGGCTGGACCGGAACCTGTCCACCGCCGAGATCGTGCACCAGATCGTGGACGGGATGCGTGCGCTTCGGGACGGGGAGATCCCCGGTGGCCCCGCGCGGCTCTCCAACATCGTCTTCATGGGCATGGGTGAGCCCCTCGCCAACTACAAGCGCGTCGTCGGCGCCATCCGCGCGCTGACCGACCCCGCGCCCGACGGCATGGGGCTGTCGCAGCGTGGGATCACCGTCTCGACCGTCGGACTGGTACCGGCGATCAACCGGTTCTCCGACGAGGGCTTCAAGTGCAGGCTCGCCATCTCCCTGCACGCGCCCGACGACGAGCTGCGCGACACGCTCGTCCCCGTCAACACGCGGTGGAAGGTCCGAGAGGTCCTCGACGCCGGGTGGGAGTACGCGGCGAAGTCGGGGCGTCGGCTGTCCATCGAGTACGCGATGATCCGGGACATCAACGACCAGGCCTGGCGTGGTGACCGGCTCGGGCGGCTGCTCAGGGGCAAGCCTGTGCACGTCAACCTGATTCCGCTGAACCCGACTCCGGGGTCCAAATGGACCGCCTCGCGGCCCGAGGACGAGAAGGCGTTCGTCGAGGCCATCGCCGCGCACGGGGTGCCCGTCACCGTTCGGGACACCCGGGGGCAGGAGATCGACGGGGCGTGCGGTCAGCTGGCGGCCACCGAGCGGTAGTCTTACGCCGTACATACATATCTTCATATTCCGACAGGGGAGCGCCACAGCGCTGAGAGTGCGGGACAGACCGCAGACCCTCTGAACCTCGCCCAGGTCATTCTGGGTAGGAAGTTCGGTCATCACTCAAGCTGTTGCGCCCTGCCCGGAACCCGCCATGGGGTCCGGGCAGGGCCGCGTCTCTTCCTGGTCATCCCAGGAGGAAGAAACCGGTGAACATCACCAAGCAGGTCACGGCCCTCGCCGTCGGGCTCGGGCTCGTCACGCTGTCCGCGTGCGGGTCCGACGACGGCGGCAGCGGTTCGGCGGCGGACTCCAAGACCGTCACCCTCGTCAGCCATGACTCGTGGGCCGTCTCGAAGAGCGTCCTCGCAGCCTTCGAGAAGCAGTCCGGGTACACGGTCAAGGTCCTCAAGGACGGCGACGCCGGCCAGGCCGTCAACAAGGCGATCCTGACCAAGGACAACCCGCAGGGCGACGTCTTCTTCGGCGTCGACAACACCCTGCTCTCCCGCGCGCTCGACAACGGGCTCTTCCAGTCGTACGAGGTGAAGGACGCCGACGCGATCCTGCCCGCGTACCGGACGGACGACGACAAGCACCGGGTCACCCCGATCGACACCGGCGACATCTGCGTCAACTACGACAAGGCCTGGTTCAGCGAGCACAAGCTGACCCCGCCCGAGTCCCTCGACGATCTGGTCAAGCCCGCCTACAAGGACCTCCTCGTCACCGAGAACGCCTCCACCTCCTCGCCCGGCCTCGGGTTCCTGCTCGGCAGCGCCGCCAAGTACGGCGACGACGGCTGGGCCGGCTACTGGACGAAGCTCAAGGCCAACGGCGTGAAGGTCGTCGACGGCTGGGAGCAGGCGTACAACGAGGAGTTCTCCGGGTCGGCCGGCGGCAAGAAGGCCAAGGGGGACCGGCCGCTCGTCGTCTCGTACGCCTCCTCGCCGCCCGCCGAGGTGATCTTCGCCGACCCGAAGCCGACCACCGCGCCGACCGGCGTCGCGACCGGCACCTGCTTCCGGCAGATCGAGTACGCCGGGCTGCTCAGCAACGCCGGGAACAGCGCGGGAGGCAAGGCGCTGCTCGACTTCCTGGTCGGCAAGACCTTCCAGGAGGACATGCCGCTCAACATGTTCGTGTATCCCGTACGGGAGGGCGCCCAGGTGCCCGCCGAGTTCACGGAGTTCGGGCCGCAGGTCAAGGACCCCGAGACGATGGACCCCGCGAAGATCGCCGAACACCGTGACCAGTGGGTCAAGTCGTGGACATCGCTCGTACTGAAGTAGCGGAAGCGACGGGAGCGACGGGAGCAGCGGGAGCGGCTGCGCGTCGGCGGGGCGCCGCCCTGCGCGGTGGGCTGCTGGTGCTGCCCGTCGTCTTCTTCGGGCTCTTCTTCGCCTATCCCGTCGCCGCGATCGTCGCGCGTGGCCTGCATGTCGACGGGGTCTGGCGGCTCGGGCAGCTGGGGGACGTGCTGGGGGACTCCGGTATCCGGCACGTCCTCTGGTTCACGGCCTGGCAGGCGCTCGCGTCCACCGTCCTCACGCTGCTGGTCGCGCTCCCCGGCGCGTACGTCTTCGCGCGCTTCGATTTCAGGGGCAAGCAGATTCTGCGGGCCGTGGTGACCGTGCCGTTCGTGCTGCCGACCGTCGTCGTCGGTACCGCCTTCCTGGCGCTGGTCGGGCGCGGCGGGCTGCTCGACGAGCTGTGGGGTGTACGGCTGGACACCACGGTGTGGGCGATCCTGCTCGCGCACGTGTTCTTCAACTACGCCGTCGTCGTACGGACCGTCGGCGGGCTCTGGGCGCAGCTCGACCCGAGGCAGGAGGAGGCCGCGCGGGTGCTCGGAGCCTCGCGGTTCGCGGCCTGGCGGCAGGTCACCCTGCCCGCTCTCGCGCCCGCCGTCGCAGCGGCCGGGCTCATGGTCTTCCTCTTCACCTTCACCTCCTTCGGAGTGGTGCAGATCCTCGGCGGACCGACCTTCGCCACCCTCGAAGTGGAGATCTACCGCCAGACCTCGGAGATCTTCGACCTCGGTACGGCCGCCGTGCTGACCATCGTCCAGTTCCTGGCGGTGGGCACGGTTCTCGCCGTGCACGCCCGGACGGTACGGCGACGGGAGAGCGCGCTGCGGCTCGTGGCGCCGGAGACGACAGCACGCCGGCCGCGAGGCCGGGGCCAGTGGGCCCTGCTCGGCGGAGTGCTCGTGAGCATCGCCGTCCTGCTGGTGCTGCCGCTCGCCGTGCTCGTCCAGCGGTCGTTCGCCACGCCCGGCGGCGTCGGCCTCGGCTACTACAGGGCGCTCACCCGCGACGACTCCGGCATCTTCCTGGTGGCGCCGATCGCCGCCATCGGGAACTCGCTCCAGTACGCCCTCGCCGCCACCGGTATCGCCGTCGTCGTGGGCTCGCTGGCGGCTGTGGCACTGACCAGACGCGATGCCGGGCGGCTCGTACGGGGGTTCGACGCGCTGCTGATGCTGCCGCTCGGGGTGTCGGCGGTGACCGTCGGGTTCGGGTTCCTCATCGCGCTCGACGAGCCGCCGCTCGATCTGCGCAGCAGCTGGATCCTCGTACCGCTCGCGCAGGCGCTGGTCGGGGTGCCGTTCGTCGTGCGGACCATGCTGCCGGTGCTGCGTGCCGTGGACGGGCGGCTCAGGGAGGCGGCGGCCGTGCTCGGGGCGTCGCCCTGGCGGGTCTGGCGCGAGGTCGATCTGCCGATCGTGCGGCGGGCGCTGCTGGTCGCGGCCGGGTTCGCGTTCGCCGTGTCGCTGGGCGAGTTCGGGGCGACCGTGTTCATCGCCCGGCCCGACAACCCGACCCTGCCGGTCGCCGTTGCCCGCCTGCTGGGCCGGCCCGGGGACCTCAACTACGGCCAGGCGATGGCCCTTTCGACGATCTTGATGGTGGTGTGCGCGGTGGCTCTGCTCGTCCTGGAGCGGCTGCGGACCGACCGGACCGGGGAGTTCTGACCATGCTCAGTCTCGAAGGCGCGACCGTACGGTTCGGGGCGCGGGCCGTGCTCGACGGCGTCGGCCTCGATGTCGCCGAGCACGAGATCGTGTGCGTGCTCGGGCCCAGCGGCAGCGGGAAGTCGACGCTGCTGCGGGCGGTCGCCGGACTCCAACCCCTGGACGCGGGGCGCGTGTCGCTCGACGGCCGGGATCTCGCCGGGGTGCCCGCGCACAAGCGGGAGGTGGGCCTGATGTTCCAGGACCACCAGCTGTTCCCGCAGCGGGACGTCGGCGCCAACGTCGCCTTCGGGCTGCGCATGCACCACGTACCCAAGGCTCAACAGGACGTAAGGGTAAGGGAGTTGCTGGACCTGGTCGGGCTGCCGGGGGCCGCCGGACGGGGCGTCGCCGCGCTCTCCGGCGGGGAACAGCAGCGTGTCGCCCTCGCCCGGGCCCTCGCGCCCCGCCCCCGGCTGCTGATGCTCGACGAACCGCTCGGCCAGCTGGATCGCTCGCTGCGGGAGCGCCTCGTCGTCGAACTGAGGGAACTGTTCGGCCGGTTGGGCACCACCGTGCTCGCCGTCACCCATGACCAGGGCGAGGCCTTCGCCCTCGCCGACCGGGTGATCGTGATGCGCGACGGCCGAATCGCCCAGTCCGGTACGCCACTTGAGGTCTGGCAGCGGCCCGCCGACGAGTTCGTGGCACGCTTCCTCGGCTTCGACAACGTCGTCGAGGCCACGGTGAGCGGGCAGGTCGCCGACACCCCCTGGGGCAAGATGCCGGTTCCCGAGGGTGCGCCTCAGGGACAGCGCACACTGCTCGTACGGCCCGCCGGTGTGCGCCTGGTGCCCGCCACCGAGGGCCTGCGCTGCACCGTGACCGCGCGCACCTTCCGGGGTACGCATGTCGCCGTCCAGCTGCGGCCCGAGGACGCGCCCCGCCTGGAGGCCGCGTGCGCGCTGCGCGAGGCACCGGAGCAGGGCGCCGAGGTCGGCGTGGTCTTCGACGCGTCCGAGATCGTCGTGCTCGGCTGAGGGGCCCACCCATGGGGTCAGGTGCCGCTCACGCGATCGACGAGCGGCCGCAGATCGCCGAGTTCGTGCAGCGGAGTGGCCCGCCCCCTGATGCACGGGACGGGCCACAACGTAGAGCCAGGTACTGCGGATACAGCGAGCGGACGTCAGTTGCTGGACGCTCCACGACGGCGCAGGCCGAAGAAGACGGCGCCGCCGCCGACGACGACCAGGGCAGCCGCGATACCGGCGATCACACCGGTGTTCGAGCTGGCGCCGGTCTCGGCGAGGTTGGAGCTGCCGCCCGCGGGCGTCGGAACGCTGCTCGCGGGGGCACCCGGGGTGCTCTCGGAGGCCGACGGGGTCGGGGTGGCCGACTCCTCGGGCTCCGACGCCGACGGGGTGGGAGTGGCGGACTCCTCCGGCTGCGAAGCCGAGGGGGTCGGGGTCGGAGTCGGGGTCGACTCCGTCTTGCAGGCCTCGTCCGGAGTGAGAACGCCCGACTTGATGTCCTCGTCGACCAGCTTCCCGGCCTTGACGTGAACGCGGTACGTCGTGTTCGGCGCCCAGTCCTCCGCGAAGTCGACGGTGACGCCCTCACGGCTGCCCACGACGTCCTGGGTGCCGATGAGCTTCTCGCCCAGGAAGACGGTGACCGTGGCGGGGGTGCCCGACGGGTCCTTGTCGGTGACGCTGATGACGCCGTTCTCGCCGTCGCACTTGGCGACGGCGGAGAACTCACTGATGTTGCAGGCGAACGCGTTGCCCGCGACGCCCAGCGCGAGCGCGGCCGAGGCGGAGGCAACACCGAGGATGCGCATGGAACGCGCGGTACGGAGAGATATGGACACGGTTGCCCTTCACGGGATGCACAACTGAGGGAGTGGGAGGGAGTGAAGAGACCTCATCACCTCGTCACCCCCAGGAGTCTCACAGGTTTATAAGCGCAGCATAAGGGCTGTCAATCTGTATGCAGGCTCCAGGCATTGGTCTTTGCCTACCCGTTAACCGGCGAGGCGTTTCAAAGCGTCCGGGGCGTCCTCAATACGGTCGACCAGGGCGATTCGGTCCTCCATCGCTCGCCCCCGCGCCAGCGCCTGGAGCAGTGGCCAGGCGGGCAGCCGCTCGGTCCAGTGGGCGCGGTCCACCAGGACCATGGGCGTGGGCTCGCCGCGCGACTGGTAGTAGTTCGGGGTCGCGTTGTCGAAGATCTCCTGTACGGTCCCGGCGGCGCCCGGCAGGAAGACTATCCCCGCGTTCGAGCGGGCCAGCAGGCCGTCCTCGCGGGTGGCGTTGGCGAAGTACTTGGCGATGTGCGAGGCGAAGGCGTTCGGCGGTTCGTGCCCGTAGAACCAGGTCGGGATGCCCACCGAACCGGCCCCCTCGGGCCAGCGTGCGCGGACCTCGAAGGCGGCGCGCGCCCAGTCGGTGATCGAGGGAGTGAACGACGGCGCCCCGGCGAGGAGTTCGCACGCCTCGTCGAGCATGGCGTCCTCGAAGGGCGCCGCGTACGCGCCGAGGTTCGCCGCCTCCATCGCGCCCGGGCCACCGCCCGTGGCCACCGTGAACCCGGCGCGCGTCAGCTCGCGCCCCAGGCGCGCGGCACCGGCGTACTCCCGCGTACCGCGTGCCATCGCGTGGCCGCCCATCACCCCCACCACCTGCGCCCGGCCCAGGAGTTCGTCGAGGGCGTCGGAGACGGCGTCGTCGTGGACGGAACGCAGCATCGAGGCGTAGATGTCGCCGTCGGCCTTGGTGCGCTGGAACCAGGCGTACCCGAGGGCGTCGAGAGTCCGCTCGTAGCCGTCGTCGAGCCCGGCGAACAACTCGTCCGGCGAGTAAGGGTGGCCGCGGTACGGGTCGAAGGGCAGGTCCGGGACCGGGGGGAAGACCAGGGCGCCGTCCGCGCGGATCTTCGCCGCCGCGTCCGGACGCATCGGGCAGCCGAGGAAGACGGCCCCCGCGGCGCTGCTGGTCAGCAGTTCCTTCGTACGGTCCGTCAGATCGACGGCCTGGACGCGGAATCCGGCGAGGGTGCCGCGGGCCGAGACGACCGCGTCGAACTCCTGGAGCGTCTCGATCTCACGGTCGTCGTGGTGGGCCGCATGGGCGGGACTCGTCTGCACCCGCCCATGTAAGCACGGGTGGTGTCAGCCCTGGACGGCCGCCGGGTCCATCCACATGACCTCCCAGGTGTGGCCGTCGAGGTCGTCGAACGCGCGGCCGTACATCTGGCCGTAGTCCTGCGCCTCGCGCGGCTCGGTGCCGCCCGCCGCGAGCGCCCCGTCGACCAGCTCGTCGACCTTCGCCCGGCTCTCGGCGCTCAGACAGATGAGGACCTCGCTGGTCTTCGTCGAGTCCGCGATCTCCTTCTTCGTGAAGTCGGCGTAGCGCGGCTTGCTCAGCAGCATCGCGATGATGGTGTCGCTGATCACGACACAGGCGCAGTCGTCCGTCGTGAACTGCGGGTTGATCGTGTACCCGAGCTCGGTGAAGAACTTCTTCGAGGCGGCGACGTCGCCGACGGCCAGGTTCACGAAGATCATCTGCTGGTACTCGCTCATGAGGGTCTCTCCCGGTCGGTGTGATGCTGTTCGGTGGGGTAGACCCGCGGGCTGTGCGGAACTCATCGGTGCGTACAGAGTTTTTCGTTCAGATTTTTTTCGTACGGGTTCTCAGGCGGTCAGCGGCAGCGCCGCCAGCTCCGCGATCAGGAAGGTCAGCGGGGCGAACAGGGCGAGGAGAGCGGCGGCGCGCAGGCCTGCGGCGGTACGCAGGGTGGTGGCCGGTGCGCCCAGGCGGAGCAGGGCGGCGGTGGTGTCCGCGCGGGCGTGTCTGGCCTCGGCGGCGGCCGTGAGGAGCGTGGCGACGGCGCAGCCCGCCACGACCAGGGCGCCCAGGGTGGTGAGGGGGCCGAGGGACGGGTCGTCGGCGGCGTCGTCGTACAGCACGAGCATGGCGTACGCGCCCGATGCCACCGCGCAGACGACGCCCAGGGGGCGGCCGATACGGGTCGCCTCCTCCATGAGGACGCGGCCGGCGAGCAGACGGAGGGCGCCGGGGCGGACGGCCTGCAGCAGGCGACCGCAGAAATGGGTGAGGCCGGGTCCGGCCAGGGCGAGGCCCAGGGCGGTGAGGGTCCAGCCGACGAGTACGGCGGCGGGACTGTCGGTGGCTCCGCCGGGCATGGCGAGGCGGGTGTGGGGGGTGCGGGCGGCGTACGCCTCCACGGCGAGGCCGGCCGCGAGGACGGCGATGCCCCAGGGGAGGCCCCGGGGGGTGGGGCGCGGGGTGGGGAGGGCGTGCGGGTCGGTGGTGGTCAGGTCGGTGGTGGTCAGGTCGGTGGGGACCGGGTCGGTGACCTGGTCCGGGGATTCGGCGGTGTCCGGGGCCGGCTCCGAAGGGCCGGCCGCGCTGTCCGGCGCCGGACGCGGTGTGGAGCGCAGATGGGCGCCGAACCGTCCGTACGCGCCGAACGTCTCCCGGGTGCTCTGGGCGCCCTCCGCTCCGAACCGGCCGTACCTCCGCAGGCGGGTGCCCTTGCCCGGTGCCGGGCGGGTTTCCGTCGGCCGCAGTGTCAGGGCGACCGCGACCGACGCCGCCACCGGTACCAGGGTCAGCAGCGTCAGGGCGGCCGGGAGAGGGAGGGGGTGGTCGGCGGCCAGGAAGTCCGCCGCGTCACCGTCGAACGGCATGCCCGTCAGGTCGCCCCGCAGGTGGAGGAAGAACAGCAGGGCCAGCATCGAACCCAGGGTGCAGGACAGGACCGTCGTCGTGGCCGCGACGGCCATCAGCCGGGCCGGGCCCAGGCCGATCGCCGCCAGGCCGGGGCGCGGTCTCGTGCCGGGGTCCGTGCGGGCCACCGTCACCGCGAAGTAGACCGTGGCCGCCAGCGGGGCCACGCACCAGGCCAGACGCAGGGCCGAGCCGCCGGGGGTGTTCTGGTGGGCGAGGGCGTGGCCCAGGGTGCCCAGGAGCAGGAAACCCGTGGCAGCCGACGCCGTCGCGACCAGGAGCCGCCGGAGCTGGACGCCGGGGTGGCCGCCGCGGGCTAGACGGAGAGCGAGCACGCCGCCCGGCCTTCCGCGTCGGTGCCGGTCCCGGTTTCGGTCGCCGTGCCGTTCGCGGTGACCGGAGGCAGGTGGACGGTGTTCACGCGCCGCCCGTCGAGCAGCGAGACCGTGCGGTCCGCGAGTGCCGCCGTGTCCGCGTCGTGCGTCGCGAGGACCACGGTGATGCCGTGCGAGCGGGCCGCTGTCGTCAACGTCCGCAGGACGTGCGCCCGGTCCGCCTGGTAGAGGGGCGCCGTCGGCTCGTCGGCGAAGAGGACCGTGGGGCCCGGGGCGAGCGCGCGGGCGATCGAGACGCGCTGGCGTTCGGACTGGCGCAGCTCACAGGGGCGTTTGCGGGCCCGGTCGCCGATGTCGAGGCGCTCCAGCCACTCCAGGGCCGCCGTCTTGGCACGCCGGCGACTGGTGCCGCGCAGCATGAGAGGCAGGGCCGCGTTCTCCCAGACGTTCAGTTCCGGTACGAGGACCGGGGCCGGGTCGATCCAGCCGAACCGGTCGCGGCGCAGCCGTTCACGGGTGAGCGGGCCCATCGTGTGCACGGGCACGCTGTTGAACCAGACCTCGCCCCGCAGCGGTCGTACCAGGCCCGAGAGGCAGCGCAGCAGGGTCGTCTTGCCGCTGCCGCGCGGGCCGCTGACGGCGAGGATCTCGCCCTCCCGGACACCGAGCGAGACGCCGCTCAGCGCCGGCGAGCCGTCGTTGTGCTGGTAGTGCAGGGCGCGTGCCCAGAGCACGTCGTTGTCCGGCGGGGCCACCATGGGCGTACACCTCGTTCAGATCCGTAATTCCCTGAGTCCATCCCCCGTGCGGGGGAACGAAGACAGGGCCGATCGGTTACAGGGCACGCTAAGGACGTGGGCCGGGAACGCCGGCA
>NZ_AEJB01000029.1 GCF_000331005.1 Streptomyces turgidiscabies Car8
CCCGACCCCTCAGTTCGGGGTTGCTATTCACTCACCCTCCCCGCGAGTCGGGTCCTGCCACGCGTCTGCCCGCTCGTCCGCCCGGCAGGTCCGGGTTGCCTACTCACCCGTCGTCCCCTCCGTACGCCTCACTCGGCGTCCTCCCTGATGCGCTGGGCCCCACGCAGTCGCGCCGGGGCGGCTCGCCGGTTCTCGGCGATCTCTTCCTCGGTGGGAAGTTCGGCACCACGGGTGAGCAGCTTGAGCCGGGGCTGGTAACGCTCGGGCACCACGGGCAGTCCCGGGGGCGCCGTGTTGGCCGCACCGGCCGCGAACACCTGCTTGACCAGCCGGTCTTCGAGCGAGTGGTACGACAGGACGGCGATCCGGCCGCCGACGGCGAGGGCCTTCACCGCGGCCGGGATCGCCCGCTCCAGGACGGTCAGTTCGCCGTTGACCTCGATGCGCAGCGCCTGGAAGGTGCGCTTGGCGGGGTTGCCGCCGGTGCGCTTGGCGGCCTGTGGCAGCGAGTCGCGGATCAGTTCGACGAGCCGGGCGCTGTTGCTGAAGGGCTCCTTGTCGCGCTCGCGCACGACCGCGGAGACGATCCGCTTGGCCTGCTTCTCCTCGCCGTACGCCCGGAGGATCCGGACGAGTTCACCGGGCGGGTAGGTGTTGAGGACCTCGGCGGCGCTGATGCCGGTCGTCTGGTCCATGCGCATGTCGAGCGGCGCGTCCTGGGCGTAGGCGAACCCCCGGTCGGCCTCGTCGAGTTGCATGGAGGAGACGCCGAGGTCGAACAGGATGCCGTCGGCCTTCGGCAGGCTCAGCCGGTCGAGTACGTCGGGCAGTTCGTCGTACACCGCGTGCACCAGGTCGGCCCGCTCACCGAAGGGGGCGAGGCGCTCCCCGGAGAGGCGCAGTGCCTCCTTGTCGCGGTCGAGGCCGATCAGCCGGGCCTCGGGGAAACGGGCGAGCAGTGCCTCGCTGTGGCCGCCGAGGCCGAGGGTGCAGTCGACGACGACCGCTCCGGGCCGCTCCAGTGCGGGGGCCAACATGTCCAGGCACCGCTGGAGCATCACCGGGACGTGTCGACTGTTGCTCAAGGGGCCCTCTCAGGTCCGGCGTGGCCGTCACGCACCGCCGGGTCCCCGCCCGCTCGGAGAAGGGGAGGTCTGCCGGCGCCGGAAGCGTCAGCCGACCGGGAGCGGGAGGAGGCCGAGCCGTACGTACGCGCCGCGCACGCGGGGGATCAATCAATCCAGCAGGGAGTCTCGCCTCCCGCTTCGCGTCACTTTAGTCCACCGTGTCGCGCGGTCAATCAACGGCCTGCGCGTCGCGGCGCCCCGCCCCGACAAGCCGTAAATCCACCACAATCACCCGAACGGGTACACTCGCACCACCCTTGTGGGTTACCTCACAACAACGCTCATTGATGTTCTTTGTCCCCTCTCACAGCGGGCCCGCGAGGGGCGTGACCAGTACCGTCATGCTTATGACGACTTCTGCATCACTTCCCACCGGACCCGAAGGCGCCATATCCACCGACGGCACGGTCACCGACCGCCTCGTCGAGGCGAACGGGCAGTACGCCGCGGCCTTCACCGACCCGGGGATGGACGCCCGCCCCGTGCTCCAGGTGGCGGTCGTGGCCTGCATGGACGCCCGTCTCGACCTGCACGCCGCCCTCGGTCTGGAGCTCGGCGACTGTCACACCATCCGCAACGCGGGAGGTGCCGTCACCGACGACGTGATCCGCTCCCTGACCATCAGCCAGCGGGCGCTGGGCACGCGCAGCGTCATCCTCATCCACCACACCGGCTGCGGCCTGGAGTCCCTCACGGAGGACTTCCGGCAGGAGCTGGAGGCCGAGGTCGGCCAGCGCCCCGCCTGGGCGGTGGAGGCATTCCGGGACGTCGACCAGGACGTGCGTCAGTCGATGCAGCGTGTGCGCACCAACCCGTTCCTGCTGCACACCGACGACGTCCGCGGCTTCGTCTTCGACGTGAAGTCGGGCCTGCTTCGCGAGATCGACCCCTCGTAACCGAACCGGACCGCGCATCCGTACGTATGTCTCTACGAAATTTACCCTGCACTTCAGGGCCGAAAAGCCCTGAAACAAGACATAGCCCTGCCAGTTGTCCACAGGCGAGTGACACGAACCGGTAACGGCAACAAGAATGCGGGTGTGACGTCACGCGGAACTTTCCCCGTGTGGTGTCCGTGTTTCGGGGTGGGCCGGTCCGCATCGCAGCGCGTCGGCCTGGAGAAAGAACGGGCCTAGGAGGGCCGTGTGACGACCTATGACGATCGAGCGAGCCTCACTGATCTGACCGCCACTGTGGAGCGAGTCCGCAGTTCGGTGGAGGGAGTGATCGAGGGCAAGCCTGAGGTCGTACGGCTTTCGCTGACCGTGCTGCTCGCCGAGGGGCATCTTCTGATCGAGGATGTTCCCGGCGTCGGCAAGACCATGCTGGCGAAGACGCTGGCCAAGTCCATCGACTGTTCCGTGCGGCGCATTCAGTTCACGCCGGACCTGCTGCCCTCGGACATCACCGGTGTGTCCATCTGGGACCAGCAGCGCCGCGACTTCGAGTTCAAACCGGGGGCGATCTTCGCGCAGATCGTGATCGGCGACGAGATCAACCGCGCGTCGCCGAAGACCCAGTCCGCGCTCCTGGAGTCCATGGAGGAGCGCCAGGTCACCATCGACGGGCAGACCTACGAACTGCCCAGCCCCTTCATGGTGGTGGCCACCCAGAACCCGGTCGAGATGGAGGGCACCTACCCGCTCCCGGAGGCACAGCGCGACCGCTTCATGGCCCGCGTCTCCATCGGCTACCCGAGTGCGGAGGCCGAACTGCAGATGCTCGACGTGCACGGCGGCGTCTCACCGCTGGACGACCTCCAGCCGGTGGCCCACGCGCACGACATCGTGAAGCTCGTCGAGGCCGTCCGCAACGTCCATGTCGCGGAGTCGGTCCGCAGGTACGCGGTGGACCTGGTCGCCGCCACGCGCACCCACCCCGACCTCAGACTCGGCGCCTCGCCGCGCGCCACGCTCCATCTGTTGCGCGCCGCGAAGGCGTCCGCCGCCCTGAGCGGCCGGGAGTACGCGCTGCCGGACGACATCCAGGCCCTCGCCGTGGCCGTCCTGTCCCACCGTCTGCTGCCCACCGCCCAGGCCCAGCTGAACCGCCGCACCACCGAGCAGGTCGTGCAGGAGATCCTCCAGCGCACCGCGGTGCCCGCGGCGCCCCAGCAGCAGAGCGGCTTCGGGATGGGCCGCTCCGCGCCCGACTTCGGTCAGCAGCCACCGCGGAGGCTTGGATGAGTGCTGCGGCGCCCGGGCACCCGGAGGACGACCAGGGCGACAAGGGTGACAAGGGCGGGGTGCGCACGGCGCTGGCCGGCCTCACCACCCGCGGGCGCTCCTTCCTGGCCGCCGGGGTCGCCGCCGCCATCTGCGCGTACGTCCTGGGGCAGAGCGATCTGCTCCGGGTGGGCCTGCTGCTGTCCGTACTGCCGCTGGTCTGCGCGACCGTCCTGTACCGCACGCGCTACCGGGTGGCAGGCAGCCGCCGGCTCTCCCCCGCGCGCGTGCCCGCCGCCTCCGAGGCCCGCGTCCATCTGCGGATGGACAACGTCTCGCGGCTGCCCACAGGCCTGCTGATGCTCCAGGACCGGGTGCCCTACGTGCTCGGTCCGCGCCCCCGTTTCGTGCTGGACCGGGTGGAGGCGGGCGGGCGCCGCGAGGTGTCGTACCGCGTCCGCTCCGACCTGCGGGGCCGCTATCCGCTGGGCCCGCTCCAGTTGCGGCTGACCGACCCGTTCGGTATGTGCGAGCTGACTCGCTCCTTCTCGACGTACGACACCCTGACGGTCATCCCGCGCGTGGACGCGCTCCCGCCTGCGCGGCTGACCGGCGAGGCCAAGGGGTACGGCGACGGACGGCAGCGCTCGCTGGCGCTGGCCGGCGAGGACGACGTCATCCCGCGCGGGTACCGCTACGGCGACGACCTGCGCCGCGTGCACTGGCGCTCCACCGCCCGCTACGGCGAGCTGATGGTGCGACGCGAGGAACAGCCGCAACGCGCCCGCTGCACGGTGCTCCTCGACACCCGGGGCATCGCCTACCTGGGCGCGGGCCCGGACTCGGCCTTCGAGTGGGCCGTCTCGGGTGCGGCGTCCGTCCTGGTCCACATGCTCGAACGGGGCTTCTCAGTACGCCTGCTGACCGACACGGGCAACTCCGTACCCGGGGAGGGCGCCGAGGGTTTCGCGGGCGCCAGCCAGGGGTCGGCGGACGCGGCCGGACTGATGATGGACACCCTCGCGGTGATCGACCACTCGGACGGCACGGACATCTCGCGCGCCTACGACGTACTGCGCGGCGGCGGTGAGGGCATGCTGATGGCGTTCTTCGGCGACCTCGACGAGGAGCAGGCCGCGGTGGCCGCCAAGATGCGGCAGCGCAGCGGCGGGGCGGTCGCCTTCGTCCTGGACAGTGAGACCTGGGTGCGGGAACCCAACGATGTGCCGGGTCCCGAGGACCCGGGCGAGGAGTCGCTGCGGATGCTGCGCGAGGCGGGGTGGACAGCGGTGCGGGTGCCGCGCGGGGCCGCGATGAGTGACCTGTGGCGCCAGGCGGACCGGGAGCGTTCCGGTCTCGGTGCCCTCAGCGGCGGGGAGGGACGTTCATGAGCGGGCGCGCACGACTGGCGCTGTGCGCCTGGGTGGCCACGATGCTGACGGCGTGCGCTCTGCTGCCGCTGGTCGAGGACGTGAGCTGGCTGCTCCAGGTGGCCATCCTGCTGGGCATACAGACGATCGTCGGCGCTGGGGCCAGGCGGGTACCGCTGGCCTGGCCGCTGACGGTGGCGGCGCAGCTCCTCGTCACGCTCGTCCTGCTGACCGTGGTCTTCGCCCGGGAGCAGGCGCTCTTCGGCCTGATCCCCGGCCCCGAGACCTTCCAGCAGTTCGGCACGCTGCTGCAGAACGGCGCCGACGACATCGGCCGGTACGCGATCCCCGCGCCGCTGTCCGACGGCATCCGGCTGATGGTGGTCGGCGGTGCCCTGCTGATCGGGCTCGCCGTGGACACCCTCGCGGTGACGTTCCGCAGCGCGGCTCCGGCCGGCCTGCCGCTGCTCGCGCTGTACTCGGTCGCGGCCGGGCTGGCCGACGGCAGCGGCGCCTGGGTGTGGTTTCTGCTGGCCGCGGCGGGCTACCTGATGCTGCTCCTGGCCGAGGGCCGGGACCGGCTCTCCCAGTGGGGGCGGGTCTTCGGTGGCGCCCCGCGTGCGCCGGGCGACCTGCCGACCGGCAGTGCGCTCGCCCCCGTTCGCACGGGACGGCGGATCGGCGCGGTCGCGCTGGGCGTTGCTCTGGTGGTGCCACTGGCGCTGCCCTCGCTCGACGGCGGGCTGCTGAGCGCCGCCGGGGGCGGGGTCGGCTCGGGCAGCGGAGGCGGCGGCACGATCTCCGCCGTCAACCCCCTGGTGTCGCTGCGCGACAGCCTGAACGTGGACGAGGACCGCCAGGTCATGTCCGTGCGCAACAGCACGGACGACACCCAGGACCTGTATCTGCGGATCGTCTCGCTCGACTCCTTCGACGGCACCGCGTGGAAACCGTCCCAGCGGCACATCCAGGATGTGCCGGGCAAGTTCCCGACACCGCTGGGCCTCAGCGCGGACGTACGCCGCACCGAGATCACGACCAGCATCTCGGCGGCGGACTGGTACGCCCAGGACTGGCTGCCGATGCCGTACCCCGCGACCGGGGTGAAGATCGACGGCAGCTGGCGCTTCGAGCCGGTGGGCCGCACTCTCGTCGGCGACCACGGCCAGAACACCCGCGGCGCGCGGTACACGGTGACGAGCCTGGACGTGCAGCCGACCGCGCAGCAGCTCGCCGAGGCACCGGAACCGGACCCCGCGCTGGTGCGAGAGTTCACCCAGGTCCCCGAGTCGCTGCCGGCGATCGTGTCGCGCACCGCGCGCGAGGTGACCGCCGGTTCGGCCAACGCCTACGAGCAGGCGGTCAAGCTCCAGGACTGGTTCTCGGTGAGCGGCGGCTTCCGCTACGACACCCAGGTGCAGGTCGGCAGCGGCTCCAACGCGATCGCGCGGTTCCTGAGGGACAAGGAGGGCTTCTGCGTCCACTTCTCCTTCGCGATGGCCTCGATGGCCCGCACGCTGGGCATTCCGGCCCGGGTCGCGGTGGGCTTCGCGCCGGGCACCCCGCAGCCGGACGGCACGGTGTCGGTGGGGCTGCGCGACGCGCACGCCTGGCCCGAGCTGTACTTCGAGGGCGTCGGCTGGACCCGCTTCGAGCCGACCCCCACCCGTGGTTCGGTGCCCGAGTACACGCAGTCCCAGGCGCCGAACAGCGACATCCCGAACCCGGACGTGCCGTCTAAGAACGCCTCCGTGGCGCCCTCCGACTCCGCCTCGGCGAGCCAGACCTGCACGGCGGCGCAGCGGCGGCTGGACGGGGGCTGCGCGAGCGAGTCCGCGCAGGCCGCGATCGGCCAGAACGGCGACAGCGACTGGTGGTCTCCCGAACTGGGGTGGACGCTGGCCGCACTGGCCGTGCTGGCACTTCTGCTGCTGCCGATGCTGTGGCGGCTGCGGATCCGGGCCGTACGGCTCGGGGCACACGGCCGCGGTGACGCCGACGCGACGGTCCACGCGCTGTCGGCGTGGCAGGAACTGACCGACACCGCCTGGGACTTCGGCATCAGTCCGGAGGAGTCCCAGACGCCCCGCAGAGCGGCGGCCAGGATCGTGCGCCTCGGGCTTCTCGACCCGACGGCGGCGAGCGCCGTGCACCGGGTGGCGGACGCCGTGGAACAGGTCCTGTACGCGCCCAGTCCCCGTCCGACGGCGGGGCTCGCGGAGGACGTGCGCCGGGTGACCGAGGCGCTGCGCGCCACGGTGGGCCGGGGCACGAAGCTGCGTGCGATGTTCGCCCCGCGTTCGACCGTCCGTGTGGTGTGGGCGCTGTCGGCCCGGTGGACGGAGCTCAGCGAGCGCGCGTCGGCGGCCAGGCCGGTCCTGCGCAAGCCATGGGGCCAGCAGAGCTGACGGCCCCACAGCCGGACATGCCG
>NZ_AEJB01000030.1 GCF_000331005.1 Streptomyces turgidiscabies Car8
CCCCTCTGGGGGAGTTTGAGGACGAGGCCGTTCAGGCCGATGCGGGGGTCTGGGGGCGGCAGCCCCCAGGACGGCGGGTCATCGGGCGTCAGCAGCCGATGAGACGCTGAGCCAGGTACCCCTCGATCTGGTCCAGCGACACGCGCTCCTGCTTCATGGTGTCGCGCTCGCGCACCGTCACCGCGTTGTCGTCGAGCGTGTCGAAGTCGACCGTCACGCAGAACGGCGTACCGATCTCGTCCTGGCGACGGTAGCGGCGGCCGATGGCGCCCGCGTCGTCGAACTCGATGTTCCAGTTCTGGCGCAGGGCCGTGGCGAGCCCCTTGGCCTTCGGGGACAGCTCGGGGTTGCGGGACAGCGGCAGGACGGCGACCTTGACCGGCGCCAGGCGCGGGTCGAGGCGCAGCACCGTGCGCTTCTCCATCTTGCCCTTGGCGTTGGGCGCCTCGTCCTCGATGTACGCGTCGAGGAGGAACGCCAGCATCGCGCGGCCGACACCGGCCGCGGGCTCGATGACGTACGGCGTCCAGCGCTCGCCGGCCTCCTGGTCGAAGAAGGAGAGGTCCTGGCCGGAGGCCTTGGAGTGGGCGTTGAGGTCGTAGTCGGTGCGGTTGGCGACGCCCTCCAGCTCACCCCACTCGTTGCCGCCGAACTGGAAGCGGTACTCGATGTCGGCGGTGCGCTTGGAGTAGTGCGAGAGCTTCTCGGCAGGGTGGTCGTACCAGCGCATGTTCTCCTCGCGGAGACCGAGGCCGGTGTACCAGTTCCAGCGCTCCTGCATCCAGTACTCCTGCCACTTCTCGTCCTCGCCCGGCTTGACGAAGAACTCCATCTCCATCTGCTCGAACTCGCGGGTCCGGAAGATGAAGTTGCCGGGCGTGATCTCGTTGCGGAACGACTTGCCCATCTGGGCGATGCCGAACGGCGGCTTGCGGCGCGAAGTGGTCTGCACCTGGGAGAAGTTGGTGAAAATACCCTGGGCGGTCTCGGGGCGCAGGTAGGCGACCGAACCGGAGTCCTGGGTCGGGCCGAGGTGCGTCGACAGCAGACCGGAGAACTGCTTGGGCTCGGTGAACTGGCCCTTGTTACCGCAGTTGGGGCAGTTGATGTCCGCAAGGCCGTTGGCGGGCGTACGGCCGTGCTTGGCCTCGTACGCCTCCTCCAGGTGGTCGGCGCGGTAGCGCTTGTGACAGGAGGTGCACTCGGTGAGCGGGTCGGAGAAGGTCGCGACGTGACCGGAGGCCACCCAGACCTCGGAGGCCAGGATGACGGAGGAGTCGATGCCGACGACGTCCTCGCGCGACGTCACCATGTAGCGCCACCACTGGCGCTTGAGGTTCTCCTTGAGCTCGACACCCAGCGGCCCGTAGTCCCAGGCGGCGCGCTGGCCACCGTAGATCTCACTGCACGGGAATACGAAGCCACGGCGCTTGCTCAGGCTGACGATGGTGTCGATCTTGTCGGCGGCCACGGTGCTCTCTTCATTACGACGATTACGACGACAGGCGATGAAGCGGACGCGTTCCGGACGAGCGGAAGCGGATGCGCTTCAGAGCGAATGACTCAGGTTACCGGCGGGGCCCGCCCCCCAATCAAATCGGTTCCGGCAACGGACCCCGCACCTGTCCCAAAAGCCCGCTTGTTGACAATCGTTTCCAGAATCATTGAAAATGACTGTCATGAACGTACGACGACTCATATCGGGCACCGCGATCGCGGCGGCCACCGCGCTCGGCCTCGGCGCCCTGTCCGCCTGTTCCTCGGATTCGAGCGCCGCCGACGGGAACAGCGGCAAGCTCGACGTCGTGGCGTCGTTCTATCCGATGCAGTACCTCGCCGAGCAGATAGGCGGCGGCCATGTCTCCGTCAGCACGCTGACCGAGCCCGGCCAGGAGCCGCACGACCTGGAGATCAGCGCCAAGCAGACCGTCGACCTGCAGAAAGCCGACGCGGTCCTCTATCTCAAGGGTCTCCAGCCCGCCGTCGACGAGGCGGTGTCGCAGTCCGAGGCGAAGACGAAGATCGACGCCGCGACGCTCACCACCCTCGAGAAGCACGACGGCACCGGGCACAGCCACGAGGGTGAGGAAGCGCACTCCGACGAGGAGTCCTCCGGCCTCGACCCGCACGTCTGGCTCGATCCGGTGAAGTACGCCGAGATCGCCGACGGTGTGAGCGCCGCCTTCCAGAAGGCCGATCCGGCCAACGCGGCGGAATACAAGAAGAACACCGGGGCGTTGACCGCGAAGCTGACCTCGCTCAACACCTCGTTCGAGACCGGCCTGAAGAACACCGCGACCAAGGTGTTCTTCACCAACCACGCGGCCTTCGGCTACCTCGCCGAGCGCTACGGCCTGACCCAGGAGGCCATCACCGGTGTGGACCCGGACAGCGAGCCGAGTGCCGCGCGGATGAAGGAACTCCAGCAGGAGGCGAAGGCGGACGGAGTGACCACCGTCTTCTACGAGACACTCGTCTCCGACAAGACCGCGAAGACCCTCGCCGAGGACGCGAACCTCACGACGGACGTCCTCGATCCCCTTGAGGGCATCACGAAGAAGTCCCGGGGCACGGACTACATCGCGGTCATGCAAGCCAACCTCAAGGCGCTGCGGACGGCTCTGGGCGCCAAGTGACCGGTAGATGAGCGGTAGTTGATGATCGTTACGGAGGATGCAGGCATGGGCGAGCCCGTCATTTCGCTGCGCGGTGTACGCGCCGAGCTGGGCTCACGCCCGGTCCTGCGCGGCATCGACCTCACCGTGGGCCGCGGTGAGGTCGTCGCGCTGCTCGGTGCCAACGGCTCGGGCAAGTCGACAGCGGTCCGTACGGTCATCGGCCAGGTCCCGGTCAGTGCGGGCGAGATCGAGCTCTTCGGCGTCCCGCGCCGCCGCTTCACGGACTGGCGGCGCGTGGGCTACGTACCGCAGCGGACGACCGCGGCCGGTGGCGTACCGGCGACGATCACGGAGATCGTCTCGTCGGGCCGGCTCTCCCGCGCCCGCTTCGGTGTGCTCCGCAAGGCCGACCACGAGGCCGTACGGCGGGCCATCGGCCTCGTGGGCCTCGCGGACCGCGCCAAGGACTCGGTGAACGCGCTGTCGGGCGGCCAGCACCAGCGCGTACTGATCGCCCGCGCCCTCGCCTCCGAACCCGAGCTGCTGATCATGGACGAGCCGATGGCGGGCGTCGACCTGGCTAGCCAGGAAGTGCTGGCGCGGACACTGCGGGAGCAGGTCGCGGCCGGTACGACGGTGCTGCTCGTGCTGCACGAACTCGGGCCGCTGGAACCGCTGATCGACCGGGCCGTCGTCCTGCGCGACGGCTGTGTCACACACGACGGGCCGCCCCCGCAGGCGGTCGGACAGCACGCCCTGCCCGGCCACGACCACGTACACCCGCACGCGGCTCACGACGCCGAACCGATCCGGACGGGACTGCTGAGCTGATGGACTTCCTCGACTACGCCTTCATGCAGCGGGCCCTGCTGGCCGCGGTGCTCGTCGGCATCACGGCCCCCGCGATCGGCATCTACCTGGTCCAGCGGCGCCAGGCGCTGATGGGCGACGGTATCGGCCATGTCGCGATGACGGGCGTCGGCCTCGGTTTCCTGCTGAACACCTCACCGGTGTGGATGGCGACGGGCGTCTCCGTCGTCGGCGCGGTGATGATGGAACTCATCCGCTGGTACGGCAGGACGCGCGGCGACATCGCCCTCGCGATGCTGTTCTACGGCGGTATGGCCGGCGGCGTGATGTTCATCAACCTCGCGCCGACGGGCTCGAACGCCAACCTGACCTCGTATCTGTTCGGCTCGCTCTCGACGGTCAGCGAGTCCGACGTGACCGCGATCTGTGTGCTCGCGGCGTTCGTGGTGCTGGTCACCATCGGTCTGCGCCGGCAGCTCTTCGCGGTCAGCCAGGACGAGGAGTTCGCCCGGGTGACGGGGCTGCCGGTCCGCGCGCTCAACCTCCTCACGGCGATCACGGCGGCGATCACGGTGACGGTCGCGATGCGCGTGGTCGGGTTGCTGCTGGTCAGCGCCCTGATGGTGGTGCCGGTGGCCGCCGCCCAGCAGCTCAGCCGGAGCTTCGCGGCGACGTTCGCCATCGCCGTGGCGATCGGGGTCTCCGTGACGATCGGCGGGACCGTGACGTCGTACTACCAGGATGTCCCGCCCGGTGCGACGATCGTCCTGCTGACCATCGGCGCGTTCATCGCGCTGACCGCGCTGGCGACGCCACTGGGCCGTCGCCGGGCCCGTGCCGCGACCGCCGCACAGGCGGCCGGGGACCCGGCGGAGTGTGTGATTCCGGCCAGCCGGGAAGCCGCCGGCAAGGCGGGCGTCTGACCGCGCACAGTCCGGGCTGGCACAATGGCCCGGCAAGCGCAGACGTGAGGAGAACAACGGTGACGACGGCCGGCCCGCCCGTTAAGGGACGATCCACCCGCCAGCGTGCCGCTGTGGCGGCGGCGCTGGACGAGGTCGACGAGTTCCGCAGTGCCCAGGAACTCCACGACATGCTCAAGCACAAGGGCGACTCGGTCGGTCTGACGACCGTCTACCGCACGCTGCAGTCCCTGGCGGACGCGGGTGAGGTGGATGTCCTGCGGACGTCGGACGGCGAGTCGGTGTACCGGCGCTGCTCGACCGGGGACCATCACCATCACCTGGTGTGCCGGGTGTGCGGCAAGGCGGTGGAGGTCGAGGGGCCCGCGGTGGAGAAGTGGGCGGAGGCGATCGCCTCGGAGCACGGGTTTGTGAACGTGGCTCATACGGTGGAGATCTTCGGGACCTGTGCGGAGTGCTCTGCGGTTGGGCGGGGGTAGGTTCCGTCCAGTTTTGTCCGCGGGTGCGTTGTGGCTTGTCGCGCCGTTCCCCGCGCCCCTGAAGTGCGGGCTCGCTGTGGCTTCTTGCGCCGTTCCTCGAGCCCCTGAAGTGCGGGTGCGTTGTGGCTTGTCGCGCCGTTCCTCGCGCCCCTGAAGTGCGGGTTCGTTGTGGCTTCTTGCGCCGTTCCTCGAGCCCCTGAAGTGCGGGTGCGTTGTGGCTTGTCGCGCCGTTCCTCGAGCCCCTGAAGTGCCGGTGCGTTGTGGCTTGTTGCGCCGTTCCCCGCGCCCCTGAAGTGCCGGTGCGTTGTGGCTTGTTGCGCCGTTCCCCGCGCCCCTGAAGTGCCGGTGCGTTGTGGCTTGTCGTGCCGTTCCCCGCGCCCCTGAAGTGCGGGTTCGCTGTGGCTTGTCGCGCCGTTCCCCGCGCCCCTGTTGGGGGTGCTCGTTCTTGGGTTCGATAGGTTCTCGCGGTGGGCGATCTCAGGGAAAAAGACGGTCAGCTTCGCTCCGCCTCCCTGGGGCGGGGGTTTCGGTGGTTGTGGGGTGCCTATGCGACCAGCCTGGCCGGGACCTGGTTGGCGTTCGACTCGTTTCCGTTGATCGCGGTTCTGGTGCTGCATGTGGGGCCCGCGCAGGTGTCGTTGCTGGCCGCCGCCGGGCTGGCGGTCGGGGCTGTGGTGGCGGTTCCACTCGGGCCCTGGGTGGAGTTCCGGCGCAAGCGGCCGGTGATGGTCGCGATGGATCTCGTCCGGTTCGGGGCGCTCCTCACCGTCCCCCTCGCCTACGCGCTCGGCGTGCTCTCCTTCGGTCAGCTCGTGGTCGTGGCCGTCGTGGTCGCCGCCGCCGACATCACCTTCACCTCGGCCAGCGGAGCCTGTCTCAAGGCGCTGCTCCCGCCGTCCCAACTCCTCGTCGCCAACGGCCGGTTCGAGTCGACGATGTGGACGGCGAGCGTGCTCGGGCCACCCCTGGGCGGCGCTGCCATCGCACTGCTCGGGCCGGTGACCACGGTGGTCGCGAACGCGGTGAGCTTCCTGCTGTCGGCGGCCGGTATCCGGGCCATGGGAGGACCACGAGAACCTCGCCCGGAACGGGGGCCTCGGACCCGGGTGCGCGCCGGTGACCTGGTCGACGGGTGGCGGTTCATCCTGGCCGATCCGGCGCTACGGCCGCTGTTCCTCAACACCGTGCTGGTCAGCGGGCTGATCATGGCGACGGCTCCACTGGTCGCCGTCCTCATGCTCGGGCGGTTCGGGTTCGCGCCCTGGCAGTACGCCCTCGCCTTCGCCGTGCCCTGCACCGGCGGCCTCATCGGTTCGCGTCTGTCCCGGCCGCTCGTGGCGCGGTACGGGCGGCGCCGGATCATGCGCACCTTCGGGACACTGCGGGTGTGCTGGCCGGTCGGCATGGTGTTCCTGCACGGCGGCACGTCGGGGCTCGTCCTGGTGATGGTCGTGCAGTTCGGGCTGATCATGAGCATGGGGGTGTTCAACCCGGTGTACGCCACCTACCGGCTCCAGCACACTCCGGCCGACCGGGTCGCCCGCACCCTCTCCGCCTGGTCGGTGTCCAGCAAGCTGACCGTCGCGGCGCTGACCGCGCTGTGGGGACTGCTCGCGGCGCTCACCACTCCCCTGACCGCCGTCGGCGCCGCCGGCGTCCTGATCCTCGCGACTCCGCTGCTGCTGCCCCGTATCGAGGACTGATCGAGAGCTGATCGAGGGTTGATCGAGGACTGAGGGCCGCTGAGGGGTACCGCCGGTAGCGGGGGCCCCTCCTCCGCACAGGGATAACCCTCGACCTCTTATTTTTTGCTGACATGCACTCCTCAAAGCTGCCACTCTTCCGGCAGTCACCCCCCACGTCTCATGCACATCACGCAGTGCTCAGCTCATCCCGGGCCGCACACCCCCGTTCGCCCGGTTCTGTTTCCGGCCGCAGAAGGCGCGGCCGTCGCAGGAGGAGTCTCGAGTGAGACGAAAGACCAGCAACACCCCCCACAGATCCGGCCGCACCAACAAGGCCACCGCGGCCGGCGCCCTGCTCGCCACCGCCACTCTCCTGGCCGTCGGTGTGCAGACGGTCCCCGCCGCCGCCAAGCCCGCGGCGCCGGCCCCCAGCCCGCTGCGCGCCGGCGCTGTCCCGACCAAGCTCACCCCCGCCCAGCGCACGGCGCTGATCAGGACCGCGGCGCAGCGGACGACGCAGACCGCCGGCACCCTGGGCCTCGGCGCCAAGGAGAAGCTGGTCGTCAAGGACGTCAGCAAGGACGCCGACGGCACCCTCCACACCCGCTACGAGCGCACGTACGCCGGACTGCCGGTCCTCGGCGGCGACCTCGTCGTGCACACCCCGCCCGCCGCCAAGGCCACGGGCACGGTGAGCAGCACGTTCAACTCGCGGCGGACCATCTCGGTCGCGTCCACGACCCCCACGTTCGCCAAGTCGGCGGCCGAGACGAAGGCGCTCGGCGCGGCCAAGGCGCTGGACGCGGAGAAGGCCACCACCGACAGCGCCCGCAAGGTGATCTGGGCCGGGAACGGTACGCCGAAGCTGGCCTGGGAGACCGTGATCGGCGGTCTCCAGGACGACGGCACACCGAGCCAGCTGCACGTCATCACGGACGCCCTGACCGGCGCGAAGCTGTACCAGTTCCAGGCCATCAAGACCGGCACCGGCAACAGCCAGTACAGCGGCACGGTCACCATCGGGACCACGCTGTCCGGTTCGACGTACCAGCTGAACGACACGACACGCGGGACCCACAAGACGTACAGCCTCAACAACGGCACGTCGGGCACCGGCACCCTGATGACGGACGCCGACGACACGTGGGGCACAGGCGCCGGGTCCAACACGCAGACGGCGGGCGTGGACGCGCACTACGGCGCCCAGGAGACGTGGGACTTCTACAAGAACACGTTCGGGCGCAGCGGCATCAAGAACGACGGTGTCGCCGCCTACTCGCGCGTGCACTACAGCACGGCGTACGTGAACGCGTTCTGGGACGACGACTGCTTCTGCATGACGTACGGCGACGGCACGAGCAGCACCCACGCGCTCACCTCGCTGGACGTGGCCGGGCACGAGATGACGCACGGCGTCACGTCCAACACCGCGGGCCTCAACTACACCGGTGAGTCGGGCGGGTTGAACGAGGCGACCTCCGACATCTTCGGCACGGGTGTGGAGTTCTACGCGAACAACTCCACCGACGTCGGTGACTACCTCATCGGCGAGAAGATCGACATCAACGGCGACGGTACGCCGCTGCGTTACATGGACAAGCCGAGCAAGGACGGTGGCTCGGCGGACAGTTGGTACTCGGGCGTCGGCAACCTGGACGTGCACTACTCGTCCGGCCCGGCGAACCACATGTTCTACCTGCTGTCGGAAGGCAGCGGCTCCAAGACCATCAACGGCGTGACCTACAACAGCTCGACGTCCGACGGTGTCGCCGTCGCGGGCATCGGCCGGGCCGCCGCGCTGCAGATCTGGTACAAGGCGCTGACGACGTACATGACGTCCAGCACCACGTACGCCCAGGCGCGCACCGCCGCGCTGAACGCCGCCTCGTCGCTCTACGGCGCCAGCTCCACCCAGTACGCCGGGGTCGGCAACGCCTTCGCGGGCATCAACGTCGGCAGCCACATCACCGTGCCGACCAACGGCGTCTCGGTCACCAACCCGGGCAGCCAGTCGTCGACGGTCGGTACGGCGGTCAGCCTGGCGATCACGGCCAGCAGCACCAACAGCGGCTCGCTGACCTACGCGGCGACCGGTCTGCCGACCGGCCTGTCGATCAGCAGCTCGACGGGCGCCATCTCCGGCACCCCGACCACCGCGGGCACCTACAGCTCGACGGTCACGGTGACCGACAGCACGGGCGCCACCGGTACGGCGTCCTTCACCTGGACGGTCAGCACGAGTGGCAGCGGAACCTGCACCTCGGCGCAGCTGCTGGGCAACGCGGGCTTCGAGTCCGGCAACACCACCTGGACCGCGAGCAGCGGTGTCATCACCACCTCCAGCAGCCAGGCGGCCCGCACCGGCTCCTACAAGGCCTGGCTCGACGGCTACGGCTCGACCCACACCGACACCCTGTCCCAGTCGGTGACGATCCCGAGCGGCTGCACGGGCACGAAGCTCACGTTCTACGTCCACATCGACACCGCTGAGACCACCACCAGCTCGCAGTACGACAAGCTGACGGTCACCGCCGGTTCGACGACCCTGGCGACCTACTCCAACCTGAACGCGGCCAGCGGCTACGTCCTCAAGACGATCAGCCTGTCGGCCTACGCCGGCACGACGGTCGCCCTGAAGTTCACGGGCGTGGAGGACTCCTCCCTCCAGACAAGCTTCGTGATCGACGACACGGCGGTCACGACCAGCTGACCACCGCCGACCGACCAACCCCCCACGGGTACGACAGCGGCACCCGGCGCCCTTCTTGGCGCCGGGTGCCGCAGCCGTTCCCTCAGAGCTCGACGCTGCCCTTCATGTCCCGCTGCATTTCCAGCAGTTGCTCATTCGGGACCGCGCCGCCGAACCTCCGGTCGCGGGAGGCGAATTCGACGCAGGCGCGCCACAGGTCGCGGCGGTCGAAGTCCGGCCAGAGAACGTCCTGGAACACCATCTCGGCGTAACTCGACTGCCAGATCAGGTAGTTGGATGTGCGCTGTTCTCCACTGGGGCGGAGAAACAGATCGACGTCCGGCATGTCCGGGTAGTAGAGGTACTTCTGAATTGTCTTCTCGGATACCTTGTCGGGGTCGAGCTTTCCGGCGGCGACATCGCGGGCCATCGCCTTTGCCGCGTCGGCGAGTTCGGCTCGGCCGCCGTAATTGACGCAGAAGTAGAGCGTCATGGCGTCGTTGTTCTTGGTCTGCTCCTGGGCGACCTGGAGTTCCTGTACGACGGACTTCCACATCTTGGGCATACGCCCGACCCACCGAATGCGGATACCGAGTTCGTTCATCTCGTCGCGCCGGCGCCGGATGACGTCACGGTTGAAGTTCATGAGGAAGCGGACCTCTTCAGGTGACCGCTTCCAGTTCTCGGTGGAGAAGGCGTAGAGGGAGAGATTCTTGACGCCTAGTTCCAGGCATCCCTTGAGCACATCGAGGACGACGCCTTCGCCGACCTTGTGCCCCTCCGTGCGCGGCAGCCCGCGCTCCTTGGCCCACCGACCGTTGCCGTCCATGACGCACGCCACATGGTTGGGTACGAGTTCGCCGGGGAGCTTCGGCGCGGTGGCGCCGGAGGGGTGCGGCTCCGGCGTCTTGTACTCGCGGCGCTGGCGCCCCAGGATTCCGCGTACGGCCATGAGTCTCTCGTCTCTTTTCTTACCCGGTGCTTGGTACTACTGCTTCGCTTTTCTACTTCTCTACATAGCGCAGGGAGCGCAGCCCGCGCTCCAGGTGCCAGTGCAGGTAGGCGGACACCAGCCCGCTCCCCTCCCTGACGTGCCGCGGCTCACACGCGTCAGCGGTCGCCCAGTCGCCCGTGAGCAGCGCGCCGAGCAGTTCGAGGGCCTGGGGAGAGGGTACGACGCTCCCGGCCACCCGGCAGTCGACGCAGACGGAGCCTCCGGCGGCCACCGAGAAGAAGCGGTTCGGCCCGGCCATCCCGCACTTCGCGCAGTCTCCGAAGGAGGGCGCGTACCCGTTCACCGCGAGGGAGCGCAGGAGGAACGCGTCGAGGATGAGGTGGGGCTCGTGCTCGGCGCGGGCGAGGGTACGCAGACCGCCGACCAGCAGCAGGTACTGCTGCACCGCGGGCTCGCCCTCGTGGTCGGTGAACCGTTCCGCCGTCTCCAGCATGGCCGTCCCGGCGGTGTACCGGGCGTAGTCGGTGACGATGCCACCACCGTACGGAGCGATGGTCTCGCTCTGCGTACAGAGGGGCAGCCCGCGCCCGACCAGGTCACTCCCCCGCGAGAAGAACTGCACGTCGACGTGGGAGAAGGGTTCCAGCCGCGCCCCGAACTTGGACTTCGTCCGCCGCACCCCCCGAGCGACGGCCCGCACCCGCCCGTGACCGCGCGTGAGCAGCGTGATGATCCGGTCGGCTTCCCCCAGCTTCTGGGTACGCAGCACGACACCGTCGTCACGGAACAGGCTCATGGGGTCATTGTCGCGTACGGAACCGGGGGCCAGGACGGGGGTGCTGTTTCCTGAGCTTCTTGGCTACGGGGGCGTACCTCTTTACCGGTTTACCGGTGAACGGGCCGGATTCGCCTGGCGGCGGCCGGTCCGGCCACGAGGCGCGGCACATGAGCCAAAGGGCGCCTGCGGGGTCGTGAGCGACGGGCTCCGCCCGCCCTGTACACAGCTCGTCCCGGTCCAGGGTCCCGCCGGTCATGCTTCAGAGCTGAACGCTTCAGGGAAGCGCCAAGCTGTTGCCGGGGGTCAGGCCGCCGAGCTTTTCGGGGTTGACCTGGAAGCGCAGGTTCTGGATGCGGCCGTCGACGAGGTCGAACGAGAGGGCGCCGACTGTGTGTCCGCCGAGGGTGGCCAGGACGCCGAGCTCGCCGTTGATCATGGCCGGCTCCATGGTCAGGGCGGCCAGTTCGGGCTTGGCCAGGAAACCCACGAGCCAGCGCGCGACGTGGTCGGTGCCGTGGAGGGGGCGGCGGGCGGCCGTGACCTTGCCGCCGCCGTCGGACCAGGCGGTGACCTCGGGGGCGAGCAGCTCCATGACGGCGTTCAGGTCGCCGCCCGCGCAGGCTTCTATGAACTGGGCGGTGACCTGCCGGCGCTGGGTCTGGTCGGCGTCGAAGCGGGGGCGGCGGGCCCGGACGTGCTCGCGTGCGCGGTGGGCGATCTGGCGGACTGTCGGCTCGGGACGTTCGAGGGTCTCGGCGATCTCGGCGTGCGAGTAGCCGAAGACCTCGCGGAGCAGGAAGACAGCGCGTTCGACGGGGCTGAGGGTTTCCAGGACGACCAGCATCGCGGTGGAGACGCTGTCGGCCAGTTCGGTCTCCGCAGCGATGTCGGGGGAGGTCAGCAGGGGCTCGGGGAGCCACGGCCCGACGTAGGTCTCGCGGGTCGCCCGTGCGGAGGTGAGGCGGTTCAACGAGAGGTTGGTGACCGTGCGCACCAGGTAGGCCTTGGGGTGGCGAACCGCGTCGTGGTCCGCGGTGCTCCAGCTCAGCCAGGTGTCCTGGAGGACGTCCTCGGCGTCGGTGACAGTGCCCAGCATGCGGTAGGCGGTGGCGAACAGGAGCCTGCGGTGTTCGATGTACGGGTCCTGCTCGTCCCTGGCGTCGACCATCGGCTCATGCTGCCAGCGCCGTAACCAGAGCGGCAAGGCCCGAGACCATGGCGCTGGGAGCATGAACCGAGCACCCGTCATGCCGCGGGCTCACGGGTGGCACGGCCGCCCTTGGAGACGATGGTGGTGACGTTCACGCGCTTGCTGAATCGGTAGGTCGTGAGCGGGCTGCCGCTGACCATCTCCTTGTACGCGACGGCGCCGCGGCCGGTGAGGTGCATGCGGCGGGGGGTTTCGTCGGCCTTGGTGAACTGGATGACGGCGTCATGGCGGCCGAGGCTGACCGGCTGGTGGAAGTAGCCGAAGCGGAACGGCTTGACGGCCTTGCCGCGCACGAGACGCGCGATGGTGTCGGCGGTGTACTGGGCGGTGGGCAGGCCGCTCTGGCAGGTGCCGTGGATCTGTCCCCACGCCAGACGGACGGCGGCGGCGTCGCCGATGGCGTGGATCTCCGGGTGGGAGACCGAGCGCAGGGTGGCATCGACCAGGATGAGGCCACGGTCGTCGGTGGCGATCCCGGCGTCGGCGGCGAGCGGCGACACCTTGACGCCGGTGGTCCACAGGCACGCGTCGGAGCGGACGAGCCGGCCGTCGGCCAGTTCGACGGCGTCGGGCAGCACCTTGGTGACGCGGGCGCCGGTCTCAAGAGTGACGCCGAGGCGGTCCAGCGCACCGTAGAGGTAGGCGCGGGCTTTGGCACCCATCATGCCGCCGGGCTCGTCCAGGCTGATCAACGTGACGTCCAGGCCGGGGTGGCTCTCGGCGATCTCGGTGGCCGCCTCGATGCCGGTCAGGCCGCCGCCGCAGACGGTGACCGTGCCGCCCGACGCGGCGACCTCGGTGAGGCGCGCGGCAAACCGACCGGCGATCGCCGGGTTGTTGAGGGTGAACGCCTGAGTGTCGGCGCCAGGGACCTTGCCGGTGTCGGTCGAGCTGCCCAGCGCGTAGACGAGCGTGTCGTATCCGAGTGTCTCGGTGCCGTCGACGGTGATCTGCCGGGCCTCGGGGTCGATGGCGGTGGCGGTGCCCTGGACGAACGTGACGCCGGTCCCGGCGAGCAGGTCGGGGATCTGATGGTCGGCCAACTCCTGCCCGGCGGCGATCTGGTGCATCCGCAGCCGCTCGACGAACCGGCTCTCGGGGTTGACCAGGGTGATCTTCACGCCGGTCCGGCGAGTGCGGTGGGCCAGCCGGATGGCGCTGAACAAGCCCGTGTAGCCGGCGCCGAGGACGACGATGTGGTGGCCGTTGTTCATCGGATCTCCCAAGGTCGGGCACCGGCTTCGGAACCGGTGACGCCCATGGGACAAGCAACCCGCACAGGACGTGACAGGTCGCCGATGTGAACCACGTCACACCACGCGCGCCGTTGGTACGCCGGCCAGAACCCGTCGGCCGCCTCGCCGTACCGAGCCCGGCCGAAGCAGAGCAGGGTCCGGTCTCGTCCCAGACGAAACGCCGAGCCTAGGGAACCTCACCGCGGCTGCGCGCGTTCGCGTACGCCGTGGCCGCGCTGAGGCGCTCCGCCGGGGTGGCGGGCCGGAGGCCGGCCGGGGCCGCATCCCACTCCCGGCCGCCTCCGTACGATCTGAGCTGGACATAGGGCCCCTCGTGCCCCATGACCAGCCCCACCTTGTCGGTGCCGGTGTCCATGACGTACGAGCCGATCTCCGGACGCCCAGGCTTCCCCGACCGTGCCGTCGGCCGCACGTCGTTCATCGCAGCGCCGCCACGATCCGGGCCGCCGTCTCGACGTTGCAGCGTCCCAATTCGATGAGCGGACAGGGCGCTTCCCGGGCCACACTCGCCGCGTCCAATCGGAGCGACGGCAAGGTAATCCCGGCGCTTTCCAACGCCTTCCGCAATTCCTTCACAATTTCCTCCGCCTCTTCGACGCAGTCCGCCGAGTGTGCCGTCTGTCGTGCAGTCACCGTGCTCCCCTGACTAATCGAGTTTCACTCTTCGCACTTCCACGATGACGCGTTGTGCCTACACTCGGAAGGCTCTGGGCGCAGCAACAGCGGTGCAGTCGGAGGAGGTTCGGTTCGGTTATGGCCAATGGTTCACAGCGGCAGGCGGCTTGGGAGTTCTTCGGAACGGAGTTGAAACGGCGGAGGGAGGAGGCCGGATTAACCCAAGTGGAGCTGGGGGCGCTTGTCTTCGTCTCTGGGGGCTACATCGGGCAGTTCGAGCAGGCCATTCGGAAGCCGCAGTTGGATGTGGCGGTGAGGATTGACGAGGTACTGCAAACCGACGGTATTTTCGAGCGCACGTGGCGCAAGCTGATCGACGACAAGCGGTACGCCGATTACTTCGCGAAGGCGGCGGAGCTTGAGGCGCTGGCGACGAAGATCTGCGAGTTCGCGCCCGCGCTGGTACCGGGGCTGTTGCAGACAGCAGAGTACGCACGCGCGGTCACCCTCGCGATGAACCCGTTCGCGTCGGACGAGTACATCGACGAGAAGGTGTCGGGCCGACTCGACCGGGCGAAGATCCTCAAGGACGCTACACGGCCCGTGTATTGGGCGGTCCTGCACGAGAACTCGATGCGGATTCCGGTCGGCGGACACACCGCCATGGCCGAGCAGTTGGAACACATCGCGGCCCTCGCACGGGAGCGAACAGTGCTGGTCCAGGTGCTGCCGTACTCGGCTGGGGCATACGCCCTCATGAACGGGATGGTGACACTCATGGAGTTCGAGGACGCTCCCCCAATCGCCTATACAGAAGCCGTGTATTCGGGGAATCTGCTGGACGATCCGGCTGTGGTGAAGCGCGCGCAAGCGTCATACGATCTGATCAGGGCCGCCGCGCTGTCGCCGGAGGCGTCCCTGGCCCTGATCGTGTCGGCGGCGGAGGATCACAGACGATGCGCGAGTACGAACTGAGCAACGCCCGCTGGCGCAAAAGCACGTACAGCGATGGCAACGGCGGCAGCTGCGTCGAAGTAGCCGACGGAGTCCCCGGCATCGTGCCCGTTCGGGACAGCAAGGTCTCCGGCGGAGCCGTACTTCTCGTCGGGGCCGGTGCCTGGGCGGAGTTCGTCGGCTCCGTCGTCTGAGGACAGAGCACAGCCGCGCAGAGCACAGAGGGTGGCGATGACGTCGTAGCCGAGGTCCTCGATGTGCTTGCGGGTACCGGACTTGTACTGGACGGTCGTGCAGGTCCAGGTACCGGGCGTGGCGCAGGCGCTCAGGTAGGCGGGCGGGTTGGCCGCGTCCTTGAGGAACATGTGGTCGGCGTCGAGGTTGATGTCGGCGCCGACCTTCTTCAGGTTCGTGACGGCCGCGGCGCGCTGCGACTCCTTCAGACCGGAGTTGTAGAACACCTCGACGCCCTTGGCCTTGGCGTAGGCGACCAGCTCGGGCGTGCCGAAGACGGCCGGACGGTCTGCCTTGGCCACGTACTCGGCCCAAGTCGCCGAGTTGTACGTGTAGTTGGTCT
>NZ_AEJB01000031.1 GCF_000331005.1 Streptomyces turgidiscabies Car8
CAGGGCGCCCCGCGCCCCGGCGGCCAGGGTGGCCCCGGTGCTCCCGGTGGCGCTCCGCGTCCGCAGGGCGCCGGCGGCGGTCAGGGCGCTCCTCGTCCGCAGGGTGCGGGCGGCGGCCGTCCCTCCCCGGGCGGCATGCCCCGTCCGCAGGGTGGTCCCGGTGGCGCTCCGCGTCCCGGCGGCGGCCCGGGCGGTAACCGTCCCAACCCCGGCATGATGCCGCAGCGTCCCGCTGCGGGCACCCCGCGTCCCGGTGGCGGTCCTGGTGGCCGTGGTCCCGGTGGCGGCGGCGGTCGTCCCGGCGGTCCCGGTGCCGGTGGCGGTCGTCCCGGTGGCGGCGGCGGCTTCGCCGGTCGTCCGGCCGGTCCCGGTGGTGGCGGTGGCGGCTTCGCCGGCCGTCCCGGTGGTCCCGGTGGCGGTGGCGGCGGTTTCGCCGGTCGTCCGGGTGGTCCCGGTGGTGGCGGCGGCGGTCGTCCCGGCTTCGGCGGTCGTCCCGGTGGTCCGGGTGCCCGTGGTGGCACGCAGGGCGCCTTCGGTCGTCCCGGTGGTCCCGCGCGTCGTGGTCGCAAGTCGAAGCGGCAGAGGCGCCAGGAGTACGAGGCCATGCAGGCCCCGTCGGTCGGCGGCGTGATGCTGCCGCGCGGCAACGGACAATCCGTCCGCCTGTCGCGTGGTGCGTCCCTGACCGACTTCGCCGAGAAGATCGGCGCCAACCCGGCGTCGCTCGTCGGCGTGATGATGAACCTCGGCGAGATGGTCACCGCCACGCAGTCCGTCTCCGACGAGACGCTGAGGCTCCTCGCGGACGAGATGAACTTCGTCCTCGAGATCGTCAGCCCCGAGGAGGAGGACCGCGAGCTGCTCGAGTCCTTCGACATCGAGTTCGGCGAGGACGAGGGTGGCGAGGAGTTCCTCGTCGCGCGTCCGCCGGTCGTGACCGTGATGGGTCACGTCGACCACGGTAAGACCCGCCTCCTCGACACCATCCGCAAGACGAACGTCGTCGCGGGCGAGGCCGGCGGTATCACGCAGCACATCGGTGCGTACCAGGTCGCGACCGTCGTCAACGAAGAAGAGCGTCGCATCACCTTCATCGACACCCCGGGTCACGAGGCGTTCACCGCCATGCGTGCCCGTGGTGCCAAGTCGACCGACATCGCGATCCTCGTGGTGGCGGCCAACGACGGTGTGATGCCCCAGACGATCGAGGCGTTGAACCACGCCAAGGCGGCCGGTGTGCCGATCGTGGTCGCGGTCAACAAGATCGACGTCGAGGGCGCCGACCCGACCAAGGTGCGCGGTCAGCTCACCGAGTTCGGTCTGGTGGCCGAGGAGTACGGCGGCGACACGATGTTCGTCGACATCTCCGCCAAGCAGGGCCTCAACATCGAGAGCCTGCTGGAGGCCGTGGTCCTCACCGCGGACGCCTCGCTCGACCTGCGGGCCAACCCGGAGCAGGACGCGCAGGGTATTGCGATCGAGTCCCACCTGGACAAGGGCCGCGGCGCCGTCGCGACCGTCCTGGTCCAGCGAGGCACCCTGCGGGTCGGCGACACCATGGTGGTCGGCGACGCGTACGGCCGTGTCCGCGCGATGCTCGACGACAAGGGCGACAACGTGGAAGAGGCGGGTCCCTCGACCCCGGTCCTCGTCCTCGGTCTCACCAACGTCCCGGGCGCCGGCGACAACTTCCTGGTCGTCGACGAGGACCGTACGGCGCGTCAGATCGCCGAGAAGCGGGCGGCGCGCGAGCGCAACGCCAACTTCGCCCGCCGGGGTGTCCGGTTCTCCCTGGAGAACCTGGACGAGGCCCTCAAGGCCGGTCTGGTGCAGGAACTCAACCTCATCATCAAGGGCGACGCGTCCGGTTCGGTGGAGGCTCTCGAGTCCTCGCTGCTCCAGCTCGACGTCGGCGAAGAGGTCGACATCCGCGTCCTGCACCGCGGTGTGGGTGCGGTCACCGAGTCGGACATCGACCTGGCGACCGGCTCCGACGCCATCGTCATCGGCTTCAACGTCCGCGCTGCGGGCCGCGCGGCGCAGATGGCGGAGCGCGAAGGCGTCGACGTCCGGTACTACTCGGTGATCTACCAGGCCATCGAAGAGATCGAAGCGGCCCTCAAGGGCATGCTCAAGCCGGAGTACGAAGAGGTCGAGCTCGGTACGGCGGAGATCCGCGAGGTCTTCCGCTCGTCCAAGCTGGGCAACATCGCCGGTGTGCTGGTCCGCTCCGGCGAGGTCAAGCGCAACACCAAGGCGCGGTTGCTGCGCGATGGCAAGGTCATCGCGGAGAGCCTCACCATCTCCGGTCTGCGTCGCTTCAAGGACGACGTCACCGAGATCCGCGAAGGCTTCGAGGGCGGTATCAACCTCGGAAACTTCAACGACATCAAGGTCGACGACGTCATCGCGACGTACGAGATGCGGGAGAAGCCGCGCGGCTGATCAGGCTGAGCGTGTGCCAGCTG
>NZ_AEJB01000032.1 GCF_000331005.1 Streptomyces turgidiscabies Car8
CCTCACCGTGCGCGGCACGGGCACCCTGATCCTGACGAGGGACAGCGACTTCACGCTGCCCAGGTCCCGGCAGGGGCAGAAGGTGAGCATCCCGGGCGGCAACCACCCGTACGTCACGGTGACGAACCCCGACGCACCGGCGGTGACGGTCGAGCGGGGAGCCACTCTCCAGTACGGCAACGGCGGAACGGCGGGCCTGATCGGCCACTTCCCCTACAACACCCCGGCGTTCCGCCTCAACCAGGACAACATCCGGGTGGACGGCACCCTGCGCCTGTCACTGAAGAGCGCGTACAACCTGGGCACGATCAGCGGCGCCGGACTGGTGACACAACCCCGGTTCCTCTGGGGCACCTGGGACCTCTCGGGCATCCACTCCTTCTCCGGAGTGATCGACAACGGCACCCAGGTCAACGCGGGACGCCCGGAGTTCGCGACGTCGCTCCCCCGCGTGCGCAAGGTCCTCAACCAGGGCACCTGGACGGTCGACACCCCGCTCGGCCAGATGGTCACCATGGGCATGGACTTCTACCAGCGCGAGTACGGCAGCGACATCAACGTCCAGTCCCGCCCCGGCTCGAAGGTGGTCCTCACCGGGCAGTACAGCTGGTCGGACCAGGGCGGCGACACCAACCCCTCGCTCAGCGACCCCGGCCTCAACTGGACGCCCGCCCGCAAGAACGTCAACAAGCGCGGCACCAACATCAAGGGTGCGAACGTCCA
>NZ_AEJB01000033.1 GCF_000331005.1 Streptomyces turgidiscabies Car8
CTTGGTGCCGCTGGCCACGGAGAAGTCGGCGCCGAGCTCCAACGGGCGCTGGCCGAGAGGTGTCGCCAGGGTGTTGTCGACGGCAACGAGACAGCCACGCGCGTGTGCCGCCTCGGCGAGCCGTCGTACGTCGCACACGTCGAGTCCCGGGTTCGACGGGGTCTCCAGCCACAGCAGCCGCGCGCCGTCGAGAACGTCGAGCTGAGCGTCGCCGCCGGTCGGAGCGGTGCGTACGTCGATGCCGTAGGCCTCCAATTGGTCGCGGACCAGCGGCAGTGCCTGGTAACCGTCGCCGGGCAGGACGACCGTGTCCCCGGTCCGCAGCTGGGAGAAGAGCACCGACGAGACGGCGGCCATGCCGGAGGCGAAGACCAGCGTCTCGACGCCGTCCTGCCCCGGCGCCTCCAGATCGCCGATGGCGCGCTCCAGCAGCGTCCAGGTCGGGTTCTCGTCGCGGCCGTAGGTGTACGGGCCGGTGGGGGTGCCCGGCAGGTGGTAGTGGGCCGCGAACACCGGGCCGGGGAGGGCCGGCGCGTACTTGACCGGGTCGGGCAGTCCCGCCCGCACCGCGCGCGTGCCGTCACCGAGCCCCGGGTCCACGTGCGCGCCCGAACCTTCGTTCGTAGCCGAATCACTCATACCGTCTGTCCCTCCACTTCCGCCCGTATCGCGCCGAGCAGGCCCGTGCTTGCCGCCTCCACCATCTCAAGGCACTCCTCGAAGCCGTCCATGCCCCCGTAGTACGGGTCCGGGACATCGAGATCAGCGCCCGCGGCAGGATCGTACGAACGCAGCAGACGTACCTTCTCCGCGTCCCGCGGAGTGGGCGCCATGCGGCGAAGGGCCTTCAGATGGCCCGCGTCCAGGGCGATGACGAGATCGAGACGGGCGAACCACGCGGCCCGGAACTGGCGGGCCGCGTGATCGCCGTCGTAACCGGCAGCCTCCAGCACGGAGACGGTGCGCCCGTCGGCGCCGTCGCCCTCGTGCCAGCCGCCCGTGCCCGCGCTGTCGACCTCGACCAGGCCGGCCAGCCCGGCCTCCTCCACGCGCGCGCGGAAGACGGACTCCGCCATAGGGGAGCGGCAGATGTTGCCGGTGCAGACGAAACAGACGCGGAAGGGCATCGGACGTCCTCAGTCCTCGTCGGGGAGGACGATGTGCAGCGCCCAGGAGACGATCGAGATGATCAGGCCGCCCAGGACGGCGGTCCAGAAGCCCTCGACGTGGAAGCTCAGGTCGAACTTGTCGGCCAGCCACGAGGTGAGCAGCAGCATCAGGGCGTTGACCACCAGGGTGATCAGGCCGAGCGTGAGGATGAACAGCGGGAAGGTGAGCACCTTCACGAGCGGCTTGACCAGGAAGTTCACCAGGCCGAACAGGAGGGCGACGACAATCAGTGTGCCGATCTTCTTGCCCGTGCTGTCACCGGTCAGGGTGATCTTGTCGAGTACCCACACGGCCACGCCGAGAGCGCCCGCGTTGGCGATCGTCTTGACTACGAAATTCTTCATGTGTCTGATCGTGGCAGAAGAGATCGGTTACGAGCGTGGGCGAGGGCGATGAAGGCATTCCGGTTGGATGAACTGGAGGCGGAACGTGCCGCCAACGACGGGGCCTACCTGCAGTTTCTGCGCGAACGGAACATGTCGGTCGGCCTGTACGCGCTGGACGCGGGCGCGCAGGATCCACAGCAGCCCCATCGTCAGGACGAGGTCTACTTCGTGGTGAGCGGGCGCGCCGCGATCACGGTCGGCATGGAGACGACCCAGGTGGCGCGCGGCAGCGTCGTCTACGTGCCGGCCGGGGTGGCCCACAAGTTCCACCACATCAGCGAGGATCTGCGGGTCATGGTGGTCTTCTCTCCGCCCGAGAGCTGACTGCCGCCTCAGGGTTCCCTAGGGGACGGATCAGGGGAGGACAAGGGCTGCGGGGCCCCCGCCGGGCCCCCTGCCGGCCCTAGCATCGAGAGCGGAACATCGAATGTCCCGGCACGAGCGAAGGCCACAGGCCCCGGCGGATGCGACGGGCCGAGCAGTGAGGAAAAAGGCGATGCGAGAGATCTTCGCGGGAATGCCGTGGTGGGTGAAGTGGGTCGCGGTGCCGGTCATCGCCCTCGTCGTGTTCGGTGGGCTGATAGCGACCGTCGTCGGCTTCGTCATCGGCCTGCTCTTCAAGGCGCTGGTCTTCGTCGCCCTGGTCGGCGGACTCATCTACGTCGTGCGGAAGTTCATGTCGAGCTCGTCGTCGCGCAGCGACTGGTGAGACCCGTGGGGCGGAGGGGACACGGGAGCCGGTCCGTGGGGCGGCACGGGCGCCGGTAACAGAAATCGCCGGTTCCCTCGGGCGGGGGAAGTTTCCCGTACGGGCCGTCTGTGCACGGTGACAGGCGGTTAGAGTCCGGAATTCGACGCGGGAACGATCCCCGCGGACGGCGCATCCCCTCCTCCCGTACCTCTCCGTACGGGCAGCCCACCGCCTTCGAGAGTGACCCTCGTCATGGTCGACACCGCACCCGCGGAACCCCAGGCTCCACCCGTACAACGCCGGCCCGAGCAGCGGACCCCACCCACCCCCGGAGCTCGCGTCCGGCCGGCCGAGAGACCCCTGTCGACCCCAGGACCCGCGCTCGTCCCGGCGTCCGTCCCCGTGCTCGTGCCGCCTGCCGAACCGCACTCCACAGCGACCCTCATCGGTTCCGTGCAGAGGGCGATGCGGCTGCTGGAGTCCGTCGCCGCGCACGAACACGGCGCCCCGGCCAAACAGTTGGCCCGCGAGACCGGCCTCGCCCTTCCGACCGCATACCACCTGCTGAGGACGCTTGTCTTCGAAGGCTATCTGCGGAGAGAGAAAGGGCTGTTCTTCCTCGGCGAGTCGGCCGAGCGGCTGGGCAGCAGCGGTGCGAGACAGAAACGCCGCAGTGCGGTCGTGGACGCCCTCGCGCACTGGCGCGACACCATCGGCGTACCCGTGTACTACGCCGTGTACCGCGACGGCGACATCGAGGTCATGTGCGTCTCCGACACCCCCGCGAACCCGGCGGTCGAGGAATGGGCCGACTTCCGTGAGACCGGGCACGCGCACGCCGTCGGACAGTGCCTGCTCTCGCAGTTGGACGAGCAGGACCGCCGGGACCATCTCGACCGCCACCCTGTACAGGCGGTCACCCCCTACACGGTGCGCGACAGCCACACGCTGCTGCGCCGCCTCGACCGGATGCGGCGGATGGAACTCGTCGTGGAGCGGCAGGAGTACGCGCTCGGGACGGTCTGCGCGGCGATTCCGATCACCCTCGGCTCGACGGCTGCCACTTTGGCCATTTCTCTTCCTTCCCATCAGGCCGGTCGACTGCTAGAAGCGGCACAGCAGTTGCAGGCAGAGGTCGGAAGACTGGTCGGCTCCTTCGCAATCTCTATCAGTATCTGAAAACTCACTCCTTGTGATTCACCGTGTACTTTCAGCAAGATTCGAGCAGTATCAGAGCGATGATTCCAGGCCAGTCCACGGCAACTGACGGGGTTAGGCGATGCGCGAGTCGGTGCAGGCAGAAGTCATGATGAGCTTTCTTGTCTCGGAGGAGCTCTCCTTCCGCATTCCGGTGGAGCTGCGCTACGAGACCTGTGATCCCTACGCCGTCCGGCTGACGTTCCATCTGCCTGGCGACGCCCCTGTGACCTGGGCCTTCGGGCGTGAGCTGCTGATCGACGGTGTGGGGCGGCCGTGCGGGGACGGAGATGTGCGGATCGCGCCCGCCGACACCGACGTCCTCGGCGAGGTGCTGATCCGGCTTCAGGTAGGCGGCGACCAGGCGCTGTTCCGCTCCGGGGCGGCGCCGCTGGTGGCCTTCCTCGACCGCACGGACAAGCTCGTGCCACTGGGGCAGGAGCGTTCCCTCGCCGACTTCGACGCCCATCTCGACGAGGCGCTGGACCGCATTCTGGCGGAGGAGCAGAGCGCGGGCTGAGCGGGTGCGCGACGGGGCCGGGCGGTGCTGTAACGCTTCTCCTGGCGCGGGGAGAAGCTTGCAGCGGTTCTCTTCACGCGCAGCCGCACTTGGCTGCGGACGCGGCCCCCGAGGGGGCTCGGCGTCCGTCAGTGCTTGCGGCGACGGCCGCCCTTCCCCGCGCGGGCCGCGACCGCCTGGGGCGCCGTCCCCGTCCCCACTGCCGCGACCCCTGCTCCAGGTCCGGTCCCTGTTGTCGCTCCCGCGGTCAGCGGTGCCGTGCCCGGGCGGTCGGCGGAGACCATCAGGGCCGCCAGGAGCGTGGTCACCGGCACGGACGCGACCAGGCCGATCGAGCCCACCAGGGTCCGCACGATCTCCGCCGCGACGAGTTCGCTGTTGGCGACGGCACCGACGCTGCTCTGCGCGATCGAGAAGAGCAGCAGCAGCGGCAGCGCGGCACCCGCGTAGGCGAGGACGAGAGTGTTGACGACGGACGCGATGTGGTCGCGGCCGATACGGATACCTGCGCGATACAGCCCGCGCCATCCCATCGTCGGGTTCGCCTCGTGGAGTTCCCAGACCGCCGATGTCTGCGTCACCGTCACATCGTCGAGGACACCGAGCGATCCGATGATGACGCCCGCGAGCAGCAGGCCGCTCATGTCGATGGACGGATACAGGCCATGGATCAGGCCCGTGTTGTCGTCGGTGTTGCCGGTCAGCGCGGCCCAGCCGATGAACAGCGAGCCGAGGACGCCGATCAGCACCAGCGAGATGAGGGTGCCGAGCACCGCCACAGACGTACGGGCCGAGAGCCCGTGGCACATGTAGAGCGCGATCAGCATGATGGCGCTGGCGCCGATCACCGCTACGAGCAGCGGATTCGATCCCTGGAGGATCGCCGGCAGGATGAAGAAGGTCAGGACCATGAAGCTGACGGCCAGGGCGACCAGAGCCATCACACCGCGCAGGCGTCCGACGATCACGACGGCGAGCGCGAAGATGCCGGCCAGCAGGGCCATGGGGAACCGGCGGTTCACATCGGCGACGGAGTACTGCAGGTCCTTCGGCGCCGAGGGCTCGTACGCGACCACGACCTTCTCGTCCTGGTGCAACTGCCGTGACTGGTCCGGCTGCACGATCTCCGTGAACGTACGGCCCTTGTCGTCACCGGTGTCGACCCGGATCGTCGCGCGCTTGCAGTCGCCGGTGGCCTGCTGCTGTGCCGAGGAGCCCTCGGCGGTGGACGTGTCGCCGGTCGGGGTCTCCCCCGAGGCGTTGACGGACTTGCAGTCCACCGAGACGACCTTGGTGACCGTGGCTTCCTGGGTCTGCCGGTCGAAACCGACGCCCGTGCGCTCGTGTGCCGGAGCTCCTCCGGGCCACAGCGCCACGAGCCCGACAACCACCGCCGCGGCGAAGGGGATCAGAATCGCCCCGATGATCTTCCGCAGGTGGACGGAGACAGGGGCGGCCGGCCCATGGCTGTGACTGTGGCCGTGCGAGTGACCGCCGTGGTCATCGGGACCGTGGGCGTCACCCGGCCCCTCCCCATGTCCTCCGCCGCCAGGTCCGGGGCCGTGTCCACCGCCGGAACCCCCGCCAGGTCCGCCACCGCGCCCGTCGCCGGGTCCGTTCCCGTGCCCTTGGTGCCCGTGGCCGGTGTCCTGCCCCGGGCCCGTGCCGTGATCGTGCTCGTGCCCGTCACGTGCTCCGGGGCCAGGCCCCCGTCTGCCGCCGGACACGGGAAGCGGGCCGAACTGACCGGTGCCGGGCCCCTCGGCGCCGAACCCCTGGTCCGGGTCACCCGGTCCGGGGCGGCTGCCTCGGACCGCCCCCGCTCCGGGCCCGTAGCCGCGATCGATCCTGCGTCCGGGGCTGTACCCGGGACCCTGATTCCCTCCGGTCGCTCCGCCTGGTCCTGCTCCGGGCCCTGACATGCCACCGAGGCCGCCGGGGCCGTCGCCGGACCGCAGCCCGCGCTCCTGGCCGGGGCCGCCGTTGCCGCTGCCGGGCCCGGAGCCGTGCCCGGCGCCGCTTCCGCGCGGGGGCTCGGAGGGCGGATACGGGGGTCCTTGCGTCGTGGTCACCGCCCGATCATCGCAAGAACGGCAGGGGCCCTCTGTTCACCTCGCCCAAATTGACGCTAGCGTGGAGGCACCTTTGCACACGCGGGAGCTCGGAGCACCGGGCTGAGAGGGCGCTGACCTCCGTCTTAGCGATGTTTCACGTGGAACATGTGGAACGAGTGATGTTTCACATGAAACATCGGCAGACGGAATCCGCTGCGTCGACCGCTGAACCTGTTACCGGGTAATGCCGGCGTAGGGAGTAGGTCTCATGACCATCAAGGACACACGCACGCCTGCCTCCGACCAGGACGACCAGCCCATCAAGGGCGAACAGTCCCAGGAGGTCGGGAAGTCCGTCGGCTGGCACAAGGGGTATGTCGGCGGCTCGCGCCCCGACCTCCGGGTGCCGGTCCGTCAGGTGCATCTCACCAACGGGAAGTCGGTCACTCTGTACGACACCTCGGGCCCGTACACCGATCCGCAGGTCGACACGGATGTGCGCAGGGGGCTGGCACCGCTGCGCGACAACTGGATCATCGCCCGCGGCGACACCGAGGAGTACGCGGGCCGCCCCGTCCGCCCGGAGGACGACGGGATCAGGCACACCTCGCCGCGCGGCGGCCTCCGGAACCTCGACGCGGTGTTCCCGGGACGGCCCCGGCAGCCACGCCGGAGCAGGAACGGACAAGCGGTGACGCAACTCGCGTACGCCCGCCGCGGGGAGGTCACTCCCGAGATGGAGTTCGTGGCTATCCGGGAGAACCTCGATCCCGAGGTGGTCCGCGAGGAGATCGCCGCCGGACGTGCGGTACTGCCCGCGAACGTCAACCACCCGGAGATCGAGCCGATGATCATCGGCAAGCGCTTCCTGGTGAAGGTCAACGCCAACATCGGAAACTCCGCAGTCACTTCCTCCATCGAGGAAGAGGTCGAGAAGATGACCTGGGCCACGCGCTGGGGCGCCGACACGGTCATGGACCTGTCCACCGGCCGCAACATCCACACCACCCGCGAATGGGTGCTGCGCAACTCCCCCGTCCCCATCGGCACGGTGCCGCTGTACCAGGCGTTGGAGAAGGTGGACGGCCGCGCCGAGGAACTGACCTGGGAGATCTACAAGGACACGGTCGTCGAACAGGCCGAGCAGGGCGTGGACTACATGACGGTGCACGCGGGCGTCCGCCTGGCGTACGTACCGCTCACCGCGAACCGCAAGACCGGCATCGTCTCGCGCGGTGGATCGATCATGGCGGCCTGGTGCCTGGCGCACCACAAGGAGTCGTTCCTGTACGAGAACTTCGAAGAACTGTGCGAGATCCTCGCCGCGTACGACGTCACGTACTCGCTCGGCGACGGCCTGCGCCCCGGTTCGATCGCGGACGCCAACGACCAGGCACAGTTCGCTGAGCTGCGGACGCTCGGGGAACTCAACACGATAGCGAAGCGTTTCCATGTACAGACGATGATCGAAGGCCCCGGACATGTTCCGATGCACAAGATCAAGGAGAACATCGACCTACAGCAGGAGATCTGCGATGAAGCTCCGTTCTATACGCTCGGCCCGCTGACGACGGACGTCGCGCCGGCGTACGACCACATCACTTCCGGCATCGGTGCCGCGATGATCGCCTGGTGGGGCACGGCCATGCTCTGCTACGTCACACCCAAGGAGCACTTGGGTCTGCCCAATCGTGACGACGTCAAGACCGGCGTCATCACCTACAAGATCGCCGCCCACGCAGCCGACCTCGCCAAGGGGCACCCAGGTGCGCAGGATTGGGATGACGCGCTCTCCGACGCCCGCTTCGAGTTCCGGTGGGAGGACCAGTTCAACCTGGCCCTCGACCCGGACACGGCACGGGAGTTCCACGACGAGACCCTGCCGGCCGAGCCCGCCAAGACGGCCCACTTCTGCTCGATGTGCGGGCCGAAATTCTGCTCGATGAAGATCAGCCAGAGCATCACAGAGCGGTTCGGCGGTACGGCGGCTGCGGATGCGACGGCGGAGGAGGTCGCTGAGGGGATGCTCCAGAAGTCGAAGGAGTTCGCGGCCGGCGGCAACCGGGTGTACCTGCCGCTCGCGGAGTGAGAAACGGGGTGGAGGACCGCCGGAGGGTTCCCGTACGAGCGGTAACGGAAGGGACAAGAACCCCCGTTCCTTGATCGTTCTGTCTAACCTCCGAGCCATGGGCGGAATCGACGTGGCCAACGGGGTAGCGGGAGCCGTAATCGGCATGGTGTTCGCAACGCTGTTCCAACAGCCGTTGCAGGACGCCTGGTTCCGGCTGCGGAGGCGATCGGTCAGTGCGGTGCGCGGGCTGCGGCAACGGGAGGAGAGCGGCACTGCCTGGCAGACGTTCTCACTCGGGCCGCTGCACACCTCCGCGCTGATCGTCGAAGGGGACGGCGACGTGGCGATCGCCCCTGAGGACGTGCATGTGCATGTCCTCGACCAGGAGGTCGTCCTCCCCGAGGAGATGGCCGGCTGGCGGGACGAGATCGAGGTGGAGAACGAGCGGCTGCGGGCGGAGGGACGGACACCCGTGTGGAACGGCCCCCGCTACGCGGTCGAGTCGTTCGACATCTCCCGGACGGCCCTGGCCGAGCATCCGGAAGTCCATATACGCCTGCGGCCCACCGACTACTACACGTTCCTCGCCACCCAGCAGCTCGACCGCCGGCTGCCGGACGGCACGACACCCCGCGGACGCCACCTCGACCCCGACGATCCACTGGTCGCGCCCGCGTTCCTCCAGTGCAGCTTCGGGGTGAACATCGCCGTGGTGACGGCCGACGACATGCTGGTAGTCAGCCGGCGCAGCAACCGGGTCCGGACGGGCCAGGGGCTGTGGAACTCGTCCGTCAACGAAGGAATGTCACGGCACATCGACTCCGCCGGCCGAAGTGCGCCGGAACTGCACGCGGTGGCCCGCCGCGGTATGCGCGAGGAGCTCTCGCTGGAGCCCCACGAGTACTCCCTCGTGCTGCTGGCCTTTGTCGTCGACGTCGAACGGCGGCAATGGAGCGCCCACTTCTACGCCCGGCTCAAGGACATCACCCGGGAGGGGCTGCAGGCCCGGATGAGCCGAGGCGCGGCCGACCGCTGGGAGCACCAGACGATCGACTACGTGCCGTTCCGGCCGGGCGACGTCGTCCGGTACATGCTGCACGCCGACCGGATCCACCGTTGGGCACCGGTCGCCCCGGCCCTGTACCACCTGGCTATGGTCCATGTGCACGGACGTACGCCTGTGGAGCGGGCGGAGGCCCAGGTGGTCAGGCGGCTCCGATAGCCGCCCGCTCCACCTGAGTCGTGCGTCCCGCTTCCGGACCGGCCGGTCACTCCGGCGGGTGGTCCGGGCCTCCGAAGTCCGGGCTGGAGAAGTCCGGGCTCGAGAAGCTGGGGCGGTGGCCTGTCGACGAGTCGCCCTCGGGGCTGCTGAAGCCGGGCCGGTTGTAGCCGAGCTGCGGCATACGGCTGACGGTGGGCTGCGGGGCCGGTTTGCGGTTCATGGCCGCCGTACCGGGGTCGGCGAGGGCGTCGCGGAGGAACGGCAGGATGCCCCGTTCCAGCAGGGCCTCGCGCCAGGCATCCCTGGCCAGCGCCAGCTCCCCGGTCAGTTCGCCGTATGCCCCGTCCTCCTCCGCCTCCGGGCTGTTGCGCAGGGCGGTGAGGAGGAGGCCGACCGCGGCGACGAGTATCGCTGCCGCGGTCACCGCGCCGAACACCCATCCAGTGGTGAGCATGGTCTGAGCGAACGCCGGCTCGGGGTCGAGCATCTTGAGGATGTAGCCCACGAGCAGGAAGATCGCCGCGGCCGTGCCGGCGAGGACGGGAGCCAGGACCGCGACGACGGCGACGGCGCCCGCCCCGGCGGGCTCGGCGACCGCCTCACTCATACCGGCGACGAGCCCCACCGCGCCTCTACCCGGCTCGTCGGAACCGGATTCGTGCAGGGAGGACGGGGTGGACGGCGCCGGGTGGCGCAGTTCGTCGCGGACCTTGACGTAGTGCTGGTATTCGGCCGCCGCGGCGACCGTGATGAGCGCGGTGGCGTTGAGCGCCATCGTGCGCAGTTGTTCGGGGTTCAGACGCTGACCGACGGCGGCCAGTTCCGGGCGGTCCGGGGCGGAGCGCAGCGCCTCATCGAGGATCCGCTCGTATTCCTGGCGGTCCTCGTTCAGCAGGTGCTGCGGAACGCTGTTCATGTGCATCCCCCGATGCTCCGTAGGGCTTGGGGCTCGGCATGCTGACGAGCCGTCGGGCAGAAACGGAGGGGAGCCTGCTACGGATAAGCCGATGGTAGAGCGGCGACGGCGCGCCGTGACAGGGGGTTTGAAGAAATTACCGTGTGACTGTCCCCCGTCCGATGCGGTTCGTAGTCGCGGGACGGCTGCCCGGGAAACGCCCGGATACCCGTCAGAACTCCAGCGGAAGCTCCTGGACCAGCAGTTTTCCGGCCATGGTCACGCCGCCGTCCATCGCGATGGCGAGTCCTTCGGCGTAGACGTGCGGGTGTTCGATGTTCGGACGGGAGTTTTCCTCGCCGTCGTCCTCGGTGCCGACATCACCCACCAGATAGGGGATGGGGCTGTGGCCGTGCACGATGCGGGCGCCGCCGTACGTGTCGAGGAGGGAGCGTACGGCCTCCACTCCGCCCTCGTCGCGGAAGGAGAAGCGCTTGGTGAACTTGCGGAACAGGTCCCACACCTCGTCCGCGTCGTTGCGCGTGATCGTCTCGCGGACGGTGTCGTTGACCGCCTCGATCGAGTCGCCGTAGTCGAGGTAGGCGGTCGTGTCGGAGTGCACGAGCAGGTGTCCGTCGACCTCCTCGATCGCGTCGAGGCGGGCCATCCACTGGAGGTGGTGGTCCTGAAGCCGGTCCATGTCGGTCTTCTGGCCGCCGTTCAGCAACCAGGCCGCCTGGAAGGTGGCCGTGCCCGCGCCGGAGTTGACGGGGGTGTCACCGAACCGCTTGGCGCCCAGCAGCAGCAGTTCGTGGTTGCCCATGAGGGCCTTGCAGTAGCCGCCGGCCGCGGCCGCCTCGGCGGACAGCCGCATGACCAGGTCGATGACGCCGATGCCGTCCGGACCGCGGTCGGTGAAGTCGCCGAGGAACCAGAGCCGGGCGGTGCCCGCGGACCAGTTGCCCGCGCTGTCGATCAGACCCTGTTCCTGGAGGGCGCCGATCAGTTCGTCGATGTATCCGTGGACGTCCCCGACGACGAACAGAGGCCCCGGGCCTTCGGCGGCCAGGGCCGCGGGATCGACGGTCACCTGAAGCGTGTCACCGCGGTTGATCACCGGCAGGTCGCGTTGGGTCGGTGTGTATCCGTCGGGATGTTCCTCCGGGTCGGACAGGGCCTGCGCGCTCTCCCCGGCCTCCTGGACGTCGGTGTCGGCCGCACCGACGGTGACGTCCCCGGGGGCCGTGCCGTCGGCGTGCGGACCGGCCTCATGGACGTACGCGGGCACCCGGAAGTCGCGCAACGTCGCCGTCCGCGTCACCTCGGGTCCCTGACCGGCCCCCTGAGTCATCGACCCCTCCACCATCGCGCCGCATCTGCACCGCATCGGACTGCCTGGTCGCAGCGGCCCGCGGTGTCGTGGGCCCATCATAGGAATGCGGATCGCGCCATGTGATGACCCAGGGGTGGTGAATCAGCGAAAGAGCCCAGTTCACCGCGGCTTTCGCCCCGATTCGGAAGGGCTTTCCCTTACGGGCCCGCCCCGGACTCCATGCTTCGTACCTTGCTTCGAACCTTGGACATCCAACGATTCGTACGATCATGACACCGGCGCCGTTGAACTGTCCCGCCGCCGGTGCCCCGCGTTCCTGAACGGGGCCGGGCTCCCGTTCCCCCTACGGGGCCGACCCCTCGTACGGCCCCGCTCTCCGGGAGCCCGCCCCGCACAAGCCCACTTCCCCGCCCCTCACCACCGCCCCTGGGTCACCCTTCCTCCGGCGACCGCGGCGGACTGACCGTGGTACGCGGCGGACGGCGCTGCGAGGACGTCCGCACGATCAGTTCGGTCGGTATCACCTGCTCGACCGGCAGGTCCGAGTCGACGTTCTCGATGGCGTCGATCAGGAGCTGGACCACCGCCGTGCCGATGCGGCGCGGCTTCAGGGAGAGCGTGGTGATCGGCGGCTCCGTGGTGGCGTACACCGTGGACTCGCTGCAGCAGACCAGCAGGAGGTCCTCCGGGACGCGCAGGCCGTAGCGACGGGCCGCGGCCAGCAGGTCGGTGCCGTTCGGGTCGAAGAGGCCGTAGACGGCGTCCGGGCGGTCCGGGCGGGCCAGCAGCCGGTCGGCGGCCAGGGCGCCCGCACACGGGTCGTGGGCCGGGTAGGCCTCGTACACCGGGTCCTGGCCGACCCGCTCGCACCAGCGCAGGTACGCCGTGGTCGAGAGGTGGGTGTACGTGTCGGTGGAGGTCCCCGTCAGCAGGCCGATGCGGCGGGCGCCGGCGGCGGCCAGGTGGTCGAGGATGCCCAGGACCGCCGCCTCGTGGTCGTTGTCGACCCACGCGGTGACCGGGAGCGAGCCCGCCGGGCGGCCGTCGGAGACGACGGGCAGTCCCTGCCGGACGAGTTCGCTGACCACCGGGTCCTGGTCCGACGGGTCGATGACGACCGTGCCGTCCAGGGCGACGTTCGACCACACGTCATGGCGTGAGGTCGCGGGGAGGATGACCAGGGCGTAGCCCCGGGCGAGCGCGGCCGACGTGGCGGCCCTCGCCATCTCCGCGAAGTACGCGAACTCGGTGAAGGTGAAAGGTTCATCCCCGTACGTCGTCACGGTCAGACCGATCAGTCCGGACTTGCCGGTACGGAGGGTTCGGGCCGCGGCCGACGGGCGGTAGCCCAGCCGGTCCGCGACCTCACGGACATGGCGGCGGGTGGCGTCCGGGAGCCGGCCCTTTCCGTTGAGGGCGTCTGAGACGGTCGTGATCGAGACGCCGGCGGCGGCGGCCACGTCTCTGATCCCTGCCCGGCCCGGCCGACTGCCTCGTCGGGTTGTCTCCGCGCGGCTCACCTGGTGCTTCCCTGCTGCTGTCATGGCGAGCCGATAGTAGGGCTCATGCGGTGGGGTAGTGCGGACGCATATGCAGCCGTTGACAGGCACGTTTCTGCATGGTCCAAAGTGAGCAACTACCTTAGAAAGAAAGTCAGTTGGGCAATATTACTGCCCTATCGGACTTGTCGGCGCGCATAGGCCTGCCAAGTGACCGATGTTTCGAAGAGGTCTCAACTCACCTCTTCGAGGGATGCGCGCCACGGCGTGAGCCACCGGCGCGTGCCGAGAAGCGTGATGCGCCCCCTGATTCGTACAACTTTGTACGGTGATACCCCCGATACCTATAGGGCAGGCGGGGCAGGTGAGACGGTCGGGGTGGGTGCACGCGGCGCGCCGGACGTTCCCGGATCATGACCGACCCGTACGCAGGGACGCCGAATCCTCATAAGGTGTGAAGCATTGGTACCCGGTAACCGGCAGCGGGTGGCCGTGCTGAGCCGGTGGTGGTCACGAGGAGGACTGCGGTGAGCGAGACGAGCCCCAAGCTGCGCGCCGAGCTGGAGGGTATCCCCACCTACAAGCCGGGCAGGCCGGCCGCGACCGACGGTCCGGTGGCCTACAAGCTGTCCTCGAACGAGAACCCGTACCCGCCGCTGCCCGGTGTGCTGGAGAGCGTGACGGCCGCGGCCGGGGCCTTCAACCGCTACCCGGACATGGCGTGTACGGAGCTCATGAACGAGCTGGCCGAACGTTTCGCCGTGCCGGTCTCCCACGTCGCCACCGGCACCGGTTCGGTCGGTGTCGCGCAGCAGCTGATCCAGTCCACCAGCGGGCCGGGGGACGAGGTGATCTACGCCTGGCGGTCCTTCGAGGCCTATCCGATCATCACGCAGATCAGCGGCGCCACGTCGGTCAAGGTCCCGTTGACGCCCGGGGACGTGCACGACCTCGACGCGATGGCGGACGCGATCACCGACCGGACTCGGCTGATCTTCGTGTGCAACCCCAACAACCCGACGGGGACGGTCGTCCGGCGGGCCGAGCTGGAGCGGTTCCTGGACCGGGTGCCCAGTGATGTGCTGGTGGTGCTCGACGAGGCGTACAAGGAGTTCGTGCGCGACGTCGAGGTGCCGGACGGGGTCACGCTCTACCGGGACCGGCCGAACGTCTGTGTGCTGCGGACCTTCTCCAAGGCGTACGGGCTCGCCGGGCTCCGGATCGGGTTCGCGATCGCCCACGAGCCGGTGGCGGCGGCGCTGCGCAAGACGGCGGTGCCGTTCGGGGTGAGCCAGCTCGCCCAGGACGCGGCGGTGGCCTCGCTGCGGGCCGAGGACGCGCTGTTCGGGCGGGTCGGTTCCCTGGTGTCCGAGCGCACGCGGGTGGTCGACGGTCTGCGCGGCCAGGGCTGGACGGTGCCCGAGACGCAGGCGAACTTCGTATGGCTGCGGCTGGGGGAGCGCACCGTGGACTTCGCGGCGGTGTGCGAGCGGGCCGGTGTGGTCGTGCGGCCGTTCTCGGGTGAGGGTGTCCGCGTGACGATCGGCGAGGCCGAGGCGAACGACGTCTTCCTGAAAACGGCGGAGATGTTCCACAAGGAGTTCTAGGGCGCTGAGTTCCGGGGCAAGAGGCTCCAGGGCAGCTTCGGAGCCCGCCCTGCGGACATGTGCGGCACGTCACTCACCACGGGTGACGTGCCGTTTTGCTGCCCGGGAGGCCCGGAATCACGTACTCCGGGGCGGTTGGAGGCCGATGGGGGACCCCGCGTCTCCCGCCTCGAACGGGCATGCGCCATAATTGCTTGTGAATGTGAACGCGTTCACAAGCGCGTCCCGTTTGTCCCTCTCGTGTGGTTCGGCGACCGGGACGGACCGTCGCAATGATCACGGCTCGTAAGCTCGTAAGGAGGAGATGTGGACATCGCTCTGGCGCCGGAGACTCTGGCCCGATGGCAGTTCGGCATCACCACCGTCTACCACTTCCTGTTCGTCCCGCTGACGATCTCCCTCGCCGCGCTCACCGCCGGCCTGCAGACCGCCTGGGTCCGCACGGAGAAGGAGAAGTACCTCAGGGCCACGAAGTTCTGGGGCAAGCTCTTCCTGATCAACATCGCCATGGGCGTCGTCACCGGCATCGTGCAGGAGTTCCAGTTCGGCATGAACTGGTCCGACTACTCACGCTTCGTCGGCGATGTCTTCGGCGCCCCGCTCGCGTTCGAGGCACTGATCGCCTTCTTCTTCGAGTCCACCTTCATCGGGCTGTGGATCTTCGGCTGGGACAAGCTGCCGAAGCGGATCCACCTGGCCTGCATCTGGATGGTCTCGATCGGCACGATCCTGTCGGCGTACTTCATCCTCGCGGCCAACTCCTGGATGCAGCATCCCGTCGGCTACCGGATCAACGAGCAGAAGGGGCGCGCCGAACTCACCGACTTCTGGCTGGTCCTCACCCAGAACACCGCGCTGACCCAGGTCTTCCACACCCTGTCCGCGGCCTTCCTCACGGGTGGCGCCTTCATGGTCGGCATCGCCGCCTTCCATCTGACGCGCGGGAAGCACATCGAGGTGATGAAGACCTCGCTGCGGCTCGGCCTGGTGACCGTCGTCATCGGCGGTCTGCTCACCGCGGTCAGCGGTGACTTCCTCGGCAAGGTCATGTTCAAGCAGCAGCCGATGAAGATGGCCGCCGCCGAAGCCCTCTGGGACGGCGAGGCGCCCGCGCCCTTCTCCGTCTTCGCCTACGGCGACGTCGAGGCCGGCCACAACAAGGTCGCCATCGAGATCCCCGGCCTGCTGTCCTTCCTCGCCAACGACGACTTCAGCTCGTACGTCCCCGGCATCAACGACGTCAACAAGGCCGAGCAGGAGAAGTTCGGGCCCGGCGACTACCGGCCCAACATCCCGGTCGCCTACTGGGGCTTCCGCTGGATGATCGGCTTCGGCATGACGTCCTTCGCGATCGGGCTGGCCGGACTCTGGCTGACCCGCAAGAAGTTCATGCTGCCGCAGCATCTGCGCGTCGGTGACGGCGAGGTGCCCCACCTGTCACTGCTGCCCGGCAGGGCGCTCGGCCCGACGCTCACCAAGTGGTACTGGCGCATCGCGATCCTCACCCTGGGCTTCCCGCTGATCGCCAGTTCCTGGGGCTGGATCTTCACCGAGATGGGCCGCCAGCCGTGGGTCGTGTACGGCATCTTCCAGACCCGGGACGCGGTCTCCCCCGGCGTCTCGCAGTGGGAGATCCTCACCTCGATGATCGTCTTCACCTCGCTCTACGCGATTCTCGCCGTCATCGAGGTCAAGCTCCTCGTGAAGTACGTCAAGGCGGGCCCGCCCGAACTGACCGAGGCCGACCTCAACCCGCCCACGAAGATCGGCGGCGACCCCCAGGACGCCGACAAGCCGATGGCCTTCTCCTACTAGGCCCAGGGAGCTGGAATCGCCATGCAACTTCACGACGTCTGGTTCGTCCTCATCGCCGTCCTGTGGACCGGCTACTTCTTCCTGGAGGGCTTCGACTTCGGGGTCGGCGTCCTGACCAAGCTGCTCGCCCGCGACCGGGCCGAGAAGCGGGTCCTCATCAACACCATCGGACCCGTCTGGGACGGCAACGAGGTGTGGCTGCTCTCGGCGGGCGGCGCGACCTTCGCCGCCTTCCCCGAGTGGTACGCCACCCTCTTCTCCGGCTTCTATCTGCCGCTGCTGCTCATCCTGGTCTGCCTGATCGTGCGGGGCGTCGCGTTCGAGTACCGCGTGAAGCGGCCCGAGGAGAACTGGCAGCGCAACTGGGAGACCGCGATCTTCTGGACCTCGCTCCTCCCGGCGTTTCTCTGGGGCGTGGCCTTCGCCAACATCGTGCGCGGGGTGAAGATCGACGCGGACTTCGAGTACGTCGGGAGTCTCGCCGACCTGCTCAACCCGTACGCCCTGCTCGGCGGCCTGGTCACCCTGTCGCTGTTCACCTTCCACGGCACGGTGTTCGTCGGTCTCAAGACCGTCGGGGACATCCGGGAACGGGCGCGGAAGCTGGCCGTTCGCGTCGGACTCGTGACCGCTGTCGTCGCGCTCGCGTTCCTGGCCTGGACCCAGGCAGACAAGGGCGACGGGGGCTCCCTGGCCGCGGCGGTCGTGGCTGTGCTCGCGCTCGTCGCCGCACTGGGGGCGGCATGGAAGGGGCGTGAGGGCTGGGCGTTCGCGTTCTCCGGGGTCACCATCGTGGCCGCCGTCGCGATGCTGTTCCTGACGCTCTTCCCGAACGTCATGCCGTCCTCGCTCGACGCGGACTGGAACCTCACGGTCACCAACGCCTCGTCGAGCCCGTACACGCTGAAGATCATGACGTGGTGTGCGGGGATCGCGACCCCCATGGTCCTGCTCTACCAGGGCTGGACGTACTGGGTGTTCCGCAAGCGGATCGGCACGCAGCATCTCGCCGACGCCGCGCACTGAGCCGTCTCTGTCTGCAGGGTTGTCTCTGTCCGTGGGAGCGGTTTCGC
>NZ_AEJB01000034.1 GCF_000331005.1 Streptomyces turgidiscabies Car8
ACCGTCGACGGACGCGACGCGCTTGGCGAGTCCCGCGAGCCCGGTGCCCGAGGCACCCGAGGGGTCCGCGCCTCCCACCCCGTGGTCTGCTTCACGCGTACCCAGGCCGGCGGACGGTCACCTCTTGGCGAAGTCGCCCTCGGCGATCGTCTGTCCGTCCGGACCCACGACCTTCCGGTCACCCAGCGGCTCGTCCAACTGCACCTTTTCGTACGTCGCCTTGGCGAGCATGATGCAGATCGTGCCCTTCTTGGTCGCCGAGGTCACGGTCACCGTCACCTCGCCGTCCTCCTTCGCCGACGCCGCGTACGTGCTGCACACCCCGCCCCAGAAGCCCACGGTCAGCTCCTTGCCGTCGCCGGAGACCGTGTAGCCCTCGATCTTCATGTTCCGTGTCGTCGTCCCGGACGTCGGCTCGTCGCCCGGCGCGGTCGGCGTGGCAGTCGGTGACGGCTCCGCGCTCGTCCCGGAACCGGAACCGGCCCCGGCCAGGAATCGGGGGTCGACCGCCGGGTACGTCACCGTGTGCCCCTTCACGGCACCCTGCGCCCGTACCTCGAAGAGCCACGACGGCACCAGAGCCGGCCGCCCCGCCACGGTGTGCGAGGCCAGCCCGAACACCGCCTTGTCGACGGTGAGCGACTCCTTCTGCCGTGTCGTCGTCTCCGTCGTCGTACCGCACGGCGCCTCCAGGCGGTCCTTCAGCGGGACGGGGCTGGCGCAGCCCCCGATGCCCATGCGGTGCTCGGGAGTCGCCACCGCCCCCGGCTCGTTGAGCAGGGCCAGCGTGGCCTTGGCGCCGAGCACCGGATACGTGTCGCTCTTCACCGGCGTCGACAACTGGCCGCTGCCCGACACCACTTCGCCCTGCGCGCTGATCTGGAGGCCGGTCGTCCAGCCGTAGGTGGGCAGCCCGCCGACCACCGGATCGGCGTTCACCACCCGCTGCGTGCCCAGGACCTGGCTCACGTCCAGTTTCGCGTCGTCCTGGCCGACCGCCTTCAGCACCGGCGCCGCGGCCTTCTTCGCCGCCGCCTCGCTCACCGGATCGACGGTCGTCCCCTCGGCGGAGGGTTTCTGCGCGCACACGGTCGTGCTCCTGCAGTTGTCGGGACCGCCGAGCAGGTACCGGCGGAAGGACCAGGTCCCCGGCGCGTGCTTGTTCACCCGCAGGAAGGGACCGGTCCCGTCCTTCGCCGTGCCGACCAGCCAGTCCTCGGCCTCCGTCACCGGCTTCCCCTCGACCCCGAGCGCCTTGGCCAGCCGGGTCACCTCGGCGGCCGTGATCTCTCCCTCGGCGTTCTTCGCCATCGTGTACACCGGTGCCGACGAGGGCCCGGCGGGCAGCGCGCCGTCCGCCCGGTAGGTCACGCCGTTCGGGTCGGGCTCGCCGGGCGCGATGCCGTTCGTACCGCCCGTGCCGCCCGTGTCACCGCTCTCGGTGTAACCGTCCAGGGCCAGCGGCGGGGGAGTGGTGCCGTCGCCGCCCGGCGCGGAGGCGCCCGTACGGTCGTCGTCCTTCGAGCCGCCGACCGCACTGGTGGCGAGGTACGCCCCGCCGCCCCCGACGAGCAGCACCGCGGCGGCGACCGAGGCGACCAGCACCGGGGACCGGCGCCGGGACGGGCGCTCGGCGCCGCTCTCCTCCGGCGCGGGCTCGGTGACGTCGTCCGCGCTGCCGTCCGTGTCGGCCCCCGTGGCCGTCTTCTCGGCGTCGCCGTCGGCGGCATCGTCGTCGTGATCGGGTCGCTCGGTGTTCACCGCATCGCTCCTTCGGCTCCCAGCTGTCCCGGCTGTCCCGACCGGCCCGGCCCTGTCACCGACAGGCACCGGCAGGTCGTACACCGTGTCCTCTTTACGGGGGACAGCGATGGGACGCGGCGGGGGAGCGCACGGTTCCCGTCGAGCGCTGGTCGGCGCGGAGGCCGACGCGGTGGCCGACGGGAGCGCCGCCGCTCCCGGCCCGTCAGCCGCCGTACTCCGGCATCGCGTCCACCAGCCGCGCCGAGGCGGGCGGGACGGTCACCCCGTGGATACGGGACGGGGAGACGGGCGCGGCGGTGATCCGGTCCGGGGCCGTCCAGTGCGGCGCCATCCGGGCACAGTCGCCGCGCAGGGAGGCCAGATCCCCTTCGAGGTCGTGCGGCGCGGCACCCGGTCCCGAGTGCACCTGCTGGACCTGAAGAGCCTGATGGACCTTGAAGTTCGTCATACCGGAACCGTATGCACCGCATACCCGGCCGAGAAAGATCTACTATCGGGTAGTTTTGCCGCTACAGCGGACGCGGGCCGACCGGGTAGCGTGAACTGTCAATCACCCTTCCCCTCGCAGGAGAGTGTCCTCGCCGTGCGTATCGCAGTCACCGGCTCCATCGCCACCGACCACCTCATGACCTTCCCCGGCCGTTTCGCCGACCAGCTCGTCGCGGACCAGCTGCACACGGTCTCGCTCTCCTTCCTGGTCGACAACCTCGACGTACGCCGGGGTGGCGTGGGCGCGAACATCGCCTTCGGCATGGGCCAGCTCGGCACCAGGCCGATCCTGGTCGGGGCCGCGGGCGCCGACTTCGACGAGTACCGCGCCTGGCTCGACCGCCACGGCGTGGACACCGAGTCGGTCCGTATCTCCGAGACGCTGCACACCGCCCGTTTCGTGTGCACCAACGACGCCGACCACAACCAGATCGGCTCCTTCTACACCGGCGCCATGAGCGAGGCCCGGCTGATCGAGCTGAAGACCGTCGCCGACCGCGTCGGCGGCCTCGACCTGGTCTCGATCGGCGCGGACGACCCGGAGGCGATGCTCCGCCACACCGAGGAGTGCCGCGCGCGGTCCATCCCGTTCGCCGCCGACTTCTCCCAGCAGATCGCCCGTATGGGTGGCGACGACATCAAGGTCCTGCTGGAAGGCGCCGCGTACCTCTTCTCGAACGAGTACGAGAAGGGCCTCATCGAGTCGAAGACCGGCTGGTCCGACGCCGAGATCCTCGCCAAGGTCGGCACCCGGGTGACCACCCTCGGCGCCCGTGGCGTACGCATCGAGCGCGTCGGCGAGGAGCCGATCGAGGTCGGCTGCCCCGACGAGGAGGCCAAGGTCGAGCCCACGGGCGTCGGCGACGCGTTCCGGGCGGGGTTCCTGTCGGGACTGGCGTGGGGGGTCTCGCTGGAGCGTGCCGCCCAGGTCGGCTGCATGCTGGCGACGCTCGTCATCGAGACGGTGGGCACGCAGGAGTACACCCTCCGGCGGGCCAACTTCATGGACCGTTTCCGTAAGGCGTACGGGGACGATGCCGCCGTGGAGGTTCAGGGGCATCTGGGCTGATTCGTCGGGTGCGGGTGCGTGGGGGCTGGTCGCGCAGTTCCCCGCGCCCCTGACCAGGTCAACTCAACCGGCGGACCAAGTAAGCCGTTCCTTTTTCCATCCGCTCCTCGCCCGCGTACTCCTGTCCCCGCATCTCGCACCATGCCGGGATGTCCAGACGGGCCGCCTCGTCGTCCGACAGGACGCGGATCGTGGCGCCCACCGGGACGTCGCCGATGACCTTCGCGAGCTCGATCACCGGGATAGGGCACCGCTTGCCCAGGGCGTCCACGATGAGCGCGCCCTCCTCCCGTACCGTCACCGGAGCCGGCGCGCCCAGCTTCTCCCGTACGGTCGCCACCGCGTCCGGCAGCGCCGAGAGGAACCGGTCGACCTCCTCGGCCGGGGTCCCGACCGGCAACGACACCCGCACGTTTCCCTCGCTGAGCACCCCCATCGCCCGCAGCACATGGCTCGGCGTCAACGTGCTGCTCGTACAGGACGACCCGGAGGACACGGAGAAGCCGGCGCGGTCCAACTCGTGCAGCAGTGTCTCCCCGTCGACATAGAGACAGGAGAAGGTGACGACGCCGGGCAGTCGCCGGACCGGATCGCCGACCACCTCCACGTCCGTCACCAGCTGGGGCACCCGCGCCCGGATCCGCTCCGTCAGCTCCCGCAGCCGTACCGCCTCCTGGGCCGCCTCGGCCCGCACCGCCCGCAGCGAGGCCGCCGCCGCGACGATCGCCGGCAGGTTCTCGAACCCGGCCGCCCGCCCCGACTCCCGCTCGTCCGCAGGCCCTTGCGCCGCGAACCGCGCCCCTTTACGGACGGCGAGCAGCCCGACCCCTGACGGCCCGCCCCACTTATGGGCGCTCGCGGCGAGCAGCGACCAGGGTCCCGGCACAGCCCCCCACCCGAGCGACTGCGCCGCGTCCACCAGCAACGGCACCCCGGCCGCCCGGCACGCCTCGGCCACCTCCGCCACCGGCTGCTCGGTCCCCACCTCGTGGTTGGCCGACTGGAGACACGCCAGCGCCGTGTCGGGCCGTACGGCGGCCCCGTACGCCCCGACGGCCACGGCACCGGTGCGATCCACCGCCACGGTCGTCACCTCGCCGCCCGTCGCCTCCCACTCCTCCGCCGAATGGAGGACAGACGAGTGTTCGACAGCCGACACGATCAGGTGACGCCCGACGCGCCGCCGCCCCGCGAGAGCGCCCGCCACACCGGTGTGAACGGCCCGCGTACCCGACGAGGTGAACGTCAGCTCATCGGAACGGCACCCGACCGCCTCGGCGGCGGCCTCCCGAGCGGCATCCAGCAACATCCGAGCCCGCCGCCCCTCCCTGTACAGACGTGCGGGATCCGCCCACCCCTCATCGAGCGAGGCCAACAGAGCCTGCCGGGCAACGGGATGAAGGGGGGCGGAGGAGGCGGCATCAAAGTAGGACACAGACCAACGCTAAGTCCTCAACCAAGGGGGCGGAGTCCTACTCAGGGGCGCGGGGAGCTGCGCGACAAGCCACAGACGGCCCGCACCCGCCCCACACACCCGCCCCACACACCCGAACCCCCGCCCCAATAGGCGTCCGACCCCCCGTCAGAACGCCCCCAACCCGACCCTTCCCACCCCTTCGGGGTGACCCCCGGCGCGTTGGGGACCCTCCCCGCGCGACCCCAAATTGCGTCCAGTAGGGTTTGGTCCGCATAAACATCCAAACCCCTGCCCGACGCAGGGCGGCGACCGACCACCGAGTAGGCAGGCCGCAGCCAATCCGCGCGGGCGAGACTCTCGGGAAGGCGCTACGTGAGTCCCAACGGCTCCGACCTCCCCCACGCCCTGGGGGGCGCGGGCGGTACCCCCACGCCGCGGCGCCCGTTGCGGCGGAAGCTGCTGCAGGCATTGACTGCGGGCCTGGTCCTCGCGACCGCGACCGGTTGCACATACAAGGACTTCCCCCGCCTTGGTATGCCCACCCCGACCACGGAAGAGGCTCCGCGGATCCTCTCCCTGTGGCAGGGATCCTGGGCAGCCGCGCTCGCCACCGGCGTGCTGGTCTGGGGCCTGATCCTGTGGAGCGCCATGTTCCACCGGCGCAGCCGCACCAAGGTCGAAGTACCTCCGCAGACCCGGTACAACATGCCCATCGAGGCGCTGTACACCGTGGTTCCGCTGATCATCGTCTCGGTGCTCTTCTACTTCACGGCACGTGACGAGTCGAAGCTCCTCGACACCTCCAAGAAGCCCGACCTCACGGTCAACGTCGTGGGCTTCCAGTGGAGCTGGGGCTTCAACTACATCGAGAACGTCCCGGGTTCCACCGGAAACGCGAACACCGACGAGAACCTGGCGGCCATTCCGGACCGGTTCAAGAAGGACTTCCCGGCGGGCGCCGGTGGCGTCTACGACGTCGGCACGCCCGGTACGAAGAACCCGCAGACCGGCAACCCCGGCCCGACCCTCTGGCTCCCCAAGGGCAAGACGGTCCGCTTCGTCCTCACCTCGCGTGACGTCATCCACTCCTTCTGGGTGGTGCCGTTCCTGATGAAGCAGGACGTCATCCCGGGGCACACCAACGCCTTCCAGGTGACCCCCAACAAGGAGGGCACCTTCCTGGGCAAGTGCGCGGAACTCTGCGGCGTCGACCACTCCCGGATGCTGTTCAACGTGAAGGTCGTCTCCCCCGAGCGCTACGAGCAGCACCTCAAGGACCTCGCGAAGAAGGGGCAGACCGGTTACATTCCCGCCGGCATCGCGCAGACGAGCCACGAGAAGAACCGGGAGACGACAAACCTGTGAGCATCACCAACGAACCCCAGGGTGCCGCCGCAGCTGAGGACTCGTACGAGAACGAGCTGCCGGTACGGCGCAAGCAGCCCGGCAACGTGGTCATCAAGTGGCTGACGACCACGGACCACAAGACGATCGGCACGCTGTATCTGGTGACGTCGTTCGCGTTCTTCTGCATCGGTGGCGTGATGGCGCTGTTCATGCGCGCCGAGCTGGCCCGGCCGGGTCTGCAGATCATGTCGAACGAGCAGTTCAACCAGGCGTTCACGATGCACGGCACGATCATGCTGCTGATGTTCGCGACGCCGCTGTTCGCCGGTTTCACCAACTGGATCATGCCGCTGCAGATCGGCGCCCCCGACGTCGCGTTCCCGCGGCTGAACATGTTCGCCTACTGGCTGTACCTGTTCGGCTCGACCATCGCGGTCGGCGGGTTCCTCACCCCCTCGGGCGCGGCCGACTTCGGCTGGTTCGCCTACTCGCCGCTCTCCGACGCCGTGCGCTCACCGGGCATCGGCGCGGACCTGTGGATCATGGGTCTGGCGTTCTCCGGTTTCGGCACGATCCTCGGCGCGGTCAACTTCATCACCACGATCATCTGCATGCGCGCACCGGGTATGACCATGTTCCGCATGCCGATCTTCGTGTGGAACGTGCTGCTGACCGCGGTCCTTGTTCTGCTGGCCTTCCCCGTTCTCGCCGCCGCGCTCTTCGCGCTGGAGGCGGATCGGAAATTCGGCGCACACATCTTCGATGCCGCGAACGGTGGTGCCCTGTTGTGGCAGCACCTGTTCTGGTTCTTCGGGCATCCAGAGGTGTACATCATCGCGCTGCCGTTCTTCGGCATCATCTCCGAGGTCATCCCGGTCTTCTCGCGTAAGCCGATGTTCGGCTACATGGGCCTGATCGGCGCGACCATCGCCATCGCGGGTCTGTCCGTGACGGTGTGGGCCCACCACATGTACGTCACCGGCGGAGTCCTCCTGCCGTTCTTCTCCTTCATGACGTTCCTCATCGCCGTACCGACGGGCGTGAAGTTCTTCAACTGGATCGGAACGATGTGGAAGGGGTCACTGAGTTTCGAGACCCCGATGCTCTGGGCCACCGGCTTCCTGATCACCTTCACCTTCGGTGGTCTGACCGGTGTCATCCTGGCGTCGCCGCCGATGGACTTCCACGTCTCGGACTCCTACTTCGTGGTGGCGCACTTCCACTACGTCGTCTTCGGCACGGTCGTGTTCGCGATGTTCTCCGGCTTCCACTTCTGGTGGCCGAAGATGACCGGCAAGATGCTCGACGAGCGCCTCGGCAAGATCACGTTCTGGACGCTGTTCATCGGTTTCCACGGCACCTTCCTCGTCCAGCACTGGCTGGGCGCCGAGGGCATGCCGCGCCGGTACGCGGACTACCTCGCGGCGGACGGCTTCACCGCGCTGAACACGATCTCGACGATCAGCTCGTTCCTGCTGGGCCTCTCCGTGCTCCCGTTCCTCTACAACGTGTGGAAGACCGCGAAGTACGGCAAGAAGGTCGAGGTCGACGACCCCTGGGGTTACGGCCGTTCGCTGGAGTGGGCCACGTCCTGCCCGCCCCCGCGGCACAACTTCCTCACCCTGCCGCGGATCCGCAGCGAATCCCCGGCGTTCGACCTGCACCACCCTGAGATCGCAGCGCTGGACCAGCTGGAGAACGCCGGTCACGGCGAGAAGGCTCTCGCCGGCGGCAAGGAGGCGGGCAAGTGAAGGTCCAGGGCAAGATGTTCATCTGGCTCGCCGTCTTCGTCCTCGCCATGGCGATCGTCTACGGCGTGTGGTCGAAGGAGCCGGCGGGCACCACGGCGCTCTTCCTGGCCTTCGGCCTGTGCATCATGGTCGGCTACTACCTGGCCTTCACGGCCCGGCGGGTCGACGTGGGCGCGCAGGACAACAAGGAAGCGGACATCGCGGACGACGCCGGTGAGGTCGGGTTCTTCAGCCCGCACAGCTGGCAGCCGCTCGCGCTGGGCATCGGTGGCGCGCTCCTGTTCCTGAGCGTCGCGATCGGCTGGTGGCTGGCGTTCTTCTCGGCCCCCATGCTTCTCATCGGCCTGTGGGGCTGGGTCTTCGAGTACTACCGCGGTGAGAACCGCACCCAGTAACACGCTCAGTGCTCAAGGGAGTGTCCTGATCTTGAACAGACCCGGAAGGAGTACGACGATCCGATCCGTCGAAGAGAGGATCAGATCCGTACGCCGAACTGGAACGGCATGTTGTCGATCGACTCGTACCGCACGACCGTGCCGGAGCGCGGCGCGTGCAGGA
>NZ_AEJB01000035.1 GCF_000331005.1 Streptomyces turgidiscabies Car8
TTGGGCGACCACCGCGCCGACGGGCAGCGCGGCGCCGACCGTACGGGCCGCGTCCGTCACGATGCCCATGTCCTTGTGGTGGAGGTCGACACGGAAGCCCGGCGTGAAGTCCCGGTTCAGGAAGTTGTCCTTCTTGCGCGTCAGCACGGTGGAGCCGGCCAGGCCGCCGCCCAGTACCTCCAGCGCCGCCTTCAGGTCCACGCCCGACTTCTCCAGGAAGACCACGGCCTCGGCGCACGCCTGGATGTTCACGGCGACGATCAGCTGGTTCGCGGCCTTCACCGTCTGGCCCGAGCCGTGCGGACCGCACAGCACGATGGTCCTGCCCAGTGCCTCGAAGAGCGGCCTCGCACGGTCGAAGTCGGCCTGTTCGCCGCCGACCATGATGGACAGCACGGCCTCGACCGCGCCCGCCTCGCCGCCCGAGACGGGCGCGTCCAGTACCCGTACGCCCTTCTGGGCCGCCGCCCGCGCCAGGTCCACCGATGTCTGCGGGGTGATCGACGACATGTCGATGAGCAGGGTGCCGGGCCGTACGTTCGCGAGGATGCCCTCCGGGCCGTACGCGATGGCCTCGACCTGCGGTGACGCGGGCACCATCGTGATCACCACGTCGGCGGCGCGCACGGCCTCGGCGATCGATGCCGCCGCCGTGCCGCCGGCGGCGGTGAGACGGTCGAGCTTGTCCTGTTCGAGGGTGAAGCCGGTGACGTCGTAACCCGCCTTGATCAGGTTCTCGGACATGGGGGAGCCCATGATGCCGAGGCCTATCCAGGCGACCTTGGGGAGACTGCTCATGTCGGGGGCGCCTCTCTGCTGCTCGGTGATGTCAGGAAGTGCGGCGTGCCGCGTGCGGCAGCCAGCCGAACGCCTCGGCGCTCGGCCGGTCGCCCGGCTTGTACTCCAGGCCCACCCAGCCCTCGTAACCGGCCTTGCGCAGCTGGTCCAGGTGGTCCGCGAGGGGGAGCGTGCCGGTGCCGGGGGCGCCGCGGCCGGGGTTGTCGGCGATCTGGACATGGCCCGTCTTCGCGGCGAACCGGTCGATCACCGAGGGGAGGTCCTCGCCGTTCATGGACAGGTGGTAGAGGTCCATCAGGAAGCGGGCGTTGCCGAGTCCGGTCGCCTCGTTGACCCTGTCGACGACCTCGACGGCGGCCGGGGCACTCACCAGCGGATACCGGGGGGACTCCGGCTTGTTGAGCGCCTCGACGAGGAGGATCGCGCCGATACGGCTCGCCGCCCGGGCCGCGAGCACCAGGTTCTCCAGCGCCAGCGCGTCCTGCTCGGCCGGGTCCACGCCGTCGACCCGGTTGCCGTACAGCGCGTTGAGCGCGCCGCAGCCGAGCGACCCGGCCAGCTCCGCGGCGACCTCGATGTTGGCGCGGAACCGCTCGGACTCCTCCCCGGGCACCGACAGGGCGCCCCGGTCCGGGCCCGGCAGCTGTCCGGCGTAGAAGTTCAGGCCGGTGAGCCGGACGCCGGCGTCCTCGATCGCGGACCGCAGGGAGTCCAGCTCGGACTGTGCCGGGGTGGGGGTGTCCAGCCAGGGCCACCACAGCTCGACCGCGGTGAAACCCGCGGCCCGGGCCGCCGCCGGGCGCTCCAGGAGCGGCAGCTCCGTGAAGAGGATCGACAGGTTGACGTTGAAGCGCTGCTCTGTGAATCCCATGGCCGTCGGCGCCTCCACTAATTCCGTATGGTGAATTCCGTATGGTGGAAATAACTTTCTACTTGATGGAAGACTGCCGCCGAACGTCGGAGCTTGTCAAGGGGGCTCTCCCGAGTGGCGGGGCGGGAAGCGGGCGGTTACACAGGGTTCAACGTTCATATGAGCGTGGCGCACGTTTCCCGTGTGCCGGTGCACTGAAGTTGAGAGGCGAACATGGCCGTCGAGCCGTTCCCTGCCCGTCCGGACGACCCCGGACCGGGCGAACCCCGTCCCGTGACCCGTATACGCACGGACGACCTGGTGCGAACCCTGGTCGTCGCCAGGCCGCTGGACGACGTCGTCCAGCTCGTCACCCTCCTGGAGCAGTCGCCCGACGGCCTGCCGACCGCGGCGACCGTCCTGCGGGTGGCGGCCGTGGCGCGCTCCGTGGAGGACGTCTCGCGTCTCGTGGAACTGCTGGGTCCCCCGGAACACAGCGTCGACCGGATGGACGAGGCGATCCGGACCGCCGCCGAACAGCGGCCGGTCGCCGAGGTCGGCCGTCTGGTCGCGCTCCTGCACGCGGCCCCGCACGCCGCCCACGCGGAGGCCCAGGCGGTGCACGCCGCCGCCACCAGCAGGCCCGTCGAGGACCTCGTGCAGCTCATCGGGCGCATCGGCGACGCCCAGGACGAGGCCGCGGCCCCCGCACCCGCGCCGCACGCCGAGCCGTACACCGCGCCGCGTGCCGAGGAGCCGGCGGTCGTCGCCGGTGCCCGGCGGGGTGACGTCCTGTGGCTCCGCCGTGCCGTCGCCGTCCTCGTCATGCTCTGCGGCGCGGCCCACTTCCCCCTCGACTGGGTCGACGCGCCGAGGTACGGACTGACCGCCTCGCTCGGCGTCTCCGCGCTCTGCCTGCTGGCCGGCGCGGCGCTGTGGTTCAGCCGGTCGACAGTCGTGACCGGCGTGGCCGTCGTCGTCTCGGGGGCGTTGGCCGCCGCGCATCTGCTCGGCACGCACCTCGACTCGGCGACCCTCGCCTATGTACGGCAGGCGGGCGGAGCCGCTTCCCCGCTGCCCGCTCTGGCGGCCTGTGTCGCGACGCTCGCCGCACTGACGGCGCTGGCCGTGTCCCTCGCCCGCAGATGGCGCGCCACCGGTGCGCGAGACGCCGCCCCCGACCCTGTCCTGAAGGTGAACTCCCTGCGACTGTAGGGCAGTTCATGATGCGGAGTACCT
>NZ_AEJB01000036.1 GCF_000331005.1 Streptomyces turgidiscabies Car8
GTGAGGAGTGCCCCAGCTTCTCCTGGACCACCTTGATGTCGTTCCCGGCGAGCAGGGAGAGCGTGGCCGCCAGGTGGCGTAGGTCGTGGAGGCGGACCGGCGCCAGGCCGGACAGTTCTACGAGACGGGTGAAGCGTCTGGAGATCCAGTCAGGGTGCAGCGCCTCACCGTTCTCGTGCGTCCATACGCGACCGGTCTCGAGGTAGGCAGCGCCCCACTCCTGGCGCTTCTGCTCCTGTTTCGTGCGGAAGCTCACCAGGTTGTCGGCGGACTCCAAGCTCAGTGACACGGTACGAACACTCTCCGCCTTCGGCGCCTCGCCGTACAGTTGGTAGGCGCCCCGTCGGCGTACCGGCCACCTGAGTTCTCGTACAGGCACCTTGAGTCCTCGCGGCAGGTCAGCCGGCGAGGAGCTTCTTCACCGCGGCGGCGACCCGGCCGCCCTCGGCCAGGCCCGCGACCTTCGGGTTCACGATCTTCATGACCTGACCCATCGCACGCGGCCCCTCGGCACCGGCCGCCTTCGCCTCCTCGACGGCCTGGGCGACGATCTGGTTCAGCTCCTCGTCGTCGAGCTGCTTGGGCAGGTAGACGGCGAGGATCACGCCCTCGGCCTTCTCTCGCTCGGCCTGCTCGGGGCGGTCGCCCTGGGCGAAGGCGTCGGCCGCCTCACGGCGCTTCTTCGCCTCGCGGCTGATCACCTTGATGATCTCCTCGTCGGAGAGCTCGCGCTTCTCCTTGCCGGAGACCTCTTCCTGCGTGATGGCGGTGAGGGTCAGCCGGAGCGTCGAGGAGCGGAGTTCGTCGCGCGCCTTGATGGCGGTGTTGAGATCTTCCCTGAGCTTCGACTTGAGCGTGGTCATGGGATCGATTGTCGCAGGTGCGGCAAGCGGAACGCCCGTGGATTTCCACCGCCCCTTCCCGCCTGACACGATGGGAGCATGCGCGCGCGATACGCAGTACCCCTGGGAATCACGGCCGTTGCCGCCGCCGGCCTCGTCTACTCGGCGGGTTTCGAGACCCGCTCCTTCCGCCTCCGCCGGGTGACCGTGCCGGTGCTGCCCGCGGGCATGCGCCCCCTGCGCGTGCTCCAGGTCTCCGACATCCACATGGTCGGCGGCCAGTACAAGAAGCAGCGCTGGCTCCGCTCCCTCGCCGGTCTTCGCCCCGACTTCGTGATCAACACGGGCGACAACCTGTCCGACCCGGAGGGCGTGCCCGAGGTGCTGGACGCGCTCGGCCCGCTGATGGAGTTCCCGGGCGCCTACGTGTTCGGCTCGAACGACTACTACGGCCCCAAACCCCGTAATCCCGCCCGGTACCTGCTTGAGAAGACCCAGGGCAAGCACGGCCTCAACGGCAACCCGCCCGCGGTCGACGTGATCCACAACCCGTGGGAGGAGCTGCGCGACGGCTTCGACACTGCGGGCTGGCTCAACCTGACGAACACGCGTGGCGTGCTGAAGATCGACGGCATGTCCGTGGAACTGACGGGCCTGGACGACCCGCACATCAAGCGGGACCGCTACCAGCAGGTGGCCGGCGGCCCCTCGAAGACGGCGGACGTCTCGCTGGCCGTCGTCCACGCCCCCTACCTCCGGGTCCTGGACGCGTTCACGGCGGACGCGTACCCGCTGACCCTGGCCGGCCACACGCACGGCGGCCAGCTCTGCATCCCCTTCTACGGCGCCCTGGTCACCAACTGCGACCTCGACACGGACCGCGTCAAGGGCCTGTCGACGCACACGGCGGAGGGCCGGACGTCATACCTCCACGTCTCGGCGGGCTGCGGCGCCAACCGCTACACCCCGGTGCGTTTCGCCTGCCCCCCGGAGGCGACACTGCTGACGCTGACGGCACGGGAGGCGTAGGCGGCGGGGGTGGCGGGGGCAGTGGGCGCGGTGCGGGTGGCGGGTGGCGGGGGCGGTAGGCGCGGCGGGGGCGGTAGGCGCGGCGGGGGCGGTAGGCGCGGCGCGGAAGGCATAGGCGGCGGGTGCGGGGGCGGGGCGGCAGGGGCGTAACCCACTCAGCCCGCCCGGATCGCCCCTTTTGCCCACTCGCCCTAGCGTGAGGGCATGACCGCGCCGATACCCAGGGACATACCGGACCTCCCCGCGCTCCCGGGCGGACCCGGACTCCTCACCTCCCCCGTCCCCGCCACAGCCGTGGTGACCCCGGTACGCCGCCCGGTGACGGCGGTCTTCCGCCTCCTCACCGCCGCCGCGGCGGCCACGGCCGTGACGATGGAACTGGTCCTGGGCAGCCCCGCCCAGGTTCTGAGCCAGTTCACGATCCAGAGCAGCATCCTGCTGACCCTGGCCATGACCGTCTCGGCCCGCCGCGCCTGGACAGCCCGCCGCCCGCTGCCCGACGCCCTGACAGGCGCCGCGCTCCTCTACGTGGTGATCGGGGCCCTGGTCCACCACGCGCTGGTGTCAAACCCGTCGAGCCCGTTCACCACGCCCCCTTCCCCGACGGGCTGGCATGCCGTGACCGACCAGGTCCTGCATACGGCGATCCCGATCGCGGCACTCACGAACTGGCTGCTCCTGACCGCCGCCGGCCACCTGCACCTGCGTCAGGCCGCACCGTGGCTCCTGTACCCCCTGGCGTACCTGACCTTCTCCCTGCTCCGAGGCGAACTGCTCCTTCCGGGCACACCGAACCGCTACCTGTACGCCTTCCTCGACGTGGACGAGCACGGTTACCGGAGCGTCCTGGCCAACGCCCTCCTCCTCGGCCTGGCCTTCTACGCCCTCGCCGTCCTCCTCGTAACCCTCGACCACATCCGCCCGAACCCCGTCCACCACCGCACCAAAACCGGATTTCGCCTGGGGCCACCGGTGGGCTAAAGTAAACGACGTCGCCGCGACAAGCAGGACAAGCAGCGACATCGGGGTGTAGCGCAGCTTGGCAGCGCGCTTCGTTCGGGACGAAGAGGTCGTGGGTTCAAATCCCGCCACCCCGACAGTAAAACGCCAGGTCAGGACCACTTCCGAAATTTCGGAGGTGGTCCTGACTCGTTGTGCGGGCCCTCTTGGAGAAATCCTGGAGAAAATCTTGGAATTGTCTCCAGGCCGACGCCCTACCGAGGAGCCTTCAGCAACGCATCCAGAGCAGCCACGGGCGAGCCTGGACTCATCTCCCGACGCGTGTTCAACGCTTCCTCCCACATCCCGGTGAGCGCGGTCATCAGCCGCTGCCGCATGCCGGCCGTGATGTGGTCGTAGCGCGACTGAACAGAACCGTCCTCATGGCCCAAGCGCTCGTCCATGAGCTTCGGCGGGGTCCCCACCTCCCTCATCAGAGTCTTGTGAGTGTGACGCAACCCGTGCGGGGTCAGCCCCGGAGCGATCGGCACCCAACACGCTTCAGCCCGCTTGGCGGCGCCTCGTCCGCGCGCCGGAATGCCAGGCCACGGCTCGGCGACCACAGGCACCGGGTGCTCTTCCTGAGTGCCACGGCCGGGATACCGCCCGGTGACGGCCGGCTGAAAGAGCCATGTGGCGAAGCCAGAGCGTCGCCAGTGGGCGGCCAACTCCCCTGCTCCCGCGTTACGGACGTACCCGAGATCGGTGATGGCTTCCAGCACCTTCAACCGAGTCGGCTCCGCCACAGTGTCCGGGCGGTTGAGGACGTTGGAAACGGTCCCGGTCGAGACGCCGGCGCGGCGAGCCACGTCGACCAGCTTCGCCCCCGGGCGACTCGCAGACCCATTGGCGGTTCCGTGACCGTGGAAGACGTAGGTCAGTCCGTGGCACTCGCAAGGCTTCGGCCTCGTCCGGGCGATGTGGCCAGCAAGCAGCGAGGCAAGGAAGTCCGGAGCGTCGATGTCGCGGTAGGAGTCGTCCTTGGGCGGGCAACGATGCAGTTCGCCAGTGTCCAGTTCGTAGAGCTGCCACTCAACACGAATGCTCTTCGGCCGGACGAACTCCGTCTCAAGGCCAACGACCTCGCCCCATCGCATGCCGGTGTAGCCCTTGACGATGCCGCCAACGAACTCATCGTCACGGCCGGACAACAGCGCCATCCGCTCGGAGAGCAGCAGAATGCCGAGTGCCGTCGTGACCGCCTTCTCCGGGCCCCGGTTGCGTGAGCGACCAGCACGCTTGCCTCGTCCACGGCGCCTGGTTGCCGGGTTGGAGTCGCGCAGCCCCTCGTCAACGGCGTCGGCGAGGATCAGATGCAGTGTCGCCCGCCATGTCTTGACGCTGGTTGCCGCGTAAGGGACGGCGCGTTCGTGCTTCTCCCAAGCGGCGATGTCGGTGCTCAAGATGTCTGCGACGGCGAAATCCTCGAACGCGGGGAGCAAGTGTTCTTCGATATGACGCCGGTAGTTCTGCATAGTGGACGCCGCCAAGTCCTGCGCGGCATACCAGCGGTTCGCGTAGGCGCCGAATGTGATCCGCTCAGGAGGCGCCTTCTTCGTTCCGGCCAACAGCTTCGCTTCTTCAGCGTCCGCCGCCTTCTTTGCCGCCGGCTTGGTCCGGAAGCGGATGGCCTCACCTTCGGCATCACGGACAGTGGCGTACTTGCCCGGCGCGACCTTGTACCGGCCGCGCCAGTACGTGCCGAGGTTCTCGGCGTAACCCAACTTGCTCTCCCTAAGGACGGATGTGCCGCCCGGCTGGAGGACCGGGCGGCACATGGAATCAGGCTGCGCTCTGCGATTGGTGCTGCTGCGCCCTACGCGGTGTCCGTGCCTTCAGAGGGGTGGCGGACACCGTTGTTATGGCCGTCACCTGGCGTCGCGGTGCTGGTGTAGCTCGGGCGGTGGTAACACGGGCTTCCGTGGGACGGCTCTCGAAGATGCGCATGATCTCTACGAAGTGCTCGACCGTAAACCGGTAGCTGCCGCCGGGCTTGGTGAAGGGAATGCGTCCCCTGCGAGCTTGTTCCTTCACCCACCACTCTGAGCAGCCGAGGGCTTGGGCAACATCCGCAGCGGAGTGGAGCTGAGGCAAGTCAGTGATCTTCTGACGCACTTTCATGTCTCCCATGAGGTTCGCTTCGGGGGTTCCGAAGCCCATGTCTTGTCCGAGCTGTGGATTTCTGCGTCATTGCGTCGTCAGCGTCATTCAGGCTTCTGAACTGCGGTTTTAGGTGACGCTAGAGGTGAGGCCTGCGTCATGGATGCGTCATGGGCAGCGTCATCCGTGACGTAGCCCATGACGCAGATGACGCAGAATGACGCAGGCACGGCCGTCTGCGTCATGCCTGTATGCGCAGGTCAGGTGCCGTTTTCCGGCTCGCCTGACGCAGGTGACGCAGCGTCTTCTCTCTTAGGACAAAAAAGAGGGGGTGTTCTGGTGTAGTGCGGCGCTGGTCAGAACGTGAAGAAGGAGCCGCTACGCGGCACGTCCTGGGGGCGGGGCTACGCCCCGAACAGCAAGAGGAGCACGCCGCGCCGGGGCGCCTGGTGCTCTTCTTGCTTGTCCGTGTGAGCGTGGGAGTGCGGTCAGTGCATCCGGGGCTGGTCGAATGGGGGCACCGGGGCGGGGCGGGTCATTTCCAGGTACCGGCCCTGGCTGGTGCGGCCGGAGTCGATGAGCACACCCCGCGCGGCGAGGGTGGGCTGAAGGCGCTTGAGACGGTCGGAGAGCACCTTGCCGGTAGTCGGCCAGCCTTTGGGCAGCGGACGGCAGTCGTCGCCGGCGTAGAGGCGGCTGAGGCAGGCCAGCAACTCCGTGGACGTCATCCGCTCCTCCCCGCCCGGCTCGATGGTCTCGGCATGCCGCAGGACGGTCTGTGCCAACAGGTCGCCCTCGATGACGTCGTCGTTGAGGTCGTCCAGCCGGGCCCGGTACGCGGCCAGAGCTCCGAGCCCCGTCGCAGCGTCCAACTGCGCGCACAGGTGCGCGAAGTCCGCCATCCGCAGATCCGTGGGAGTCTCCGCCTGCGCCGCGCGCACCCTGACCGTGAGGTCGAGCAGGGACCCGAGCACGACAGGCAGCACCTCCTCGTACTCCGCCCACAGTTCCGCCTCGGTCCGCCGCACACCAGGCCGCTCCAAGCGGAGCGGGAGCAGGCGTTCGGCGAGGTCGGGCCGGATGACGCCCACGTCGATGCCGGTCAGGAGCAGGGGCCGACGGTAGCCGACGCGGAAGACGTCCCCGTCGGTGAACAGGGCCCGCTTGACGCTCTCGGCTCCGGTCACGATGCAGCACATCGCATCCGACAGGTCCGGCGACATGTGCGAAAGGTTGTCCAGGGCGGTGACCCATCCCGCCGCCACTGCCGCGATCAGGTTTTCCTCATCCTTCGGGGCCCTGCGCAGGTCCCCGCTCATGCCCTCGATGATCCGCACGAGCATCCGCCCGCCGGTGGACTTCCCCGCGCCCTGCGGGCCGGTGAGGAACGGGGCGGGCACCGGGACGGACGGACCGAGGCAGCCGATCAGCCACGCGATGGCCAGGCACTCGTTCTCAGCGCCGGCGAAGTTGCACAACCGCATGAGCAGATCGATGCCCTTGCCGTTCGTGTCCTTGACCGGCAGCGGCAGTTCCCCGGTGAGCTGGGTGCGCCGCCAACACACTTCCTGCGGATCGGGTACGAGGATGTCCCACCCGGTGGGGTGGATACGCACGGACTGACCGTCATCCCGTCCCAGGTCGAGCCAGGTTGCCCCGTCGAATCCGGGGGCGACGCGGATGTGGACGGGCTGTACGTCCTCGGACAGTGCGAGCGCTTCGATCAGGTCCAGTGCCTCTTTCAGCGCGCTGCCGTTGAACGCGCCGCGTCCGTCGCGGTAGAGGCCGACCATGAGTTCCTGGCGGTGGCTGCCGGTGGTGCCCTGGGAGCGGATCGGGCGGGCGACGGGCTGGCCGTTCTTCTGCGCATAGACGGTCCCGTCCGGCGTGCGGAAGTACCGGAAGTGGGATTGCGCGTAGTCCGTGATGATCTGGCGGGCGGGGCTCTTCTCGTCGTCAGCCATGGTCACAGTCCCAACGTGGTGAGGGCATTGGTCCACGCGTCCGTGCAGTGCCGGGCGGTTTCGCCCTTGGCCTGCGCGGCGGTGAACAGCCGGGCGACGTGCGTGTCCGTGAGGCAGCCGCACCGCCCGTGTGTGGACAGCACAGCGAGGAACGTCCGGTAGACGGTGGCGTGTACCGCCTCACGGGCGCCGGTGATGCTCTGCTCCGCCATGGCGATCCCACGATCCAGGAACACGGGCGAGCGGTGGCGGCACTGCCCGCCTTGGCTCCCCAGGGGCGCTGAGAGGGTCTGTGGCGTCCTGCGGGCGGGAGGGGGGTCCGTTAGTGCCAGAGCACGCACAGCGCCCGGGAGGGCAGCCATGACGCCGCTACCCCATCCGAGCCAACGGGCGTACGCCATAAGGGACTTGATGTCCACACCGGGCCGCACCCCGTTGGTGGACCGCATGGCGCCCTGGTAGATCCAGTGCTCACCCCGTGTTGTGGGCACGGTGCGGGTGGCGGGCAAGTTCGTACGGGCCCACGCGATGGCGTCCTCGTTGTCGAGGTCGACGACGGTGAGGCCGGCGCCGCCGGGGTGGTAGGCCACCGCTGCCGCTTCCCACCATGCCCGCACCCACGCAGGGGAGTTGAGGACGGCGGGGTCGGTGGTGGCGGCGGCCCACGCGTGGCAGACACCGGGGCAGGTGCAGGGTCCGGCGGTCTTCATGTTCGGCCGTCCGCCGCACGCGTTCCTCGCGCAGGTGCGGCAGTTGCCGAACGGCACCTTCCCCGCCCGCAGCGGCAGCGGCGGCACACCGGCCACTGCCAACTCCAGCGCGGTCCGCAGATGCTCGCTCATGCGGCGGCGCTCCCGTCCGTGTCCGTCCACAGGTTGAGGACGCGGGTGTTGTACGCGTCCTGTGCGGTGGCGAGGGCGGTGCGGTCGCCGGTGCGCATGGCGGCGAGGAGTGCGGCGGCTTCCGGGGTGGGCCCGGGGGGCTCGATGCCGTCCAGGTCGCGGGCGAGGGTGTGCAGGAGCGAGTGGGTCAGGTACTGGTCGAGGAACATGCGGTGTTCGACCAGGACGAGCGGCGGCCCGACTGTGACCAGGGTCAGGACGGTGCTGCCGTCCGGGCGCGGTTCGGTCCGGGCGGTCACCACCCTTTCCGTGCCGTCGGGCAGTCGCGGATGGATGCTGCGATCGGTCATGCTGGAGACCTCCAACAGGTCTGTTGAGGACTGGTTGGCAAGGGCGGCCCCGGTTCTTTGGCGAGATGCGGGGGCCGCCCTTGGCGTAGCTAGAGGTCGTCGTCGGTGTCGTCGTCGATGGGGCCGTTGTAGCCGAGGGGGGCGGATGCGCTGTGGGCGCGTTCCAGGGCTGCGGTCATGGCGGTGGCGTGGTGTTCGGCTTCGCGTAGGGCGATGGAGACGGCGTCGGTGTGCTGGGTGGGGGTGCCGTGGTCGGCGGTGAGGTGTCCGGTCTGGTGCAGGCGGGCCAGGGCGGTGCCGATCTGGTCGTATGCCTGCGGCAGTCCGCGCGCGAGGGTGGTGAACGCGGCGAGCGCCCGGTAGACCGTGCCGGGGTAGGCGAGTTGAGGGCCCTCGCCGAACGTGGGCAGGGTGGCGTGGTTGAACGCGCGAACCGCGTCAGCAGCCGTACGCGGATGCTGGACCGGGTCGGTGGTGTGGGTGGTCATGGGTTCCTTCCGGGTCAGAACGGGGGTTCGTTGCTGTAGCCGCCGGAGCCCCACGGGTCGCAGCCGTCGTGGCGACGGCGCAGCCACCGGGGCCGGAGCGGCAGGGGCAGCAGGACCGTCCGCCAGTTCGTCCAGCAACCGCAGGGCTCCCAGTCACTGCCGGCGTACTCGCCGGTTTCGTCGCCGTAGGGGTGCTCGATGCCACCGTCGCCCTCGCAGTACGAGCAGTCGGGGCGGGGTGTGTCGGTCACGACCAGTACCCGGCGGGGCCAGCCGATGATCTGAAGACGCAGTCGCATCACGGGAGTTGGACTCCTTCTCAGCCGTAGAACTTGTTGCGCTTGATGACGGCTTTGCGGATGTTGACCGTGGTCCCGCCGGCGCGGTGGCCGCTCGTGCCGAGGATCTGGATGGCGATCCAGCCGCCGAAGATGACGGCGGCGAGGGTGATGAGCTGGGTGATGAACGCGGTGAGGGCGGCGATGAACGAGGTGAGCAGCAGCAGTCCGCCGCACACCGCGAGGAACCCGACACCCCCGAGGGCGACGTTCACTGCCGTACGCGAGACGGCCGGCGGGGCCTGGACCGGTTCGGGGTGGACGGGGTTGATGGCGTAGCCGGTGACGACCCGTCCGTCCGGCAGGACGATGCTCGCGACCGCCGGGACGGTGCCCGGCTGGACGGGAACGAGCGGCGCCGGCGCGGCCACGACGGGCGTGAAGGGCATGGGCTGGTGGACGGTCACGGCCCGCTGAACGGGCGCGGGTTGGGTGTGGTCGGGGTACATGCGGAATCCCTTCTGGCGGTAGGACAGGGAGGCAGAGACACCCCCTGCGGGGTGCGCTGTGGAGGGGGTTTCAGGGGTCTGGCCTGGAGTGACTCCCTACCTCCCTGGCTGATCATTTGTGCAGGTCAGAGCCAGGGATGGGGGCCAGGGAGGGGGATGGGGGTGAATCCCCGCATCCCTGGCGCGAGAGGCTGTGTCTCCCTGTCATTCAGCGGCGGAAGCGGAACCCTCGCCGTCGCGGTTGGCGAGGGCGCGCAGGACGTGATCGCGGTGGACGACCATGCGTCCGTTGGACTTCTTGGGCTCCTCGCCCTCGGCCTCCAGCACGCGCTTGAGATCTTGGAACGTCCAGGCGCCGTAGACGTCTTCGTTCAGCGTGGCGAGCCGCTTGAGGATGTCGAGGGTGAGCAGACGCGACGCGTCCCCGATCACGGCGGCGATGTCGGCGAGCGCGTCTCGCTCCTCGCCGGTGTCGACGGCGCGCAGGGTGGTGATGCCGTCGCGCAGTGCCTTGGCGCGTTCGATGATGGCTTCGGCCGCGTCGTCGTCGATGTAGTGCGTGCGGACCGTGATGGACGCCTGCCCGGCGGGAATCTGGATGCCGTCCGATGCGACGACCAGCGTTCCCCGGTCGAGGCCCGGTCGCAGCAGGTTCGGTGCGGCGCCCCCGTCAACGGCCTTGTCCCCCAACGCCATCCGAGCCTGAGACTCGGTCCCGAGGGCAAGCGAGGCCCGGGTGTGGGCGCCCTCGCGGACCAGCTTGGGAAGGTTCTGGTCGGTGGGGTCCTGCGTGCCCTGCCACATCAGCACGTTCACGGCACGGCCCTGGTTGTGGATCTTGCGGACGGCCATGTAGTACCGGGACGTTGCCTTGGATCCGCCGTAGGGCCGCTTCTCGTCGTCCTTGACGGGGCACATGAACGCGACCTGCGCTTCATCGACCAGCACGATCAGCGGCGGGAACGTGGTGCCGTTCGGGGCCTGGATACGGCGGTTCATCTCGTCCACCGCACCTTCCACCATCTCGGTCACCCGGATGACGTGGTCGTCGGTCGGGCCCTGGATGAGCACGGTGGCCAGGCCGTCGAACATGGCCCAGTCGCCCACGCCCTTGAGGTCGCCCATGAGGAACTGGACCGACTTGTCGAGGGCGAGCCACAGGGCGAGGGAGCGCAGGGCAACGGTCTTGCCCTGGTTCGACAACCCCGTGATCAGTAGATGCCGCTGATACACACTCAGCGCCGCAGCATCCCCGCGCAGATCCTGACCCCACGGGGCGCGGCCCTTGGTGTAGTCGGCGGTCATCGTCTCGTCGGTGACCAGCGGAGACGGCCCGATCGGCTCATCCAACGCCCCCGAGTCGGCCACCCACAGCCGCACCGTGCGGGCGGCGACCGGGATGGTGATGAACACCTCGTGCTCATGCCGGGACAGGTTCTCAGCGAGCTTGCGGCGCCGGTTCTGTACCTCGTTCGTCGACACCCCTGAAGGCAGGGTGACGTCGACTTCCACCCCGCATCCGGCGATCCGGATCGGACCGAGCATCGAGGCGCCGGCGTCGCCCATGTCCTTGATGGCGTTGCGCAGCGCGGGCACTCCCAGATCCCGCAGGGCCTTGACGACGATGGACGGGGTGACCGGCTCGCCCTCCCCGCTCCGGACGGTGGCGGGCAGCGCCCACTGCGGGGCGGCCTGCTGCTTGCTGCCTACGGTCCACAGCGCGAGGAGAGCGAGGAGCGGGCCGACGACGATGGCCGTGCCCCACGTGACCTGAACGATCCGGATCAGCAGGGCGATGAAGTCGATCGTCGCCTTCAGCGGGGTGATGACGTCGGTGACGTCGTGGTTGTTGATCGCCATGACGACTCCGAGGGCGACCAGGACTCCGATGCTCACCCCGACACCGACTCCAAGACCCTTGGCGGCCTCCACGGGCGCGTGCAACAGGTCCATGCGGCGGTGGTGGCGTGCCTGCCGGAACCGTTGCAGCCGCTCCTCCCACTCCTCAGCCGCTTCCAGGTTCCCGGCGGCTTCGGCCGTACGCATCATGCGTTCGTAGCGGGCCCCGGTCTTGCCGTCCCACGTCCGGCGGGCCACGATCCGGCCCCCGTTGAACGTGTAGAGACCGTGCCGCGCCACCGCACGAGCAGCGGACTTCGTGTTCTCGTGCGTGACCACGGTCTTGACGGCACGCCCGGAGCGCACCCACAACGGCGTGAGCGGCGTCGGCGGGGCGTCGGGCACCACGGTCAGCACCGTGGGCGCCACCTCCGGCACGGGGCCGGTGGGCGGGGTTTTGACGAAAGAGATGACGTTCTCGGTCATGCTGGTACTGCTCCTGACTGCCCCCTACGAGGGGCGGGAGTGGGAGAGAGAGCCGGGGTGCCTGTGTCCGTGGAAAGAGGCGGGCACCCCGGCGCCGGGCTGGTCAGAACCAGCCGGAACGCTTCTTCGCCGCCTTCTCGCGTGCGGCCTCGGTGATCAGTCGCTGCTTCTCGCCGTGCAGAGCGGTCAGTTCGGCGGTCAGCCGCATCTCGGCGTTGACGGTGGTGGTGTCGATCTGCTGCTCGGCACGGGCGGCGGACTTGCCGCGCACGACCTTGTACGAGCCGCCGGCCAGGGCGCGGGCCATGGCCCGGCGCTCCGCACCGTTCAGCGGCCACGACTCACCCCGCTTGAGCGCGGCGAGCTTGACGGTGGCCTTGTGGATCTCACGGTCCATGCGGCGGATCTCGGACTTGGACACGATCAGCCCTCCATCGGGGTCGGTTCGGGGAACGCGCACAGGACGCACATACCGAGCGACGTCGGCATGCAATAGCTGTAAATGACCCGGCAGTTCGGGCAGGTACGGCGGGCGAGCATCGCGAGGGCGAGGGCGCCCCACTTGCGGGACGTCATCGGCCGGACGGGCTTGGCGAGGTCGAGGCGGTAGAGGTAGGCGACCCGAACCCCGCCAGACCGCCGGTTGACCCTCATGACCTGCGCCGCTATCGGCTGACCCCCGGGACGCAACCCCCGCGCCCGTAACTGCCGGCGAGTGGCGAACTGTTCGTCGTCGGGGGCGAACTTCCACGGGAACGTGGGCACCCCGTAGCGGGCGCCGGTGGGGTCGAAGCACTTGCCGTAGGCGGCGGACATCAGGCCGCCACGCGCTTCCATGCCGCCCGAAGGCGGACCTCGGACGCGGCATGGCCCGCCGCCCGGAAGCGAATCGCCATCTCGCGATACGACAAGGCGGGGGTCTCGCTGTGCCGGATCGTGTCGACCAGGTCGTCAAGCTCCTGGTCGGTGAGCGCGGGTACCGCTTCCAGCGAGCGGGTGGCGACGGGTTGGGTGGGTCCCCAGATGGGGAGGTCCCAGCGGGGTGTGACGTCGGGTGTGACGCGGCTCGTCACGCTGGTCAGCGCCCTGCCGGTGTCGTCACCGTTACGCGCTGCTTCCAACGTCGACCACGCCCCGGCAAGGGACTTGGCTGTCTTCGCCTGGACGCGTGCGACGCGCGCGCCGGCCTGCGTCACGGCCGTCAGCCGCGTCTCCTCCGTGCCAGCCTCAGCCCGCAACCGGGCACGGGCCACGGCCGCTTCATCACGCGCCTCCTGCTGGATGCCCCGGATCGCACCGAGCGCGGACGGGGTGAGCGCGGTCCGCTCCCACAGTCCGTGAACCAGCCACAGTGCCTTGGCCGCGATCGGTAGCCAGGCGACGGCCAGCCACGCGCCGGTGCCCTGCTCGGCGGTGAGCGCGTGAGCGACCAGGACGCCAGCCGCGATCAGGCCGAACGACCAGCCGACTGCGGTCACGATGCGGTTGTGGTCGCCCTGGGCGGCGAGGCGGCGTTCGTAGGCGAGGGTGGCGAGCCAGCCGCCGTCGATCCCGAGACCGACGACCAGCGCGACGGGCCACGGCACTGCCGCACCCAGCCACATCAGAACCACCGCGAGGGTGAGGACCATGGACACCGCCGTCATCGCGACGGCGGGCAGAACGGTCTTGCCCTTCATGCCGCACCCCCCACCGCGATCACCACGGCGACGATGAGCAGCAGCCCGCCCGCGCAGGTCAGATCGACCGCGCGCTTGAGGTCGGTGAACTTGACCACCGCGATCCGGGACAGACCCGCGATATCCGCGCCCACGTCCTCGTTCAGGGCGGTGGTGATCTGTTCGGCGGTGAGCGTCGCCCACAGCGGGAACCCGCGCCCGCCTCCCAGGTTCGGGCGTACCGAGCGCAGCAGCAGACCAGCCGCCGCGACCAGCAAGAACATGCCCGTGCCGCCCACGGTGAGGGCGGCGGTGTTCAGCGGCAGATCCTTGGCGACGGTCCAGGTGCCGGCCAGGACGGCGCCGACGAAGGCGAGCAGCAGACCGGTTTTGGTGTCGGTCCGTGCGATCTCCGTTTTCACCTCGGCGTGCGCGGCGGCGAGAGCCTGTGAGGTGGTGTTCACGCGCCCACCTCCGGGGTGAGCGGCGCGGTCGTGTTGGCGAGGGTGCGTCCGGCGGCGAGGACCTTGCGGCGGGCCCGGCGGATACGCCGCACGTCCAACTCGGTCGGCGTGCGGTCCATGGTGATGATCTGCGCGTCCAACAGGTCGACCTGCGCGAGGATGAGCGGCATCTCGCGGTCGATGGCGTCCAGCTCAGCGGCCGTCGGCTCCATCCAGTCGGCGAACGCGGTAACAGCATCCTGAACAGTGACGATGTGCTTCATGGGTCGTGGTCTCCCTAGCAGGTGGAACGGCCCGAAGCGGCGTCCCGGGTTGCGCCCCGGGGCGCCGCGCGCCGTTGATGTGGTGGGCTGGTCAGCTCGTGCGGCCGTATGCCTCGTTCAGCTCCGCCACCGCGTCCCTGCACTCGCCGGACACGATGCGGTCGTAGACCTCCTGACCGCGCTGTACGGACTCGGGGGAGGTCAGGTCGGTGGTGGACTCCTGCGACTTCATGCCGAACACATGGACTCCTGAGGTGTCGTAGGTGAGGGCCAGCGCCGAACAGACCGGCGGACCCAGTGCCCCTGCCTGCTTTGCTGCGTACGCCCGTAATGGCCGGGCAGGGGCGGTGCTTTGAGCTCGAAGTGCGCGATATGGACCTGTGCCTCTGTCCCGCTCCTCCGAGGAATCGCATCTCGGTCTCTTCGCGTGGCGTGCTCGCCCTTGGGCAGATCCGTTCTTTTGAGTCGGCGCGTGTCCCTGACGGGAGGTGACCGACTGGTCTCCACTCGCCTCAGCCGGTGTCGTCACGGCCGTCGTGCTGCGGTGGATCACGCTGTGGAGTTGTCAGCGCAAGCGGGCACACTCAATGGTGTTGCACCACTTGCTCCACTTGTTGGTACAAGCTGATGCAGTGATGCTGCACCCACGGGCAGTGAGGCGTCAAGGGGTTATGGGCTACATGTACCAACAAGTTGCGCGAGTGCGTCATGATGGGGCCATGAGCAAGCAGCCGAAGTACCGGCAAGTCGCTGACGTCCTGCGCCGCGAGATCGACAACGGCACCCACGCGCCGGGAGCGCGGCTGCCCTCTGAGAACGACCTACAGCAGCGTTTCGACGCGTCCCGGAACACCATCCGCAACGGGCTGAGCCTGTTGGTTAGTGAAGGACTGATCACGTCCAGCCAAGGGCTTGGCTACGAGGTCAAGTCCCATGAAGTGTTCGAACTCAACGCGTCTCGGTTCGAGAACCTGACGTTCCCGCAGAACGGGGACGCGTACAGCACCGACGTGACCAACGCCGGCCGGCGACCACACCAGACGTTCCGCGTGGAGATGCTGCCGGCGTCGGTCGAGGTCGCTGAGCGCCTCAAGATCTCGCCGGGCATGAAGGCGGTATTGCGGTTTTGTCATCGCTATGTGGACGACGTTCCTTGGTCCACGCAGGCGACCTACTATCCATCGTGGCTGGTAGACGAGTCGCCGCGACTGGCTGAGCCAGGCGACATCGATGAAGGCACGACGCGGTATCTCGCTTCTCGGGGTATCGAACAGGTCGGGTACTTCGACGAAATCGCGGCTCGGATGCCCACGCCGGAAGAGGCCCGCCTACTTGAGATTGGAGCCGGTGTGCCGGTCATGCTCTGGACCAGAACGGGCTACTCGCCGGATCGGCCCATCCGATGCACGATCACGACGTTTCGGGGCGACCTGAACCGGATGAACTACGAGATCGGCGAGCTGTCCGCCCGAAGCGAGGACGCGTGATCATCGCCCCCGCCGAGCCACACGATGTGGCCAAGCTGCTGGCCTTCCGTGAGGAGGCAGCAGCTTGGCTGCGCGGTCGCGGCTCCGACCAGTGGAGCCGTCCGTATCCGGCTGACAAGCTGTTGGCCACGATCGAAGCGGGCACCGTGTTCATGCTCCGTGACGGGCATACGACGGCCGGCACAATCACGCTCACCCCAGATGCCGAAGAGGGTCTGTGGACCGACGAGGAACTGACCGAACCGTCGATCTTCGTCAACAAGCTCACGGTCGCACGGGAATACGCCGGGCAGAACCTCGGTGAACGCTTGCTCGACTGGGCTGGCGACCGTGCGAACCGTGCAGGTGCTCAATGGCTTCGCCTGGACGCCTGGACGACGAACGAGGGGCTCCAGCGGTACTACCTCGCACAGGGCTTCACACACGTTCGCACCGTCCATGAGGGCACGGCGGTAAATGGCGGGCCACGGGTTTCCGGATGGCTCGCGCAGCGGGCAGCACGGCTGACAGCCGATCACGGTTTCACGGACCGTACGCCTGCCCCCGAGCGGATCCGATTCGCGGCCTAAATCTGCCCTGCGACCAAGCTTTGTGGCCATCCTCCGGGCAACAGAGGACAGCCGCGCCAAAGCAGCTACAACTCAAATCCGCTCCACCGGTCGCCTCACCCTGTTGCCTGGGGCATGGAGGCTAGATACGGAGCAACCATCCCCCCGTCTTCATACACTTCCAGCGACGCACGAATCTCAGAGTACAGTGCTTCTATTGAAGCATTCAGGGCAATATAGCCGTCCTGATAAAAGAAGGACACCGGCGCTAGCGCGTGCAGACCTCGAACCAGTCCTTCTAGCTCGCTTTCGGCTCCGGTCCAATCGTCTGCAAGCATCCAGGCATGGAGATGCTGGATCTTAGTAGCGACGGGCTTGTCGCTGAACTTTTCGAGAACCTGAACCAGCCGATCAATCCGAGGCCGAGGAACCGAGACACTCGCTTCTTGTTGTTTAATCCAATTGGCAGTATCTGCCGGCGAACGGAGGTCGAACAGCGGTCTGATTGAAGCAGGAGACAATCCCTGCAAAGGAAATACCTCGACTAGCTTCGCCAGGTCGGCAACGCGGATAGGAACGATAGCGTCGTTCTCGCAGACCTTGGACAGCAGAGCTTCAGGATCCTCTGCACCTTGAAAATCCGGGGCAACAACGACCGTAAAGCTGGGCTTAATCTCGACGGACTTATCCTTCGCCAGACTCTCGCGATGCACACGAAGAATAGATGTCCTGGCCGTGTCAGCCCGAATTTTGGCCACCTTCGAGGTGTTTTCTATCGGGATCTCAACACCATCGTCGTCGAGGTGGATCACAACCGATTCACCACTTGACTTCGCGTCGTAAGTAAATGCGTAGCTGGACGACTGGGCGTTCTCCTGGCGCCGCCCAAGTCGAGCAGTTGCGATTCCGTCCGTCCCATGCGTTGCGCCTCCCCGCTTGACTACGTGGAAACCCAGCATGGAAAATGCATCAGCAACCGCATCTTCTAGATCGTCTTTCCTGTTTCGTGCATCATTCAAGTGCTGAGCAATCACAGTGGCCGATCTCGGGTATCGCTTAACGAGTGCCCTGAGGAACGAATCTCGTCGTCGCATAACGCGCTCAACGACTTCTGGAGCCACATTTTCGTCAAGCATGTAAGCCTCGGTCAGGAGCTCAGTGAGACCCAAGAGGCGAAGAGGCTCATCGACCTTTTTAGCATCTTTATAATTCGCTACGAATGGGTGAGATTCGTTGAGGACTACAGTTTTTCGGACCGGATCGTAGGAGACGAAACGCGCACTGGACACCTGCGGTTCCATGACGATCTTTTCAACCAAATCGTCTTTGCTCTCTACTGCATTGGCCATATCCTCCTCTTGAGAGGGAACAATGCCAAGGCTGTCCTGAACAACGCTATCGCCCTCTGCCGCCCGCTTGAGCATGCGACGGAGCGGCCCTTGACTCAACGCTAGGGGAGGATCAGCTAGTCTGTTGTCTTTTCCGAGTCGCCCCAGCTTATCGTCCCGGTCCTTTTCCTGAGCTATCGTGCGTGCCCTGTTGAAGACCGCCTTGAGGTAAGATTTGACCTCATCTAGCGCGAGAGACTCTTTGATGCTTTCTCGCGCGCTGGCCACTCCTTCGTCGAGCCCGTCGACCCACACTTCCATGAAGAAGCGGCTCAAGGTTCCATGTCGCAGTTCGACATCCAGATCGAAGTCTGCTGCCTCCACTCCCAGGTTGATAAGCCTCCCCCGAACACGAACAAAGAAGCCATGGCTTCTCTCAATCCGTTCACTCTTACCAGAATTGATGAGATCCTTGAAGAGGATGGCTTTACCGGCGATAAGCCCAGCGTGAGGCAACCGGAGAGCGCTAGCCGTGGAACCATCCGGAAGCTCGATCTCCGAGGTCGCCATTTGCGCCCACTCGGATTTTTTTCCCTTCCCGCCTCCCGGTAGCTGCCCCTCATCCTTACCGACCATGAAATCCCAAAGCCGCTCCTTATCAGCCTTGGTTGACTCCAAGTCCTCTGCATTGTAGTAGAGCTTGAAATCTGGGTGCAGCGGCAGGGCGGTTCGCAGAATCCACCTCAGCCTGCCAAGCTCAATTTCTGCGGCGGCAGGCTTCAGGTCGGCAAGAATCACTGCTGTCCAATGATCCGGCTCATTATTTCGAACCGCTTCCAAGAACGCATTGTTCTCACCCAAGGAAATGAAAGCCTTTTCCAGAGCCAAGAGAACATCTTCCCGACTCAGCTCGACCATGTCCAATTGCAGGTCGATTGTGTTCAAAAGTCCAGCGGGTGCATTCTCCAGGATAGAGAAGTCCATAGTGATAGCCCTGTATACCCCTCCCTGATATACCAGGTAGGTGAGGGATCTAGCAAGGACGTAAGTCGCAAGTTTGCCGATTCCGAACTTCCCGACAGGGTTCTTACGCCCCGCCGGCGGCTTTTCTGTCCTTTTCTTCGACTCGCCAATCTTCCAGAGATCATGGAGGTCACTTTGGCCCATCGACTCGCCGTCATCACCAACGACGACTACTGCCTCGGTGGCAGCGAGGTCATTGGGAAGCGCCACCCAGACACGCTTAGCGCCAGCGTCATACGAGTTGGTAATCAGCTCTTCGAAAGCTTTATTGGGAGAGCTGTAGAGTCCTTCAGAGAAGCGCTCGATGATGCCAAATGAGAGCTGAAGAGGAACACGGTCAACTAGCGAACCGCCACTAATAAGCGAGGAGACAGGTACAAGGTGTTCCGCCTCTGCAGCTTGCCCAGTAGGCTCATCCGACTGTCGAGATTCTGTGGCCACAGGTATTCCCCCCCGAGACATTTAGACTCTTGTTATGCCAGCGAACTAACGCACTTTTGGACACTCAACCGTAAGGACTACCTCTTTGCGCATCCGCTTCGCCATCGAGGATGTTGGATTCGCCGATGACACCGGAAGATACCTACGGTTCTCTGGTAGAGCTCTTTCTGCTTGATCGATCACTCGAAAACCGGAATCTTTGTATGCAAGGCACACAAGGGAATCATTCTGGATGTAGTTCCCGCGCAGGGTTGAGTTACCGATCACTGTGATGACCCTCGCGCCGGGCTTACTGACGCGACGCAATTCGTTGCCAAATAGACACAGGTCTCGCGCGTATCTCGTAATTGTCGCAATGGGCAACAGGCCGGGGTTTGGTACGGACTGCTTGATGGCATCAACCATTGCTTCCACTCGCTCAGTGGACGGTTCCCCCAAGGCGCGTTCCGCGCCAATGCTATTTGAGCGAATTTTTCGCAGTTCCGGAATGGAGTATCCGAGCCAAATAAGCGAAAGTTTATGGCCGCGCAAATAGTCAATGGCGTTCAAGTAAGGAGGTGAAGTGATAACTAGATCGACTGACTCGTTTTCTAGTCGCAATGAGCGAGCATCGCCCTGCCCTACTAGGGCGGTACCCCGAACTTCTCGCTGGTCAAGAAGGCGCTTGAGCTCTTTAACTGATTTAGTGAAGCCGGTAAAGACATCGTACGAAGATTCCAACATCACCCTGTGGGGACGACTATGCGATGTATCGGCAGCAAGGGAGGCCCTCGGGGATTTGGTTACAATTGTTCGACTCAGCGCGATCTGAAGGGCTTGTCTGACCGAGACGTCTGCAACGGTGTTAATTACCCTGGAGAGTCGGTGCAACTGAGTCCGTTGGCTCTGACCAAACCAATACTCGGCAAATTTGACGGTTTCCCCGTCGGACCAAGGTAGGGACTTAGTACGCGAGCGCTCGGCCAAGGAGACTGCGCGTTCTGCTTCTTCGAGCATGACCAACGTGTCAACGTGCTGGGTCGCAACTTTGCTCATCAAGACCGCTAGCGGATCCACGTCGAACCCTTGAGCGCTATGCCCATTCGCCGTTGCAGCTGCCAACACTGTGCCCGATCCGCACATGGGATCCAATACAGCTAGAGAGCCGCTCGCAGTGTCACCCTTAAGGTGGTCGATGGCGATATCCGGAGCCATCCGAGCCGGGAATGGATGGATCGTTCTGGCGCTCAAGCTGCACTCCTCCGTGTTGCCTGGGCGGCACGATTAAGCGTGCTGCAGGCATTTAATCAGTGTGGATCTTTCCAGTCAACATGCAGTTACGCCTAGTTAGCAAGGATCAGTGCCAGGCAGAGGCTGCTCCGCTTACCGCACCGTCAAAGATCGGGGCGAGCGGGTCGGGTGGATCGACGTGATGAACCAGCGCATCCCTTACAGTGACACAACTCCAGACGAGATTCAGGCACCCCCTGCGTCGCTTGCCCGTACGGGATGAATTGCCAGATTTATCCGCATCTATAGTGGCGAAAGTTGGCGTCTGGGTGTTCAACACTCTCCAGTCGGCGGAGCGTCGAACCGTGCCGAGGGAGCACCCCTGAGACTGCCGGCCGGTCTCAACGGCAGTCTCATCCGTGGAAGTTCGCGCCCGTTCAGAGCCGTGTCAGCAGGGGGCAGCACGCAGGATCTGAACGGGCCTGAACCACCAGGAACGGCACCCAGCAGAGTTGGAAAGCGTGTTGGGAGCGATGCAGGTTGGCACGCGCAGGCGGCGCAAGCAGCGAAGCCGCAACGCAGCCTTGTCGCGTCACTATGGAGAAATCCTGGAGACGATCTTGAGATCACGACCCGCAAGCACCACCGGAGACCGACACCTCCCGACGCTCCGACCTGCATCTTTGACGTGATCCCCAGGTCGGCGATCTTCCAGAGCCTAATTCGGGACGAAGAGGTCGTGGGTTCAAATCCCGCCACCCCGACAGTAAAACGCCAGGTCAGGGGCTTGATCCGCAGTGCGGGTCGGGCCCCTGAGTGGTTCCTGGAGATTCACGTTTTCTGCGGCGCACGCACGGATCGAGGACCCCCGCCGCCTCAGCCCAGCCATCCGGTGATGGCCTGGGCCAGCGCCTCACCCCCTTGTTGTACGACTGTTCCCGCCACGAGGGCTGGCAGGGCCTGCACTGCCCCGCGCAGCGCCCCCATCGACTCCGCGTCCGGCGCTGTCAACGAGGTGTCGATGGAGTCCGCCATGGCGAGGAGCACCTGCGCGTGCGGCACGCTCGTTCCGTTCCGATCCGCCTCGGTGCGGAACATGGCAAGGAGGTCACGCACGGTTTCGAGGTCGACGGTGCTCCCCCCTACGGACGCGGACTGACGGACGTGCGAAATGTTCTGCCCCACCACGTTCTGGAGTGGTGCGGTGTTGTTGCCGCCGATACTGATCCGAGCCGTGTCCCTGTTCGGGTTCAGGGCGCCGTCGTCCCACGACCATCAACTTCCTCCTCCTTGAGCCTTGTTGTCCTGGCCGACATTGCTGATACCGCTGCCGGAGACGTTTTGGATGGGCGCGTTGTTGTCGCCGTAGACCTGGATGTTGGTGATGACCGCGGCCACCTGCCGCTCGTACGGGGCGGTGTCCACACCCAGCTCTTCGAATACCACCCCAGGTGAGGAGTCGTCAGGACACGACACCACCGCACCGCAGACAGAGGCCCCGCCGCGGAACAGGACACTTGGCGAAACCAGTAGCCCGTGCGGCTCCAGCACTGAGAGCCCGGAGGGTACAGCCACCGGGACGGCGGAGATCGGAATGTCTGCGGTGGCCGTGGATCTCAGGCAGTTGACCGGCTACTTGAGGTCGACCGTCCGGACCGGTTGCCCGGTGGTGCGGGCGATGGTTTCGAAGTCGCGGTCGTAGTGCAGCAGCGTGAGTCCCGATTCTTCCGCGGCTGCGGCCACGAGAAGGTCGACGGCTCCGGCGCTGCGGCGCTCACCCTTGGCAGTGAGCTCGTGTTGAACGACTCGGGCTCGCCGGTAGATGCCGTCGGGCATGGGACACCAAGTGAACTGGTTCAACCGTTTCTGAATGGCCTCGCGGTCCTTCACGGTACGTGCGGAGTAGAGGACTTCCAGTTCGGTGAGATCGCACAAGGCGATCAGTCCGGCGCCCATTCGCTGTTCCCACTCTTCGGTTGCCTGACGCAGCAGAACGCGAGCCAGGGCCGACGTATCGATGAGGTAGTCGGCAACGCTCACCGGGCGGAACCACCTCGATAGTTGCGCTTGTCCAGGAGGAGTTCGACGTCGAGGGCACCTTCGTCCGTGAGGTCCTGCAGCTCATGCAGGACCCGCAGGCGACGGTTACGGGCGACGATCTCGCGTAGGGCGGTGTTGATGGTGTCCCGCTTCGTGGAAGTGCCCAACTCCTTCGCTGCGGCTTCCAGGGCGTCGTCGTCGAGGTCGATGACGGTTCTGCTCATGAGCCCCACCTTCTATATACACCAGACAGTGTGCCACTGTACATGATCGAATATATCAACAGAGCGGCCGGTGTCGGCCAGACTCCGAGAGGCCATCCGTGAGCCCCCCGACACCAAGGCCCTGACCAGGGGAAATACCAGACCCGCAGATGTCGGCCTCACCCGAACGTCATTCGGGACGAAGGACCCCATGTCAGGCCCGGTGCTGAGGAATCAGCGCCGAGTCTGATCTGTTGTGCGGCCCCGCTGTGGGAGCCGAACAGTAGGGACCTTTTCTGTATGCGGCGAACTGATGCCGCCGCACCCCTCCTGGTGTGGGCGTACAAACCCCATGCGTGTGTCAGGCAGGGCGCGGATAGTTGCTTCATGGATCCGACTGACGCTGCGCGTGCCGTGGTGGACGAGCACCACCCCGAAGCTCGGGCGGCATTCCTGGGAGGCAGCGTCTTGACGGGCCGCCGTACTCCTATGTCTGACCTCGACATCGTGGTGCTGCTCAATGGGGTGCCCGCCCCCTACCGGGCAAGCTTCCGGCACGATGACTGGCCGGTGGAGCTGTTCGTGCACACCGAGGCGAGTTGGTTCGCGTATGTCGAGCGGGAAGTACGCAAGCGTCGGTCACCATTGCTCTGCATGTGCGCCGACGGGGTGCTGCTCTTCGACGCCGATGGAGTCGGCGCGCGCCTCGCCGCTGAAGCCCGGAAGCTGGCCACCGCGGGGCCACCCAACGTGTCGGTCGAAGAGATCGATGACCTCCGCTACGGGATAACCGACCTCCTCGACGATCTCTCGGGGAGCACAGACCAGGGCGAGCGGTTGTTCATCGCCGTCGAACTGGCGCGACGAACAAGTGAGTTGGCGCTCGCCATCGGTGGTTCTTGGAGTGGAGGCGGGAAGTGGATGGCGCGCCGCCTTGAGCTCACGGCACCAGGGCTCAGCATGCGCCTGCATGACGCCGTTCAAGAGATGCTGGCCGGTCAGGTCGGGTCCCTCGTCGACGTGGTGGACGAGGTATTGGGGCAGGCTGGCGGGCGGTTGTGGGACGGCTACAAGCGTGGCGACGTAGCGCCGTGAGCGGGCTGGGACTGTCGACCACTCACCGAACGCAGCCGTGGAACCCCTGGCATCCGTTCACCGGGTACCGGGTACCGGGCCGGTGATCTCTGACGTCAGGCCGGGCTTCTGGATCACCATGAGCCACCATGTGTTCATGGCCCCTCCCGCAGGCCGGACAAGCGGTTCGAGACGGCGGTCACCGAGGCGTGAGTTGCTCCAGGGGGTGCTGCCGGGGGGCGTCGGCTCACTGATCCGCGGGGCTCAGCTGACCGGTTCCGTCGTCGCGTGCGGCCCTACCGCCGGTTCGAGCAGCGACAGCGTTCGCTGCTGTGCGTCGAGGCCGACGCGGATGCCGACCGGCATCGGGAGGTTCGGGCCGGCATGCCCGAAATCGACGTTGCCCAGGACCGGGATGTCACGGTCGCCGAGGACGTCGAGGACTATCTCGGGCAGGGTCGGGGCCGCGTCGGGATCGAGTCCGCCGATCTCGTGCGGAACGCCGACGACCATGCCGGCGATCCGATCGAGGATGCCGCAGTGCCGCATCACCTGCAGATAGCTCCACACGTGCGACGCCAGGCCGCCCGTCTCCTCCCAGAACAGCACCGCGCCATCGAACCGTTCGAGTGGCAGCGCGAAACGCGTCGCCTGCGCCAGCACGATGCGATTGATCACCCCGCCGATCAGCCGACCTTCGACACGACCAGGCCGCCAGCACTCCCACGACGGGCTCGCGGGCAGCGCGCCTGTCGCCTCGGTACCGGTCAGCAACCTGGTGTAGAGCTTCTCGAGTTCCGCTTGGCGCGCCACGGGCGCGGACTGCCAGTGCCCGCCGAAGCCGGGGACGGCCATGTCGGCATGGAACCCGACCAGACCCGTGCGCGCGTAGAGCACCAGATGCAGCAGCGAGATGTCGCTGTAGCCGAGGATCGGCTTGGGGTCGGCCCTGATCGCCTCGACGTCGATCAGGTCGAGGTAGCCGAGCACCGTCTGGCCGCCGTCGCTCGCGACGATCGCGCGCACCTCAGGATCGCGCAGAAGACCATTGAGTTCCCCGGCGATCTCCGCCGGGGTGGCCGCGCTCCACCAATGGTGCCGCCCTGCTTCGAGCAGCGGGGCCCGACGCACGCGGAATCCCATCCGCTCGAGCACCACCACCGCCTGTTCGACGTTGGGCTCGTAAGCGGCTGGCAGCGGACCGGACAGCGATGCGATGACGACGAGATCTCCGGGCCTCAGGGCACGCGGTCGAAGCGGTTGAGGCGGTGCGGAACCGGTCATGGCGTCAGTGTCGCCGGTGCCGTTGGTAGGGGCACGCGATTTTCGCGGCCGTCCGCCCCAGCGCAGGTAGGCGTGCGGGGCGCGAGTCTGGACGGTGTGTTCGCACTTTCCGCAGGTAGGCGGCAAGTTCGCGAAGGGACCAGCGGGTGAAGGGCCGGCCGAGCCTGGTCGGGCGGGTGGCGACCGTCCGGACGACGAAGTCCTCAAGTTGCACGGCCACAAGTACGCGATCGACGCCGTGCTCGCAGTCATCGCGCGACAGCAGAAGGGGCGGGTCACCGTCCTTACGTCGGACGTCGATGATCTGGAGAAGCTGGTGCCGGACACGATCGTCGTCAAGAAGGTATGACCCGCTCCACTTCCCGTGCCGGACCGCGACGACCATCAACTCCCGCCCGAAACCCGCCGACTTTCGATCGCAAGGTGACCAACTTCGGTCCTGCTCCAGTCCTACAATGCCTTCCTACACCTGCTGCACGCCGTCGGCGCCCCCTCGCGTTCCGGTTCGTGTGGTGGGGACCGGGGGGTCGGGGGTTTGGTGGGGGAACGGCGTTTGCCTGTAGGTGTGTTGGGGTTTGTCGCGCTGAGGGCCTGGGTGTATCGGGCGCTTCTCGGGGCCGCTCTGCTGACCGTGTTGCTGACCACGACCGTGTTGGCCGCGCTCACCGCCTACTCGGGTGCGATCGGGGATGCCGCGTTGCGGCGGTCACTCGCTGAGCAACGTACTTCCGCCGAGGCCGCGTTGGTGGTCAAGGCCGATGTGCCGGCCGGTGAGCGGAAGGCCGCCGACGCGGATGTGCGGGCCGGGGCCCGGGACGTTTTCGACGGGCTGCCCGTGCGGGTGCGGACCCTGCTGCGTTCCGGTTCCTACGCTCTGCCCGCCTCGTTGCGGCCGGACTCGGAGCGGGGCGGGAATCCGGACCTCACGCAGTTCGCGGCCCTGGACCGGACGCAGGTGCGGACCGTTGCCGGGCGGCTTCCCCGGGCGGCCGTGACCGGCGGGTTCGTCGAGGTGGCGTTGCCGCAGAGTGCCGCCCGGCAGCTCGGGGTGGTGCCCGGGGACCGGCTGACCGTCACCGATCAGCTGCACGGGCCTGCGGTGCGGGTGCTGATCACCGGTGTGTACCGGCCCGTGGATGTCCGGGCGCCCTACTGGCAGTTGGACGAGCTGGGCGGTCGCGGGGTGCAGACGTCGAGCTTCACCACGTACGGGCCGATGCTCACCGCTGCCGGCGTGCCGACGTCGGGGCGGGTGAGTGTGGGTGCGTCGGGGTGGTTGGCGTCCGCCGACTACTCCTCGCTGACGGCCGAGCGGATCGGCGCGCTGCGCGAGGCCGCGCGCTCGGGGAGCGCGCAGTTGCGGAAGCGGCCCTCGCTCAGCGGGGCGACCGTCGCGGCCACCGCCCTGCCCGACGTGCTGGACCGTATCGAACGCTCCCTGCTCGTCACGCGGTCCAGCATGCTGATCGTCGCCGGTCAGCTCGTACTGCTCGCGGCCTGCGCCCTGTTGCTCGTCGCGCGACTGCTCAGCTCCGAGCGCACGGCCGAGACCCGGTTGCTGCGGGCGCGCGGTGCGACCCGGGCGCGGCTGGCGGGTCTGGCCGCGCTGGAGGCCCTGCTGATCTCCGTACCGGCGGTGCTGGTGGCGCCGTTGTTGTCGGGGCCGTTGACGCGGCTGCTGGTCGGACAGGGTGCGCTGGGCCGGACCGGAGTGCGTGTCGAGGTGCCGGTCGGGGGGCGGCCCGAGGTGTGGGTGGTCGCCGCGGGCGTGGCCGCGCTGTGTGCGCTGGCGGTGGCCGTCCCCACGTGGCGGGCGTCCTTCGCGGGCGCGGTACGGGCGGGGGCGCTGCCCGCTTCCGTGCGTGGCGGGGCGGACGTCGGGCTGGTCGTCGTGGCCGGTGTCGCCTTCTGGCTGCTCGGCAGTCAGGACTCCGGTGCTGTCACCGCCGACCGTGAGGGGGTCCTCGGCGTCGACCCGCTGCTGGTGGCGGCGCCCGCTCTGGTGCTGCTCGCCG
>NZ_AEJB01000037.1 GCF_000331005.1 Streptomyces turgidiscabies Car8
GGGCGGCGGGGCGCGACCGGCGCCGTCACCTGGGCGGCGGGGGCCTGGGTCGCCAGACGGACGGCGCTCAGGTCGACCGCGCCGCTGTCGCGGCCACCGGTCTCGTGCGGGCCGGGCTCGTGCACGGCCTCGACGACGGGCGCCGGGGCGGGTGGAGCGACCTCGTTGCCCCAGGCGCTCTGGGCGCCCGGGAGCAGCAGCAGGTCTTCGTCCTCGGCGGTGGTCTCGGAGAGGTAGGTGTACGCACCGTGCGCGGCAACGCCCGGCTGTTCCACCATGCCTGCGTTCTCCGGCAGTCCCTCGGCCGGGACCTGGCCGGTGTCGGTCATGCGAACCCCTCGCCCATCGGTTAGTGCTTCTACGACCAGCTCACCCGTTACGGCTCACCGATCGCCCCGTAGTGAAGAACGAGCATGCGTGCCCAGCGGCACGAACGACCCGTCCCAGAAAGACGACAAAGCCACTAACTGGCATTGTCGCCATCAACTGGCATTCTTGCGGCCGTTCCGCCGTAGCGGGAGCTTGATCCGCCACAGTCCGCTGTGGACTGCGCCACGTTGCGCGCCCCACCGGTTCCGCCGTACCACACTCACCCCAAAACGGGCGCGCTTTCCGGACATTGGGCTACGAACTGCCGGGCCACCGAGTGCGGTACAACGGTCGGCCAGCCTACCGCGCGCAGTACGACAACAGGATCACGGGACGGCAACCGGCGTCAGGGCGCCCGGTCGGGCAAAACTCCGCTGAGCAGGAACGCGACGCTCCGCTCCGTCTCCGTCCAGGCCCGGGTGTCGAGTTCGACGGACTGGAGCAGGGCGCACTCGACCTGGTAGCCGTGCTCGGTCAGGTCGCGGCCGATGAGTTCGGCGGCGTCGCGGGTCGCCGCGTGCGTCACGATGCGCTGCGGACGCCGGTCGGCGACCGCGGAGACCACCGCCGCTCCCCCGCCGCCGACGCGGACGACGTCGGGCTCGGGGAGGTCCTCCAGGACGTGCGGGGCCTCGCCGCGCACGATCTGGAGCTGGACGCCGAAGCGGCGGGCGGCGAAGTCGGTGCGGGCGCAGGCGTCCACGTCCCGGTCGACGGCGATGACGGCGGCGCCGCTGCGGGCCGCGTCGGTCGCGAAGGCTCCGCTGCCGCAGCCGATGTCCCAGACGAGGTCGCCCACGCGTGGTCCCAGGCGGGCGAGTTGGGCGGCACGCAGCAGCTCCGTCTCACCGTCGCCGGGGGCGGGCGGGCCGCCCGCGGTGGAGCTGTGACCGTACGCCTCGGTGGGCAGGGCCCAGCCGCGCGGGCCCGCCGCCGGGTCACGGCCGGCGAGCCAGCCGCTGTCTCCGCTCGGGGCGGCCGGGCCGATGACGATGACGACGTTCGGGTTGCGCCAGATCCGGTCGGCGGCCTTGTCGGAGGTGAGGATCGTGATCTGTTCGCGCTCGGTGCCCAGTTCCTCGCAGACGACGAAGGTGCGGTGCACTCCGGCGAGGAGCAGGCCGAGTTCGGCGGGGCCGGCTCCGGGTGAGGTGAGGACGGCGACCTTGGCGTGGGCGCGGCACACGTTGACCGCACGGCGCAGGGTCCGGCGGTGGGCGACGACCACCTGGGCGTCGTCCCAGGGCATGCCCGCGCGGGCGAACGCGGTGGCCACCGGGGACACGGCGGGGACGACCTCGACCTCCAGGCCGAACTCGGGGTCACGCAGGGTGCGTACGACGCCGAAGAAGCCGGGGTCTCCGTCGGCGAGGACGACGGCTGTGCCGCGGTGGCCCGCGATGCGGCGGGCGGCGAGGGAGACGCTGCCGAGGCGGACGCGTTCGGCGGCCGGGGGCACTTCGGGGAGCGCGAGATGGTGCGCGGCGCCGGCCACCAGCGTGGCGGCCCCGAGGGCGGAACGCGCCGTGGCGGTCAGGGGCGAGCCGTCCCAGCCGATCACCGTGACCCGGTCGGCCATCGTCGTCAGTCTCCAGAGGGTTCGCGCGGGTCGTCGGGCGGCTGGGGGAAAAGGCTCCGTGAGGGTATCCGGTGCCCGGGGTGCCCCGGCGGTGTCCCCCTCGGGTTCAGTTCCAGTCGGAGTACGACGTGAAACCGCCGGAGTCGGCCAGTTCCTCGCCCGCTCCTTCGAGGTCCTCGGGGAGAAGGCTCCACACGATGAAGTCGGTGCGTACGTCGGTCCAGGTGCCGTCCTCGGTCCGGACGTGCGCTATACAGGCGCCCCTCAGGACGCCCTCGCTGATACAGCCGATCTTCTGGGCGACCTGCTGGGAGGCGGTGTTGTCGGCGGCCGTGCGCAGTTCGACGCGCTCGAACTTCTGGTCGCCGAGCACCCATTGGGAGGTGGCGAGCGCGGCCTCGGAGGCGTAGCCCTCGCCACGCGCCCAGGGGGCGATGACGTACGACAGTTCGGTGGAGCGGATGTGCCAGTTCGTCTTGGACAGCTGAACGACGCCGACCAGGCGCTGGGTGAGGAACTCGGTGACGGCGAAGTCGAGGCCACGGCCCTCGGTGCGTTCGGCGGGCGCGTACTCGTTGATCCAGGTGCGGGCCGCGTCCTGGGTGAAGGGCCGGGGGACGTCGGTCCAGGCAGCGACCTGTTCGTCGTTCATCATCTCGGCCAGTGCGGGGATGTCGTCCTCGTCGAGAGGGCGCAGCACCAACCGCTCCGTGCTGATGGAGATGTTGGGGAAGGTGCTCGTCATGCGCCACTCCGTAAACTTCGGAACCTTCGAACCTGCGGGGCCTGCTGAACTGCCCAGCATGCAGCATGCGGCTCCGGAACCCCATCACGGGGTCCACGCCCGGTGAGGGAGCGGACCCCGTACGTGGCGGTACGTACCGAGGTGGCAGGTGACCGAAGGCGGCCGGATCAGAACGACGGGATCACGGCGCCGTCGTACTTGTCCTCGATGTACTTCCTGACCTCGGCGGAGGTGAGCAGCTTGGCCAGCTTCGCGACCCGGGGGTCGTCCTTGTCGGACTTCTTCACGGCGAGGAAGTTGCCGTAGGGGTTGTCCTTGGGGGACTCCGAGACGAGGGCGTCGTCGGCGGGCGAGAGGTCCGCTTCGAGGGCGTAGTTGCCGTTGATCACCGCGGCGTCGACGTCGTCGAGGGAGCGCGGGGTCAGGGCCGCTTCCAACTCCTTGAACTGGAGGTTCTTGGGGTTCTCGGCGATGTCCTTGGGGGTCGCGTCGTTGCCGACGCCGTCCTTGAGGGTGATGATCCTGTTGGCGTCGAGGAGCTTGAGGGCCCGTGCCTCGTTGACCGTGTCGTTCGGGACGGCGATGGTGGCGCCGCTCTTGAGTTCGTCGGCCGACTCCAGCTTCTTCGAGTAGAGGCCGAGCGGCTCCAGGTGGACCGTGACGACCGGCACGATGTCGGTGCCGTTCTTCTTGTTGAACTCGTCGAGATACGGCTGGTTCTGGAAGTAGTTGGCGTCCACGGACCCGTCCTCGGTCGCCGGGTTCAGCGTGACGTAGTCGGTGAACTCCCTGACCTCCAGGTCGAGGCCGGCCTTCTCGGCGAGGTCGTCCTTGATGTAGGTGAGGATCTCGGCGTGCGGGACGGTGCTGGCGCCGACGACCAGCGGGCCGCTGGTGCCGGAGGCGGAGTCCTTGTCCGAGCCGCAGGCGGTGAGACCCAGGGTGAGGGCTCCGGCGGCGAGGGCGGTGACGGTGAACTTTATGGCGTTACGCACGAAAAGTGCCTTCCATGTGGGTGTGACTGTCCCCGTGATGGGTGGTACGGGGAAATCCGCGGGTGGGGTGGGATTGGTGAGAGGGGCGCTCGACGGGTTCCGGGGAGCCGTCGGATCGCCGTCAGGCGGCCTTGCCGACGTCCGCGGTGGCGGGTTCGTCCGTTCCGGCCGACTTGGGCTTCGCCTTCAGCAGCCGCAGTGCGGGCGCCGCTCCTGAACCGCCGCCGCGTCGGTGCAGCCTGCGGGCCGCGTGGTCGCCCGCGAACTGGATGACCGAGATGACGACCGCGAGGATCGCCACGGTGATCCACATCAGGCCGTTCTCGAACCGTTGGAAGCCGTAGCGGATGGCGATGTCGCCGAGGCCGCCCGCGCCGACCGTGCCGGCCATCGCGGAGTAGCCGATGAGGGCGACGACGGTCGTGGTGGCCGACGAGATCAGCGAGGGCAGGGACTCGGGTACGAGAACCCGGCGGACGACGGTCCAGGTGTTGCCGCCCATGGCCTGCACGGCCTCGACAAGACCGGGGTCCACTTCGCGGACAGCGGTCTCGACAAGGCGCGCGAAGAACGGGATCGCACCGATGGCGAGCGGCACGATGGCGGCCTCGCGGCCGATCGTCGTACCGGTGATCGCCCGGGTGAAGCTCATCAACGCGACCATCAGGATGATGAACGGCATCGAGCGGGCGACGTTCACGACCTGCCCGATGACCTTGTTGGCGAGGACGTTCTGCAGAAGCCCGCCACGGTCGGTCAGGACCAGCAGGATGCCCAGCGGAAGCCCGCCGGCGACGGCGATCAGCGTGGACCAGCCGACCATGTAGAGGGTGTCCCAACACGCCTGCTCCAGCAGGGGCGACATCTCTGACCAGGTCACTTGGCACCGTCCTTCACCAGTACGGACTCCCGGTCCGCCGCCCGCTCGACGACGTCGATCTGCAGGCCCTGCTCTCGCAGGAAGCCGACCGGTACGACGTTCTCCTCGTAGCGGCCCGGCAGTTCGATGCGCATCCGGCCGACCTGTCTGCCCGCGACGGTGTCCATCGCGGCGCCGAGGATCGAGATGTCGATGTTGTAGGTGCGCGAGAGCTGCGAGATGACTGGCCTGGCCGCCGCGTCGCCGTGGAAGGTGACGTCGATGACCGTGCGGTCGTCCCCGGAGGCGTCGCCGCTGACCGGGAAGAGGGCGGCGGCCAGTTCGGAGCCCGGGGTGGCGAGCAGCTCGCTGACGGTGCCCGACTCGGCGATCCGCCCGTTCTCCATGAGCGCGGCCGAGTCGCAGACGGACTTGACGACGTCCATCTCGTGGGTGATGAGCAGCACGGTGAGCCCCAACTGCCGGTTCAGGTCGCGCAGCAGCTGGAGGACGGATCGCGTGGTCTCCGGGTCGAGGGCGCTGGTGGCCTCGTCGGAGAGCAGCACCTTGGGGTCGCCGGCGAGGGCGCGGGCGATCCCGACGCGCTGCTTCTGGCCGCCGGACAGCTGGGCGGGGTAGGCCCTGGCCTTGTCGGAGAGGCCGACGAGGTCGAGCAGCTCCAGCGCCTTGCGGGACCGTTCCCGGCCCGACGTACCGAGGATTTCGAGCGGCAGCTCGACGTTGTCCTGGACGGTCCGGGTGGAGAGCAGGTTGAAGTGCTGGAAGACCATGCCGATACGGCTGCGCGCGCGGCGCAGCTCCCGGCCCGCCCGGGGTCCGCGCCCGGCCAGGGCCGTGAGGTCCTGCCCGGCGACGGTGACGGTGCCGGCGGTGGGGCGTTCCAGGAGGTTGACGCAGCGGATGAGCGAGGACTTGCCGGCGCCGGACTGGCCGATGACGCCGTACACCTCGCCTTCGCGGACGTGCAGGTCGACGCCGTCGAGGGCGGTGACTTCACGACCGCGTGAGCGGTAGACCTTCGTGAGGCCGGACGTGGTGATCACAGGGGTTTCCGTCACTGTCGAGTGCGCGGGCGTGGATGTGCCCGGACACGGGAGGGGGGGGAGGTGCGCGGCTCGGGTCGGTCACATACGGACAACGGCCTGTGTACGAGTCGGAGGAGTCATACGGCGGCGGCGTACGGACATGCCACAGCGGCTCACTTCGGGGCAGAACCCCCATGAGTCAGGGGGTGGTGTGGGGGCCCTCTAGAAGGCGCACATTCGACACATACAACGAGCACCGGGCGTCAGTGTCGCCTCGGTCGCAAGGATGCGGCTGCTCGAAGTGGTCATGCGATCAGTAAAGCAGACGTATAGGCGCGGCCAAGAATGCGCGTCTCACAGCTGTCCATATTCCGGACAGACCCCACGGCGTTCCTCACGGTGGTCCTCCCGGCGGGGCCACCCTCACGGGGCCGACCGCACCTGGCCTTTTGCGCCGTAATAAGGTCGCCGCATGCTTGATGCCCTGACGGTCGCGACCGCCGTCGCCGCTCTCGCGCTCGCCGCCTGGTGCGGCTGGGCCGCCTCTCGCGATCAGCCCACCAAGGACTGGCACTTCATCGGCATGGGCGTGGTGACGCTGCTCACCGTGGTCCAGCTGGTGGTCGGCATCGTCCAGCTCGCCCGGGGCGAGAAGCCGGAGCAGGGTACGACGATCTTCGTGGCGTATCTGCTGGGCGCCCTGGCGTGTGTGCCGGTGACGGGCTTCATGTCGCTGGCGGAGCGCACCCGGTGGGGCTCGGTGACGGTCGCCGCCGGCGGGGTGGTGCTGGCCGTTCTGGAGGTGCGGCTCTATGACATCTGGGGAGGGTGAGATGGCCATGACGCAGGAGAAGCCCGCGCGCAAGCGGCTCATCAGCGGGCCGGGGATGCTGCTGGTCTGGCTGTACGGCGTGATGGTCGTCGGTGCGGTGTCGCGCTCCGCCGTGCAGATCTCGACCGAGTTCGGGCACGCGCCGCTCGCCTACTCGCTCTCCGCTGTCGCCGGTCTGGTGTACGGGTTCATCACGTACTCGCTGGTGCGGGGCGGGGAGACGGCACGGCGCGCCGCGCTGGCCTGTTGCGCCGGGGAGCTTGTCGGGGTGTTGGTCGTGGGGACGTGGACCTTGGTCGAGCCGTCGGCGTTTCCCGACTCGACCGTGTGGTCCGACTACGGGATGGGGTACTTGTTCATCCCGGTGCTGCTGCCGCTCTCCGCGATGTACTGGTTGCGCAAGGCGCGTTCCCCCGAGGGGGGAGCCGGCTGAGGCCTGCTGCGCGACCGCGGGTCCGTCGTGGCGTGTCGCGCAGTTCCCCGCGCCCCTGTCGGGGCGCCCTCTGATCGCCTGTCAGGCAGTTGCCGCGTACGTGCCCGCCTGCTTCTCCAGGACGATCATCGGTACGCCGTCGGTGCCCTTGTCCGTGCCCACCGTCTCGTAGCCGACCCGGCGGTACAGGCGCAGGCCCTTGTCGCTGCGGTGGCCCGTGCTGAGGCGGAACCTCTTGGCGCCGCGTTCCTCGGCGAGCGCCGACTCGGCGGCGCGCAGCAGGCGGGCGCCGATGCCGTGGCCCTGGAGGCGGGGGTGGACGCAGAGCTTGCCGATGGACGCCGTGCCGTCGGGGTTCGGCGTGCCGCGCACCGAGCCGACGACCTCCTCCCCCAGCCGCGCCACGTAGACGCAGTCCGCGCCGACTTCCTCCCGGACGGAGTCCAGGGTCTGGAGGAGCGGGTCGATCCGGTAGTTGCCGTACAGAGCGGCCTCGCTCTGGAAGCACAGGTACTGCAGCCGGAAGATCTGCTCGGCGTCCCGTTCAGTCGCCACGGAGATGGTCACGCTCATGCCCATGTGTGCACGCCTCCCGCTCACCTGCTCAGTCGTATGTCCCCACTCCTATCCCCGCCCTTCCCCGGCCGCAACCTCCGGCGTCAGCAAACGACGGAGACATCCCAGGCATCTGGAACGTTCCGGACCAAGACTTCCCTGTGAGATACCCAACTCCCCCGCGATTTCCCGGTAGGTGAGGTCCTTGGGCGACAGCAGCGCCTCCAGCAGGCTCGGGCAGCGGCCGGGCAGCCGACGGACAGCGTCCCGCAGCGCGCGGTGCCGGGCGGCGGTGAGGGCGAGCTGCTCGGGGCCCGGTCCTGCGTCGGCCGCGGGCTGGTCGCCGTACGGCCGCTCGACGCGGGCGGTACGGCGGCTGCGGCGGGCCTCGGAGCGGACGGCGCGGCGGAGCCAGTCGTGCGGGTCGGCCGGCGGGCCGTCGGAGTCGAGGCGTTCCAGGAGACGGAGCCAGACCGCCTGTTCGAGGTCGCCCGGCTCGGCACCGTACGCATATGCCTCCGCGGAGGCCTCGGCGGCGAGCAGGGGGCGCAGGGCGGAAACCATGTCGTGGGTCATATGCGGCACGACGCGACCGCCCCGGCCGGAGGTTGCCGGAGCGGCCGGTTGTCACCCCAACCGGGGTGGTGCGGCCAGCCGTTGACGAGGTCTCTCAGAACCCGCAGAACCCTCAGCCCTCTCGGATCCCGCGGATGCCTCGGCGCCTCAGTCGTTCAGGAAGTCCGCGCGCGCCAGCACACCCGTGTCCGCGTTGTCGGTGAAGACGCCGTCGATGCCCGTCGCGAAGTACGTGCGGTACGCGCCGAAGACGTCTCCATAGGCGTCCGCGTCCGTGCCCTTGCGGAAGTTCGCCGGGAGGAAGGGGTTCTCGTTGCGCATGGTGTACGGGTGCAGGACCAGGCCCGCCTTGTGCGCGTCCGCGACCAGGGTGGTCGGTGAGGTTAGCGCACCCGCCGAGTCCTTCGGGATGACCAGGTCGAGGGTCGGGCCGATGCCCTGGGCGTAGGAGGCGATCGACTTGAGGCCGGTTGGCGTGATCAGGTCGGCGACCGTACGGGGGTCGCCGGTCGTCACGAAGTCCCAGGGGCGGGTGTTCGCGGCCGAGAGGAGGACGACGAGCGGGTTGTCCACCAGCCGGTTCAGGCGCTGGATGCTGGTCGGCTCGAAGGACTGGAGGATGACCGGCGAGTTCTTCCTGTCCTTGCCGTGCTTGCGCAACAGCTTCGCGACCCGCTCCTCCAGGCCCAGGCCGAGGGCCCGGAAGTAGGTGGGGTGCTTGGTCTCGGGGTAGATCCAGACCTGCCTGCCGCGCTTGCGGGTCTGCTCGTCCTGCCAGCGGAGGACCTCTTCGAAGGTGGGGATCTCCCAGCGGCCGTCGTAGAGGGTGTTGTGCGGGCGGTTGGCCGGAATGCGCTCGACCGCTCGCAGCCTCTTCAGCTCGGCGAGCGTGAAGTCCTCGGTGAACCAGCCGGTGAGGGAGACGCCGTCCAGGACCTTGGTGGTCCTGCGGCTCGCGAACTCGGGATGGGCGGCGACGTCGGTGGTCCCGCCGATCTCGGGCTCGTGGCGGCATACGAGATGACCGTCCCTGGTGGGGACCAGGTCACCGGCCTCGACGATGTCCGCCCCCAGGTCGAGGGCCAGTTGGTACGAGCCGAAGGTGTGTTCCGGGCGGTAGCCGCTGGCACCCCGGTGGCCGATGATCGTCGGTACGGGCAGGCTCTTCAAGCCACCGCCTCCGTGCTTCGCGTCCCGGTGCGCTTCCTGCCCGGCGACCTGGGCGTCGGCTCGCGCCGCGCCGGGCAGCCCGAGGACCGCGCCGCCCGCACCCAGCATCGCGGCACCGAGCAGCGTCCGCCGCCCCGTCCCCGCGGACTCCCCCTGCGCATGTCCGTTCGACTCCAGCGTGCCCATGAGTGCCTCTCCTGCCGCACCGTCATCTGTCCAAGCGGACCGATCGTAGGTGCGTGTACATGACGGCAGGGAGGCCTCGGACGGAACACGCGGGTGACGCCGGATGTCGGCATCGCCTCGGGCGAGGCGGGTACGCGGTCGGTGTGTTTCGTACGACTCGCGCGATCTCCGTCACATTCGTGGCGGTCCGTCACATGCCCGCAACACCGTGCCACCGCAGGTAAACGCGGGTCAACAGTGCGTAAGTAGTGGGTGAACCCGATGTGCACTACCCCCCGAGGCGCGAGTATCGTCCTCACCTGCACAGACTTATACCGAATCCCTTGACACCGGAGGGCCTGTTGTCCCGCTTCGCGCTCATCAAGGCAGTGCTCGGACCGATCATGCGCCTGATGTTCCGCCCACGGGTGGAGGGTGTGGAGCACATCCCCGGCGACGGTCCGGTGATCCTCGCCGGCAACCACCTCACGTTCATCGACTCGATGATCCTGCCGCTGGTCTGTGACCGGCAGGTCGTGTTCATCGGCAAGGACGAGTACGTCACCGGCAAGGGGTTCAAGGGCCGCCTCATGGCCTGGTTCTTCACCGGCGTCGGCATGATCCCGGTGGACCGGGACGGGGCCAACGGCGGTGTCGCGGCGCTGATGACCGGCCGCCGGGTGCTGGAGGAGGGGCGCATGTTCGGGATCTACCCCGAGGGCACCCGCTCCCCCGACGGCCGTCTCTACCGCGGTCGCACCGGCATCGCCCGACTGACCCTGATGACGGGCGCGCCGGTGGTGCCGTTCGCGATGATCGGCACGGACAAGCTGCAGCCGGGCGGGGCGGGGATGCCCCGGCCGGGGCGGGTCACCGTGCGGTTCGGTGAGGCGATGGAGTTCTCCCGGTACGAGGGGATGGACCGGGACCGGTATGTGCTGCGGGCGGTGACGGACTCGGTGATGACCGAGGTCATGCGGTTGTCCGGGCAGGAGTATGTGGACATGTACGCGACTAAGGCCAAAGCGGCGTAGGGGTGTTGCGGGGGTCCGTCGTCGGGTGCGGGTTCGCTGTGGCTTGTCGCGCAGTTCCCCGCACCCCTGAAGGGCGCCCAGCGCACCCGGCGTGACCAGGCCTCGCTAGGCGTGGTCTGCCCGGCCCTCCAGGCGTTGGCCCTTCAGTAGGAACCAGGCCGCTGCTGCCGCTGCCAGGAGGACCACCGCGCCCGCGCCCGCCGCCAGGGCGATGCCGTCGGTGAAGGCGTCACGGGCCGCGTTCAGCAGGGCGTCCCCGGTCTGCGTCGGCAGGGTCCTCGCCGTTTCCACCGCTCCGCCCAGTGACTCGTGAGCCTCTGCCGGCGTGCCCGGCGGGGCCGTGAAGTTCCGGTAGGCGCCAGTGACGATCGAGCCGAGCAGGGCGATACCGAGGGCGGCGCCCAGTTCGTACGCCGTCTCGGACACCGCGGCTGCCGCACCCGCCTGCTCCTTGGGGACGCCGCCCAGGATGACGTCGGAGGTCACGGTGAAGGAGAGGCCCGCCCCCACACCCACGACCAGCAGCGCGATGCCGAGCAGCGGATAACCGGTCGACTGGTCGACCACCGTCAGCGCCGCCAGGGCGAGGCCTATGGCCGCGAGACCGCAGGAGACCACGGCTCGTACCGAGTAGCGCCGGGCCGCCGAACCGGCGAGCAGACCTGCCACCACCGCGCCGATCGCCGCGGGCAGTTCGGCGAGGCCCGCCTCCAACGGCCCCCGGCCCTGCACCAGTTGCAGGTACTGCGAGAGGAAGAACACCAACCCGGACAGTCCCAGGATGGTCAGCAGGTCGGCGAGCACGGCCCCGCTGAACCCCCGGTCGCGGAACAGCCGCATGTCCAGGAGGGGGATGGGCAGGGTGAGTTGGCGGTGCACGAAGCCGTACAGGGCCGCGGCCCCCAGGGCTGCCGCGCCCAGCGCAGGCCACGAGAACCCGTGTGACGCCGCCTCCTTGATGCCGTACACGATGCCGACCATGCCGACGAGCGACAGGACGACGCTCCGCAGGTCCCACGGGCCCGGCGACGGGTTGCGCGACTCGGGGAGCAGCTTGATGCCGACTAGGACGAGGACCACCATCACGGGCAGGTTGATCAGGAAGACCGAGCCCCACCAGAAGTGTTCGAGCAGGAAGCCGCCGACGACCGGGCCGACCGCGGTACCGGCGGAGGCGGTGGCGCCCCAGATGCCGATGGCGAGGCTGCGTTCGCGCCGGTCGTGGAAGAGGTTGCGGATCAGGGCGAGCGTGGCGGGCATCAGGGTCGCGCCCGCGACCCCGAGCAGCGCCCGCGCCAGGATCATCAACTCCGGTGTCGTCGCGTAGGCGTTGAGGACGGACACCGCGCCGAACGCGGTCGCGCCGATGAGCAGCAGCCGCTTACGCCCGATACGGTCGCCGAGGCTGCCCATGGAGACGAGCAGGCCCGCGATGACGAACGAGTAGACATCGCCTATCCACAGCAACTGCGTGCCGGACGGTTGGAGGTCCTCGCTGATGTAGGGGGTCGCGAGACCGAGGACGGTCGCGTCGACGGCCACCAGCAGCACGGCCAGCACGAGGACGGAGAGCGCGAGCCAGCGGCCCGGACGCCTCTCTTCCTCCGTCGCGTGGGCCGGCTGCAGGGTGCTGGTCATGATTCCTCTCTCCGTAGTGCGCCGCCGAGCAACAGTTCGACGATCATGTGGTGGAAGTCCTTCGGGGCACCCTTGCCGCTCTGCACCATCCAGGCCCCGGAGGCCAGCAGGCCGAACAGGGCTTCGGTGAGCCAGGCGGGCGTCAGGTCGATACGGAACTCGCCGTTCGCCTGTCCGCGCCGGAACAGGGCGGAGATACGGGCGTCGGTCCGGGCCCAGCCCTCGTTCTGTTCCTCGCCCTCGAACAGCTGGTTCTCCGTGTAGAGGAAGCTGAGCAACCCGGCGGCGGGCTCGATCTCGCGCACGAGGCGTCGTACGGCATCGCTCGCCGCACCCTCCTCCAGGCGGGCGGCGTCGAGTGCGGCCTCGCACTCCGCGATGCCGAGTGACTCCAGCGCCCGTACGAGCGCGTCGCGGCCGGCGAAGAGGCGGTGCAGCGTGGCCCGGCTGATTCCGGCCGCCTTGGCGACCTCGTCCATCGTGGACGTGGCTTTCCGGGTGAGGAGGGCGGCTGCGCTGCGCAGCACGTGTTCACGATCGACGGACATGAGACAACGATACCCCAAATGAGACATTGATGTCTCACGATGGGCGTGAGCGTCTCATCTCAGCTCGCTTCACGTGCGTCTCAGTGCCAGGGCAGCTGCCCGCGCCGCTCCCAGTAGGCGGACGGCTCCTCGACCAGCGCGGCCAGCCGCGACAGCTGGTCCTCGTCGAGGTCGACGACCGCCGCGTGCAGATTCGAGGCGAGCTGGCCCGCCGTGGCCGCGCCGGACAGCACGACCCCCGCCCACGGCTGCCGCAGCACCACCGCGAGGGCGACGGCGTCGGCGCCGAGCCCCGTCTCCTCGGCGACCGCCCGTACGGCATCGGGCGCCTGCCCGGTGGCGAGGCGGCCGTTGGCCATGCCCTCCTTGACGATCACCGTCAGTCCGGCGTCATGGGCCTCGGCCAGCGCGGGCCCGGCGGAGGTCTCCAGGACGTTGTACGTCGACTGGACGGTACGGAAGAGGGGCTCACCGTCGACCGTGACGGCGAGGGCGGCGCGGACGGTGTCGGCCTGGGCGGGGCCGCTGGTGGAGAAACCGATGGTCAGACCCTCCGCCGCGGCCTCGGCGAGACGGGCGTGGAGTTCCTTGTCCGCCAGGGCCGGGCTCTCGGGGGTCAGCGAGTGGATCTGGTAGAGGTCCAGGCGGCCGCCGAGCAGTTGACCGGATTCGGCGCGCTGACGCTCGTACGTCGTGAGGCTGTGGTCCTTGACCTCGTGCCGCTCGGCGTCGGTGGTCCAGTCGGCGGTGTAGGTGTAGCCCCACTTGCTGCCGACGACGACGTCGTCGATGTCGGGGCGCGCCTGCAGCCAGCCTGCGAGGAACTCCTCCGAGCGGCCGTACGAGCGGGCCACGTCGACGTAGCGCACGCCTTGGGCGTAGGCGGCGTCGAGGAGCTCGTGGGTGCGGGTGCGCAGGGACTCGACGCTGCGGTCCTCTCCGAGGTCGCGGTCCCGGCCGAGGTTGATGTAGCCGGGGCGGGCGACTGCGGCGAGGCCCAGTCCGAGGTGGCAGGTGGGGGTTGTCGCTGTGGCCAGTCGGGTGAAGGGCATCGCGGTTCCGTTCGGTCGGGTCCGGTCCGGCTTCCGACCAACGTAACCCGGGAGGACCTTTACGGGGTTTGCCGCAGGTGGG
>NZ_AEJB01000038.1 GCF_000331005.1 Streptomyces turgidiscabies Car8
AGGACCTAGGACGCGAGGTGTCGGACCTGGTCCCACAGGGCCGGGTCCACCACCCCCACCCGCCGCCGGAACTCGTTGACCGGCAGGTCACGCAGTTCGCCCGTCTCCAGGAAACTCGGCCGGCCCTGGGCGTCACCCACCGCACCCGGCGGCAGCGGGATCACCCCGGGCCGCTCGTCGTGGTACTTGCTGGTGATCTTCGCGACCGTCGCGCGCCGCCCGCGCACCGCGAGCACCAGACATGGCCGGTCCTTGCCCCCCGGACCGTCCTCGAAGGGCACGTTCGCCCACCAGATCTCCGCGGGCCGGGGCCGCGCAGACCGCCCCCGCTGCCCTTTCGGCTCCCCGGGCTGCCCCGGCGGCCTGCCCCCGCGCCTCGGGGACCGATGCCCGCGCCCCCAGCCGTCCACCAGCGCCGCGACCAGCGCGAGCAGCACGACGGCCGCCAGGGCGAGCCACCATGACGTGTCCATACGGAAGACGGTACCGGCGCACTCCGCACGACGCCGCCCTACCGGTGCTTCACGTCCAGCCGAACCGGTGACAGCACAGGTGAGTTCGCCCACAACAGCCCTTGACGGAGGAGCGACGGGGGGTTTTGCGCCTTACGCTCGACAGCACCGCAAGAACCCCGTCACGTTTGTTTTGACGCTCCCCGCCAGCGGAGGTTTCTGCTTTATGAAGCTCACCGTCGTCGGCTGCTCAGGGTCGTTCCCGTCCGCGGAATCGGCCTGTTCGAGCTACCTCGTAGAGGCCGACGGCTTCCGGCTGCTTCTCGACATGGGCAACGGTGCCCTTGGCGAGTTGCAGCGCCACTGCGGTCTCTACGACCTCGACGCGATCTTTCTCAGCCATCTGCACGCCGATCACTGCATCGACATGTGCGCGTACTTCGTCGCACGGTACTACCGCCACGAGGGCGGGCGCTGCGATCCGATCCCGGTCTACGGCCCCGAGGGCACCGAGCACCGCCTCACCACCGCCTACGCGGACACCCCCACCGCCTCCTCCATGAGCGAGGTCTTCGACTTCCACACGGTCAAGCCGAGCACGTTCGACATCGGCCCCTTCACCGTCCACACCGAGCGGGTGCGGCACCCGGTGGAGGCGTACGGCATCCGTATCGAGCATGGCGGGAAGTCCCTGACGTACTCCGGGGACACCGGCGTCAGCGACACGCTGGAGCAACTCGCCCGGAACACCGACCTGTTCCTCTGCGAGGCCGCGTTCACGCACGGCAAGGAGAACATCCCGGACCTGCACCTCAACGGCCGCGAGGCGGGCCAGACGGCGAATCGCGCGGGCGCGCACAAGCTCGTCCTGACCCACATCCCCCCGTGGACCGACCCGCAGGTCAACCTGGCCCACGCCCGCGAGGTGTTCCGGGGCCCGGTGGAACTGGCGACGCCCCGGGTGACGTACGAGATCTGACGCCGCGCAGGCACACGAAGGCCCCGGAACCGTGCGGTTCCGGGGCCCTTGTCATGCGGTACGGCCGTACGCCCGGGCTCTCACGCCTTGGTGAGGTCCTCGACCTCCTCCTCGGGCTCGCGGCCGGGGGTGGGGAGGTTGAACTTGGTGATGGCGAACCGGAAGACGAAGTAGTAGACGGCGCCGAAGACGAGGCCGATCGGGATCAGCAGCCAGGGCTTGGTGGAGATGCCCCAGTTGATGAAGACGTCGATGAAGCCGGCCGAGAAGCTGAAGCCCATGTGCATGCCCAGGGCCCAGGTCACGGCCATCGAGATAGCGGTGAGGACCGCGTGGATGGCGTACAGCACCGGGGCGATGAACATGAAGGTGAACTCGATCGGCTCGGTGACGCCCGTGACGAACGAGGTCAGCGCCATCGACATCATCATGCCCAGCACGGCCTTGCGGCGCTCGGGCCGGGCGGAGTGCGCGATCGCGAGGGCGGCGGCCGGCAGGCCGAACATCATGATCGGGAAGAAGCCGGTCATGAACATACCGGCGGACGGGTCGCCGCCGAAGAAGCGCGGCAGGTCGCCGTGGAAGACCGTGCCGGCGGAGTTGGTGAAGTCGCCGATCTGGAACCAGGCCACCGAGTTCACGAACTGGTGCATGCCGATCGGGATCAGCGCGCGGTTGATGAGACCGAAGAGCGCGGCGCCGAAGGAACCCAGACCGGTCATCCACTCACCGAAGTTGGTGATGACATCACCGATCGGCTGCCAGCCCACGACGACCAGGACACCGAGCACGGTACCGAGGGCGGCCGTGATGATCGGCACGAGCCGGCGGCCGTTGAAGAAGCCGAGCCAGTCGACGAGCTGCTTGCGGTGATAGCGCTGCCAGAGCACCGCCGTCAGGAGGCCGAGGATGATGCCACCGAGCACGCCGGGGTTCTCGAAGGTCGCGGCCTGCGCGGCCTCGGTGCCCTTCTGCCAGAAGCCGCCGCCGAGTCCGGTCCCGGTGTAGGTGGCGCCGTCGTGGCCGTCCTTGATCGGGTACTGGTGGATCACCGCGTAGTAGGTGAGGAACCCGACCACGGCGGCCAGCGCCGTCGAGCCGTCGGACTTCTTCGCGAAGCCGATGGCCACGCCTATACAGAACAGCAGGGGCAGACCGAAGGAGCCGTCCAGCAGGGCGCCGCCCGCTCCGGCGAAGACCTTCGCCACATCGGCCGGGATGTGGAACCTTTCCTGCGAGTCGGCCTGGCCGAGCCGGAGCAGGAGACCCGCCGCCGGAAGTACGGCGATCGGGAGCTGCAGGCTGCGGCCGACCTTCTGCAGGCCCTGGAACAGGCCGGATCCCCTCTTTTTCGAGGGGACCGCCGTCGCGGTGGCGGTGCTCATACTTCCTCCAACGAGTACATGGTCTACACCACTCAGTGGTGTAGACCATGTTGTAGCACGGTGAAGGCCGCATAAGGAACCCACGATTTGCACCGGAAATCGATGATCTTCGAGCCCTGCAAGCGCGGCCCGATCGGGATGATGTTGGAGACCGGGTTTGGAGACTCCCGTCCGACTGGTGTAGACCAGTCGGCGAGGACGGTCGTACCGTGTCGGGAAACCCATCCGTCGGGAGGCACGGGAGGTACGCCATGACCGCTCGCGAAGATCGGCCAACTGTGGGTTACTGCGACAAAGTGGTTCGGAGCAGGGAGTAGGACATGTCCACCAAGGCAGAGAAGATCGTCGCCGGACTCGGCGGCCTCGACAACATCGAAGAAGTCGAAGGCTGCATCACCCGCCTCCGCTGCGAGGTCATCGACCCCGCACTGGTCGACGACGCCGCCCTCAAGGCCGCCGGCGCCCACGGCGTCGTCAAGATGGGCACCGCCATCCAGGTCGTCATCGGCACGGACGCCGACCCCATCGCGGCCGACATCGAAGACATGATGTAGATCCCGAGCTCGAACTCCCGTATCCGGCACGGTTGTTCACCCCCGAAGGGCCCTTCCCCACCACGGGAAGGGCCCCTTCCCCCGTTACGGCTAGGCTCGTCGCCATGTCACGTATCGACGGCCGCACGCCCGAACAACTCCGCCCCGTCACCATCGAACGCGGGTGGAGCAAGCACGCCGAGGGCTCCGTCCTCGTCTCCTTCGGCGACACGAAGGTCTTCTGCACCGCCTCCGTCACCGAGGGCGTCCCGCGTTGGCGCAAGGGCAGCGGCGAGGGCTGGGTCACCGCCGAATACTCGATGCTTCCGCGCGCCACCAACACCCGCGGCGACCGCGAGTCGGTCCGCGGCAAGATCGGCGGCCGTACGCACGAGATCAGCCGCCTCATCGGCCGCTCCCTCCGCGCGGTCATCGACTACAAGGCGCTCGGCGAGAACACGATCGTCCTCGACTGCGACGTCCTCCAGGCCGACGGCGGCACCCGCACGGCGGCCATCACCGGCGCGTACGTCGCCCTCGCCGACGCCATCACCTGGGCCCAGGGCAAGAAGCTGATCCGCGCAAGCCGCCAGCCCCTCACCGGCACGGTGAGCGCGGTCTCGGTCGGCATCGTCGGCGGAGTGCCGTTGCTGGACCTCTGCTACGAGGAAGACGTCCGCGCGGAGACCGACATGAACGTCGTCTGCACCGGAGACGGCCGCTTCGTAGAGGTCCAGGGCACCGCCGAAGCCGAACCGTTCGCCCGCGACGAGCTGAACTCCATCCTCGACCTCGCGGTGGCCGGCTGCGCGGACCTGGCGGCCCTCCAGCGCAAGGCACTGGACACCGCCCTGGAAAGGTAAAGGGCTCACCAAGTAAGGTGCCGGACGCGGGCAACCGCACCGCCAGGCATCGCGTCTTCATCGGTACGGGCGTACGGCACACCGCTGTACGCCCGGCCAACTGTCAGGGGCCGAACGCACGAGCGAACGAACGCGCGGGACACCGCCGTCCCACTCCCACCGCCGCGCCCCGACCGATCACCACCGATCACCGAACGAGGGGAACCATCACCATGGCCGTGAGCCGCCGACCCGGCCGCCGCACCATCGCCGTCGCCGCCACCGTGGCCGCCGTCGCGCTGACCGCCGGGCTCACCACCGGCTGCGACGCCGTCAACAAGGCCCTGGACTGCGTCCAGACCGCCGACGCCGTCGCCACCAGCGTCTCCAACCTCCAGCAGGCCGTCAACAGCGCCGCGAACGACCCGACGCAGCTCGAGGAGGCCCTCACCTCGATCGACAAGAACCTCAGCGACCTCGGCGACAAGACCGACAACGCCGACGTCAACAAGGCGGTCGACGGCCTCAACCAGGCTGTGGACAACGTCCGTACGGCCGTCAAGAACGGCGACCAGACCCCGGACATCAGCGGCGTCACGGACGCGGCGGGCGAACTGACGAAGGTCTGCACGTCGTAACCGTCGTGAACGGCGGGGGTGGTAGTGGCTGAGCCCGCGATACTGGACGCCATGACACGCCTGATCCTCGCCACCCGTAACGCCGGAAAGATCACCGAGCTGCGGCAGATCCTCGCCGACGCGGCCCTCCCCATGGACCTGGTCGGCGCGGAGGCCTACCCCGACATCCCCGACGTCAAGGAAACAGGCGTCACCTTCGCGGAGAACGCCCTCCTCAAGGCCCATGCCCTGGCCCAGGCGACCGGCCTCCCGGCGGTGGCCGACGACTCGGGCCTGTGCGTCAACGTCCTGAACGGCGCCCCCGGCATCTTCTCGGCCCGCTGGTCCGGCCGCCACGGCGACGACCAGGCCAACCTGGACCTGCTGCTCGCCCAGCTCTCCGACATCGCGGACGAACACCGGGGCGCCCACTTCGCCTGCGCGGCGGCCCTGGCACTTCCGGACGGCACGGAGAGGGTGGTCGAGGGCCAGTTGAGGGGCGTACTGCGCCACGCACCGGTGGGCACGGGCGGCTTCGGCTACGACCCGATCCTCCAGCCGGAGGGCGAGACACGGACTTGCGCCGAGCTGACGTCAGCGGAGAAGAACGCGATCAGCCATAGGGGGCAGGCGTTCCGGGGGTTGGTGCCGGTGGTTCGGGAGTTGTTGGGCTGATTTTCGAGAGTGGCTCCGATACCTTCGATCTGAAGGTATCGGAGCCTTTTTCCCTGTGGGCCCGGTGGGATTTGAACCCACGACACACCGGACCTAAACCGGCGCCCTCTGGCCAGCTGGGGTACGGACCCGTCCGCGCTTACTCTACTGTGCGCTGCGGTGAGGTCGTAAGGCGAGATCGATTCGCGAAGGTCTTCGTCTGGCTATGGCACGACGGGCACAGGTACCGCAGATTTTCCTTGCGGTTGTCCAACCAGTCTCCGTTGATGTGGTCGATCTCAAGGACGAGGCGTTTGCCCTGCCAGATGTCCCCAGTGCCGCAGGTGTCACAGGCGTGCGGAACGTCCAGGTCGTCGAGTGCCCGTCTCAGCTGCGTCGTCCTCGTGCGGGAAGAACCAGACTCCAACCGCACCAGGATTTGGGCTGCGGTCTTGCGGTTCTTGCCCGGAACACCGCGGCCGTGACCCTGGCCGGAGAAATGGTCGATCGGCACGTTGTGGGTTTTCACACTCTGCTTGAGCCGCGCCCGTGCCGCTCCATTGTCGACGATGCCGAGCAGCTTGAGCACACCCGCCATGCTCCGTGAGGCGGCGACGGCAGGTACGAGTTGGCTGCGAGGCAGGATCCCTGGTCCGTATCTGCGCCCACTGGTGAAGTGGGAGGTGTCGATCCCGAACTGGTCGAGTTTCTTTCGAACGTGACCGTACGGACTGTCACGCGGATCAAACCCCATGTATTCCAGCATCTCCCGGACGCTGTACGCATGGTAGGCCGCTTCCTGCAGAAGCTCCTTCGAGTAGCTTCGGCGCTCGCGTTCGGGCATCGGCTCGTCTGCGAAGTGGGATATGTCGATCGCGTAGTGCTTAAGCCGCTTCAGCAGGTAGGTGCGTGGTCCGCTGCCCATCGGAGCGTTCAGTCTGCGCATCAGATCGGCCAGGCTTGTGGAGGCAACTGCGGTACGGGCAAGCAGGTCGCCCGTGTACTTCGGAGAACTCATCCCTGGTTCCTCCGCTTGCGACCCCGGTAAGTATCCGTCACCGCATGGCAGTTGGGGCAGAGCAGCTGAAGGTTGTTCGGGCGGTTGTCCCACCAGTCTCCGTTGATGTGGTCCACCTCAAGTTTGAGCGGACGACCGTTCCGTTCCGGGCCTGTGCCGCACATCGTGCAGCGCTCCTCAACTCCGCTGTGGAGCAGCGCGCGGCGCAGGCGTTGGCCCGGCACTCTCCCGTCCTCGGCGCAGCGGAGGCTCAGAGGGTTCCCGAGCGAACCCTTGGGACGCTGTCGCCGTACCGGGCCGAAGTGGCTCGTGTCGATTCCGAACTTGGCGATACGGCGACTGATGTGGGTCTGATTGCCGCCGACCTGACTGATTCCGAGGCTTCGTACGACGTCCTTGATGCTGGTCGACTCCGCCACGGCAGCGCGTAGTTTCTCCTCGGTGTGCCGGACCTGGTTCGTCGCGAAATGTGAGATGTCGATTTCCGCTTCCGCCATCTTCTGGCGCAGATAGCGCCTGCTGCCAGGCGTGGGGTTGCCTCCGCACCAGCGGAGCGCGTCGTCGATGTGCCGCGCTCGGCGAGCCGCCTCTTGCAGCAACTCGCGGGTGTACCGAACAGTCATGTTCCCCCTCCGTCCCGGCCGCACGTTCGCAGCCCGTACGGAGTAACGAACAGCTCATCGGACAGTCACGCCCGAAACGTGAAGCGGCCCGCGCCGGGTCACCCCGGTGCGGGCGCTCGCTCAGACAGAAAGTGGACCCTCAGATAGCCAGGTCCTTGATGATCTTCGCCACGTGGCCCGTAGCCCGGACGTTGTACAGGGCCCGTTCCACCTTGCCCTCCTCGTCCACCACGATCGTGGAGCGGATGACGCCCATGTACGTCTTGCCGTAGTTCGTCTTCTCGCCGAAGGCGGCGTACGCCTCCAGGACCGTCTTGTCCGTGTCGCCGAGGAGGGTGACCTTCAGGCTCTCCTTCTCGCGGAACTTCGCGAGCTTCTCCGGCTTGTCGGGGGAGATGCCGATCACGTCGTACCCCGCGCCGGCCAGCAGTTCGAGGTTGTCCGTGAAGTCGCAGGCCTGCTTCGTGCAGCCGGGGGTCAGGGCGGCCGGGTAGAAGTAGACGATGACCTTGCGGCCCTTGTGGTCGGCCAGCGACACCTCGTTGCCGTCGGCGTCGGGCAGGGTGAAGGCGGGGGCCACATCACCGGGCTGGAGTCGCTCGCTCATCCGTCTGGTCTCCTCGTACGTCCTCGTGAGTCCTCGCGCGCCCGCGAAAGGGCACCGGTCCGAGCCTAACCGGGGGTGCTGACAGTGCGGCCGGAGGCGGAACTGACAGACTGTCCGGAGCAAAGCATCCAGCGGACTTCGGAGGGCGTACGGTGGCGGACACCTCGGACAGCAGAACCCCGACGCAGATCGAGGCGGACATCAGGCGCCGGCGCGAGACGTTGGCCGAGACGCTCGACGAGATCGGGGTGCGGGTGCACCCGAAGACGATCGTCGGCGATGCCAAGGCCAAGGTCGTCTCGAACATCGATCACACCCTCGGGCGCGCCTACGTCGGCGTCAACCGTGTCGTCGGCGACGTCAAGGGACAGTTCGTCGACGAGGAGGGTGCTCCGAGGCTGGAGCGGATCGTGCCCGTCGCCCTCGTCGTCGTGGGGCTCGTCGGGCTGCTCACTCTCGGGACCCGGCGGCGCAGGGGCTGACGGGACAGGTAGGTTCGGAGCGTGAGCGCCAAAAGCAGTGAGAAGAGCATCCATCACGACAAGCTGCCCATCCGGATGCTGCACGACCGTGTGCTCGTGCGGCAGGACGCCAGCGAGGGTGAGCGGCGTTCCGGTGGCGGGATCCTGATTCCCGCCACCGCGGCCGTCGGGCGCAGGCTGGCCTGGGCGGAGGTCGTCGCGGTCGGGCAGAACGTACGGACGGTGGAGCCGGGCGACCGTGTGCTGTACGACCCGGAGGATCTCGCCGAGGTCGAGGTGCGCGGGGTGGCGTACGTGCTGATGCGTGAGCGTGATCTGCATGCCGTCGCGGCGGACCGGTTCGAGGGGTCCGAGGACTCGACGGGCTTGTACTTGTAAGTCAGCGAGCTGTAGCTGCGGAGCAGCAGTA